>NZ_JAWHUE010000002.1:0-411367 GCF_034531355.1 Microbacterium xanthum
CGCGGCATCGACGATCGCGGCGACCTCGGGGTCGGCCGGGTACAGCGGGGTGCCACCGTCGGTCAGCGGAACCACCGAACCCTCGATCGAGACCAGCTCCTTCGTCTCGGTGTCCACCGAGATCTCCAGCAGACCCAGTGCCTTGCCGTACTCCAGCGCCTGGATCACCGGACGCTCACCACCACCGGGGGTGGGGAGCATGCACGCGTACTCCTGGTGGGTGTGACCCGACGCGATCGCGTCGATGTCGTCCGAGGCGCCCGCGACGAGCTTCGAGTAGTCGGTGTCGTCGGAGATGAGCGACTCGCACGCGTCGGTGGCCGCACCATCGTGGGTGAGCAGGATGATCACATCCGCAAGGTCCCCCTCGGTGATCTCCGCCGCGACCCGGTTGGCCGCGACGAGCTGGTCACCGAACTCGATGTCGGCGATCCCGTCGGGGGAGACCATCACCGCGGTGTCCGGGGTGACCGTGCCGATGAACGCCACGCGCACGCCGTCGACATCCTGAACGGAGTACTCCTCGAGCACCGGGTTCTCGGTGCCCTTCGCGTACACGTTCGCCCCCAGGCTGTACGTCGCACCCGCCGCCGCGTCACCGGCACCGAAGCGCGGGGTCGCGGTGTCGAGCAGGAAATCGAAGCCCTTGTCGAACTCGTGGTTACCCACCGCACCCAGATCCAGGCCCGCCTCGACCAGCGCATCGATCGAGGGCAGATCATCCTGCGACGCCGACGTGAACGTCGACCCGCCGATGTTGTCACCAGCCGACACGAACAACGTGTTCGGATTCGCCGCCTCGAACTCCGCGACCGCACCACCGATCACCGCAGCACCCGCGACACCGTACGAATCACCCTCCAGACGACCGTGGAAATCGTTGATCGTCAACACCTGGATCTCGGTGGTCTCGGGAGCGAGCAGGTCGGTGATCCCGAAGACGGTGGTGGTGCCGGAGACCTCGTTGCCGACGATCAGCGCCGGCTCACCGGTGGGGGAGTCCGCCGCGGCGACGAAGGCGAGGCCCTCGGGCCCGAGATCGCCCGCGGCGGACGACTCGGCGTCGGCCGAGACGTCGCGGTTGTTGACGTAGGTCACGAACTCGGCGGCGGCCGGAGTGGTGATGTCGTAGACCATCACGCCACCGACCCGCTCGAGGCCGATGAAGGCGTAGGTGCGGTCCCCGACCTCGCCGATCACGACGCCCTCGGGCTCGGGGCCCTTCGCGTCGCTGCGGCTGTCGAAGTCGCCGGCGTCGTTGTCGTCGTTGCTGAAGTTGAACGAGCCCGGCGCGGCGGCGGCGGTGATCTGCTCGAAGTCGTCACCCGAGTCGAACACCTGGGTGCCGTCGGTCGACCAGATCGAGAACGAGCGAGCGCCGTGGGCGTAGAGCGCGCTGTAGCAGTCGCCCTCCTCGTCGAAGCCGAGCTCGGTGGTCACCTCGAGGCGGCCGAGGTCTTCGTCTTCGGTGAGCGCCGCGGCGGGGGAGTCGGCGCACACGTCGAGGTCCTTCACGCGCTCCGGCTCGACGTAGTCACCCCACTCGCGCGCGTCACCCTCGTTGGCCGTCACGAGGTAGGAGCTGCCGTTCGCGGCGAAGATGTCCATGCCGTCGGGCTGGTACATGCCGAACAGGCCCGCGTAGGTGTCGATGTTGACCGTCGAGGCGTCCTCGGGGTCGCGGTCGCTCGCGTCGAGGCCGTTGCCCGCGACGGAGTGGTCCTTGAAACCGAGCGCCCAGATGTCCTGCACCGTCGCCGAGGCGAGGTCGACCACGGCGATGGCATTGTTCTCCTGCAGGGCTGCGTACGCGACGTCGCCGTCGATGGCGATGTATTCCGGCTCGAGGTTGCGCGAGACCGGCAGGTCGGATTCGGGGGTCGGGCCGAAGACCCGCACGTCTTCTGGGAGGGTCTTGCCGCCGTCGGCCTCGTAGGCGCGGAAGTCGGCGGTGCGCACGTCGCCCTGCGCGGGCGCGGTCTTCGTCGACGGCAGGGTCACGACGCCGATCGACCCCTCGGGGTCGCTCGTGTAGTCGTCAGCCGGCTCGCCTTCGTTGGCCACCACGGCGTACGTGCCGTCCGCCGAGATCGCCACCATGTCGGGGAGGGCGCCGACGGTCACGGAGCCGAGGACGGCGGAGGCCTCATCCGCGGCGTCGGCGTCGAAGAACACCAGCGATCCCGCCGCGGTCTTGTCTTCGGCCTCGAAGGCGATGACGCCGAGGCCGTCTTCGCGGACGGCGACCGAGTTCGCGGTGCCGGTCGAGGCGATCGCGAACAGCTCGGTCATCGCGGTGGGGTCGGACCAGTCGAGCACGCTGACGCTGCCGGCCTGCGCGTTGACGACGAAGAGCCGGTCACCGTGGGTGGCGACGATCTCCGCGGCGGACTCGTCGAAGACGCCGGTCTCGAAGCTGCCCAGCGGCGTCAGCGCGAGCGAGGCGTCCTCGGCGGAGTACGTCACGGGGGAGGGGACCACCGCGGCGCCGGCCGCCGTGATCGGAACGAGGGCGAGCGCACAGGTGGCTGCTGCCGTGGTGGCAACGGCGACCGCGCGTCTGAACGTGGCTGAAGACATGACCGTCCTGACGGGTGTCGGGTGTGTGCAGGGATACCCGTCCGGTCTATTCGGGCCGGGTTGCCGTTGCGTGAACGGCCGGGCAACAAACGCCGCCGGCCCGCCAGCTATCGGAAGCCCTGGCAGATAGTTGGATGACCATCTAAAATGAACAGGATGATCTGCTCCGTGCCCAGAGCATGGTCGAATCTGACGCGATCAAAGGAGATCACATGTCGATGAGCACCATCGAGGAGCGCGCGGCCCTCGTCGGCGCGGTCCGCCAGTTCGCCCGCACCGAGATGGCGCCGCACGCCCTCGACTGGGATGCTGCGGGGCACTTTCCCCGCGACGTCCTGTATCGCGCGGGCGACCTCGGGCTCGGCGGCGTCTACGTCCGTGACGACGTCGGCGGCTCCGCCCTCTCGCGCGCCGATGCCGTCCTCATCTTTGAGGAACTGGCCGCGGCCGACCCCGCCGTCGCGGCGTACATCAGCATCCACAACATGGTCGCGTGGATGATCGACGCGTACGGCTCGGCCGCCCAGCGCGAGCAGTGGCTGCCGGGCCTGACCACCATGGCGGAGCTCGGCGGGTACTGCCTCACCGAGCCGGGGGCGGGGTCGGATGCCGCGGCGATCGCCACCAGCGCGATCCGGTCGGACGACGGCTACGTGCTCACGGGTGTGAAGCAGTTCATCTCGGGCGGCGGCGTGGCCTCGGTGTATGTCGTCATGGCACGGACCGGAGAACCCGGCGCGCGCGGGATCACCGCCTTCCTCGTCCCCGGTGACGCTCCCGGCATGTCGTTCGGACCCCCCGAGAAGAAGATGGGGTGGAACGCGCAGCCGACCACCCAGGTGATCCTCGACGAGGTGCGGGTCCCCGCCTCGGCTGTGCTCGGAGGCGAGGGGAACGGGTTCCGGATCGCCATGTCGGCGCTCAACGGCGGCCGCATCAACATCGCCGCGTGTTCCCTCGGCGGGGCGCGCTCGGCGCTCGAGAAAGCCACCCGTTACGTGCACGAGCGCTTCACGTTCGGGGAGCCGCTCGCCGAGAAGCAGGCGGTCGTGTTCGCCCTCGCCGACATGGCCACCGACCTGCGCGCCGCGCGCGCGATGGTGCGAGATGCGGCCGGGGCCCTCGACGACCGGGCGGACGACGCGGCGATGCAGTGCGCGATGGCCAAGCGGTTCGCCACCGACGTCGGGTTCCGCGTCGCCAACGACGCGCTGCAGCTGCACGGGGGGTACGGCTACCTGCACGACTACGGCATCGAGAAGATCGTCCGCGACCTGCGGGTTCACCAGATCCTGGAGGGGACCAACGAGATCATGCGGATCATCATCGGTCGCGAACTGCTGGGGGCGGGAAAATGAACATCGCGTTCCTCGGCCTCGGGCACATGGGCCTGCCCATGGCCCGGAACCTCGCGGCGGCCGGTCACGTTGTCCTCGGCTTCGATGTGGCCGCGCCGGCGCGCGAGGCGGCGCGGGCGGCGGGGCTCGACGTGGTCGACGACGCGGCCGGTGCGGTCGCCGACGCGGATGTCGTGCTGACGATGTTCGCGACCGGAGGGCAGGTCATCGACGCCTATCGGGGTTCCGGCGTCGGTCCGGGGCTCCTCGAGGCGGCCCCGACCGGCATCCTCTTCGTGGACTGTTCGACGATCGCCGTCGACGAAGCCCGCACCGCGCACGCCCTCGCGGAGGCGGCCGGCCACCGCAGCGTCGACGCCCCCGTGTCCGGCGGTGTCGTGGGAGCCGAGAACGCATCGCTGGCGTTCATGGTCGGCGGTGCGGCCGCCGACGTCGAGGCGGCCCGTCCGCTGCTGGAGACCATGGGGGCCCGTGTGGTGCACTGCGGCGGTCCGGGGCTCGGGCAGGCCGCCAAGGTCTGCAACAACATGATCCTCGCGGCCTCGCAGATCGTCGTGGCCGAGGCGTTCGTTCTGGCCGAACGCCTCGGGCTGTCTCACCAGGCGCTGTTCGACGTCGCGTCGCACGCGTCGGGTCAGTGCTGGGCGCTGACGACCAACTGTCCGGTGCCCGGCCCCGTGCCCACCAGTCCCGCCAATCGGGACTTCGCGCCCGGGTTCGCCGGCGCACTCATGGACAAGGACCTCGGGCTCGCCGAGAAGGCGGTGGAGCTGACCGGGGTGGACGCGCGAATGGGGATGCTGGCCCGTGCGGTGTACCGCGAGTTCGTCGACGGGGGTGGGGGCACCCGGGACTTCTCGGGCATCATCGATAGCGTCCGCGCCCAGTCCGACGACGTCAGGAGCCGCCCCGCATGATCGACTACGACACCATCCGTTCCGAGACCCGCGGACGCGTCGGCTGGATCACCCTCCACCGTCCCGAGGCACTCAACGCGCTGAACACCACCGTGATGCGCGAGGTCGTCGATGCGGCCACCCGCTTCGACGACGACGAGCGCATCGGCGCGATCGTGCTGACCGGCTCGGAGAAGGCGTTCGCCGCGGGCGCCGACATCAAGGAGATGGCCGACAAGTCCGGCCGCGAGATGACGATGGACGATCATTTCGGTCAGTGGTCCCGTTTCGCGCAGCTGCGCACCCCGGTCGTCGCCGCCGTCTCGGGGTACGCGCTCGGGGGCGGGTGCGAACTCGCGATGATGTGCGATGTCATCCTCGCCGCCGACACCGCTCGTTTCGGCCAGCCCGAGATCAACCTCGGGGTCATCCCCGGCATGGGCGGCACGCAGCGTCTGCTGCGCGCGATCGGGCCGTACAAGGCCGCCGAGCTCATCCTCACCGGCCGCATGATGGACGCGGACGAAGCGGAGCGATCGGGCCTCGTCTCACGCGTCGTGCCCGCCGCCGACCTCCTCGACGAGGCGGAGAAGACCGCGACGACCATCGCCGGGAAGTCGCTGCCGTCGCTGTACGCGGCCAAAGCCGCCCTCGCCGCCGCGCAGGAGTCGTCGCTGTCCGAGGGGCTGCGCTATGAGAAGCAGGCGTTCGCCGCGCTGTTCGACACCGACGACCAGAAGGAGGGCATGGCCGCCTTCCGCGAGAAGCGCGCACCGCGTTTCACCCACCGCTGATGGCGCTCCCCGCATCCGCGCACTCCTGCCCGGTGGCTGCCAGACCCGGGCGCGCGTCCGAAACCCGCGCGCGTGCGCCCCGGTCTCGGACGCAGGGCAGGGTGTGGATGCGCGTCGCGTCAGAGCGGGTCGGGCACCGGCCGCGGGTCGGTGAAGTCGCCCGCGTCCTTGCGCAGGCGGGCGATGATGCTCGCCAGTTCCTCCGCGTCGCCGTCGTCGAGCCCCACGTGCTCGAACACGTCGGCGTTCAGGGCGGCCGTGGCCCGTTCGACCACGTCACGACCGGCGTCGGTGATCACGAGCATCGCCGCGCGCCCGTCGACGGGGTGTGGTTCGCGCGCGGCGAGGTCGGCGCGCACGAGTCGGTCCACCGTGTTGGTCACACTGGTGGGGTGCACCTGGAGGCGCGCGATCGCGCTGGCCATCGGCATCCGGCCCTCGCGGGTGAAGGCGAGCAGGCGCAGCATCTCGTAGCGTGCGAACGACAGTCCGTACGGCTTCAGCGCCGCGTCGATCCGGGCCATGAGGATCTGCTGGGCGCGGACCACCGAGGTGACCACCGACATGCCGGTCGCGGCCTCGGCCCAGCCGTGAGCCACCCACTGGCGCTTCGCCTCAGCCAGCGGATCGATCGGCAGGGGGCGCTGTCGGGCCATCGTCCACCTCCGATTCGTCCTCTCCACGGTAGCCCAGCGGGCGGCCCCACTCTCGTCCACGCTTAGACTCGACACGTCGAAGGAGCGCACCCGAATGAAGATCGTCGTCCTGGTCAAGGAAGTCCCGGATACCTACGGAGATCGCACGCTCGATCTCGAGACCGGTCTGGCCCAGCGTGACGCCGGCGACCGGGTGCTCGACGAGATCGGCGAGCGCGCGCTCGAAGCGGCGCTGTCCCATGCCGACGCCACCGCAGACGTCGAGGTGGTGCTGCTGTCCATGGCGCCGGAAGCCGCCACGACGTCGCTGCGCCGCGGGCTGGCGATGGGTGCGGGGTCGGCGGTGCACGTGGTCGACGAGGGCCTCATCGGCGCGGATCTGGGACTCACGGCCCAGGTGCTCGCGGCCGCACTCGAACGTATCGGCTTCGACCTCGCCATCACCGGGAACCTCTCCACCGACGGCACCGGCGGCGTTCTGCCGGCGATGATCGCCGAACTGCTCGACGTCCCCGCCGCCACCGCCCTGACCACCGTGCGGATCGGCGACGGCGAGGTCGCGGGTATCCGCGCGAGCGACACCGGCACGGTGGAGGTCGCCGCGGCCCTGCCCGCCGTCATCTCCGTCACCGAGGCCCTCCCCGACGCCCGCATGGCCAACTTCAAGGGCATCATGGCGGCGAAGAAGAAGCCGTTCGAGACCCTCTCGCTCGATGACCTCGGCATCGACCCGCTCGACCCGGAATGGTCGCGGTCGATCATGATCGCCGTTTCGGAGAAGCCGCCGCGCGAGGCGGGCGTGAAGATCGTCGACGAGGGCGATGCCGGCCAGAAGCTGGCTGACTTCCTTATCGAGAACCGACTGGCATAGGGAGCGACATGGCTGAATACGCGAAGGACGCGGTCCTCGTCCTCCTCGAGGTGACACCCTCGGGCGACGTGACCATGTCGGCTGCCGGACTCCTCGGCGCCGCGGCGCAGGTGGGGACGCCGGTGGCGCTGGTGGTGGGCGACGAGAAAGCGGCACGGGAGGCCGCGGCGCTCGGCGCGGGAACCGTGCTGGTCGCCCCGCGCGGAGACGGCCTGACCGTGGCGGTGGTCGACGCGCTGTCGGCGGCCATCGACCTCGTCGACCCGGACGCCGTCCTCACCGCGCACTCGATCGAAGGTCGCGAAGCGGCCGGACGCCTGGCGGCCCGGCGTCGCTCGGGATTGTGCGTCGACGCGGTCGGGGTCTCGCGCGACGAAGAGGGCGTGATCGCCCACCACTCCGTCTACGGCGGCGCCTACAACGTCGACGCGTCGGTCACGTGGGGCGCCCCCATCATCACCGTGCGGCAGGGCTCCATCGACGCCCGTGCCGAGGCCGTCGCCGATCCGGTCGTGGAGATCCTCGAGGTGGCCCCGTCGGGCCGGAAGGCGGCCACGGTCGGGGCGTTCGCCGAAGCGGCGGTGTCATCGTCGCGGCCCGAGTTGCGCGGCGCAGCGAAGGTCGTCTCCGGAGGGCGCGGCCTCGGGTCGGAGGAGAAGTTCGAGCTGGTCGAGCAGCTCGCCGACGCCCTCGGCGCGGCGGTGGGGGCGTCCCGCGCCGCCGTCGACGCCGGCTACGTACCCGCATCGTTCCAGGTCGGGCAGACGGGTGTCTCGGTGTCGCCGCAGCTGTATGTCGCGCTGGGCATCTCCGGGGCGATCCAGCACAAAGCCGGCATGCAGACGGCCAAGACCATCGTCGCCATCAACAAGGACGGCGATGCGCCCATCTTCGACATCGCCGACTTCGGTGTGGTCGGCGACCTGTTCACGGTCGTGCCGCAGCTCATCGCTGCGCTCGAGGCCAAGAAGAAGTAGCGCGCATGACCACCTCCCCGCGCACCCTGCGACGCGGCTTGCCGCGGCATCCCGGCGGTGAGGCGTGGCCGCCGGCCGATGCGCCGCTTCCGCCGTCGGATGCGGCGGATGTCTCGAGCGCGGACGGGGCGGATGCGACGGCGGAGCAGGGTGCGGGGGTGCATGGTGCGGCTCCGCAGTCGCATTCTGCGGAGCGGGGAGCAGAGCCTCGCGCCGCGTCGAGGCGGCGCCGCGGACTGCCGCGGGTACGCGGCGGCGAGCCGTGGCCGCCTGCGACCGCTTCGGTCGCGGTATCGGCGGATGCCGGATCGCCGACAGCCGCGACCGAACCGCTCCCGCCGACGGTGGCGTCCGCCGCGGCCCCCGTGGCGGCGGTGACCCCCGGCTCGGCGTCTCCCGCGCTCGGCACGCATGCCGCAGTGATCACCGTCCGGCGCGGGCTGCCCCGCACCAACGGCGGTGACCCGTGGCCTCCGGCCGATGTCGCACCGGCACCTGCGGTCTCCGCGCGTCCCACGGAGTCCGACCCCACCGTCACCACCGCGTCCGATGTCACCGTATCCGGGTCGCCGACCGCGCAGGCTCTCCCCTCCCCGGAATCCGACGCACCCGCCCCGGCGGTGGCGGCCCGCGCCGACCTGTCGCGTCCGCTGCCGTTCACGCGCACCGTCTGGCCGGGGCGCGCACCGCGCTCGGCACCTCCTGCGCCCGAAGCGCGCCGCGTCGGTCCCTTCACCCGCCTGCAGTGGGCAGGGGCGGTGCTCGTCGGCGGTATCGGGATCGTCTACGCGGCCGGCATGCTCGTCCTCGCCATGCGCTGGTTCGCCAGCACCGAGCCGATGCAGGCGTTCCTCACCGCGTTCCCCGGCGAGTACCACCTGCCGGACGGGGCGCCGGTCGGTCTTCCCGCGTGGCTCGGTTGGCAGCACTTCTTCAACGTCTTCCTCATGGTGCTGATCATCCGCACCGGACTCCGCGTTCGCACCGAGAAGCGGCCCACCGCGTTCTGGGCACCCCGTACCGATCCCAAGCGCAAGATCAGTCTGAACCTGTGGTTCCACCAGTCCCTCGACATCCTCTGGGTCGTCAACGGACTCGTCTTCGTCGTCCTGCTGTTCGCGACGGGGCAGTGGATGCGGATCGTGCCGACCTCGTGGGAGGTCTTCCCCAACGCGCTGTCGGCCGCGATCCAATACCTCACCCTCGACTGGCCCACCGAGAACGGCTGGGTGAACTACAACAGCCTGCAGCAGCTCGCCTACTTCACCACCGTCTTCGTCGCCGCCCCGCTGGCGATCATCACCGGTGTGCGGATGTCGGGCATCTGGCCCTCGGGGAACAAGGCGCTGAACCGCGCCTACCCGGTGGAGTGGGCGCGCGCGCTGCACTTCCCTGTGATGCTCTTCTTCGTCCTGTTCATCTTCGTCCACGTCGTGCTCGTGCTCTCCACCGGTGCCCTGCGCAACCTCAACCACATGTACGCGGCGCAGGGGACCGTCGACCCCGGCGCGTACGCGGACAACTGGACCGGCTTCTGGATCTTCGCCGCCTCGCTCGTGGTGATCGCCGGGGCCTGGGTCGCGGCTCGCCCCCTCGTGCTGGCCCCGATCGCGCGCCTGTTCGGCACCGTCTCGGGCCGCTGACCGGGGGATAACCCCCGCCCGGGTCTCCGGATCGCACGGGCGCGGCGACGAGGGCGCGGTCGTAGCGTTGTCGACATGACCACTCCCGACTCCCCACCCGGACGCCGGCCTGCCGCCCCCGCGATGATCGCCGGGTCCCTGGCGCAGCTCGCCGCGCTCGGTGTGATCGGCCCCGCCGTGTTCACCGTGCTGTTCACCCTGCTGGGGACCGGCCTGTCGCTGGTGCCGATCATCGGCATCGGGCTGCTGGTGCTGTACGTGCTCGTCTACGCCATGTACGCCACCGCCTGGCTCGAGTACGCCCGCGTCGACGGGCTGTACGGCCTCGAGCTCGCGCCCGTCCGGGTGCGTCGCTCCGCCCGCCCGGGCTTCGGGGGCTTCCTCCGGATGGTGTGGGCGCAATTCACCGACCCCATCGTGTGGCGCGGCATCGCCAGCATCGCCGTCTCCACCGTCCTGGGCCTTCTCGTCCTGCCCCTGCTCACCGCCGTGGTCACCGGTCTGGCCGGTGCGTTCACTCCGCTGTTCTCCGCCGGTCCGATGCGCCTGTTCGGCGTGGAGCTCGCCGCGGCCGTCGCCGTGCCCGTCGGTATCGTCGGAGCGCTCGCCGCCGCAGCGGCACTCGTCGGCATCGCGATCCTCCACGGCATCCTCGGCCGTGCCATCCTCGTGCCCTCGCGGGAGGCGCAGCTGGCGCACGAAGCCCGCCTCTCGCAGGAGCAGCGCGCCGGTGCCGTGCGGTCTGCCGAGGTCGAACGCACCCGCATCGAACGCGACCTGCACGACGGCGTCCAGCCGCGGCTCGTCTCGGTCGGCATGACCCTCGGCCTGGCCCAGCAGAAGGTCGACGATGATCCGCAGGCCGCGAAGGCGCTCATCGCCGAGGCGCACACCTCGACGAAAGCGGCCATCACCGAGCTCCGGCAGCTGGCCCGCGGCATCCACACCTCGGTGCTCGACGACCGCGGACTCGATGCGGCCCTCTCCGCCCTCGCGGCGCGCTCGCCTGTGCCCGTCACCCTCGATGTGCGCACCCCGGGTCGGTGCGGTCCCGGCGCGGAAGCGGCGGTGTACTTCGTCATCGCCGAGTCGCTCACCAACGCCGCCAAGCACTCCCGCGGCACCGAGGCGCGCGTGCTCGTGCGGATGCGCGAGGATGCCACGCTGTGGGCCCGGGTCGAAGACAACGGGGTCGGCGGGGCGCGCGTGCTTCCCGGCGGGGGCCTGGACGGCATCGCCAACCGCGTGCTCGGCGTCGGCGGCACCTTCCGCCTCGACAGCCCCGCCGGCGGCCCGACGACGGTGGAGGTGACGGTCCCGTGCGCATCCTGATCTGCGAGGATTCGGCGCTCCTACGCGAGGGGCTCGTGCGGTTGCTCGTCGATGCCGGCCACCAGGTCGTCGCGGCCTTCCCCGACGCGAGCGGTGTCGAAGACGCCGTCGTCGACACGACGCCGGACCTGTGCATCCTCGATGTCCGCCTTCCTCCGACACGCACCGACGAGGGCATCCGCGCAGCCCTGCGCCTGCGCGCCGCCGACCCCCGGCTTCCGGTGCTCGTGCTCTCGCAGTACGTCGAGGAGCGCTACGCCAGCGATCTCATCGCCGGCAAGGGCGGCGCGCTCGGCTACCTCCTCAAGGACCGCGTCGCCGATGTCGGCGAGTTCGTCGAGAGCGTCGAGCGGATCGGCGCGGGCGCGACCATCCTCGACCCGGAAGTCGTCGCCCAGCTCCTGTCTCGTCGCACCCTGGACGCACGGATGAGCCGCCTCACCGACCGGGAGGCGAGCGTGCTGGCCCTCATCGCCGAGGGGAAGTCGAACCACGCCATCGCCCGGACGCTGTTCGTGAGCGAAGGCAGCGTCGAGAAGCACATCACCGCCGTCTTCCAGAAGCTCGATCTGGAACAGGACGAGTCCGGGAACCGCCGCGTTCTGGCGGTGCTCGCCCATCTCGAACACGGCGGTCCCGCAACCGGGACCACGCAGACAGGAGACCCGTCATGACCGACACCCTCACGCCCCCTCCCACGCCGTCGCCGTCGCCGCCGCCCCCGTCCCGGACCCGCGCGTCGTCGACGGTCATCGCGATCCTGACCATCGCGTTGGGGGCGGCCATTCTGCTCGGCGCACTGGTGGCGGCATCCTTCCGCGCCGTGGGCTCCGCGATGCTCGAGGATGCCTCCCACACCGCCGATGCGGTCGGCGTACGCGACCTCGACCTGGACATCACGGCGGCAGATCTGCGCGTGGAGTTCGCCGACGTGACGCAGGCGCGCCTCGACGTCTCGCAGGGGGCGGCCGCCGACCAGTGGCGCCTGGTGCGGGACGGGGACCGGCTCTCCGTCTCGACCCCGTCGGAGTTCTTCGGTCTCCGGTGGATGTTCGGCGGCAACGGCGACGCGGTGCTGGTGCTTCCCGAGCGCCTTGAGCGCGCCGGCATGGACGCAACCCTCGATCTCGCGGCGGGACGCATCATAGCCGACGCCGACTGGGGCGATGTCGCGCTCTCGATCAGCGCGGGAGAGGTCGACCTCGCGGGCAGCGCCGACACCATCGCCGCCGACGTCAGTGCCGGCTCCGCCGACATCGACGTGACGGACGTTACGGACGCGCGCTTCGATGTCAGTGCCGGCGAGATCGTCGCGCGGATGGGCGGGGAGGCCCCCGACGAGGTGCAGGTCGCCGTCAGCGCCGGCTCCCTGCGGGTCGTGGTGCCCGACGAGGTGTACGCGGTCGACATCGATGTCTCGGCAGGCGATGTCACCAATCGCCTGCAGACCTCGCCGTCGTCTCCCCACCGGATCACCGGCGATGTCTCGGCGGGCGATGTCCGCCTCACCCCCGCAGACTGACCACGCAGACGGCGCGTCGCGCGGTCAGGACCGGGCGGCGCGACCGGCGGCGAGGCCGTCGGCGTACGCCTCGTCGGCGCCCTGTCGGAACATGTCCCGCTCGGCCGGGCGCACGATCGAGCGGGCCCCGGGAAGGTCGAGGTCGCCGACGAGATCGGAACGTCCGCGGGCGACGGCCACCGGCATCCGCCACGCCTTGCCCTTGACGAGGTCGGCGGCGGCGGCGATCTCATCGGCCACACACGGCTGCGTCACCACGAGCGGGCGCCCCTCCGCGTCGGTCTGCCCGCGGAGGTCCTCGAAGACGTGCACACCGGCCGCACCGATCGCGTGATCGGTCTGCCCCTCGCGCCAGGCGCGACCCAGGGTGTCGGTCACGATCACACCGATCCGCACGCCGACGCGTTCGCGCAGGCCGGCGGCGATCCGCCGCGCGGAGGCGTCCGGATCCTCCGGGAGCAGCAGCACCGTGCCGTCGGGGGTGTTCGACGCGTCGACGCCGGCGGCGGCCGACACGATCCCCAGCGGATTCTCCACGATGCGGGTGACGTGGCCGGTCGGGCTCGTGCGCGAGGCGACCACCCGCACCGTCTGCGAGGTGATGGCGTCTTCGCGGTCGTCTGCGCGGATGATGCGCCCCTCGGCCTTGGAGACGATCTTCGAGGTCACGACCACGATGTCGCCGTCCCTGAGCGGCTCGGCGCGCGCGGCGGCGTCGCCGATCATCTGCACCAGATCGTCACCGGGTGAGACCTCGGGGATGCCCTCGAGGGCCCACACCTGCAGCACGATCAGCGGACGAAGCGGACCTCGGTCAGCGTCTCGCCGAGGAAGGGCTCGGTGTGGGTGGCGCCGTCGAGGGTGAATCCGTTCCGGGTGTAGAAGCGGTGCGCGCGGGGGTTGTCCTCGGCGACCCACAGGTACAGCGGCTCGTCGGCGGGAACCACCGCGTCGAAGAGCTTCTGGCCGATGCCGGTGCCGTGCCATGCGTCGAGCAGGTAGATGAAGTACAGCTCGCGGTTGCGCACCGCGTCCTTGTCGCGGGCGGGACCCGAGCCGGCGAACCCGACGATCTGCCCGTCGACGAGCGCGGCGAACATCTTGAAGTCCTCGCCCTGCACGGCCCAGTGCGTCCACAGCTCCGCGAGGCGACGCGGCGAGACCTTCTCCAGCGCGGCCTTGCTGATGAGGTGGTCGTACGTCTCGTGCCAGCACGTGGCGTGCACACGGCCGAGGTCGACCGCGTCGACGTCGCGGACTGGACGGACGACGATGTCGGTCTGCAGTTCGGATTCCATGCCAGGACTCTACGCTCGGGTGGTTCGGGCCGGAAATCCGGGGGTGAACGCCGGGAGACGACCCGGGGAACGGGATGCGCGCACCTCCCCGCGCTGTGGGGTTCCGACAACCGGATCGCGGGATCTGTCGTGGGTCGCTACGATCGGCCCTCGTGAATGTGTGGTGGCGCACCCTCCTGACGATCCTTCTCGCGCGACGGCGACTGCGTCGCGAGGGGAGGATGAACCCGAGCGCGGTGGGACGTATCCGGTTGACGACGTTGCCGACCGACATCGACATCCTCCAGCACATGAACAACGGCCGGTATCTGTCGCTGTTCGACCTCGGTCGATGGGACCTGCTGACCCGGACGGGTCTGCTCGGGGCCATGCGGGATCACGGCTGGTACGCGGTGGTCTCCGCCGAAACGGTCACCTTCCGCAAGTCCCTGAACCTCTGGCAGCGCTTCGACGTCGAGTCGCGGCTCATCGGCCACGACGACCGTGCCGTCTACCTCGAACACCGCGCCGTGGTCGACGGGGAGATCTACGCGCGAGCCATCATCCGTGCGCGCATGATGAAGCGCAGCGGCGGCACCCTCTCCCACGAAGAGCTCTTCGGCGCCGTCGGCCGCCCGGAGGGCATCCCCGACGTGGACGAATGGGTCCACGACTGGGCGTCTGCGTCGGCCCTGCCCTCCACCCGTCGCGAGGCTCCGAGCATCTGGGCCTGAACCGCCCGGATCGGTCCTCGGATCCGGGCCCGCACGGACGTAGGCTTCGCGTATGTCCCAGCCCTCACACACGACGTCACAAGCGTCGTCCGACAGCCTCACCGACCGCGCCGTCGCGCTCGCCGAGCGCTGGACCCGCGAATCCGCCGAGGTCCAGGTCGACCCGGCCGCGGAGCGCCTCGCGGGGGTCCTCAAGGACACCAACGGCCTGCCCTTCACCCTGGGGTTCGTCGACGGCGTGATGCGGCCGGAGAGCCTCGGTGCCGCGGCGTCCCGCCTCAACCGGATCGCACCGCTGGTCCCCGAGTTCCTGCCTTGGTACCTGCGCGGCGCCGTGCGCGTGGGCGGGGCCGTCGCTCCGGTGCTGCCGTCCCCCGTCGTGCCGATCGCGCGTCGCGTGCTGCGCGAGATGGTGGGGCACCTCGTGGTGGATGCGCGTCCCGACAAGCTCGGTCCCGCGATCGCGCGTCTGCGCGAATCCGGGGCGCGGCTGAATCTCAATCTGCTCGGCGAGGCCGTGCTCGGCGAGGGGGAGGCGAGGCGGCGGCTGGAAGGCATCCACGATCTCATCCGGCGTCCCGACGTCGACTACGTCTCGGTCAAGGTGTCTGCGATCGTCAGCCACATCTCGATGTGGGCCTTCGACGAGGTCGTCGACACCGTCGTCGAACGCCTGCGACCGCTGTACCTGTCGGCTGCATCCGACCACACCTTCATCAACCTCGACATGGAGGAGTACCGCGACCTCGACCTGACCATCGCGGTCTTCACACGCATCCTCGAAGACCCCCGGTTGAGAGACCTCGAAGCGGGCATCGTGCTGCAGGCCTACCTGCCGGATGCGCTTCCGGCGCTGCAGCAGCTCACGGCATGGGCACGCCGACGTGTGGCCGAGGGCGGCGCGCGTATCAAGGTGCGCCTGGTCAAGGGGGCGAACCTGGCGATGGAGCGGGTGGATGCGCTCATGCACGGGTGGGAGCAGGTCACCTACGACACCAAGGTCGACACCGACGCGAACTACGTGCGGTGTCTCGACCACGCGCTCCGGCCGGAGAACACCGAGGCGGTCCGCGTGGGCGTCGCCGGACACAATCTGTTCCACATCGCCTATGCGTGGCTGCTCGCGGAGGAGCGCGGCGTGACCGAGGACCTCGAGATGGAGATGCTGCTCGGCATGGCCCAGGGCCAGGTCGCCGCGGTCGCCCGCGAGGTCGGACACGTCCTGCTGTACGTGCCGGTCGTGCGTCCGGACGAGTTCGACGTGGCCATCAGCTATCTCGTGCGGCGGCTCGAGGAGAACGCGTCGAGCGAGAACTTCCTGTCCGCGGCCTTCGAGATCGCCGACGACCCCGACCTGTTCGCGCGGGAACGCGACCGGTTCCTCGCCTCCGTGGACCGCGCCGCAGACGCCGCGCTGCCGGTCGGACCGAACCGCGTCCAGGACCGCGGGGCCACCGCGGCGGCGGGCGCGCGCGGCGATGGCGCCCCGCGCGCGGTGCTGCGCGAGCCGGAGCCGCCCACTGAGGCGGGCGAGGCGGGCCTCACGCAGGCCGTGCTCGGCATCGCCCGCTCCTCCGGTGAGGACGGCGACCCGGATGCCGCGCCGTTCGCGTCGTTCGGTGACGCGGTGCGCTTCGGCGGCGAGGCATTCGTCGACACCGCCGTGTTCTCCGACCGCGAGCGCCGCACCCTCGCACCCGCCGCCGGAGCGCCGGGGTTCGCCAACACCCCCGATACCGATCCCGCGCTGGCGAAGAATCGCGCGTGGGCGGCCGACATCCTCACCCGGGTGGGTCGCTCGACGGCCGGCGACGCGACCGTTGCGGCATCGCGCGTCAGCGACGCCGATGAACTCGAGCGGATCGTGCAGCGGGTGCGGGATGCCGCACACGCGTGGGGCGCCCGGCCCGCCGCCGAGCGGGCCCAGGTGCTGCAGGCGGCCGCGCGCGCCCTCGAGGCGCGACGCGCGGAGCTCATCGAGGTCGCCGCATCGGAGACGGGGAAGGTCTTCGCCGAAGCCGACGTCGAGGTCAGTGAGGCGGTGGACTTCGCGAACTACTACGCGGCGACCGCGCGCGAACTCGACCGGGTCAGCGGCGCGGTCTTCCTCCCCTCGAGCCTCACCGTGGTCGCACCGCCGTGGAACTTCCCGATCGCGATCCCCGCCGGCGGGGTCCTCGCCGCTCTCGCAGCGGGCTCGGGCGTCGTGTTCAAGCCGGCACCGCCCTCGCGGCGGTGCGCCGCCGTCGTCGCCGAGGCCCTGTGGGAAGCGGGGGTCCCGCGCGGAGTGCTGGCGTACGTCGACATCGACGAGGGCGAGCTCGGCCGGCAGCTGATCGCGCATCCCGACGTCGACCGCGTCATCCTCACCGGCGCGTGGGACACCGCCGCGCTGTTCCGGTCGTGGCGCCCCGACCTGCCGCTGCTGGCGGAGACGAGCGGCAAGAACGCGATGATCGTGATGCCCTCCGCCGATCTCGATCTGGCGGCATCCGACCTCGTCAAGAGCGCCTTCGGACACGCCGGGCAGAAGTGCTCGGCGGCGTCGCTGGCGATCCTCGTCGGGCCGGTGGGGCGCTCGCAGCGGTTCTCCCGGCAGCTCGTCGACGCCGTCCGATCGCTGCGTGTCGGTCCGCCGACGGACCCGCTCGCCGAGGTCGGCCCGCTCGTCGAGGCTCCGCAGGGCAAGCTCGAGTGGGCGCTGACGACCCTCGACGAGGGTGAGCAGTGGCTGGTCGAGCCGACCCTGCTCGACGCGGGACCCGCGTACGACGGGCGGCTGTGGACACCCGGCGTCCGCGTCGGGGTGCAGCCCGGATCGCGCGTGCACCTCGAGGAGTTCTTCGGGCCCGTGCTCGGCATCATGCACGCCTCGTCGCTGGCCGAGGCGATCCAGATCCAGAACGCCGTCGCCTACGGACTGACCGCGGGGCTGTACACGCAGAGCCCCGACGACCTGGACGTCTGGCTCGAGAGCGTGCAGGCCGGCAACCTCTACGTCAACCGGGGGATCACCGGTGCGATCGTGCAGCGCCAGCCCTTCGGCGGGTGGAAGCGGTCGTCGGTGGGGCCGGGCACGAAGGCCGGCGGACCGAACTACCTCATCGGGTTGGGCGCGTGGCGTCCGACCCCCGGCGGGGCGGGATCCCAGACGCTGCACCTGAAGGGCCTCGACTCGCGCATCACCGCCGTGATCGAATCCGCCCAGCCGTCGCTGTCCTACGACGCGTTCGACTGGTTGCGCCGCGGGGCGCTGTCGGATGCGGTGGCGTGGAGCCGAGAGTTCGGACAGGTCCGCGACGTGTCGGGCCTCGGGGTCGAGCGCAACCTGTTCCGGTACCGTCCGGTCGATGTCGCCGTGCGTGCCGCGGGGGATGCGACCTGGCAGGCGCTGCTGCGGGTGATCGTCGCCGGTATCCGCTCCGGGTCCCGCATGACCGTCAGCGCGCCGGTCGGACTGCCGGTCGAGGTGCGTCGGACCCTCGACGACCACGGCGTGACCGTCTACGTCGAGAATGACGACGAGTGGATCCAGCGGATGACGCGGCCGAACCGCCCGCCGCGTGCGCGGCTGGTGGGTACCCGCGATTCGCTGCCGCCGCTGCACCGCGCGCTCGCCGAGGGTGTCGGCGGCGATCCGGATCTCGCGGTGTACGACAGCGAGGTCACCACGGCGGGACGCATCGAACTGCTGCCGTTCCTGCACGAGCAGGCCATCACGATCACCGCGCACCGTTTCGGCAACCCCGACCCCTGGTCCGAGTCGGTCATCTGACCCGCCCGGGCCGGCCGCCTCCGCGGGCTGCGCGGGGTGGGGATCGTCGCCGGCGCACCCGCGGCACGGGCGTCGCGGAGGTGGCGGATCCCCGGGGCCGTGCTCGAGGCGGAGCGCGTCGACGGCCGAGAAGGTGCCGCCGGCTGGGGGCGGCGGAGATGCCGCGGACCGGCCCACCGCGGTCGGGGCGGGCGTAGCCTGGGCGCATGGCGATCGGCATCTGGCTTCCCGTGGCGCTGCTGGTCGCCGCGCTCTCGGGTGCGGCCGCGTGGCGTGGCCGTCGTGCCCGGCGGGCCGACCGTGCGCGCAACGACATGGTCCGGGCGGGGCAGAGCGGATCCGCCGACCCGTCCGAAGCCTCGCTCCGCGCCCAGGGCAACGCCGCCTGGATGCGCATGGGCGGCATGTAGCCCCTCCGCCCCCGGCTCGCGCCGGCAGCATCCTCACCTCGATGTCGGAGAACCCGCCCGATGTCGGAGGATCTGGGCCGCATCATCCGACATCGGGGTGATTCTCCGACGTCGACGGTTTCGAAACCCGCGCGTCCCGGGCCGGGGCCGTGCTGGAATGAGGGCATGAGCGAACGCAACTGGGCCGGGAACGTCACGTATCGGGCTCGGGAGATCGTGCGCCCCGCCTCCGTCGACGAGCTCACCGGGATCCTCGCCCGCGAACCGCGCGTGCGGGTGCTCGGCAGCCGGCACTCGTTCAGTCGCATCGCCGATACCGCGGGCGTGCTCGTGTCGCTGTCCGCGATGCGGGGCGAGGTCGAGGTGGATGCCGCGGCCGGTCGCGCGCGCGTGCCGGCCGGTCTGCGACACGGAGACCTGGTGCCGGCGCTGGAGGCCGCCGGCGTCGCCCTCGCGAATCTCGCGTCCCTCCCGCACATCTCGGTGGCCGGAGCCGTGCAGACCGGGACGCACGGATCGGGCGACCGCATCGGAGCTCTGGGAACCCAGGTCGCGGCCGTCGAGATGGTCACCGCCGCGGGGGAGACCCTCGTGCTGCGGCGCGGTGATGACGACTTCGCCGGCGCGGTGGTCGGCCTGGGTGCGCTGGGCGTGATCACGCACCTCACCCTCGAGGTCGAGCCGGCGTACGAGATCGCTCAGACCGTGTTCGAGGGGGCGCGCTGGGACGACGTCCTGTCGCGCCTGGACGCCGTCACGGGCGCCGGTGACAGCGTCAGCATGTTCACGACGTGGCAGGACCCGGATGCGATCGGGCAGGTGTGGGTCAAGGCGCGGCCGGGGCGCGCCGACCACGACGCCCTGCGCGGGATCGGAGCCCGCCCCGCCGACGGTCCGCGGCATCCGCTGCCCGGCATCGATCCGACCCCGTGCACCGTGCAGGGCGGTGAACCCGGACCCTGGTTCGCGCGGCTGCCCCATTTCCGGCTCGAGTTCACCCCGTCCGCGGGCGACGAACTGCAGAGCGAGTACCTGGTCGATCGCGCGGATGCGCGCGAGGCCATCGACGCGCTGCGGGAGCTCGCGCCGCGGCTCGCGCCGGTGCTGCAGGTGTGCGAAGTGCGCACGATGGCCGGCGATGACCTGTGGATGAGCCCCGCGTACGGGCGCGACACCGTCGGGCTGCACTTCACGTGGGTGCCCGACCCCGATGCCGTGGGGGCCGTGCTGCCGCTCATCGAGGATGCGCTGCCGGCCTCGGCCCGCCCGCACTGGGGCAAGCTGTTCGCGATGGATTCCGCGACCCTCGCGCGGCGCTACCCGCGCTGGGACGACTTCACCGCGCTGCGCGATCGACTCGACCCCGACCGGCGGTTCGCCAACGACTACCTCATCTCCCTCGGTCTCTGAGCGGACCCGCCTGGCCCGTCCCGGGCATCCCGATGTCGGAGGATGTGCCGGATGTCGGAGGATCCGGTGCAGATCCTCCGACATCGGCACGAATGTCCGACGACGACGGGTGTCGAACGCGCCTGCCCGGCGGGTGGACGCCACGCCGCGGCTGTGGCGTGTAAAGAATTCTTGACATGCGTGGGCGTCACGGGCATCCTGAGAATGTCAAACATTCTGTACATGATCCGGAGGTCGCCATGGCGTATGCCGAACGCAACACCTGGGCGCAGCTGATCGCGAGCCTCGCCGGCACGATCGTCTACGTCGTCCTCGTCGCACCCGAGCTGTGGCGCGTCCCGATCGATGAGGTCGAGTGGGTGTGGCCGATGGTGTGGACGGTCGCCGGCGCGATCGTCTTGAGCATCGTCCTTTCGATCGGCTGGGGGATCCTGGCCGGCATGCGCGATCCGGAGGAGACGCACACGGCCGACCAGCGCGACCGCGAGATCGAGTGGTTCGGTGATCGCATCGGTGTGGCGTTCCTGGTGATCGGAGCGCTCGGCGCCCTGGTCCTGGCCATGCTCGATGTCGACACGATCTGGATCGGCAACGCGATCTTCTTCGGCTTCTTCCTCTCGGCCTTCATCGGTGGGATCGCGCGCCTGTCGGCCTACCGCGGGGGGTTCCCGCGATGGTGAAACCGACGAGGGTGACCAACAGCATCCGTCCGCTCCGTGAGGCGGCCGGGCTGACCCAGGCCGAACTGGCGCGTCGCATCGGCGTGACCCGGCAGACCCTCCTCGCCATCGAGCAGGGCAAGTACTCCCCGAGCCTCGAGCTCGCCTTCCAGATCTGCCGCGTCTTCGGAGTCGGTCTCGACGACGCCTTCCACTACCCGGAGGAATCATGAACGTCCCTGAGACGATGTCGGCGTGGGTCCAGCGCGCCTACGGCGAGGTGGATGCGGTCAGCCATCGGCAGGTTCCGACGCCACGGCCGGGTGCGGGGGAGGTGTTGCTGCGCGTGGGGGCGGCGGCGATCAACAACGGCGATGTGCGCATCATGCGCGGCGAGCCGTGGCTGGTGCGGTTGGCCTTCGGGATCCGGCGCCCGAAACAGCCGGTGCGGGGGATCGCCGTGGCCGGCACCGTCGTCGCGGCCGGACCCGACGTGACCGCGTTCGCCGTCGGGGATGAGGTGGTCGGCGAGCTCGGCGGGGGTGGCCTCGCAGACTATGCCGTGGCGACGGCGGATCGGCTCGTCCCGCGGCCCGAGGCGGTCTCGGTCGTCGACGCGGCGTCCCTCCCGGTGGCCGCGGTGACGGCCTCCCTCGCGCTGGATGCGGCAGGGGCTCCGCTCATCGATGACGCGCCGCCGCCCGAGGGCGGTGCGGACTCCCGTGAGGGTCGCGGCGTTCGGCGTGTCCTCGTGATCGGGGCGTCGGGTGGCGTCGGATCTTTCGCCGTGAAGCTGGCCGCCGCGCGCGGCGCCGAGGTGTGGGCCCTGTGCGGCGAACGCAATCGGGCGGTCGTCGAAGAGTGGGGCGCCTCGCGGTCGTTCGACTACCGGCGCGTGCAACCCGGGTCCGCCCAACTCGGCGGTGATTTCGACGCCGTGCTCGACATCGCCGGGACGGCATCGCTGAGCGCGCTCCGCGCCCTCGTCCGCGACGGCGGGGTCGTCGTCCTCGTCTCCGGGGAGGGCGGGCGACTGCTCGGACCGATCCCGCGCATCCTCGCAGCCGCCGTTCGCTCGATCGGCGCGCGACGCCCGCTCCGTCCGCTGGCGGCGGGGGCGCATCCGGAGATCATCGGGCAGATGCTCGAGCTCGTCGCAGACGGAACCCTGCGGCCGCACATCGAGCGCACCGTGTCGGCCGACGGCGCTGATCGGGCACTCGCCCACGTCGCCGCCGGGCACGCGGTCGGCAAGACGGTGGTCGTCGCGACGCGCCCATCCTGACGTCGGAGAATCGGCCCGATGTCGGAGGATGTCGTGGAGATCCTCCGACATCGGCGGGATTCTCCGACATCGACGTCGATGGGCGACCCGCGCCGAACGCTCCGAATCGCTTCTGTGCGGGGGACGAGGTCGTGCCACAATGGAATCCGGCGTGCCCGGGCCGCCGCTTCTCCTCGTGCGATCCACGGCGGGGACAGGACCGCCGGGCCTCTGGACAGCGTCCGCCGCCCCCTTCACTGAGGAGCGAAAATGTCCATGCATCACACCGCAACCGATCCGTCGAGCACCTCCGGGACCGAGCGCATCGCCCAGCACCGTCGGTACCTCATGTGCCGTCCGGAGCACTTCACGGTCAGCTACACCATCAACCCGTGGATGGAGCCGGCGAAGCCCACCGACACCGCCAAGGCCGTCCGGCAGTGGCAGGCGCTCTACGACACCTACATCGAACTCGGGCACGAGGTCGAGTTGATCGACCCGCTCGAGGGCCTGCCCGACATGGTCTACACGGCCAACGGGGGGTTCGTGATCGATGGCGTCGCGTACGGCGCCAAGTTCCGTTTCGCCGAGCGCGTTCCGGAAGGTCCTGCCTTCATGAAGTGGTTCGGTCGCAACGGGTTCGAGGTCGTCGACCCGCGCGAGGTCAACGAGGGCGAGGGCGACTTCCTGCTCGTCGGCGACACGATCCTCGCCGGCACCGGCTTCCGCTCCACCGGCGACAGCCACCGCGAGGTCGGGGAGGTGTTCGGTCGCGAGGTCGTCTCGCTGACTCTCGTCGACCCGCGCTTCTACCACCTCGACACCGCGATCGCCGTGCTCGACCCGGTGCAGGGCCCGGGCGGGGTCGACCACGCGAACATCGCCTACCTGCCGGGTGCGTTCGACGAGCCCAGCCGTGCGATCCTCGCCGAGCGGTACCCGGATGCGATCCGCGTCTCCGACGAGGACGGCTCGGTGTTCGGTCTGAACTCCGCCAGCGACGGCCGCAACGTCATCATCTCCCCGCGCGCGAAGGGCTTCGAAGCGCAGCTCCGCGAGCGCGGCTACAACCCGGTGCTGGTCGACCTGTCCGAGCTGCTGCTCGGCGGCGGCGGCATCAAGTGCTGCACCCTCGAACTGCGATCCAAGGAAACGCCGGTATGACCCCCGTCACCTCGCCCAGCCTCGACACCGCCACCATCCGCGTCATCGGCGCCGAAGACGAGCATCTCGCGCACAACTACCACCCGCTGCCGGTGGTCATCTCCCGCGGCGAAGGCGTGTGGGTCACCGACGTCGAGGGCAAGCGGTACCTCGACCTGCTCTCGGCGTACTCGGCGCTGAACTTCGGACACCTGCACCCGGCGCTCGTGGCCGTCGCGCAGGAACAGCTGCAGCGCCTCACGCTCACCAGCCGGGCCTACCACAACGACCAGTTGGTGGAATTCTCCTCGGGCCTGGCGAAACTGTGCGGCAAGGACCTCGTCCTCCCGATGAACACCGGTGCCGAGGCGGTCGAAACCGGTATCAAGGTCGCCCGTGCGTGGGCGTACCGCGTGAAGGGAGTGCAGACGGATGCGGCGCGCATCGTCGTCGTGGGCGGCAACTTCCACGGACGCACCACGACGATCGTCGGCTTCAGCGACGACCCGGATGCGCACGACGCGTTCGGACCGTATGGTCCGGGCTTCGTGCAGGTGCCCTTCGGCGATGCCGAGGCCATCGCGGCCGCAATCGACGAGAACACCGCTGCCGTGCTGATCGAGCCGATCCAGGGCGAGGCCGGAGTCGTCATCCCGCCGGAGGGGTTCCTGCGTCGCGTGCGGGAGATCTGCACCGAGAAGAACGTGCTGTTCATCGCCGACGAGATCCAGTCCGGCCTCGGCCGGGTCGGTGAGACCTTCGCGTGCGACCGCGAAGGCATCGTGCCCGATGTGTACCTGCTCGGCAAGGCGCTCGGCGGCGGCATCCTGCCGGTCTCGGCGGTCGTGGCCGACCGCGACGTACTCGGGGTCATCAAACCCGGCGAGCACGGATCGACCTTCGGGGGCAACCCCCTCGCCGCCGCCGTCGGAGCCCGCGTGGTCGAGATGCTCGCCTCGGGCGAGTTCCAGACCCGCGCCAAGGCGCTCGGCGAGCACCTCGAGGCGAAGCTGCAGGATCTCGTCGGAAACGGCGTGACCGCCATCCGCGTCGCCGGGCTCTGGGCGGGCGTCGACATCGATCCGAGCGTCGGCACGGGTCGAGAGGTCGCCGAGCGTCTGCTCACGCGCGGCGTGCTGGTCAAGGACACCCACGGCTCGACGATCCGCATCGCGCCGCCGCTGACGATCCGCGCGACCGAGCTGGACTGGGCGATCGAGCAGCTCAAGGTCGTCCTCGCCGGCTGAGCCGCCCGAGAGGGCTACGAGGCCACCGTCACGCGCACCTCGTGCCAGCCGGTGGCACCGTCGGGGGCCGGTGGCGCCGTGTCGGAGGTCTGCGTCTCGCCGTCGGTGCTGATGGCGCGGCACCTCAGGGTGTGCTCGCCCGGCTCGGCCGTCCACGGCAGGCTCCACTGCACCCAGGTGTCGTCCGAGATCGCCGTGGCGAGCGTCGCCGACTGCCAATCGCCGCCGTCGATCTGCACCTCAACGCCCTCGACGCCGGTGTGCGGCTGCCACGCCATGCCGGCGATCACCGTCTCGCCGGCGGCGACCTGCCGTCCGCGCCGCGGGACGTCGATGCGTGATTGCAGTTTGATCGGACCCCGCGCGGACCAGCCGCGGTCCGTCCAGTACGCCCGCGCCTGATCGAACCGGGTGACCTCGAGGTCCACGACCCATTTGGTCGCCGAGACGTACCCGTACAGACCGGGGACGACCATCCGCACCGGGAAGCCGTGCTCGGGCGGGAGCGGCTCGTCGTTCATGGCGATCGCGAGGATGGCGTCGCGATCATCGGTGAGGGCTTCGAGCGGGGTTCCCGCCGTGAACCCGTCGGAGGAGCGGGAGAGCACCATGTCGGCATCCGCCGTCGGCTTCGCCCGGGCCAGGAGGTCGCGGATCGGGTAGCCGAGCCAGCGCGCATTGCCGATGAGCGAGCCGCCGACGTCGTTCGACACGCACGACAGGGTCACCGTCGTCTCCCGGAGGGGGAGCGCGAGCAGCTCGTCCCACGTGAGCACGACCTCCTCCTCGACCATCCCGTGGATGCGCAGCGACCAGTCGGCCGGGTCGATCGAGGGGACCACCAGCGCCGTGTCGATGCGGTAGAAGTCCGCGTTCGGGGTGACCACGGGCGCAAGCCCGTCGATGCCGAGCTCCGCCCCGGCCGGGACCGGCGGAGCGGTCGCCGCCGGTGACGGCAGGACGAGGGCATCGCGCACCGTCGTGATCGCGCGGGACCCCGCGCGGGCCGCATTCGCCGCGACGACCGCGATGGCCCCGCCGACGGCGGCGACGGCGGTCCACGCGAAGAACGCGCGCCGGTTCGGCAGGTCGGAGGCTTCGGTGCCGGCGCGAGGCGGGCGCGGACGCAGCATCCCGACCAGGAAGTGGATGGCGCCGCCAGCGACGGCACCCGCCACGATCCCCGGCAGGAAGGGCAGCGGATCGCCCGTCTCGCGCAGGAGCGCCACGACGGCGGCGACGGCGCCGAAAGCCACGGCGACCACCGCGCCCGACGGAGGACGGCGGAATTCGGCCCACCCCGCCCACGCCGCCACGAGCGCCAGGACGACGGCGATGAGGACGGTGAGGGCGATCTTGTCGGCGGTGCCGAACCACTCGATCATGAGGTCTTTGACCCACGTGGGCGCGGCGTCGATCAGAGCGCCGCCGATCACCGCGAAGGGACTCGACGACGGCGCCGCGAGCGCCGCGGTCAGCTCGCCGGCGCCCGCCCCGGCGACCGCCGCGGCCATACCGGCCAGGGCGGCGGCCCCGCCCGCGCCGCGCGTGGGTGTCGCATCGGTCGTCACCCGTTCAGGCTACGCCGGGGCGGTCGGACACGGTCCGGAGAGGTGGTGACGATCCGATGACGGAGCTGCGGCGCGCGTGCGCGCGTGGGGAGGAACGCGTCACCGCGTCAACCCCCGGCGGGAAACAACACGGCGACACGCTGCGGGCTAGTGTGAACCCATGGGAGATCTCTTCGACGGGTACGGGTCCACCCAGACACCCCGGCGGACGCCCTCCGGAGTGCCGGCGTTCGACGAGATGTTCGGCGACGTGACCACCTCGGGAGCACCCTCGCAGTCACGCGAGGCCTACCGCGAACTGCACCACGCGCTCGCCCAGATGACACAGGAGGAGTTGCGGGGCCGCACCGAGTCGCTGGCCACCTCCTACCTCGCGCAGGGCGTCACCTTCGACTTCGCCGGTGAGGAGCGCCCGTTCCCGTTGGACGCGGTGCCCCGCGTCATCGACTACGACGAGTGGTCGACCACCGAGGCCGGCATCAAGCAGCGCGTGCGCGCGCTCGAGGCGTTCCTCGACGACGCGTATGGCCACCAGCACTGCGTCCGCGACGGGGTGCTGCCGGCCGGGCTGATCGCCTCATCGCAGTACTTCTACCGCCAAGCCGCGGGCATCCACTCGGCCAACGGCGTGCGCATCCAGGTGTCGGGCATCGACCTCATCCGCGATGAGCACGGCGAGATGCGGGTGCTCGAAGACAACGTGCGCGTGCCCTCGGGCGTCAGCTACGTCATCTCGAATCGTCGGGTGATGGCGCAGACGCTTCCCGAGCTGTTCGTCTCGATGCGGGTTCGTCCGGTCGGGGACTACCCCAACAAGCTCCTCGCAGCGCTGCGGGCGTCCGCGCCGCCCGGCGTCGAGGAGCCGAACGTCGTCGTGCTCACCCCGGGCGTGTACAACTCGGCCTACTTCGAGCACACCCTGCTGGCGCGCCTGATGGGCGTGGAGCTGGTCGAAGGCCGCGACCTGCTGTGCATGGGTGGCAAGGTCTTCATGCGCACCACTCGCGGACCCAAGCGCGTCGACGTCATCTATCGCCGGGTCGACGACGACTTCCTCGACCCGCTGCAGTTCCGCGCCGACTCCATGCTCGGCGCGCCCGGGCTCATGCTGGCCGCGCGTCTGGGTAACGTCACGATCGCCAATGCGGTGGGAAACGGCGTCGCCGACGACAAGCTGCTGTACACGTACGTGCCCGATCTGGTGCGGTACTACCTCGCCGAGGAGCCCATCCTCAAGAACGTCGACACGTGGAGGCTCGAGGAACCCGAGGCGCTCGAGGAAGTGCTCGACCGACTGGACGAGCTCGTGGTCAAGCCCGTCGACGGATCCGGCGGGAAGGGCCTCGTCGTCGGGCCCGACGCGTCGCCGCCCGAACTCGACGCGCTGCGAAAGCGCCTTCAAGCCGACCCGCGCGGCTGGATCGCGCAGCCGGTGGTCATGCTCTCGACCATCCCGACGCTGGTCGAAGACGGGATGCGCCCGCGGCACGCCGACCTGCGGCCGTTCGCGGTCAACGACGGCGAGGACATCTGGGTGCTCCCGGGCGGCCTCACCCGCGTCGCTCTCCCGGAAGGGCAACTGGTCGTCAACTCCAGCCAGGGTGGCGGATCGAAGGACACCTGGGTCGTCGGGGGGTCCGCGCCGGCCCACGTCGAGTACGGGCAGGGCAGCGGGATGGCGGGCCTGGTCGCCGACCAAGCCGCGGTCACGCAGTCGATCCCCATCATCTACGAGGACCACGACGAGCCCGACACCGCCCCGCAGGACCGACCGCGCTCGCGCACGGAGCAGGCGGAACAGCAACAGCAGGTCCGCGGGGGAGGTGACGACTCATGCTGAGTCGCATCGCCGCCCTTCGATACGACGACGGTGTCGTCTACTCAGGAACCGGAGGTGACGACTCATGCTGAGTCGCATTGCCGCCCTTCGATACGACGACGGTGTCGTCTACTCAGGAACCGGAGGTGACGACTCATGCTGAGTCGCATCGCAGAGAGCCTGTTCTGGATCGGGCGGTACATCGAGCGCAGCGACGGGACGGCGCGCATCCTCGAAGTGCACCTGCAGCTGCTTCTCGAAGACCCCTGGATCGACGAGGACACCGCCTGCCGGTCGCTGCTGAACGTCATGGGGTCGCTGCCCGCCGACACGACGACGCCCGTCAGCCGCGACGACGTGCTGCAGCGCCTCGCCATCGACCGGATGAACCCGGCGTCGGTGGCCTACTCGCTCGGCGCGGCGCGCGAGAACGCCCGCCGTGCGCGCGAGATCGTCTCCAGCGAACTGTGGGAGACGCTCAACATGACCAACTCGCGAATGCCGCGGCGCCTGCAGACCGACAAGGCGCACGACTTCTTCCAATGGGTGCGCGAGCGGGCGTCCCTGGCCGTCGGCAGCGTCGACTCGTCGACGAGCCGCGACGAGGCATGGCAGTTCTTCACCCTGGGGCGCAGCATCGAGCGCACCGACATGACCGCGCGTATGCTCGCGACACGGTCGCTGACCGAAGCGTCCGGTCCGTCGTGGACGACGATCCTGCGCTCGTGCGGTGCCTACGAGGCATACCTGCGGACCTACCGGGGCATGCCCAGCGCAAGCAATGCCGCGGAATTCCTGCTGCTGGACCGGCTGTTCCCACGCTCGATCATCTTCTCGATCCAGCAGGCGGAGGAGTGCATGAGCGCGATCGACCCGCGGGCCGACCGGGTCGGGCACTCCAACCCCGTGCTGCGGGCGCTCGGTCGCATCCGCAACGATCTCGAGTATCGGCCGATCAGCGAGATCATCAGCGAGCTGCCGTTGCACATGGACCGTGTGCAGCGGGTCACTCGCGAGGCGTCGGAGGCGATCCGCGGACGCTTCTTCCCGACCCACGCCGAGCCGAGCTGGATCGGAGAGACCTCATGATGCGTCGACACGCTCAGCGATCAGTGCGACAGGGACGGGGACGGTCATGAAGCGACTCCGCATCGAACACGAGACCGGATTCTCCTACCCGGGCGACGTCTCGGCGTCGTACAACGAGGCGCGCATGCTGCCCGGGTCCACCGACAGTCAGTTCGTGCTGAGCAGCTCGCTGGACATCGACCCGTCCACGGCGGTCAGCCAGTACGTCGACTACTTCGGCACCCGCGTGGCGGCGTTCGACGTGCTCTCCCCGCACGGGGCCCTGACGATCACCGCGCGCTCGCTCGTGGAGGTCCGCGAGCGCCCGATCGAGCATCCCGACATGACGTGGGATGATCTCCGGCGCGCGACCAGCCGATCCATCGAGACGGTCGAGCAGCTCACCCAGACCCGGCGCACGGCGCCCCACCCCGAGGTCGCGTCCTTGGCGAAGGGGATCGCCGAGCAGCACGAGAACCCCAGCGAGGCCGCGCACGCGATCGCGGTTGCCGTCGGCGACGCCGTCGAGTACATGAGCGGGATCACCAGCGTGCTCTCGACCGCCGGCGAAGCATGGGAGGCCCGCAAGGGGGTGTGCCAGGACATCGCGCACATCACCCTCGGCGCGCTGCGCTCGGTCGGGATTCCCGCACGGTACGTGTCGGGATACCTGCACCCCCGCCCGAACGCCGATGTGGGCGAGCCGGTGACCGGCGAGTCCCACGCCTGGGTCGAGTGGTATGCCGATGACTGGGTGGGTTTCGACCCGACCAACAACATCGAGATCGGCGACCGCCACGTGCTCGTCGGACGCGGACGCGACTACAACGACGTGCCCCCGCTGCGCGGTGTGTACGCCGGTCCGTTCAAGAGCCAGCTGCACGTGAAAGTGACCATCACGCGCGAGTCCTGACCGCTCGTCGTGCTCGCGCGCGGCCCTGTGTGCGCCGCGCTGCGTCGGAGAATGCGGCCGATGTCGGAGGATTCGATCCGGATCGTCCGACATCGGGTCGATCCTCCGACATCCGGGAGAAGTGACGAGGCGGTGACAGCTGAGCCGGAACCGGCCGGGGTGGTCCGATTCCGCGTGAAGATCGGGATTGTGAACCAGTCAGTGCGGGGATTCGTCGGCGTCTACAGGGCCGATGGTGGACCGATCGGCGAGCTACGGTACGTCATCGGGCACATGCTCGGCACGGCGCAGTGTTCGTTGTGCGACATCACCCACACCTGGCGGAGGAAGCCGGAGTGGGATGCGATGGTCGCGCGCCTGGGGGTGCCCTTCGAGTTGCGCCACTTGAACGAGATGGATGCGGACGTCGCCGCCGCGGTCGCCGAACACGGTGCGCCCGCGGTGTTCACCCGGACCGACGCCGGTCTCGTGCTGCTCCTGGACGCCGCCGAGCTCGACGCGGTCGGTGGCTCGGTCGCCGACTTCGAGCGCGCCGTGCGCGCCACGCATCCGGCCTGAACCCGGACCACCCGACCCGGTCATCGCCGCCGGCGCCTCGATGTCGGAGAATCCGCGCGATGTCGGAGGATGCCGGCCCGATGCTCCGAGATCGGGCCCATTCTCCGACCGCCGCGCCCCGATGGGAGCGCGGCGGTCGGAGCGGACCGCGAGGGGGATGCGGTCAGGGCTGCGGCGTGAAGCGGCGCGGTGGGTAGGCGGACGCCACGAGGGTGCGAAGGCGCTCGAGCGACGCATCCGTGCCGAACCAGCCCTGTGCGCGGGCCTGGACCAGCACGTTGCCGATCGCCGTTGCTTCGACGGGGCCGGCCAGCACCGGAAGGCCGGACCGGTCGGCGGTGCGCTGGCACAGCAGCCGATTGAGGGATCCGCCGCCGACCACATGGATCGTTTCGAGCCGGCGTCCCGCGAGGTCCGCGGCGTCGCGGACAGCGCCGGCGAAGGCCTCGGCGAGGCTCTCCACGATCGCGCGGGTGAAGGATGCGCGGGTCGAGGGCACCGGGAGGTCGTGCTCGCGGTACCACGCGGCGATGCGGGCGGGAAGATCCCCCGGCGCCATGAAGCGGGGGTCGTTCGCGTCGAAGACCGCGACCGCCGTGGCGGGGATCTCCGTCGCATCCGCCAGCAGTGTCGGCAGGTCGATCGCCTCGCCCGTCTCGCGCTCCCACTGGCGCACCGATTCGCTCAGCAGCCACAGGCCCATGACGTTGTGGAGGAAACGCACGCGTCCGTCGACGCCGCCCTCGTTGGTGAAGTTCGCCTCGCGGGCCGCATCCGAGGTGACGGCGTGCTCGAGCTCGAGGCCCACCAGCCCCCACGTGCCGCACGAGATGTAGGCGGCGGTGGTCGGATCGGTCATGGGAACGGCGACGACCGCCGACGCGGTGTCGTGCGACCCGACGGCGACGACCTCGAGCGACGCGCCGATCTCGGCGGCCATGTCGCGGCGCAGCGTGCCGAGCGAGGCGCCCGGGTCCACGAGGTCTCCGAACAGCGCCCGGTCGTACCCGAGGCTGTCCATGAGCTCGGTGTCCCATTCGCCGTCGTCGACGCGGAGCAGACCGGTCGTGGAGGCGTTCGTACGCTCCGCGGCGCGCACACCCGTCAGCTGGAACGCCAGTGCATCCGGCACGAGCAGCAGCGCATCCGCCAGGGTCAGCGCATCACCCTCGGCGGCGAGCTGATACAGCGTGTTGAACGGCAGGAACTGCAGCCCGTTGCGTCGGTACAGCTCGGCGAACGAGGCCGTGCCGTGCACCGCCTCCACCCCGCGCTCGGTGCGCTCGTCGCGGTAGTGGAACGGCTCACCCAGCATCCGGTCGCCGCGGAAGAGTGCGTAGTCGACCGCCCACGAGTCGATCCCGACGCTCGCGATGCCCGGCTCGGTGCGCACCGCGTCAGCCAGGCCCCGCAGCGCGTGGGCATGCAGCGCGGTGAGGTCCCAGTGCAGACCGGACGCGAGACGTACGCCGCCGTTTGGGAAGCGCGCGACCTGCTCGAGCGCGAGCGTCCCGGCGGACGCATCCACCCGGCCGATCATGACGCGCCCGCTCGTGGCGCCCAGGTCGACCGCGGCGACGGCCCCGCCGATCATGCCGTCGATCCTCGCGTCGCCGAACCGGCCCGTTCGCGCCGAGCCTGCCCCATCTTGGACGCCAGAACAGGGGTGGTTCGGCGGCAACGGGGTGGCTCGGCCATGCGGCGGGCCGTCATCGCAGGAACGCGGCGGCGACGCCGGAGTCGACGGGGATGTGCAGGCCGGTCGTGCGGCTGAGCTCCGGGCCGGTCAGGACGAACACCGCGTCGGCGACGTTCTCGGGGACGACCTCGCGCTTGAGGATCGTGCGGTTGGCGTAGAACTGGCCGAGGTCCTCTTCCTTCACACCGTAGGTGGCGGCGCGGTTGGCGCCCCAGCCGGCGGCGAAGATGCCCGAGCCGCGCACGACGCCGTCCGGGTTGATGCCGTTCACGCGCACGCCGTGCTCGCCGAGCTCGACCGCGAGCAGGCGCACCTGGTGGGCCTGATCGGCCTTGGTCGCCGAGTACGCGATGTTGTTCGGGCCGGCGAAGACGGAGTTCTTCGACGAGATGTAGATGATGTCGCCGCCGAGCTTCTGGTCGATGAGGATCTTCGCGGCCGCCTTGGAGACCAGGAACGAGCCCTTCGCCATGACGTCGTGCTGCAGGTCCCAATCCTTCTCGGTGGTCTCCAGCAGCGGCTTCGACAGCGACAGCCCCGCGTTGTTGACGACGAGGTCCACGCCGCCGAAGGCGAGGACGGCCTCATCGAACGCGGCCTGGATGGCATCGCCGTCGGCGACGTTGGCGGCCACGCCGATCGCGACATCGGTGCCACCGAGCTCCGCCGCGGCAGCCTGGGCCTTCTCGAGGTCGAGGTCGGCGACGATCACGCACGCCCCCTCCGCGGCGAGTCGGGTCGCGATGGCCTTGCCGATGCCGGACGCGGCGCCGGTGACGAAGGCGACGCGTCCCTGGTGCGTCTTGGGCTTGGGCATCCGCTGCAGCTTGGCCTCTTCGAGAGCCCAGTACTCGATGCGGAACTTCTCCGCATCCGAGATCGGACGGTAGGTCGAAAGGGCCTCGGCGCCGCGCATGACGTTGATGGCGTTGATGTAGAACTCGCCCGCCACGCGCGCGGTCTGCTTGTTCGCGCCGAAGGAGAACATCCCCACGCCGGGGACCAGCACGATCAGCGGGTCGGCGCCGCGGATCGCGGGGCTGTTCTCGTCGGCATGGGCCTCGTAGTACGCGGTGTAGTCGGCGCGGTAGGCCTCGTGCAGCTCCTGCAGGCGCGCGATCGCGTCTTCGGACGAGGCATCAGCGGGCAGGTCGAGGATCATCGGCTTGACCTTGGTGCGCAGGAAGTGGTCGGGGCAGCTCGTGCCCAGTTCCGCCAGCGCGGGCGCCTTCTCGGACGCCACGAACTCCAGCACCACGTCGGCGTCGGTGAAGTGACCGACCATCGGCTTGTCGTGCGAGGCGATGCCGCGGATGGTCGGTGCCAGGGCTGCGGCCTTGGCGCGTCGCTCGGCCTCGGGCAGGGCGCCGAAGCCCGCGCGCTCGGCGCCGAAGGGGGCCTGCGCCCCGTGCTCGGCGATGTAGGCCGCGGCGGTGTCGATGATCCACAGCGAGTTCTTCTCGGACTCCTCGGAGGTGTCGCCCCACGCGGTGATGCCGTGACCGCCGAGGATGCACCCGACCGCCTGCGGGTTCTTCGCCTTGATCGCGGCGATGTCCAGACCCAGCTGGAACCCGGGGCGGCGCCATGGCACCCACACGACCTTGTCGCCGAAGATGGTCTGCGTCAACGCCTCGCCGTCGGCGGCGGTGGCGATCGCGATCCCCGAGTCGGGGTGGAGGTGATCGACGTGCGCCGCATCGACCAGGCCGTGCATCGCCGTGTCGATGGACGGGGCCGCCCCGCCCTTGCCGTGCAGGCAGTAGTCGAACGCGGCGACCATCTCGTCCTCGCGGTCGATGCCGGGATAGACGTTCACCAGCGACCGCATCCGGTCCAGACGCAGCACCGCCAGGCCCTTCTCCTGCAGCGTTCCCAGGTCACCGCCCGACCCCTTCACCCACATCAGTTCGACCGGCTCGCCCGTGACCGGGTCGATGTCGGTGCCCTTCGCGGAGGTGTTCCCCCCGGCGTAGTTGGTGTTCTTCGGGTCTGAGCCGAGGCTGTTGGAGCGGGCGATCAGGTCGGCCGCGGCGGGGTTCGTCATGACGGGTCCTTCGTGGGATCGTTCGACTGCGCTTGCGCAGTCACCAATGGCGGGTCAAGGAGTAGTCGGATCCGCAGAGTGTGGCTGCGGAGCGGGATGGGGTGTGGTGGGAGCGGTCAGGGAGAGGATGCGCGCGGCGAAGCGGTCGATCGACGGCTGGGCGGCGCCTTCCTCGGGGCGGTTGAGGTGGCCGTGCTGGGTGCCCGGCTCGGTGGAGCAGTCGATGTCGACGTGGGCGGCGCGCAGGGTCTGTGCGAAGGCCTCACCGGAGACGCGCAGCTCGTCGACGTCGTCGTTGATCATGATCGTGGGCGGGAATCCGGCGAGCTCCGACGCCGAGGCGAGCCCCGGCGCGGCGTAGATGTCGGCGGTCGAGACAGGACCTCCCAGGTAGTTCTCGTACATGCCGCGCACCACGTCGGGGCCGAACCGGTCGGCGCCGGGCGTGGTGTCCAGCGCGGCGCGCAGCCGGGCGTCCGGTTCGGGCTGGACGGGGTGCAATGTGGGGTAGGCGAGCACGAGCAGCGGCGCGATGTCGTCGCCCGCGTGCAGGGATGCGAGCGTCGCGCCGGTCGCCAGGTTCGCTCCCGCACTCGCGCCGCCCAGCGCCCACGGTCCGTCCGCGAGTTCGGATGCGCTCGCCCAGGCGTAGGCCCAGGCAATCTCCTCACGCGCGACCGGGTGGTGCACGCCGTCGATGCGCTCGGGTTCCCCTGCCCGTGCCGCCCACTCGGCGGGCAGGGGCGCGAGCCGGTAGTCGACCGAGACGACGACGATGCCTTTCGCCGCGAATGCACGCGCGACCCAGTCACCCTCGGGCATGTCGATGTCGCCTCGGGCGAAGCCACCGCCGTGGGCCCATACCAGGCCGGGGCCGGTCGGGGCGGCGGGTGCGTACACACGCACGCGGAGCGCGCCGTGAGGCCCGTCGAGCACCCGGTCGGTGATGGTGAGGTCGGTCATGTCGAGGTCCCTTCGTCGTACAGCAGACACCTGCCACCCTGCCGCACCCGCGACGCGGTCGCGCGCGGATGCGGCAGGGGGAGCGGATGTCGTTCGCACGATCGGGTCAGGCGCCCCACCCCGCCTGTGTGCCGCCGACGCGGTCGGCGACGATCTTCTGCTGGTAGCCGGAGGCGGCGTAGGCGGCCATGGGGTCGGCCGGCAGTCCACGCGACTCGCGCCACTCGGCGAGAGCCGGACGCACGTCGGTGTAGAAGGCATCCATGAACACGGCGTTCGCGGCGAGCACGTCGTTCGCCGCCTGCGCGGCGTCGAGGGCCTCCCGGTCGACCAGGAGGGCCCGCGCGGTCATCTCCTGGACGTTGAGCACCGAACGGATCTGGCCGGGGATCTTGTCCTCGATGTTGTGGCACTGGTCGAGCATGAAGGCCACGTCGGGGTTGTTCAGGCCCCCGCCGCGGATGACCTCGAACAGGATGCGGAACAGCTGGAAGGGGTCTGCGGCGCCCACGATGAGGTCGTCGTCGGCGTAGAAGCGCGAGTTGAAGTCGAACGAGCCGAGCTTGCCCAGGCGCAGCAGCTGCATCACGATGAATTCGATGTTCGTTCCCGGCGCGTGGTGGCCGGTGTCGAGGCAGACCATCGCCTTGTCGCCGAGCGTCGCGACCTGCGCGTAGGACGTTCCCCAGTCCGGGACATCGGTGTGGTAGAACGACGGCTCGAAGAACTTGTACTCCAGCACCAGACGCTGCTCGTCGCCGAGGCGCGCGTAGATCTGCTGGAGCGAGTCGTTCAAGCGGTCCTGGCGGGCCCGCATGTCCATCTGGCCGGGGTAGTTCGAGCCCTCCGCGAGCCAGATCTTCAGATCGCGCGACCCGGTCGCATCCATGATGTCGATGCACTCGAGGTGGTGGTCGATCGCCTTCTGGCGGATGCGGTCGTCGTGGTGGGTGAGGGCACCGAACTTGTAGTCCTCATCCTGGAAGGTGTTGGAGTTGATCGTGCCGAGGGCCACACCGAGGTCTTCGGCGTAGGCGCGCAGCGCGGCGTAGTCGTCGACCTTGTCCCACGGGATGTGCAGGGCGACCGAGGGCGCAAGCGCGGTGTGCTTGTTGACCTGTGCGGCGTCGGCGATCTTCTCGCGAGGGTCGCGCGGGGTCCCTTCGGTGGTCCACACGCGGAAGCGGGTGCCGGAGTTCCCGAACGCCCAGCTGGGCAGTTCGATCCCCTGGCCTTCGAGCTGGGTGAGGATGTCGTCGGACAGCGTCGTCATGATGCGGTGCCTTCTTCGGTCGGAGCGTCGCCGGTGGCGGCGAGCTGGTCGTGCAGGTTGAAGATCTCGGTGAGCGGGGTGGCGGCCTGGTCGGGGCGGCCGGCGAGGTCGGCGAAGAAGCGCCCCATCTCGGCCTCCCACCGGGCGGCGACCTCGGAGCCGGCGAGATAGGCCTGCGCGGCCTCGTCGTCGTCGGTCTCGTAGTAGCCCACGAGTCGGCCGCCCTCGGCGAGGAACAGCGAATAGTTGCGGCGACCCGCGGCGGCGATCTCGGCGAGCATCTCGGGCCAGACGGGCGTGTGGCGGGCGATGTACTCGTCGAGGAGCTCGGGCTTGATCTGCAGTTCGAAGCAGACCCGCGTCGGGGGGTGGCTCGTCATCGAGTGGGCTCCTCAAGGTGCTTTGTGAATCGATTCAACGATAAGCGAGGGCGCGAGTCTGCGCAAGTACCGGATCCATGTCCCACTTTCTGCCGCTGGCATGTCCCACTTTCTGTCGCTGTGAAGGCCCGCCGGGACAGAAAGTGGGACATGCCAGCCGAGGGGATGCGGAGACGGGCGGACACGCAGGGGTGGAGTGCCTGGGGCGCCGGGGTGCCTGGGGCGCGCCGGTGGAAGCGGCGGTATCGTGAGCATGACGTGGACACGGTCCGGCGGTGCGTGCGGGGTCGTCGTCCCGCGCATGATTCGGGGGACGATGAGCGTCAGCATCAAAGAGGTCGCGGCCGCGGCCGGGGTGTCGGTGGGAACGGTCTCGAATGTCTTGAATCGACCCGAGAAGGTCGCGGCCGGAACGGTCGAGCGCGTCACCGCGGCCATCGATTCGCTCGGGTTCGTGCGCAACGACGCGGCGCGACAGTTGCGCGCCGGCCGCAGCCGCAGCATCGGACTCGTCGTGCTGGATGCTGCGAACCCGTTCTTCGCCGACGTCGCCCGCGGCGCGGAAGACCGCGCGGCGGAAGCGGGCATGGTCGTGCTCCTCGGCAACAGCGACGAAGCGGGCGAACGTGAGGACGCCTACCTCGATCTCTTCCTCGAGCAGCGCGTGAACGGCGTCCTGATCACGCCGGCCGGCGACGACATCCCGAAACTCGAGCGACTACGGGCCGCCGGCGTCCCCGTCGTCCTCGTCGACCACGACGCGCGCGGGTCGGCTCTCGCCTCGGTCACGGTCGATGACATCGAGGGCGGGCACCTCGCCGTCGCTCACCTTCTCGCGCAGGGCCGCCGCCGTGTGGTCTTCGTCGGTGGGTCGCCGTCGATCCGTCAGGTCGCCGACCGGCTCGACGGCGCCCGTCGGGCGGTGCAAGAGGTCTCCGGTGCGACGCTGGAGACCCTCGAGGTCAGTGCTCTCACCGTCTTGCAGGGCCGCGCAGCCGGTGAACAGATCGTGGCGATGGACGCGGCGGACCGGCCGGATGCCGTCTTCGCCGCCAACGACCTGCTCGCGGTCGGTCTGCTGCAGGCGTTCGCGTTGATGTCGGACATCCGCGTCCCGCACGACATCGCCCTCATCGGATACGACGACATCGACTTCGCGTCGGCCACCGTCGTGCCGCTGAGTTCGATCCGGCAGCCCGCGTCGGCCATCGGGCGCACCGCGGTCGAGCTGCTCCTGCGCGAGATCGACGGCGCGGACGGCGGGGAGCGGACCATCCGCTACCGGCCAGAACTCGTCGTCCGTACGAGCTCGACCGTCTGACACCCGGTCGCCCGAGGGGCCCTGCGCGCACGCAGGGTTCACGCGGCATTCAGGTGTCGTATCCCCCCGCGGTCATCCCGCATCGGCAGGATGCGGGGCATGCGTGATCGAAAAGCCCTCCGCTTCCTCGACGGCCTGAGGTTCGGACCGATGCATCGGCGGGTGTGGTGGCTGTCGGCGATGGGCATCATGCTCGACGGCTTCGACTTCTTCATCATCGGGGTCGCCGTGCCGCTGATCGCGGTGCACTGGGGGATCACGCCGTTCGAGACCGGTCTGCTCACCAGTGCCGCGGTGCTGGGTGCGATCGTCGGCGCGGCGGTCATGGGGCCGCTCTCGGACCGGATCGGCCGCAAGCTCGCCTTCCGGATCGACCTCGGCATGTTCGTCGTCTTCGCGCTCGCGTCGGCGTTCGCCCCGGATATCTGGTGGCTCATCGCCTTCCGCTTCCTGCTCGGGGTCGGCATCGGCGCCGACTACCCCATCGCGGCCAGCTACGTCGCTGAGATCTCGCCGAACCGCCTGCGCCCCCGCCTGCTCATCGGCGCGTTCAGCTTCCAGGCGATCGGCCAGCTGCTCGGCGCCCTCGTCGGATTGGCCGTGCTGATGCTCGACCCCCATCCCGAAGCGTGGCGGTGGATGCTCGCGGTCGGTGTGGTTCCGGCCCTCATCATTGTCATCATGCGCCGGGGCGTTCCCGAGAGTCCCATCTGGCTCGCGTCGCAGGCCAAATACCTCGAGGCCGCCGCCGCCCTGTCGACGTTCGCCGGCCGGGTCGTCCAGGTGTCGGAGATCCACGACACCTCGCCCTCCGAGGGGCATGCGGTGCTGGTCGCCGCCACCGGCAAGGTGCCCACCGCCCGCCGGACATCGCTGTTCTCCGAGCGCTACCGGCGGGCGACCGTGCTGGCGGGCGCGCCCTGGTTCTTGATGGACATCGCCACCTACGGAGTCGGCGTCTTCACGCCGACGATCCTCGCGGCTCTCGCCCTCAGTTCGAGCGCGAACACGCAGTACATCGCGGACGACATCGTCGCCACCGAGGGTGCCGCCGTCCTCGACATCTTCCTCATCCTGGGTTTCGCCGCCGCGATCATCCTGGTGCGCAAGCTGGGTCTGGTGCTCATGCAGTCGGTCGGCTTCTTCGTCATGGCGGGCGCCCTGGTGGTCCTCGGAGCGACCGAGCTGATGGAGCAGTCCCCCATCCAGCTCGCGATCATCTTCCTCGCGTTCGCCGCCTTCAACCTCTTCATGAACGCCGGGCCGAACTCCACGACGTTCGCCATGCCCACGGCGGTCTTCCCCGCTGAGGTGCGCGGTGCGGGCGCGGGGTTCGCCGCCGCGGCAGGAAAGGCCGGCGCCGCGGTCGGCACCTTCTTCTTCCCGCAGCTTCAGGCGGAGATGGGGCTCTTCGCGACCCTGTCGATCATCGCCGCCGGCTGCGCGGTCGCCGGTGTGGTGACGATCGTGCTGCGGCGCCTGGTCACTCCGGCCGGGACGGGCCCGGATGCGCGGGACGACGTGGCGGCTGTTCCGGTCGGTTGATCGGGCGTCCGCGGCGCACCTCCCGCGTGGGCGGGGTGCCCCGGGCCGGACCGCGATCGGCAGCTTCGCCCGCCCGGCCGCCGCGCCGCGTGTCGTCGGCCAACGCGATCGGCGTCGTCTGCGCGATCTGGTCGCTGAATTCCTCGGGCGTCGCGCGGATCACGGTCACCGGGCGGGTCTCGTCGATCGTCAGGCGGAACCGTCGGCGCTCATGGCGATGCACGCGCCCGGACGACAGCAGCCACACCGCGCCGATCGCGAAGGCGACGACGCCCGCGCCCGCTCCCACCAAGATCCCGACGCGGGGCCCGAATGCGTCGACCACGGCGCCGACGATGGGGGCGCCGAAGGGCATCCCTCCCATGAGGACGGCCATGTACAGCGCCAGCACGCGGCCGCGCAGGGTCGGCTCGGTGGTGGTCTGCACGTACCCGTTCGCCGTGGTGAGCATGGTCACCATCGCGAACCCCACGAACATGAGCGTGATGGCGTACGCCCCGTACACGGGCATGTAGGCGCCGGCGGCGGCGGAGACGGCGAACAGTCCCACCCCGAAGAGGATCACCCGGAAGCGCGCACGGTCGCGCCGAGCGGCGAGCAGCGCGCCGGTGAGCGAGCCGACGGCGAGGATCGAGCTGAGGAAGCCGAAGCCGTCCGCCTCGTGGCCGAATTCGATGGCCATGGTCGAGGCGTAGATCGGGAAGTTCATGCCGAACGCGCCGATGAGGAAGACGATCACGAAGATGACGATGAGGTCGCTCCGGCGCGCGACGTATCGGAAGCCGTCGGCGAGGCGGGCCGATCCCTGCGCCTTCGCGCGGGGGACGAGCTCGGCGGGGCGGATGATCGCCAGGGCCGCGATCATGCCCACGAAGGTCAGGGCGTTGATGACGAACACCCACCCGGTGCCGACGGCGACGATCACGATGCCGGCCACGGCCGGCCCGATCATGCGCGCGGAGTTGAACGAGGCGGCGTTCAGTGCGATCGCGTTGGATGCGTTCTCGCGGGCGACGAGGTCGGAGACGAAGGCCTGACGCGCGGGGTTGTCGAAGGCCGCGACGATGCCCAGGACGAGGGCGAACCCGTACATCAGCATCAGGGACATCGCGCCGAACAGAATCAGCAGACCGATCGCCGCCCCCAGCAGCATCAGGGCGGCTTGCGTGACCATCAGCAGATGGCGGCGGTCGAAGCGGTCGGCCACCCAGCCGGTCACCCCGACCAGCAGCAGTGGCGGACCGAACTGCAGGGCCATGGTGATGCCCATCGCGCCCGCGTCGTTGTCGGTGAGGACGGTCAGCACGACCCAGCTGAGGGCCGTGGCCTGCATCCACTGGCCGATGTTCGAGACGAGCGCGCCGATGAACCACACGCGGTAGTTGAAGACCGAGAAGGAACGGAACATGCTCATCGGGCGGCCAGCTCCTTCATGATCTCGGATGCCGCCGCCAGGGTGCGGCGCTGATCGGGGGTGAGGGCGTCCAACCCCGCATCGAGCCACGCGTCGCGTCGTCGGACCGTCTCTTCGACGACGTCGAGGCCCTCATCGGTCAGGGAGATGTTCACCTTGCGACGGTCGGACTCATCGGCGGTGCGGGTGAGGAAGCCGAGCTCCTCGAGGCAGTTGACCGTGCGGTTCATCGACGGCGCCGTCACCCGCTCGCGCTCGGCCAGCTCGCCGAGGGTGTGCGGGCCGAAGACCTTGAGCGCGGCGAGGACGGCGAACTGGGCGTCGCTCATGGTGTCGATCGCCCGTTCGGCGCGCAGGCGGCGGGCGAGGCGAAAGGTGGCCATGCGGAAGTCGGCGGCGGAGATGTCGCGTTCGAGCTCGTCCGCGGGGATGTCTGAGGAGGAGTCTGAAGAGCTCATGCGATTACTTAGCATAGCTCATTAGTTCTGCTAAGTAAATGCGAGCGAGAGGGCGGAGCGGAGAGCATCCGGCCGAATTCGCTACGGCAGACCGTAGACTCAGGCCATGCCCGAGTTCATCGATGCACACGGGGTCGCGATCGTGTACGACGTGCACCCCGCCCGCACCGAGGCCCGCGGAGTGGTGCAGCTGCTGCACGGGGTCGGCGAGCACGCCGGCCGCTACTCGGCCCTCATCGACGCGCTGACCGCCGACGGCTTCACCGTCTACGCCGACGACCACCGCGGACACGGCCGTACCGGTCTGCGCCAGCACGGCGGGCCGGAGAAGCTGGGACGCCTCGGCAAAGGCGGCCATCGGGCGGCCGTCGCCGCGCTGTGGCAGTTGACCGGCATCATCCGCGACGAGAACCCCGGTCTGCCGCTGGTGCTCCTGGGGCACTCATGGGGATCGTTCCTCGCGCAGAAGCTCGTGAACGCCCACCCGACCGCCTACGACGCGCTCGTGCTCTCCGGATCCGCCCTGCCCTGGCCGGGATCGCTCAACTCCGGACCCCTCAACAAGCCGTGGGACGGCCCCGACGCGACCGGGGTCGAGTGGCTCTCCTCGGACTCCGAGGTCGGCGCCGACTTCCTCGACGATCCGCTCACGACCTCGACGCCGCTGCTGCAGCTGTTCGGGCCGTGGAACACCCTGCAGGTGCTGTCGCGCCCGAAGCGGGGTCTCGCGCGGGATCTGCCGACCCTGCTCCTCGTCGGAAGCGAAGACACCGTCGGAGGGCCGCGCAGCGTGCACCGCCTCGCCGATGCCTACCGGCGACGGTCGGGATTCAGCGACGTCACCACCCAGGTCTACCCGGGGATCCGACACGAGGTGTTCAACGACGTCACCCAGGCCGACGTGCGCGCCGACCTGTCGGCCTGGCTCGACGCGCGCTTCCCCGTTCGAGTCTGACGCGCGCCGCGCCGAGCATCAGTTCGCGACGCTGCCGCCGCGAGCCGCGCCCGAGCGACCGCGGCCACCCCGACGCGAACGGCGGCGACGGTTCGCCGGCGCCTCCGACGGATTGTGCGCCGCGGCAGCACCCTGCGCGCCGGCGCGCTGGCGCTGACCGTGCACGGCGCCGCCGTGCTTCGCGCCCTCGCCCTGGCCGGCACGGCCCTGGCCGCCCGAACGCTGCTGGCCGCCCTGGCTGCCGGAGCGCTTCTGGCCGCCCTGGCGGGTGGAGGCCACCGGCGGGGCCGGCTTCACCGTCGGTGCCGCCTCTCCCACGAGCTCCTCGACGGCGGGGTGTGCGGCGTCCACCGGCTCCAGGTCGGCGGTGATGCGCGCCTTGCGCAGCAGGTCCTTCACCTCGCGACGCTGCGCCTCCAGGGCGATCGTCACGACCACGCCGTCAGCGCCGGCCCGGGCGGTGCGGCCCGAACGGTGCAGGTACGACTTGTGTTCGACGGGCGGGTCGACGTGCACGACCAGCTCGACGCCGTCGACGTGCACACCGCGGGCGGCGACGTCGGTGGCCACGAGCACGCGCACGCCGCCGGTGGCGGGGTCCGCACCGAACGCGGCGAGGTTGCGCTCACGGGCGTTCTGGGAGAGGTTGCCGTGCAGGTCGACCGCGGGGATCCCCGCCGCCGTCAACTGCTTGGCGAGCTTCTTGGCCTGGTGCTTGGTGCGCGTGAACAGGATCCGTCGCCCGTGTCCCGATGCGATCCGGCGCACGAGGGCGGTCTTGGCCTCGGCATCCTGCGCCACGAAGACGCGGTGGATCATCGTGCCCTCCGGCACAGAAGACTCATCGACCGAGTGGCGGACCTCGTTCTGCAGGAACTTCGACACGAGCGTGTCGACGCCACGGTCCAGGGTCGCCGAGAAGAGCATCCGCTGTCCGCCCTGCGGGGTCGCCTTCAGGATGCGGGTCACGCCCGGGAGGAACCCGAGGTCGGCCATGTGGTCGGCCTCGTCCAGCACGGTGACCTCGATGCGGTCGAGCTTGACGATGCCCTGCTTCATGAGGTCTTCGAGGCGGCCGGGGCAGGCGACGACGATGTCGACACCGGAGCTGATCGCGTCGGCCTGCGGGCGCTGACTGACGCCGCCGAACACCGTCGTGACCTTCAGGCCGGTCGCGTCGGCGAGGGGCTTGATGGTCGCCGCGATCTGCGAGGCGAGCTCGCGCGTGGGCGCCAGCACGAGACCGCGCGGGTGGCCGCCGGTGCGGCGGGCGGCGTTCGCACCGGACAGGCGCGCGACCATCGGCAGCGAGAACGCGATGGTCTTGCCGCTGCCGGTGCGGCCGCGGCCCAGCACATCGCGGCCGGCGAGGGCGTCGGGCAGCGTGTCGCGCTGGATCGGGAACGGCTCGGTCACGCCGCGTTCGGCGAGCGAGGACGCGAGGGTCTCGGGCACGCCGAGAGCGAGGAAGGAAGACATGGGGATGCTTTCTGAGAGCGCGGCACGCGCAAGATGACGCGGGGCGCGGGGGTGGGCGACGGCGCGGGATCGCGCATCGGTTCGCCGATCGAGAAGAAGTCGCGGCACGGAAGGCCGGAAAGCGTATCGTCGACGCAGCGGCAGGTGCCGCGCATCGACCGTAGCACGACGGAGGAGTGCGGAAGCTGGAAGCCGCACCGCGCACGCGTAGGCTGGCTTCCGTGCACGGCGAATACAAGGTGCCCGGCGGGAAGCTCGTCGTCGTCGATCTCGACGTGGTCGACGGCCACCTCAGCGACTTCCACCTCGCGGGCGATTTCTTCCTCGAACCCGACACGGCCCTCGACGACATCGACGCCGCCGTCAACGGACTGCCCGTCGAAACCGACGCCACCGGCATCGCGGCCGCGGTGCGCGGCGCGCTCCCGGAGGGCGCTCAGCTGCTCGGCTTCACGCCCGAAGCGGTCGGCACCGCGGTGCGCCGCGCGCTGGTGACCGCACCCGGGTGGCGCGACGTCGACTGGGAGATCGTGCACGAGCATCCCGTCTCCCCCCATATGAACCTCGCGCTCGACGAGGTGCTCACCACCCGTGTCGGTGACGGTCGGCGGCGTCCGACGCTGCGGCTGTGGGAGTGGGACCAGTCCGCGGTGATCATCGGATCCTTCCAGTCGGTCCGCAACGAGGTCGACCCCGAAGGGGCGAAGCGTCACGGCTATGACGTCGTCCGCCGGATCTCCGGGGGAGGTGCCATGCTCATGGGCGCCGACGCGATCGTCACCTATTCCCTCTACGTCCCCGCCGCCCTGGTGGCCGGTATGACCTTCGCCGACTCGTACGCATTCCTCGACGACTGGGTGCTGCAGGCGCTGCGCGGCATGGGGGTCGAGGCCACCTACCAGCCACTGAACGACATCGCCTCACCGCAGGGGAAGATCGGCGGGGCCGCCCAGAAGCGGCTGGCCAACGGCGGCGTGCTTCACCACGCGACCCTGTCGTATGACATGGACGGGGAGGTGCTCACCGACGTGCTGCGCATCGGCCGCGAGAAGCTGAGCGACAAGGGCACCGTCTCCGCGGCCAAACGGGTCGACCCCCTCCGGCGGCAGACCGGCCTCTCGCGAGCCGAGATCCTCGAGCGACTCACGGCGACCTTCGCCTCCCTCTACGGCGCCGAACCCGGGAGCATCAGCGACGACGAATACGCCGAAGCGGAAGCCCTGGTCGCCTCGAAGTTCGCCACCGACGCGTGGCTGCACCGGGTGCCGTGACCGTCGACCCGATCGCCCTCGGCGGCGTCGTCATCCACCACGGCGACAACCTCGAGGTGGCGCGCGGGCTCGAGAGCGGGTCGTTCACGCTCATCTACCTCGATCCGCCCTTCAACACCGGACGCGCGCAGCGCCGCGCGGTCGAGACGGCCGTCTGGCACGGCGCGGACGCCGTGGTCGCCGCGAGTGCCGGGGAAACGACGTCGCCGACTCCTCCGCCTCGCGTCGCAGACGCGGCGGATCCGGCAGAATCCGCCGCCGACGACTCATCTGTGCGGAGTTCGCGACGTGCCGAGGCCGACGCCGTCATCCGCCGTGGCTTCCACGGCCGCGAGTACGAGCGGCTGCGCGGCGACCTCCGCGCGTATGACGACCGATTCGACGACTACTGGGGCTGGCTCGAGCCGCGCCTGGTCGAGGCCTGGCGTCTGCTCGCCGGAGACGGCACCCTCTATCTCCACCTCGACTACCGTGAGGCCCACTACGCCAAAGTCCTCATGGATGCGCTGTTCGGTCGCGACCACTTCCTCAACGAGCTGATCTGGGCGTACGACTACGGCGCCAAATCGCGGCGACGCTGGCCGACCAAGCACGACACGATCCTCGTCTACGTCAAGGATCCCACCGCGTACTGGTTCGACTCCGATGCGGTCGACCGGGAGCCCTACATGGCCCCGGGGCTGGTCACGCCGGAGAAAGCGGCGCGGGGGAAACTCCCCACCGACGTGTGGTGGCACACGATCGTGCCCACCACCGGGCGTGAGAAGACCGGGTACCCGACCCAGAAGCCCGAGGGGATCCTCCGGCGGATCGTGCAGGCCTCCAGCCGGCCCGGCGACCGCGTGCTGGACCTGTTCGCCGGCAGCGGCACGACCGGGGCCGTCGCCTCAGCCCTCGGCCGCGACGCCGTGCTCGTCGACGCGAACCCCGATGCCGTCGCCGTGATGACCGCGCGCATGCCGCACGCCGAGGTGAGGATTGGGAGCGGTTCCACGCAAGGGGAGGCGGTGACAGAGGTCGCCCCCTAGGCTGAGCGGGTGCGATTCGGAACCTTCATCCCCCAGGGCTGGCGCCACGACCTCGTCGATATCGATCCGGCCGATCAGTGGCGCGTGATGTGCGCGCTCGCGCAGCGCGCCGACGTCGGGCCGTGGGAGTCGCTGTGGGTCTACGACCACTTCCACACCGTGCCGGTGCCGACCGAGGAAGCCACCCATGAGGCGTGGACGCTCATGTCGGCCTTCGGTGCCGCGACCGACCGCATCCGGCTCGGACAGATGTGCACCTGCATGGGGTATCGCAACCCCGCCTACCTCGCCAAAGTCGCCGCAACGGTCGACCACGTCTCGGGTGGACGCACCGAGATGGGCATCGGCGGCGGCTGGTACGAGCACGAGTGGACCGCGTACGGCTACGGATTCCCCCGCATCGGCGACCGACTGGGCATGCTCCGCGAAGGCGTCGAGATCATGCGCCAGGCGTGGACGACCGGCACCGCCACGCTCCAGGGGAAGCACTACCAGGTCGACGGGGCCATCGTGCGCCCGCTGCCGATCCAGGAGGGTGGCATCCCGATGTGGATCGCCGGCGGCGGGGAGAAGGTGACGTTGCGTATCGCGGCGGAGTACGCCTCGTACACCAATTTCACCGGCACCCTGGACGAGTTCGACCACAAGAGCGCCGTCCTCCAGAGCCACTGCGACGACATCGGCAGGGACTTCTCGACGATCGTCCGCAGCTCGAATGTCAACACGATCGTCGGGGAGACCGAGGCCGAGGCCTCCGAGCGGCTCGCCGCGGTGGTCGCACGCGTTCTGCCGCACATCGGGCAGGAGCGGGCGGATGCGCTGGAGGAGGACTTCCGCTCCTCGCCGGGATTCGGGACGGTGGAGCAGGTGACGGAGCGACTGGCTGAGCGCGAACGGCACGGCCTCGGCTATGCCATCCATTACTTCCCCGAGGCCGCGTACGACACCTCCGGCATGGATCTGTTCGAGCGCCACGTCGTCGCCGCCCTGTCCTGAGGCCCCGGGGTCAGACGAGGGCGGCGACGGAGCGGTAACCGTCGGCGATCACCTCGGGGGCGGAGGCGGGGCCGCCGAACACGCGCGTGGCGCCGGGCGCCTCCGTCCACGCGCGCCATCCGGGGTCGCCGGTGCGGGCGAAGGCGGCGGCGCTGCCGTGCACCGCGGCGGCGAGCGACCGGGGCGGTGTCGTGCCGGCGATCGCCTCGACGCGTTCGGCTCCGACGGTGTCGAACCAGAACGGCACGTCGAGGCAGTGCAGCGCCCAGCCTTTGGTGGGCGAGGCCCACGCGAACCGATAGACCCAGGTCGGGGTCGGTGACTGCTCGCGGGCAGCGGCCACGCGAGCAACCAGGGAGCGGAACACGACGTCGCCGAGGTAGCGTCCGAGCACGGCAGCCGTGCCGTGTCGGCGCTGGTCGCGGTTGGCCGCGAGGTAGCCGCGCCGGGTGTCGCGGTCGACACCGAGCAGTCGCAGGGCGAGGCCGGGCGGCGCCACACGCAGCGCACGGCGGGCATCGTCGGTGAGGAAGGTCATCTCGTCGTCCATCGACCCGATCACCAGCGGGATATCTGCGCCCACGCCGTCGCCGATCGCTTCGACCGCCGGGCGGACGACGAGGTCACCGTCGACGGTGGGACCCCACGACAGGGCGTCGTGAATGAGGGCGCGCACGATCTCGAGCTTCGAGGAGGTGTCGGGGAGTGCTGCCCGGCGCTCCAGGTCGGGGAGGTCCTCGCGCGGAATCCGGCCGAACCCGTCGACGGTGGCCGGAACCCCCGCGAGGTGGGCGATCTTCGCCGACAGGGTCCGCGCCGTCTCGGCCTCGACATCGGCGAGCGCGGGCGACATCGCCCAGGCGCGATGGAACAGGCCTTGCGCGGCGGGCGTGGTGAGGAGGGTGAGGACCGCGCCGCCACCGGCTGACTGTCCGGCGACGGTGACGTCGTCCGGGTCGCCGCCGAAGGCGGCGATGTTCTCCCGCACCCACTCCAGTGCGGCGATCCAATCGCGCACGCCACGGTTCGCAGGCGCGCCGGGCACGTGTCCGAACCCGTCGAATCCGAGTCGGTACGACAGGGTGACCGTGACGATCCCGTCGCGGGCGAACGCGGCGCCGTCGTACCAGGAGCTGGCGGGTGAACCCGAGACGTACCCGCCGCCGTGGATGTAGACCACGACCGGGCGTCCGGCGTCGTCGGCGGCGGGGGTGAAGACGTTCACCGACAGGGTGTCGTCGCCGGCGATGGCCGGCTCCGGGATGAGGGTCTCGCCGCCGTCGACCCGCTGCGGCGTCGCACCGTAGGCGGTCGCGTCGCGCTCGCCGTCCCACGGGGCGCGCGGCGCGGGGGCGGCGAATCGCAGCGCCCCGACGGGCGGTTCGGCGTAGGGGATGCCGAGGAAGGCCGCCGAGCGGACACCGTCGACCTCGCGCCAGAGACCGCGGAGTCGACCGGTGCGGATCGTGGCGACGGGACCCGCCGTCATCGGCCGTCCTGTGCGGGAGGGATGATGAGATCGAGGAGGGCCTCGGTGGTGTCCGCCATGTCGAGGTCGGGTTCGAGCATCCATTGGAGCTGGAGTCCGTCGGAGACCGCTTGCAGCAGACGGCCCGCGGTCTCGGGGTCGAGACGCGGATCGAGGCGGTCGCCGAGGGCCGCGGCGAGGGACGCGCGCAGACGCGCGTTCCGCTCGGTGAAGTACTCGTGCGCCGGATGCTCGGGGTCGGCGGCGTCGACCGACATCGCCGCGAAGAGGTGGACGAGACCGGGTACCTGCTGATTGTGGCGGATGACGTCGACCCAGCTCTCGCGCATGTCCTCGACACCGACGGGTGCGTCGGGTGCGGGGCCGAGCGCGGCGTTGTCGAGCTCGTCCCGCTTGCGGAGGATCTCGGTGAAGAGCTGCTCTTTCGTGCCGAAGTAGTGGAGGAGCCCGGCTTGGCTGAGGCCCACGGCCTCGGCGAGGTCTTTGACGGAGGTGCGGCGGAATCCTTCCCGGGCGATCACGTCGAGGGCGCGCTGGAGGATCTCCTCCCGCTTCGCCACGCCTTTCGCGTAGGAACCTCGTCGTGCCATGGAAGAAGTAAACCGAACAATGCTTGATATTCCAAAACCGAATGACGTAAGGTTTTGGCATCTCATCGTCGAGCACTCGAGAAAGGCCTCCCATGACCGACCCGCACCCGCCGCACATCGCGGATCTCTCCCTCGAGGAGAAAGCCGCCCTGACCAGCGGCGCCGACTTCTGGACGACCAAGGCCGTCGACCACGCCGGCATCCCGTCGGTCATGATGACCGACGGTCCGCATGGTCTGCGCAAACAGGCCGGCGCCAGCGATCACCTGGGCATCGCCGACAGCGTGCCCGCCACCTGCTTCCCGCCCGCGGTCGGCCTCGGGTCGTCGTGGGACGTCGAACTGGCCGAACGCGTCGGTGAGGCCCTCGGAGTGGAGTCGGCGATCGAAGACGTCGCCGTCATCCTCGGACCCGGCATCAACATCAAGCGTTCGCCGCTGTGCGGCCGCAACTTCGAGTACGTCTCCGAGGACCCGATCGTCTCGGGTGAGATCGGCGCGGGACTCGTGCGCGGCATCCAGTCGAAGGGTGTCGGTTCGTCGCTGAAGCACTTCGCGGCCAACAACCAGGAGTGGGATCGCATGCGCTCCAGCTCCGACATCGACCCGCGTCCGCTGCGGGAGATCTACCTCCGCGGATTCCAGCGGGTCGTGCAGGATGCGCAGCCGTGGACGGTGATGTGCTCCTACAACCGCATCAACGGCGTCTACACCAGCGAGGACCCGTGGCTGCTGACGGATGTGCTGCGCGGCGAGTGGGGCTACGAGGGCCTCGTCGTGTCCGACTGGGGAGCCGTCAACGACCGCGTCACCGGGCTGCCGGCCGGCCTCGACCTCGAGATGCCCTCCAGCGGCGGCCGCACCGACCGGCAGATCGTCGACGCGGTTCGCGCCGGCGAGCTCGACGAGTCCGCCGTCGACCTGGCTGCCGGCCGGGTCGTCGAGATGGTCCGCAAGGCGCAGCAGCGCCCGGTCGTCGACGGTCCGCTCGATGTCGAAGCGCACCACGCCCTCGCCCGCGAGGCTGCGGGTCGGGCGATCGTGCTGCTGAAGAACGACGGCGGCCTTCTGCCGCTCGCGCCCTCCGCGCGGATCGCGGTCATCGGCGCCTTCGCCGAGACGCCGCGCTACCAGGGCGCCGGGTCGAGCAACATCAACCCGACGCGACTGGACAGCGCGCTGGCGGGCATCCGCGAGTACGCGCAGGGTGAGGTCGCCTACGCCGCCGGGTTCACCTTCGACGGCTCCGGCGACGCGGACGCGCTGCGGGCCGAGGCCGTGGCTGCCGCCCGCGGTGCCGAGGTGGCCGTGGTCTTCCTGGGCCTGCCCGCCGCGGACGAGTCGGAGGGTTTCGACCGCGAGCACATCGACCTGCCCGACGCGCAGCTCGCGCTGCTCGACGAGGTTCTCGCCGCCAATCCCCGCACGGTCGTGGTCCTCTCCAACGGAAGTGTCGTCGCCGTGCCGTTCGCCGAGAAGGTCCCCGCCATCGTCGAGGGATGGCTGCTGGGCCAGGCCGGCGGCTCGGCGACCGCCGACGTGCTCTTCGGCGCCGTCAACCCGTCCGGCAAGCTCACCGAGACGATTCCGGTTCGGCTCGAGGACACCTCCGCCTACGGTACGTTCCCCGGCGAATTCGGCCACGTCCGCTACGGCGAGGGCATCCTCGTCGGCTATCGCTGGTACGACGCGAAGAAGCTCGAGGTCGCGTATCCGTTCGGACACGGGCTCTCGTACACGTCCTTCTCCTACGGAGAGGCGACCGCATCGGTCAGCGCGTCGGGCGACATCAGGGTGAGCGTGCCCGTCACCAACACCGGTGACCGGGACGGCCGCGAGGTCGTGCAGGTCTACACGTCGTTGCCCGCATCGACGGTCCAGCGCGCACCGCGCGAGCTGAAGGCGTTCGCCTCGGTGGCCGTCGCGACCGGCGAGACCGTGACCGCCGAACTGGTCGTCCGTCGCGAAGACCTCGCCTACTGGGACATCCGCGTCGACGAATGGATCGTCGAGTCGGGCGCGTACACCGTCGAGGTGGCCGCCTCGAGCCGCGACATCCGCTCCACCGTGTCGGTCGATGTCGTCGGGGACGAGCTGGTGCTCCCGCTGTCGATGAACTCCTCGGTCGGTGAGGTCATGGCCCACCCGGTCGCCGGACCCATCGTGCAGCAGGCGCTCGCCGGTCTCCTGGGCGACGGTGCCGGCATCATGGCCAGCGATGAGGGCATGCAGAAGATGATGGCGTCCTTCCCGATCGGCCGCCTCGCCGGCTTCCCCGGGCTGCCGGTGACGTACGAGCAGATCGAGGAGCTCATCGGCTCCGCGCGCTGACCCCGGCATCCGGAGACGCCGAGCACGCTTCCCCTCGCGTGCTCGGCGTCTCTCGTGGGAGCGGCGCCGCACATCGGTGCGACGCGAAAGGGGCTGCGGTCGGTCAGAGCCGGGATGCGGCGATGCCGACGACGTACACCGCGCAGGCGGCACCGACGGTCACCAGCGCGCCCAGCATGAGCAGGAGCGCCGACCCATCGGTGGGCAGTTCGCCGGCCCTGCTCAGGGCACGGTGGGCGCGGCGGTAACGGTGGCCGGCGGCGATGTATGCCGCGATCGCCATGACCACGCCGATCACTCCGAACGCCAGCGCGGCGCCGCCGAGGACCTCGGCGGCGAAGCGCACCGACACCAGGCTCGCCACCGCCAGCGCCAGACAGGTGCGCCGCCACGACAGCAGTGTCCGCTCCGGCTGCAAGCCTGGATCGAACGGTCGGTCGGTCACCGCAGCTCCAGCACGAATCCGACCAGCACCAGCCCGACCGCGACCACGACGCCCACGACGATGATCAGCGTCGTCGCCGGCGCCGGGAGGGCGCTGCTGAGCCGCAGCGCCCGCTCCGTGCGCGCCCAGCTGAGCCACGCGTGAATGGCCGCGAGCAGTCCGAGCAACACGAAGATCAGGGCGGCGGCGAGACGGAAGCCGGTGTTCTCCGGGAGTTCCAGCGCCTCCAGCGCCACACCGGCCGCCATCAGGGCGAGGGCGGTTCGAACCCAGGCCAGGAAGGTCCGTTCGTTGGCGAGGCTGAACCGGGGGTCGGGCTCCTCGCCCCGGCGGTACACGTACGACGGGAATCGCCGCGGGGTCTCGCTCACGCCGCCGTCCTCCTCCGCCTCGATGACGTACTCAGGCTACTCCCGCGGGTCGAGCGCCCGAGTCCCGGTGAGGAATGCGGCCAACGTCTCGTTCACCTGGTCGGCATGCGTCCACAGCAGTCCGTGCGGAGCACCCTCGAGTTCGACGTAGGTCGCCTCCGGCAGGAGACGACGGAGGCGCCGTGCCGACGCGTCGATGGGTACGACGCCGTCGTCCGTCCCGTGGACGATGAGGCAGGGGATGCCGCTCTCGGCGACCTCGCTGATGTCGGCCCGGAAGTCGGTCGGCCAGGTCAGCGTCGCATCGGCGATCGCGGCATTGCCCGCGAGCGCGGCGACCTGCACGTTCGCGTCGACCGCGTCCTGGGAGATGCGACGGTCGAGATTCTCCTCGAGGTTGTAGAAGCCGTCGAAGAACCCGCGGATGAAGGCGAATCGATCGTCGCGCACCTGCGCGTGGAGGTCGTCGAAGAAACCCTGGGGGCCGGCGCCCTCGGGGTTGTCGTCGGTTTTCAGCAGGTAGGGGAGGATGCCGCCGAGGAAGCCCGCCTTCGCCACCCGCTCGGTGCCGTAGCGCCCGAGGTAGCGCGCGATCTCGCCGGTGCCCATCGAGAATCCCAGCAGCACCGCGTCGCGCAGGTCCAGGTCCTCCATGAGGGCGTGGAGGTCCGCTGCATAGGTGTCGTAGTCGGCGCCGGACGCGGTCTTGGTCGAGGACCCGAAACCGCGGCGGTCGTAGGTGATGACGCGGTAACCCGCATCCAGCAGCGGGTACTGCTGACGTGCCCACGACTCGCCGTTCAGGGGATAGCCGTGGATGAGCACGACGGGGGTGCCGGTGCGCGGCCCCTGATCGGTGTAGGAGAGCTCGATGTCGACGGAGTTCTCGGTTCCGACGGTGATGTACGCCACGTGTGGTCGCCCTTCTCGCTGCAGCCCGGCGTGCCGGGTCGGGTCGGGCGGTCCGACCCGACCCGACGCTACGGAGGTGCTGCGCGACCCGCCAGGCCTTGACCGGCCTCGTCGATCGTGATCGGATGCGGCCGCGCGGCGACGCAGATCCGTCAGTCGTCGCGACCGGCGCCGGGTCCGGCCGTCACCGGGAAGATGTGCGGCGCGGCGAACCCGTGCTCGTCGAACGCGGTCCGCACCGCCTCGGCCACGGCGTCGGCCCCGTCGCGCGAAACCAGCGCGATCGCCGCCCCGCCGAAACCGCCACCGGTCATCCGTGCCCCGAGCGCCCCCGCGGTCAGGGCTGCCTCCACGGCGGTGTCGAGTTCGGGGACGGAGATCTCGAAGTCATCGCGCATCGAGGCATGAGAGGCGACCAACAGGTCGCCGATCACGGTCGGGCCGGAATCCCGCAGCACCTCCACGGTGTCGAGCACGCGCCGGTTCTCGGTCACCACGTGACGCACGCGGCGGAAGGTGACGTCGTCGACCCGTTCGGACAGACGCGGGAGGTCCGCCACCGTCACGTCGCGCAGTGCCGCGACGTCGAGTGCCGCGGCGCCCCGCTCGCACGCCGCTCGGCGCTCGCCGTAGCCGCCGGTGGCGTGCGAGTGCTTCACGCCGGTATCGATGACGATCAGTTCCAGGCCCGCGGCGTCGAAGCCGAGGGTGACGACCTCCGCGGCCAGGGTGCGGCAATCGAGGAAGATGGCGGCGTCGGCCTCGCCGAGCATCGACGCCATCTGGTCCATGATCCCGGTCGGCGCGCCGACGGCCTCGTTCTCGGCGGTGCGGCCGGCGCGGGCCAGCGCGACGCGATCCAGGTCGAGCCCCCAGGTGTCGGCGAGGGCTGTCGCGGTGGCTCCTTCGATGGCGGCCGAGGACGACAGGCCGGCACCCACGGGGACATCCGAGGCGAAGGCCAGGTCGGCGCCGCCGACGTCGCCCGCGGCGGTGCCCGATGCGTGCAGCAGCGCCCAGGCGATCCCGAGCGGGTAGCGGGCCCACTCCGGGACCTCGTCGCGGCGGGCGGGGAAGAGGGCGTCGAGATCGGTGAGGTGCACCTCGACCGGCACCGGGTCGAACGTCGACACCACGCGCAGGATGCCGTCGGTGCGGGGCGCGAGGGCGACGTGGGTGCGGAACGGGATCGCGAAGGGCAGGACGAAGCCGTCGTTGTAGTCGGTGTGCTCGCCGATCAGGTTGACCCGGCCCGGCGCCGACCACGTGCCGGCGGGCCCGGCGCCGGTGAGCTCGCGGAACAGCCCGCGCGCCTGTCCGGCGGTGTCGGATGCGGGGGTCGGGGTCACAGGGACACCTCCGGGATGGATGCGACGGCCTCGCGGAGGCGGTCGGCGGCGGTCTCGGGTGGGATGTCGCCGATCCATGCGCCCATGGCGGCTTCGGATCCGGCGAGATACTTCAGCTTGTCGGCGGCGCGACGGGGCGAGGTCAGCTGCAGGTGCAGGCGCACACTGTCGCGCCCGACCGCGACCGGGGCCTGGTGCCACGCGGCGATGTAGGGAGTCGGGGTGTCGTAGAGCGCGTCGACGCCGCGGAGCAGGCGAAGGTAGACCGTCGCGAGTTCGTCGCGCTCGGCGTTCGAGAGTTCGGTGAAGTCGGCGACGTGCCGACGCGGGACGAGGTGCACCTCGATCGGCCAGCGCGCGGCGAAGGGCACGTACGCCAGCCAGTGCTCGGCCTCGAGCACGACACGGGGTCCGGCGGCCTCGAAATCGAGGATGCGCGCGAACAGATCCGTGCCCTCGCGATCGATCGAGCGCAGCAACGACTGCGTACGCGGCGTGATGTACGGGTAGGAGTAGATCTGGCCGTGCGGGTGCTGAAGGGTGACGCCGATCTCCTCGCCGCAGTTCTCGAAGGGGAACACCTGCGCGATGCCCGGGAGCGCCGACAGGGCGGCTGTGCGATCGGCCCATGCCTCGATCACGGTGCGCGCGCGGGTCGCGCTCTGCGTCCCGAAGGATCCGGCGTGCTCGGGACTGAAGCACACGACTTCGCACCGACCGACCGACGTGCGGGTGCGGCCGAGGCCGGGGGCGTCGAGGTCGTCGAGGCTCCGGGGCGGGTCGTCAGCGGCCGGGGCGTCGCCGGTCGCCTCGGACAGGGCCGGGCCGAAGGACGGCGACTTGTTCTCGAACACCGCCACGTCGTAGAGCGAGGGGACTTCCGACGGGTTCGTCGGGGTCTGCGGCGCCAGCGGGTCGAGGTGTGCGGGCGGTAGGAACGCGCGGTTCTGCCGGGATGAGGCGATCGAGACCCAGTCGCCGGTCAGGACGTCGCGGCGCATCGTCGCGGTGGCGGGGCGTGCGTCCAGGGTGCGGGTGTCGACGGCTCGTTCGGCGGGGAGCGATGTGCCCGGGTCGTCGAAGTAGATCACGTCGCGTCCGTCGGCGAGGCGCGTGGCGCGTTTGACGACGCCCCCGGAGAGCTCGGCGGTGAGGAACTCAGGTGTGTTCACGTCAACACGGTACCTTCGAGGGTATGTTAGCGTCAACACGCCGGTGTTGTCGGTGCCGGTCGGTCGCGCAGCCCGCGGGGCACCGGAGGTGTGATGCGGCGGGAGAGGATGGGCCATGGGGAGCGGAGCGGGGTCGGGTGACGGGCGCCGCGCCTCCATGGCCGATGTCGCGGTCCGTGCCGGGGTGTCGGGGCAGACCGTCTCGCGGGTGGTCAATCGCAGTCCCCGCGTAGACCCGGACACGCGTCGGCGCGTGGAAGCGGCGATGGCCGACCTCGGTTATCGCCCGCATCGAGCCGCTCGCGCTCTGCGCACCGGGCGCAGCCAGACCATCGGGCTGATCGTCTCCACGCTTGCCACCGTGGGCAACTCCCGTATGCTCCAGGCCGTTTCCGACGCCGCCGCCTCCCGAGGCCTCGCACTGGTCGTCGTGACGGTGTCCGGGCGGGCCGACGGTGGTGTCGCCGGCGCGTTCGAGAGGCTCGGCGACCAGGGTGTCGACGGTGCCATCGTGCTGAACGAGGCGACGTTGCTCGCCCGCGGCGTGGTGCCTCCCGTCGGGCTGCGGCTGGTGGTCGTCGACACGCCCGTCCCGCACCCGCGCGCTTCGAGCGGCGGGCCTGGCGCCACGGCGGCGGATGGTTCGGCGTCCGGCACCCGGGGGACGGCGGTGCAGACGGACCACGCCACCGGTGCCCGCCTCGCCATCGAGCATCTCTTCGCCCTCGGCCACACCCGCATCCGGCACCTCGCCGGGCCGTCGACGTCGTTCGCCGCCGCCGAACGGGAGCGCGGCTGGCGCGAGGCGCTCGCCGGGGCGGGCCTCGAGGTCGTCGAGCCGCTGCGGGGGGAATGGACCTCGTCTGCCGGTTTCCGTGCCGCGGGGATGCTCGATGCGGATGCGACCGCGGTCTTCTGCGCCAACGACCAGATGGCGCTCGGGATGCTGCGGGGGCTCGCCCAGCGGGGTCTGGACGTGCCGGGTCGGGTCAGCGTGGTGGGGTTCGACGATGTGTCGGACGCCCGTGACTTCCGTCCCCCGCTCACCACCGTCCGTCAGGACTTCGACGCTCTCGGCGAGGCGGCGGTCGCGGCGCTCGCGGATGACGCCTCCGGCGTGCCCGCGATCATCCCCGTCCGCCTCATCGAACGCGCGAGCACCGGCCCCGTCCCTTGATGCCTGCTCCAGCGTCGCAAGTGAGCCTCGCGCACGCGGTGGGGGCGAGAATGGAATACGCTTTCCCACAGCGCGTGACGACGGCGGGCTGGTGACGAAGGGGTGCGGATGAGCGAAGCGAAGGACACCGGATCGGCGCGAACGGTCGTGTTCGCCGTCGATTCCTTCAAAGGGTCGATCGCCGCGGATGCTGCCGCCGCCGCCCTCGCGGCCGGATGGTCCGGGGTGCGTCCGAAGGACACGCTGATCCACCGGCCGATGGCCGACGGCGGCGAAGGAACGGTCGCGGGCTTCGCTGCCGCCGTTCCCGGTGCGACGCTCATGCCCGTCACGGTCGACGGCCCCGAGGGCGTGCCGGTGGCGGCGCACTGGCTGCTCCTCCCGCCCACGCAGGACGCGCCGCGGGGGACGGGGGTCGTCGAACTGGCCGGCACGTCGGGCATCGAACTGCTCGGATCGCCGCCGCGGCTGCGGCCGTTCGACGCCGACACCCGAGGATTCGGCCAGGCGATCGCGGCGGCCCTCGACCACGGGATCTCGCGCCTGGTGCTGGGGATCGGCTCGAGCGCATCGACCGACGCGGGCGTCGGGATGCTCGCCGCGCTCGGAGCCCGGATCCTCGACGCCGACGGGGCGCCGGTTCTGCCCGGCGCGCGGGGTCTCCGAGATGTCGCCGAGGTGGATGTCTCCACGCTGGCCCCGCTCCCGCCCGGCGGTGTGCGCGTGCTCAGCGACGTCACCAATCCGCTCACCGGCCCGCGTGGCGCCGCAGCCGTCTTCGGTCCGCAGAAGGGGCTCGGCGCGGCGGACATCCCGGTCGTCGATGCGTCGCTGGCGCGATTCGCGGCCATCGCCGGCGGCGACCCGGACGTGCCCGGTGCGGGCGCAGCCGGTGGGACCGGATTCGCGCTGCGGCTCTGGGGCGGCGACCTCCTTGCGGGCGCGGCAGAGGTCGCGGAGCTCATCGGCCTCGCCGCCGCGGTCGCCACGGCCGCTGTCGTGATCACCGGCGAGGGATCCTTCGACGGACAGTCCGCCGACGGGAAGGTTCCCTCGCGGGTTCAGCACCTCGCCGCCGCGGCGGGAGTCCCGGCGATGCTCGTCGCCGGGCGCATCGCCCCTGACGCCGACACCCGCGCCTTCGCCGCGGCGGCGTCGCTGACCGACCTCGCCGGCTCACCCGAGGCGGCGATGGCCGACCCGGCACGGTGGCTCACCCGCGCCGGCGCGATCCTCGCCGCATCCCACTGACCCGCGGCGCCCCACCCGCCCCACCCCCCAACCCCCGGCTCGGTTGTCACGGGGTGTCGCTCTGTGCCGCGTAAGCGGCATCCCGCGACAGGTGAATGCCGCGTGAGCGGCATCCGGTGACAGGTGAATCGCCCGAGCCGCCGTGCGTTCCTCGGCCGGTGCGGGCGTGGTCAGGGCAGCGTGAGGACGCCGTTGCGGCGGTGCGGGAGGGACGGGTACGCGTCGTCGCGGAGCACGGCGGGAAGCAGGCGCTGCGGCGCGTCCTGGAAGACGACCGGACGCAGGAACCGGCGGATGGCCGTCGCTCCGACGGAGGTGTGAAGGGACGTCGTCGCCGGCCACGGGCCGCCGTGCTGCTGCGACCAGGTCACCGCGACCCCGGTCGGCCACCCGGCGAACAGCACGCGCCCCGCCTTCCGGACGAGCACCTCGAGAATCGCCTCGACCGGCTCGTCGTCTTCCGCGTGAAGGGTCGCGGTGAGGCTGCCCGGCACCGCTTCGAGCGCACGGTGCAGGTCCGCGGCGTCGGCGTACTCGACCAGCAGGGTGACCGGGCCGAAGCACTCCGCCAACAGCGTCTCGGGACGCTCTGCGACCGCGACGGCATCGGTGCGCAGGACGACCGGCGCGGCGATGTCGCCCGACTGCGCGGCCGCGCCGGCGACCACCGACACCGACGGGTCGCCTTCCAGATGGGCCACCCCGGAGGGGAATGCCGCGGTGATGCGGTCCGTCAGCAGCCGGCCGCCCGCCGCGCCGGGTACGAGCGGGGCGATGAGCTGATCGAACCCGGATCCGGCGGGCACGAACACGACCCCCGGCTTGGTGCAGAACTGTCCGACCCCGAGCGTGAACGACGCCACGAGACCCTGCGCGAGGGCGGAGCCGCGTCGATCGACGGCCGCAGCGGTGATGACGACCGGGTTGACGCTTCCCAACTCGCCGTAGAAGGGAATGGGGTCGGGGCGGCCGGTTGCGAGGTCGAACAGGGCGCGTCCACCGCCGAGGGAGCCGGTGAATCCCGCGGCCTGGATCGAAGGATGCTGCACCAGGGCGTTGCCCGCTTCGCGGCCCTCCACCAGCGCCAGCGACCCGGCCGGCGCGCCGGCGGCCTCGAGGGCGTCGGAAACGATCGCGGCCGTGCGTTCAGACAGCCGCGGGTGGCCCGAGTGGGCCTTCACGATGACGGGGTTCCCCGCCGCCAGGGCCGAGGCGGTGTCGCCACCGGCGACCGAGAACGCGAACGGGAAGTTCGACGCCGAGAACACCGCCACCGGGCCGACGCCGGTGAGCATGCGGCGCAGCTCGGGGCGAGGCGGCGTCGCACCGGCATCCGCGTCGTCGACGGTGATCTCGAGGTACGAGCCTTCCTCTACGACGTCCGCGAACAGGCGCAGCTGCCCCGTCGTGCGACCGACCTCGCCGCGCAGCCGCGTCTCGCCGAGCCGGGTCTCCTCGTCGGCGATCGCGACGAGCTCGTCGGCGTGCGCGTCGAGGGCGGCGGCGGCGGCGCGCAGCCAGCGCGCGCGGTCGCCGGCAGACGATGCGCGCCACACGGGGGCGGCGGCCGCGGCGGCGGCGACGAGACGGTCGAGGTCGGCGGTGCTGGTGGTCATGGATGCTCCCGAGGGGGTCGGTGGGCGGTCAGCGGAAACGGATGCCGAGACCGACGTGGTCGGTCTCGCGGAGCACGCCGTCGGCGATGCGGACGGGCGACGGGCCATCGAGGGCGCCGAGCTGGCCGAACCCGGCGTCCTCGACGTCTTCGACGAGGGGATCGACGGTCTCCAGGGTCAGCGCGAGCTGACCGGACAGCTCGGGCAGCAGGTGCGGATGCAGGGCGGCGCCGCGGTCGGCGGCGATCGCCGCGATCCGGCGGAACGGGGTGATCCCTCCGACCCGCACGACGTTCGGCTGCACGATCTGGGCGGCGCCGACGCGCAGCACGTCGTCGAAACGGAACGCGGTGTGGAGGTTCTCGCCGACGGCGATGGGGATGCCGCTGCTCGCGGCCAGGCGGCGGGACAGCTCGATGTGGCCGGCGAGATCGTCGGCGCGCAGGGGCTCCTCGATCCACGCGGGTGCGACCTCGGCGAGCACCTCCAGGTGGCGGGTCGCCCGGTCGAGGTCCCATCGTTGATTCGCGTCGATCATGAGCGCGCGGTCGGGGCCGAGCACGTCGCGCACCGCCCGCATCCGCTCGAGGTCTTCGGCGACGTCGGGCTTTCCGACCTTGACCTTCACGGCATCGAACCCGGCATCCACCCAGCGGCGGATCTGCGCGGCGAGCTCGTCGAGCGGGTAGTGCAGGTTCACGCCGCTTCCGTAGCTGCGCACGGTGTCGCGGCGTCGGCCCAGCATCCGCGAGACGGGGAGGTCCGCACGGCGGGCGGCCGCATCCCACAGGGCCAGGTCGAGACCGGCCAGGGCGATGGTCGTGATCCCGCCGCCGCCGGCTTCGTGCAGGTGCTCCCACAGCGCCGGCCAGGTCTGTTCGGGATCAGCCGTCCGGCCCACCGCTGCGGGCGCGATCTCGTGCTCGATCATGGCGAGCACCGCCTCTGCGCCGATCTGTGGCGTCCACGAGAACCCCCACCCCTCGCCGCCGTCGCTGAGCACCACGTGCGTGTCGATCACGCCGATCGCGCGCACGTCGGCGCCCCACGGGCGATCGAGCGGGATGCGCCGCAGTCGCGCGGTCAGCGAGCGGATGACGGCATCGGTCACAGCAACCCGCGCCCCGCTGCGAGGATCTCGGCCAGCCGCTGCTCCTGCGCCGGGGTCGGGTCGACCAGCGGTGCGCGCACGCTCCCCACGGCGAGTCCCGACAGCCGCAGGCCGGCCTTGATGAGCGAGACACCGAAACCCGGGGTCTCGTCGCGGAGGGCGACGAGCGGGCGGTAGAAGCCGTCGATCAGCTGCAGACGGCGGGCCTCGTCGCCGTCGACGTATGCGCGGTAGTGGGCCACGGCGACCTCGGGGGCCATCGCGAACGCCGCCGAGGAGTACAGCGGGATGCCGATGCCGCGGTAGGCCCCCTGCGTGAGCTCGGCGGTGAGGAGGCCGTTGAAGAACGCGACGTCGTCGCGACCCTCCTCGGCGACGGCGCGCACGATCAGCTGCGCGGTCCCTATGTCGCCCACGCCGTCTTTGAACCCGACGACGCGCGGGTTGCGGGCGAGGTGGCGCATCGACTCCGGCGAGTACTGCGCATTCGCCCGGTGGTAGACGATCACGGGCAGGTCTGATGCGTCGGCGATCGCTTCGACGTAGGCGACGAGACCGGCCTGCGGACCGCCGACGAGATAGGGCGGGAGGACCAGCAGTGCGTCAGCACCCGCGTCAGCCGCGGCGCGGGCGACCGCGATCGCGTGCCCCAGCGGACCACCGGCGCCGGCGACGACGGGGACGCGCCCCGAGACGGTCTCGACGGTCGACCGCACGACCTGCGCCGCCTCATCCGTCGAGAGCGCGTGGAACTCGCCCGTGCCGCACGCGGGGAACACCCCGCCGGGTCGGTGGGTCAGTGCCGATTCGACATGCTCGCGCAGAAGCGCGTCGTCGACGCGTCCGTCGGTGTCGAAGGGGGTGACGGGGAAGAAGAGCACGCCGTCGAAGGCGATTCCGGTACTCACGCGGCGGTGTCCTTTCGGGAGTCGGGGGAGCCCGCGGCGCGGGCGTCGGCGGCGGCGAGCTCGTCGCGCCACGAGCGGGACGGATGCCAACCGAGCAGGCGACCGGCCTTCGCGCTCGTGAACGCAGGCGTGGTGCCGGTCAGCGCCGCCGCGACCTCCTCGGTGCCGGGGTGGAAGCGCGGCACCAGGTCGCACAGCGGCTCGCGGGCCAGGGCGTCATCGGCGCCGACGAAGAAGGTCTCGGCGTTCGGGATCTCGCCCATCGCCTCCAGCAGCGTGTCGATGAAGGTCGCGACGTCGCGCGCGTCGACGTAGTTGAACACCGCCGGGGCCGACAGGGCCGGGTCGTCGAGGCGCTCGCGCACCGTGTGGCCCTGTTGCGTGGGAGCGCCCTCCCACTCCTCGGGGGCGATGACGTAGCACGGGCGGAAGGCCGCGAACCGTGTCGCGTCGCCGGTCTGACGCGCCAGCATCGCCGCGGTCTGTTCGGCGAGCAGCTTGGAGAGGGCGTACGCGTTCCAGGGGCGGGTCGGGGTCTCCTCGTCGAGAGGCATCGACGGGGGCACCCACCCCGTGGGCGCGCCATAGCCGAGCACGGTCGGGCTCGACGCGGTGACCACGCGCGTGACACCCGCGGCGACGGCCGCCGACATCGTGTTCAACGCGAGGGCGGCATTGGTGCGGAGGATGATGTCCTCGGGCGCGCTGAAGGGCACGGCGATCGCGGCGAGGTGCACGAGGGCGTCCGCGCGTGCGTCGGTCAACGCCGCCGTGGTGGCGGTGGGGTCGGTCAGGTCGACCGCCCTCTGCGTGACCGCATCGCGCGAGGTCAGCTCGACCGCATCCGAGACCTGGCGGTCGATCGAGATGATCTCGTGCCCGGCATCCGCGAGGCCGGCCACCAGCGTGCGGCCGAGGCGCCCCGCGCCCCCGGTGACGACGATGCGTGTCACGCGGACACCGTCTGGGGGGCTTCGGCCAGGAATCGGATGCCGAGGTCGGCGATTCGAACGGGCATCCCCGAGGCCAACGATCTGTTGCCGGCGATGCCCACCGCGATCGACCGTACGCCGTCGCGCCAGTCCGCGGGCCGCTGGAGCGGGTCGTCCCCGGGGCCCTCGAAGACGTCTGCCAGCAGCAGCCGGTCGCCGCCGCCGTGGCCGCCCGCGAGGTTCTCGATCTCGACCTCGGTGGCCGTCTCCCAGTGGCGCTGGACGAGCAGCCGCTCTCCCTCCGGCCGCAGCGACCCGGACGAACCGGCGTCGACGGCGCTCGGGTCGAGCACCGGGTGCAGGCCCTCGTCCGCGAGCACGGCGCCGCGCTCGACGACCTCCAGCTCGGCACGTCCCTTCGTGCCGTTGACGGCGACGCGGTACCCCTCCCACGGTGCGTGCGCGTTCAGGGAGTAGCTGAGCGTGGCGCCGGAGGCATAGTCGACGACGAGGGCGAGGTTGTCCTCGATGGTGATGCCCTCGCCGAACACGTCACGATCGCGCAGGTACCCGTCGTGCTCCTCCGCGTCGAGGTAGAGGGCCTTGAGGTTCGCATCGCCGCGCAGGTCGAGCTCGAACGCACCCGCGCCGTCGTGCGTGCCTCGGGGCGCGCGCTCGCCGATCCCGCGCGCGGCGGCGTTCTCGGCGCCGTAGAAGCGCAGTCCGCCCGACGCGTACACGCGGCTCGGCACGCTCCGCAGCCACCAGTTGACCAGGTCGAAGTGGTGGCTGGATTTGTGCACGAGCAGACCGCCGGAGTGCTCCTTCTCGCGGTGCCAGCGGCGGAAGTAGTCGGCCCCGTGCTTCGTGTCGAGCATCCAGGAGAAGTCGATCGAGGTGATCTCGCCGATCGTGCCCTCCTGCAGGATCCGGCGCAGCGCGCTGTTGCGCGGCGAGTAGCGGTAGTTGAAGGTGATCACCACGTGGCGGCCCGTGCGGTCGATCGCCTCCTCGATCGCGGCGGCGCTTTCCGCGTCGATCGTGAGGGGCTTCTCCACGACGACGTCGGCGCCGGCGTCCAAGGAGCGGACGATGAGCTCGGCGTGGAGGTCGTCGCGTGCGCACACGATCACGCGGTCGACCTGCTCGGCGGCGATCATCTCCTCGAGGCGGTCGGGGGAGTAGATCAGCGGCGCGGGCATGCCGGCGGCGGCGACGCGGTCGGCGTGATACTGCGCCCGGACCGGGTTGGGCTCGAGGATCGCGACCAGCGACGCGCGGTCGCCGTAGGTGGTCGTGATCGCGTCGACGTACATCTGGGCGCGCGCGCCGGCGCCGGCGAGTGCGTAGCGGAGGTGGGTCATCGATGGCTCCTCAGGAAACGTTTTCTCAGCGTATCACGCTCCCTCTCGGCTGCGCCCGGGAAGGGGTGGATGGAAGGTCAGGCGGGCGCGGGCCCGGTGCTCTCGCGAAGGGCCACGACCGGGCGGAGCCACTCGGTCGTGGGGGCGGCGCCGTCGCCCGACAGCAGGCCTCGCATCGCCTCCCAGGCGCGCGCGCCGACCGCCTCGGTGGGCACCGATGCCGTGGTCAGCGTCGGTGAGGTCCACTTCGCGTACGGGATGTCGTCGAACCCGGCCACGGAGATGTCCTCCGGGATGCGCACGCCGTCACGGCGCAGCGCCCCCATGACGCCCATCGCGACGAGGTCGTTGTACGCCAGCACCGCCGTCGCCCCGGAGATCCGCACCTCTCCGGCGACCCGCGCGCCGCTGTCGACGTCCACGCCGCAGGTGATCTCGACGACCGCGACGTCGACGTGCGCCGCGGTGAATGCGGACACCGCGGCGACGCGGGCGGCGTTCGACGCGGAGCGGGGGTTCCCCGAGAGGAAGACGAGCCTGCGGTGCCCCAACCCGTAGAGGTGCTCGAGGATCTCGGTGAACGCGGAGCGGTAGTCGGCACCGACGGCGGGGGCGTCAGCGGTGTCGCGATTGACGACGACGACGGGGGAGAGCTCGGCGAGGGTTGCCGCGAGGGCGTCGTCGTCCATGCGTGGAGCGCACAGCACGACGCCGTCGGTGCGGCGACGCGTCGTGAGGGCGAGCGCCCGCTCTTCGTCGACCGACTCCGCCGAGTCGGCCACGAGCACGTGGTACCCGGCCGATCCGGCGGCACGGCTGAGTCCGCGGAGGATCTCCTGGAAGGTCGGGTTCCCGAGGTCCGGTACCACGACGGCAACAGTCTGGGTGCGGCCGAGCACGAGGCTGCGCGCCAGCGGGCTGGCGGAGTACTGGAGCTCGGCGGCGGCGGCGCGAACCCGCTCGGCCATCGCCGGATCGACCGTGATGTTGCCGTTGAGCACGCGTGACACCGTCGACAGCGAGACGCCGGCCTTCACCGCGACATCGGCGATGGTGACCCGCTTCGGCGATCGAGACATGCGCACTCCTTCCGCTCGCGCCACTCTATCCAGGAAGGTAACGTTCTCTCGCCGACGGCGACGTGTGCCCCGGTGCGCCCCTGAGGAGTCATCCGCCCCGATGCCGGATGCGACCGGGGTGCGCGGTCAGACGCGGGCGGGGGTGCTGCCGCGGACGACCGGCTCGACCGCGAGAGCGGGCTGCGCCGCGTCCCACTCCTCGTCGATCGTGGCGTGCAGGGCGCGGTAGCCGAGTTCGTCGAGGGGGACGCGCGCGGTGGTGAGCCCGGGACGGATGTCGCGACCGGTGGCGATGTCGTCGAAGCCCGCGACGGCGATGTCCGTCCCGACCTCGCGCCCGGCGTCGCGCACGGCCGACATGACGCCGATGGCGACGACGTCGCTGATGCCGAAGATCACCGTTCCGGTCGGGATCTCGCCGGCCAGGAGCGTTTCGGCGGCGTCGTAGCCGGCGTCGCGGGTGAACCCGCACCGGACGACCTCGCGGATGCGACCGCCGCCGGCGGTGAAGCCCCGGGTGAAGCCGTCGATTCGATCATCCGAGGTCTGGATCCCCTCGCGGGCCCCGATGACGATCGCCTCGTCGTATCCGAGCTCTCGCAGACGTGTGGCCAGCGCACGCGCCCCGCCGACGTTGTCGACGGCGACCGAGCGGATGCCCTCGGGCGCCGGGCCCAGCATGACGACCTGCCCACCCATGCCTTGGAACGCGTCGAGCTCGGCGTCGAGGCCGACCGCGTCGGGGCCGCTGGTGCGGGAAGCGGCGAGGATGAGGCCGCGTGGGCGCTGGCCGCGCAGGGCGCGGACGAGGGCGACCTCGCGCTGCGGGTCGCGCTCGGTGATGGCGATGGTCACCACGAGGCCCGCCTCGTCGGCGCCGCGGGCGACCCCGGAGGCGAGCTGGCCGAAGTAGGGGTCGGCGATGTCGGCGACCAGGAGCGCGACGACGGCGGATGTGCCGCGGGCGGTGGCCTGAGCGGACAGGTTGGGGGTGTAGCCGAGCTGCGCGGCGGCGGCTTCGACCTTGACGCGGTAGCTCTCGGCGACTTTGCGCGTCGACCCGTTCAACACGCGGGAAGCCGTCGCCAGCGACACCCCCGCCTCCCGCGCCACGTCGTGAAGGGTGGCTGCGCTGCGGGAGGGCGAGGGTGTTCGGGTCACGTGCGAGATTCTAGGGGGTCGCCCGCCGCCCGGTCAGGCACCGACCGTGGCGGGCAGGTGCGGGGTCACCGCGGCGGTGAAGGCCTCGGACGTGCGCCGGACGGCCTCGAACGGATCGGTCGCCCACACGTCGGCGTTGAAGATCTCCACCTCGATGTCACCGGTGTACCCGGCGTCGACGATCGCCCGGGTCATCGGTCCGAAGTCGATCACGCCGTCGCCCGGGTAGTGGCGGCTGAGCAGCACATCTGCCGGCAGCGGGGTCTTCCAGTCGCACACCTGGTACGTGGCGATGCGTCCTTCTCGACCGGCGCGTTCGATCTGCGGCAGGACGTCCGGATCCCACCAGATGTGGAAGGTGTCGACGGTCACGCCGACGACGGACGGGTCGAAGTCGTGCGCGATGTCCAAGGCCTGACCGAGGGTCGATACGACGCACCGGTCGGAGGCGTACATGGGGTGCAGCGGCTCGATGGCCAACGTGACCCCGGCCTCGGCCGCGTACGGCGCCAGTTCGCCGATGGCGTCGCGGACGCGTTCGCGGGCGCCGATGACATCGCGCGAGCCGTCGGGGAGGCCGCCGGCGACGAGGACGAGGATCGCGGTGGATCCGTCGGCCCCGGCGGCGGCGAGGGCCGCGGCCTCGTCGATGGCGACCTTGTTGTCGTCGATGGACGCGCGACGGTCAGGGCCGTCGGGCATCGTGAAGAAACCCGATCGGCAGTGCGTGGTGAATCGGAGGCCGGAGTCGGCGAGCATCGACGCGGCGGTGGCGAGACCGACCTCCTGCACCGGTTCGCGCCAGAGCCCGATCGCGGGAACGCCCGCGGCGGAGGTGGCGGCGAGCGCCGTGGCGAGGTCGGCGTGCTTGATCGTGCCCTGGTTGATCGACAGGCGAGGGTCGACGCTCATGCGATCACCCCGGGCACGTCCACGCCGTTCAGCCGCAGCATCCCGTGCCACCGGATGGCCGCCAGCTCCGGCCGTTCGAGGGCGCCGGAGGCGTTGGCCAGCTCGACGATGCGCGACAGGTGGGGCAGGCTGCGCGCCGAGTGCAGGCCGCCGACCATTTGGAACGCCGGCTGATGGCCGTTCAGCCAGGACAGGAAGGCGACACCGGTCTTGTAGTAGAAGGTCGGGGCGGCGAACACCTGCCGGCTGAGCTCTTCGGTGGGTTCCAGGATCTCGAGGTATCGGCTGCCGTCTCCCGCGTCGAGCGCCTGGATCGCGGCCGAGGCGACCGGCGTGATCGCGGCGAAGGCACCGAGCAGGGCGTCGGAGTGCTGTCGGGGAGAGGACGGGTCGCGCTCGGGCTGGCGTGCGTCCGGCACGTCGGCACCTCCGATGAGGCCGACGTAGTTGAAGTCGTCGCCCGTGAACATCCTGACGCCCTCCGGCAGGCGCTCGCGCACCGAGACCTCGGAGGCGGCGTCGAGGAGGCTCATCTTCACGCCGGCGACCTTGTCGGCGTTCTCGCCGATGATCTGCAGCAGCACCTCGGACGCCTCGCGCCAGTGCGGCGAACCGCTTGTCCCGAGCTTGGTCGACGTGAAGTATCCCTCGAGGGCCGGGTCGAACGCCGTGCCCAGCCAGTGCAGGACGACGGGGCCCTGCGCGGAGCGGAGCACCTCGCGATAGACGCGCCGGTAGTCCTCGGCCGAGGACGCGGCTCGTGCCAGGTGGCGTGAGGCCATCAGGACCGGCCCCGCGCCCTGCTCCTCGGTGAAGGCCAGTTGCGACGTATAGGCGTCGATGACCTGGTCGAGGGAGATGTGCTCGTCTTCGATGTGGTCGGTGTTGACACCCACGACGACGGAGCCGCCTTCTTCTCGCGCGGTCTGCGCCGTCCGGGAGATCAGTTCGCGCACCGCGGCGGCGTCCAGTCCCATGTTCCGCTGGGCGGTGTCCATGGCGTCGGCGACGCCGAGTCCCCACGAGTAGACCGAGCGACGGAAGGCGAGGGTCGCGTCCCAGTCGATCTCGGCCGGGCGGCCGGGGGTGTTGTCGGCGTGCACGTGCGGCACGACGTGTGCGGCCGCGTACGCGACGCGACTGCGCAAGGGAGCCGTGGGCTTCGTGAAGCCGGATGCCTCGCGCAGGGGGACCTGAGAGGTCGCCCCGGCGGCGTCGAACAGGGTGAGGTGCGGCATGCGGGTCAGTCCAGGCTCAGGGTGGGCAGCTCGATCTTGCGGCCTTCGCGGCTGGATTCCAGACCCGCCTCGGCCAGAAGCACGCCGCGGGCGCCGGAGAGCAGATCGAATTCGTAGTCCGTGCCCTCGACATAGGAGGTGAGGAACTCCTCCCACTGCTGGCGGAAGCCGTTCTGGAAGACGTCGTTGGTCGGGACCTCGGCCCAATCGGCGTCGTAGTCGTGGCCGTCGGCGAGATCCGGGTTCCAGACCGGCTTCGGAGTCGCGTTGCGGTGCTGGATCTTCGCGCCGAACAGCCCCACGACGGCCGAACCGTGGGTGCCGTCGACGTGGAACTCCACGAGCTCGTCGCGGTTGACCCGTACCGTCCAGGAGGAGTTGATCTGGGCGACGATGCCGCCGTCGAGCTCGAAGATGCCGTAGGCGGCGTCCTCGGCGGTGGCGGTGTAGTGCTCGCCGTTCTCGTCCCACCGATCGGCGATGTGCACGGACGCCTGGGCGTACACGCTCTTGACCTCGCCGAACAGGTTCTCCATCACGTAGTTCCAGTGCGGGAACATGTCGACGATGATGCCGCCGCCGTCTTCGGTGCGGTAGTTCCAGCTGGGTCGCTGCGCGGGCTGCCAGTCGCCTTCGAAGACCCAGTATCCGAATTCGCCGCGCACCGACAGGATGCGGCCGAAGAAGCCGGAGTCGATGAGGCGCTTGAGCTTCTGCAGGCCCGGGAGGTACAGCTTGTCGTGCACGACGCCGGTCTTCACGCCGGCCTCGCGGGCGAGCGTGGCCAGCTCGAGGGCTTCGGCGGCCGTCTCCGCCGTCGGCTTCTCGGTGTAGATGGTCTTGCCGGCCGCGATGGCCTTGCGGAGGGCTGCCGAGCGGGCCTTGGTGACGAGGAAGTCGGCGTAGATCTCCCAGCGCGGGTCGGCCAGGGCGGCGTCGAGGTCGGTGGTGTAGTCCTCGATGTCGTGCTTGGCGGCGAGGTCGGCGAGCTTCGCCTCACTGCGACCCACCAGCAGCGGCTTGACGGTGACCTTCGTGCCGTCGGGGAGGACGATGCCGCCCTGGTCGCGGATCGCGAGGATCGACCGCACGAGGTGCTGGCGGTAACCCATGCGCCCGGAGACGCCGTTCATGATGATGCCGATCTCGCGGACGGCGGGGCGTACCTCGGCCGCGGCCGGGGCGATCGTGGTGTCGGTCATTCGGTCCTTCTCTCGTGGATCCCGTCGACGACGTGGTCGCGGGGAACTCGGGACCCCGGATGGGGTAAACGCTTTCCCCAGTGTGCCATGGTGCCGCGTCACCGCGCAAGCGCTTTCCCGATCGCGTCCTCGTCGGGCACGACGAAGGGGCGCCCGGCGGATCGCCGGACGCCCCTGGATCATGACTTCTCAGAAGTCGAAGTCGCCGATGTTCTCGGCGTCGAAGACGAAGGGGTCTCCGAGGAGGACGACGCCGTCGGCGCCGACCTCGTAGGTCCCGAGCTTGCCGGCGTCGAAGGAGTCGCCTTCGGCGCCCTCGATCGTTCCGGTGGCCAGTGCGTCGGCGGCGAAGGCGGCGAGGTATCCGAGATCGGCCGGGTTCCACAGCGCGAACGCCTCGACGGTGCCGTCCTCGACGTACTCGCGCATCTGGTTCGGGGTGCCGAGGCCCGTCAGCGCGACCTCACCCTTGTACTCCGAGGTCGACAGGTAGCGTGCCGCGGCCGCGATGCCGACGGTCGTCGGCGAGACGATGCCCTTGAGGTCGGGGTAGGTCTGCAGCAGAGCGGCGGTCTTGTCGAACGAGGTCTGGTCGTCGTCGTCGCCGTACGCGACCTCGACGAGCTCGACGTCCGGGTGGTTGGCCGCAAGCTCCTCCTCCATCATTTCGATCCAGGCGTTCTGGTTCGTGGCATTGGCGGAGGCGGACAGGACGGCGATCTGGCCTTCGTCGCCGATCTGCTCGGTGATCAGGTCGACCTGCACCTGCGCGATACCTTCTGCCGTGGCCTGGTTGATGAACAGGTCGCGGCACTCCGGGTTGGTGTCGGAGTCGAAGGTGACGACCTTCACACCGGCGCCGCGGGCCTCATCGAGCGCATCGCAGATGGCCTCGGGGTCGTTCGCCGAGACGACGAGCGCGTCGGCGCCCTGCTGTGCCGCGGTCTGGATGTAGGTGACCTGCGAGGTCGGGGTCGCCTCGCTCGGGCCGACCTCTTCGAAGACTCCGCCGAACTCGTCGACGGCTTCGACGGCCCCGGCGCTGGAGGTGTCGAAGTACGGGTTGCCGAGGTTCTTGGGCAGCATCGTGATGGTGACGGCTTCGCCGTCGCCGCCGGCGTCCCCGCCCGAGTCGCTCGAGCCGGAGCATCCGGTGAGGACGAGAGCCGCGGTGGCCGCGACGGCCGCGATGCCGACGCCGAAGCGGCGGTTCCTGGTGTTGAACATCGTTGTTTCCTTCCCTTGGTGAAGTCGGTCTGTGATTCCAGGTGGAATGTTCAGGCGTCTGATGCGCCGGAGCGTCCCTTCTTCTTCCCGACGGCGGACACGCGCTTGGTGCGCACCCATGCGAGGAAGCTTGCGGACACCACCGAGACGACCAGCAGGATCCCGGTGATGACGTTGATGATGTCGCTGGTGACGCCGGCCAACCGGAGAGCGCTGGAGAGCGTCCCGATCAGCAGCACGCCGGCGATGACGCCGTGGAGCGCGCCACGGCCGCCGAAGATCGACACCCCGCCCAGCAGGACGGCGGCGATGATCTGCAGTTCCATGCCGGTGGCGTTGTCGCCGCGGGCGTTGTTGTAGAGCAGGGTGAAGTAGATCCCTGCGAAACCCGACACGGCGCCGCTCATGACGAACAGCCAGAACTTCGTCAGGCCGACGTCGATCCCCGAGAAGCTCGCGGCCTCCTTGTTCAGGCCGATCGCATAGAGAGAGCGGCCGAAGGGGGTGAAGTGCAGCAGGACCGCGAAGACGGCGGCCAGCACGATGAACGGGATGATGATCACCGGGACGGGGGTCCCCGGCACGTTGGCGCGTGCCAGGTCGGTCCAGAAGTCCGGGAAGTCGCTGATCGCCGTGGTCCCCAGCAGTCCCACCGCGATCCCGCGGAAGAGGGCGAGGGTTCCGATCGTGACGGCCAGCGACGGCAGTCCCACGAAGGTCACGAGGGCACCGTTGATCGCACCCGCGATGACGCCGACGGCGATCGCGGCCAGGCCCGCGAGGGGCAGCCCCCAGCCGGCCTGGACGCCGAGCCCCGTGACGACCGAGGAGAGGCCGACGATGCTGGCCACCGAGAGGTCGATCTCCTCGGTGATGATGATCAGCGTCATCGGCAGGGCGATCAGCAGGATCGGGGCGAGTTCGCGGATGAGGTAGGTGATCGTCAGCGGGCTGTCGAAGTTCGGCACGACGATGGTCGCGACGACGATCACGAGGGCGAGGAGTCCGATGATGGCCGCTTCGCGGTTCAGGACGATGCGTCGCCACAGGGCGTGGTGGTGGTTGCGGTACCGGCGCTCGGTGCGAGCGGTGAGGACGGCCGAGGTCATGATTGCTCCTCCCTCGCGGCGATGAGTCGTCGATGTTGTCTCACGGCGAGCACCCGGTCCAGCACGATGGCGCCGATGATGAGGATGCCGACCACCGCGCGCTGCCAGAAGTCCTCGATGCCGATGATCGGGAGGGCGCGGTTGATGGTCAGGAGCAGGTACGCGCCGATGGCCGCACCCCAGACGGTGCCCACGCCGCCGGAGATGGCGACTCCGCCGATCACGGCGGCGCCGATGGCCTGCAGCTCCCAGCCGTATCCGGCGTTGGAGCTGACGGTGCCGTAGCGGGCCGCGTACAGCACCCCGGCAAGTCCGGCGAGCGCCCCGCAGACGATGAACGCACCGAGCACGCGGCTGGTGACCCGCAGACCGTACAGGTGGGCGGCCGCGGGGTCGGATCCGATGGCGTACAGCTCGCGTCCGCTGCGGAGGTTTCGCAGGTACCAGGCGGCGACGACGAGCACGACGACGGCGAGGATCGTCAACAGCGGGATGCCGAGGATGTCGCCGGTTCCGAGGCCGCGGAAGTCGGCGGGCATGTCGGAGGCGTTGATGCGGTCGCTGCCGGCCCAGGCGACGTTGATGCCGCGGTAGATATAGAGCGTGCCGAGGGTGATCACCAGCGCCGGGACCTTCGCGAAGGCGACCAGGGCGCCGTTGATGAGCCCGAGGACGGCGCCCAGGCCGATGCCGGCGACGAACACGAGCACCGGGGGGATCCCGGGGAAGTCGATGAACAGGCGACCGGTGAGGTAGGCGGTGAGGCCCACGGTCGACCCGACCGAGAGGTCGACGTTGCGGGTGATGATCACGATCGCCTGACCGACGGCGACGACCATCAGCAGGGAGGGCGTGAGCAGCAGGTCGCGGAACCCGTCACCGGAGAACAGGAACGCCGGGTTGACCGCGGTTGCGGCGACCACCACCAGGACGAGGGCGATCGCGATGCCCGTCTCGCGGGCCTTCAGCACATGGCCGGTGGCCGACACCAGCGGATGCTGCTTCGGCTCGGCTTCGGTCGTGAGGGTCATCGCACGGCCTCCTCTTCCGCCGTGGCGGCGTACATCACGTTCTCGGGGGTGGCTTCGGAGCGCGCGAACTCTCCGGTGAGGTGGCCCTCGCGCATGACGAGCACGCGGTCGGCCATGCCGAGGACCTCGGGCAGCTCGGAGGAGATCATGAGGATCGCCATGCCGTCGCCGGCCAGCTGCGAGATGAGCCGGTGGACCTCGGACTTGGTACCGACGTCGATGCCGCGCGTCGGTTCGTCGACGATGAGCACCTTGGGGTGGGTGGCCAGCCACTTGCCCAGCACGACCTTCTGCTGATTGCCGCCGGAGAGGGTGCCGGTTTCGGCGTCCAGGGCGGCGGTCTTCACTTCGAGTCGGCTCGCCCAGGTCTGGGCGGCGGCGTTCTCGAGGCCACCCCAGATGAGGCCCCATTTGGCCAGTCGTGAGCGGATCGCGAGGGTGATGTTCCGGGTGACGGACTGGTCGAGCACGAGGCCCTGCTTGCGTCGGTCCTCGGGGACGAGGGCGATGCCCTGCGCCATCGCCCTGCGGGGGTTGTTCTTCGCCAGCGGTGCGCCCTCGATGGTGACCGAGCCCGACTCGTACGGGTCGACTCCGAACACGGCCCGTGCGACCTCACTCCGGCCGGCGCCGACGAGTCCGGCGAGGCCGACGATCTCCCCCGAACGTACGGTGAAACTGATGTCGTGGAAGACGCCCTTCTGCGTGAGACCCTCGACGACGAGGACGTCTTCACCGATCTCGGTCGGCATCTTCGGGAACAGTTCGGTGACGTCGCGTCCGACCATCTGGCGGACGAGCTCGTCCACGGTGGTGTCGTCGATCGACATGGTGTCCACGTAGGCGCCGTCGCGCATGACGGTGACCGTGTCGCACAGGTCGAACACCTCATCGAAGCGATGCGAGATGAACACCAGCGCGCGGCCTTCGTCGCGCAGGCTCCTCGCCACCGCGAACAGACGCTCGACTTCGACGCCGGAGAGGGCAGCGGTCGGCTCGTCCATGATGAGCACGCGGGCATCCAGCGAGATGGCCTTGGCGATCTCGATGATCTGCTGATCGGCGATCGAGAGGCCCTCGGTCAGGCGGTCGGGGTCGATCCGCACGCCGAGGCGCTCGAAGATCTCGGTGGCCTCCGTGCGCATCGCCTTGCGGTCGATGCGCCCGATGCGGTTGGTCGGCTGGCGGCCCATGAAGATGTTCTCGGTGACCGACAGATCCGGGAAGAGGGTGGGCTCCTGGTAGATCACCGCGATGCCGGCGGCCTTGGACTGTGCCGTGCTGGTGAAGTCGACCGGTTCTCCGTCGAGGCGGAACTCTCCGGCGTCCCGACGGTAGAGGCCGGCGATGATCTTGACCATCGTCGACTTGCCCGCGCCGTTCTCGCCGATGAGGGCGTGGATGGAGCCCTTCTCGAGGCGGATGCTGCCGGAGCGCAGGGCCACGACGGCACCGAAGGACTTCACCACCCGCGAGAGTTCGAGCGCGGGGGCGGCTTGGTGCGGCGACGTGTTCGTCACGGTGCCTCCTCCTTGAGGGTGAACCTGTTTGCTGTGCTTCTGAACTCCATGAATCGATTCAGGAGAACTTCAGGCATACTCTATGGAGCGCACCTGTGCAGGTCAAGTCCGGTGCGCGACTGGTGCCCGATCGAAGAGGAGACAGCGCCGACATGCCGAATGTGAGCATCCGCGACGTCGCGCGGCAGGCGGGAGTGTCCGTGGGGACGGTCTCGAACGTGCTGAACCGGCCCGACGAGGTGTCGGCGGATTCGGTGACGCGGGTGCAGCAGGCCATCGACGACCTCGGGTACGTGCGCAACGAGGCCGCGCGCAAGCTGCGTGCCGGTGTCAGCGCGACGGTGGGTTTCGTCGTGCTGAACGGGCAGAATCCGTTCTTCAACGAGGTCGTCCGAGGTGCCGAGGACGAGGCGACCGCGCGCGGCATCGCGATTCTGTATGGCAACACGGACGAGAATCGCACACGCGAGGACATGTACATCGACCTGTTCGAGGAGCACCAGGTCCGCGGTCTGCTCATCGCCCCCTTCGGCGACGTGAACAACCGTCTGTCGCGGCTCAAGCATCGCGGCATCCCCGCGGTGCTGGTCGACCGCTACAGCGGTGAGAATCGCTTCAGCTCGGTGTCGGTCGACAACATCAGCGGCGGGCGCATGGCCGTCGAGCACCTCATCGCCACCGGGCGCACGCGGATCGCCTTCGTCGGCGGCCCGTTCGAGATGCGTCAGATGACGGATCGTCTCGCGGGTGCGCGTGTCGCCGTCGAGGACGCGCCCGGCGTCTCGCTCGAAGTGGTCGCGACATCGGCGATGAGCGTGGAGGAGGGCATCGCCGCGGGCGCCCGCCTCATGGCTCGCCCGGCCCGCGAGCGCCCCGACGCCCTCTTCGCGGGCAACGACCTCATCGCTCTCGGGCTGTTGCAACAGCTCGTCGTGGGCGGGCGGATGCTCGTTCCCGACGAGATCGCCCTCATCGGATTCGACGACATCTCATTCGCCGCCGCCGCCGCGGTGCCGTTGTCGTCGATGCGACAGCCGAGCACCACGATCGGCAAGACCGCGCTGCGGATCCTGCTCGAAGAAGCCGGGGACACCGAGGCGATCCCGCGTCAGACGGTCTTCCAGCCGGAACTGGTGGCGAGGCGTTCGACGTCCCCGACGGGCTGAGCGCTCAGGTCAGGCGCACACATCCCCACGACACCGCCGGAAGCTCGATCCTGAGCGACGCTCCGTCGATCTCGGTCGTCAGCGTGCTCAGCCCGACGCGCTCCGGTGCCTCCAGGGTGTTCGCGGCGTACATGTCGTCGTCGTGCAGCAGGTGCGACTCGGTGACGACGAGACCCCGGCCGAGCTCGGCGAGCAGCGGTGCGAGGTCGACGGACAGCGTCTCGGGAGCGGTGGTGGACCGGTTGACGACGAAGACCGAGATCCCGTCCTCGTCGATCGTCGCCACCGCGTCCACGGTGGGGACCTCGCCGAACGCGGTGCTGGAGAACGTCGGCGCCGAGACCGGCATGTGCACGGCGCGGCCGTGCGCCAGGCGCGACGTGAGGGAGAACGGGAAGAAGGTCGTCTGCCGCCACGCCGGCCCGCCGGGCTCGGTCATGATCGGGGCGATGACGTTGACCAGCTGAGCGAGGGAGGCCGAGCGCACGCGGTCGGCATGCGTGAGCAGCGTGATCAGCAGATCGCCGAAGACCACCGCGTCGAGCACGCTGTAGCGGTCCTCCAGGAGTCGTGGAGCGACGGGCCATCCGGGTTCTTCCGGCTTGTCCATCAGCTCGCCGTCGTCGGAGTGGAGGTACCAGATGTTCCACTCGTCGAAGGAGATCATGATGCGCTTGTCGCTGTTCTTGGTCGCGGCGACTGCGTCGGCGGTCGTCACGACGGACTCGATGAACGTCGTCATGTCCACGCTCGAGGCGAGGAACTCCTGGGCCTGTCCGCGCCGTTCCTGGTAGTAGGCGTGGCAGGAGATGAAGTCGACATCGTCGAAGGTGTGCTCGAGCACCGTGCGCTCCCACGATCCGAAGGTGGGCATGCTGCGACCCGAGGATCCGCACACGACCAGCTCGATCGCAGGGTCGACCATCCGCATGGCCTTCGCGGTGCGCGCGGCGATCTTGCCGTAGTCCTCCGCGTTCCGATGCCCCAGCTGCCAGGGGCCGTCCATCTCGTTGCCGAGGCACCACATCGAGACGCCGAACGGCTCCGCGCGGCCGTTCGCGGCGCGTCTGTCGGTCCACGCCGTCTTCGCGTCGACGTTGGCGTACTCGAGCAGATCGAGCGCCTCTTGCGTGCCTCGTGTGCCGAGGTTCACCGCGAGCATGAGATCGCTGCCGACCTGGTCGAGCCACCCGGCGAACTCATGCAGGCCGACCTCGTTGGTCTCGGTCGAGTGCCACGCGAGATCCAACCGGCGCGGGCGCTGGTCGACGGGCCCGATGCCGTCCTCCCAGCGATACCCCGACACGAAGTTCCCGCCTGGATAGCGGATGGTGGTGACACCGAGCTCCTTGACCAGATCGATCACGTCACGGCGGAAGCCGTCGGGACCGGCGTCGGGATGGCCGGGTTCGAAGATGCCGTCGTAGATGTGGCGTCCGAGGTGCTCGACGAACCCGCCGAACAGGCGCCGGTCGATGTCGGCGATCTCGTCGTGCGGGTCGAGGCGGGCGGTGGCTGCCATGGTTCCTCCGGTGGGCTGCGCGGCGTGGGATCAGGAGACGGCGGCCGGGATGCGCTCGGTCGCGTCGGGGGTGGAAGGCTCTGCGAGGGGCAGGGCGCAGAAGACGACCTGCTGCGGGGCGAGTTCGGTGCGGCCCAGGGGGTGACCGGACTCGACATCGGTGCCGGCCAGATCGAGCGTCGCCGGCACATCGCCGTGGTTGATCACCGTCACGAGCGATCCTCTGCGGGCGACCTCCACCCCGTCCGGAAGGTCGTCGACCACGGGACGCACGCCGGTCTCGCGCAGCAGGCGCGCCACGATCGCGTCGACCCCTGTGGCATCCGGCATCGTCGCCACGTACCAGGCCTCCCCGGCGCGGTGCCGCTGCCGGGTCAGCGCCGGGCGTCCCGCGTTCGGGCCGTCGTCGAAGACGACGACGACCTCGGCCGTCGTCGCGTGGATCGCTTCGGCGACCAGCGTGCCGCGCGCGGCGATGCCGTCGAGGGTCAGGGCGACCGTCTGCGGGTCGCCCGCCCCGACCGCCCCGACCGCTCCGAGCGCACCGACTCCCATTCCGCCGGCCGGCGGGCCTGCGAGTGCGCCGAAGTCCTCGTAGCGGATCCCCAGCGCCTCGCCGAGCCGCGTGATGAAGCCGCCGTCGCAGAACTGATCGTGCTGGTCGACGATGTCGCTGAACGGCCCGGTCAGGAGGGTGCCGCCCTCACCCACATAGCGATTCAGCGCGGCGGCGCCGTCGTCGCGGAGCAGATAGAGCGCGGGTGCGAGGACGAGGTCGTAGCGGGCGTCGGCCTCTTCGGGCCCGATGATGTCGACCATCACGCCGCGCCGGTGCAGCGCGCCGTACCACTCGAGTGCGACCGCGAGGTAGTCGATCTCGAACGGGTGATCGCGCTCTTCGACGGCCCACCAGTTCTCCCAGTCGAAGACCAGCGCCGCGCGCGCGTCGGATCCGGGGGCAGGCAGCTCCCCGAGTCGACGCAGGCGCTCGCCGAGTGAGACGACCTCCTGCCACGTGCGGGTCTGCGTGCCGGCATGGGGGAGCATCGCCGAGTGGAACTTCTCGCTCCCGGCGCGCGACTGGCGCCATTGGAAGAACATGATGCCGTCGGCCCCGCGGCCGATCGACTGCGCGGTCTCGGCGGCGAGGGCGCCGGGGGCCTTGCCGGGGTTGGCCGGGCGCCAGTTGACCGCGTCGGTGGCTTGCTCCCACAGCAGCCAGGGCACGCCGGGTTTGAGTGAGCGCACCAGGTCGCGCTGGAAGGCCGAGTCGCGCACACGGGTCGGGTGGGCCGGGTCGGGGTAGCAGTCGTCGGCGATGACGTCCATGTGCGGGGCCCATCGGCGGTAGTCCGCCGGTTTGAACGGACCCATGAAGTTGGTGGTGATCGGCTGGGTCGCACCCGCGGCGAGGAGGATCCGGCGCTCGGCGAGGTAGCACTCCAGCAGCATGTCGGAGGTGAACCGCCGGAAGTCGAGCATCGACGAGGGATTGTGGCTGTAGGGCGCCAGGCGCGGCGGGAAGACCTCGTCGAAGGCGCCGTACCGTTGCGACCAGAAGGTCGTGCCCCACGCCGCGTTGAGGGCCTCTACCGTGCCGTACCTCTCTCGGAGCCAGAGCCGGTAGGCATCGCGGGCCGCATCCGAGTAATCCATCCACAGATGGCAGCCGAACTCGTTGCCGACATGCCACATCACCACCGCAGGGTGATCGACGTATCGTTCGGCGATGCGGCGGACCAGCTCGCCCGCCAGGCGGCGGTAGACGGGAGACGACGGGGCGAAGTGCTGTCGGCTGCCGGGCCAGTAGGAGGCTCCGGTCTCGTCGGCGGGAAGCGTCTCGGGGTAGGTGGCGCTGACCCAGGGCGGCGGCGAGGCGGTCGCTGTCGCCAGGTTGACCCGGATGCCTCCGGCGTGCAGCGTGTCGATCACGCGGTCGAGCCAGCCGAAGTCCCACACGCCCTCAGCGGGCTGGATGCGCGACCACGCGAAGATGCCGAGGCTGACGATGTTCACCCCCGCCTCGTTCATGCGGCGGACATCGTCGTCCCAGACGTCTTCCGGCCACTGGTCGGGGTTGTAGTCGGCGCCGTACAGCACGCGTGACTCCTTCGGGCGGGGAACGGGTTCGGGTGGGGGCGCAAGGGATGCCGGTCAGGCACCGGTGCGACGCTCCGGCACCGCCACCACCGCGAGCGCGGCGCAGCCCAGAGCAGGGATGGCGAGGGGCGCGAGGACCCACGTCACGATCACGACGAACGCGGCGGTGGCGGCCAGGTAGAGGGCGCCGGGCACATCTCGCCGCACGAGACCGGGCGTGGTGCGCAGCGCGTGTCGCCAGCCGGTCTCCGGCGTCCAGGCGCCGGCGGCGGTGAGCAGGGCGACGGCGGTCACGACCAGGCCCGTCCAGCCGACGACGGCGACGACCGCGCCGCCGGGCAGCGCGCCCGAGGCGGCGAGGTCGATGTCGAGGGCGAACAGTCCGATCAGCACGGCGGTGGCCAGGCCTACGACCGCGCCGCCGGCCAGCCCGCGGCGCACGTCCGTCCAGAACTGAGACAACGGCGATCCCTCGGCGCGCACGAAGCGGCGCAGGTGCCGGATGCCGGCGGCCAGCGCGACGGGCAGCGTCACGACCGGGATCGCCACGAGGGTGACGAGCAGACCCGTCATGAGCACCTCGCCGAGGAGCCCGAACTTCGCCGTGGCGCCCGGGAAGCGCGCGGGAGGGCGCTCGTCGAGCGTGGGTCCGCTGCCGTCGCGGTCTCCGCGGCGGGCGGCCTTCAGCTCGCGACGCTCCCGCGTCCGCTCCGACGACGTGCCCACGAACTCAGCCCTTCAATCCCTGGGTGGCGACGCCGTCGACCAGGAACCGCTGGAAGACGATGAAGAACAGCAGGATCGGCACCAGGGCCAGGAACGACGCGGTCACCGTGGCGCCGTAGTCGCTGGTGGAGGTCTGGTCGTTGTACAGGCGAAGCGCGATCGGGAGCGGGTAGTTCTCGGGACTCGTCAGGTAGATGAGGGGTCCGAGGAAGTCGTTCCACGCCCAGATGAAGGAGAAGATCGCGCAGGTGATCAGCGCCGGCTTGATCAGCGGCAGGATGATGGCCCAGAAGATCCGGAGGTGGCCGGCCCCGTCGATGCGGGCGGCTTCGTCCATGTCGCGGGGCATCTGGCGCATGAACTGCACCAGCAGGAAGACGAAGAACGCCTCGGTCGCGAGGAACTTCGGCAGCACCAGGGGCCAGAACGTGTCGACCATGCCGAGGTTGTTGAACAGGAGGTACTGGGGGATGATCACGACGTGGAACGGCAGAAGCAGCGTTCCGATCATGGCGGCGAACAGGACGCCGAGGCCTTTGAACTGCACGCGGGAGAACGCGTAGGCGGCCAGTGCCGAGCTGAACACCGTGCCGATCACGGCGAGCGTGGCCAGGACGAAGGAGTTCCAGAAGAACTTCCACAGCGGGATGCCGGCGATGCCCTCGAGCACCTTGAAGTAGTTGTCGATCGTCGGGTTGTTCGGGAGGAGACCGGGGTTCTGCCCGAACTCGGCGTTCGGCTTGAAGGTGGAGAACAGCAGCCACACCAGCGGGTACAGCACGACCGCGGTGATGAGGATCAGGGCGGCGAACCACACGATCGTCTGCCACGTCTTGCGCTTGATCTTGCGGCGCCGCGGGCTGGGGGTGTCGGGCAGGGTCTGGTCGAGGTCCTGCTGCTCGAGGACCTGAACGGCCGGTTCGCCGAAGCTCTGCGTGCTCATCGGTTGTCTCCCGAGTAGTGGACCCAGTTTCGCTGGGTGCGGAAAAGGATGAAGGCGATGATGGCCACCACGACCAGCAGCACCCACGCAATCGCGGCGGCGTACCCCATCTGGCCGTCGGCGAAACCGCGCTTATAGAGGTACACGGTGATGAAGTTGGTCATACCGGCCGGTCCGCCGGAGCCGTTGGAGATGATGTACGCCGAGGCGAAGACCTGGAAGGCGCCGATCAGGCCCAGCAGCAGGTTGAAGAAGATGACGGGGGAGAGCATCGGGAGCGTCACCGCCCGGAAGCGGTGCCACGGGCCGGCGCCGTCCATCTCCGCGGCCTCATACAACTCCTTGGGGATCTGCTTGAGGCCGGCGAGGAAGATGACCATCGTGCCACCGAACTGCCACACCGCGAGGATGATCATCGCGGGGAGCACCAGCTGCGGGTTGCCGATCCAGGAGCCGAGGTTGATGCCGAAGAAGCTCAGGAAGTTGTCGACGGGGCCTTCGCCAGAGAACATGGCGCGCCACACGATGGCGACCGAGACGGAGGCGCCGATGAGTGACGGGGCGTAGAAGGCCGATCGGAAAAACGCGGCGCCGCGGTCGCGGTAGTTCAGCAGCATCGCCACGGCGAGTGCGGCGGCGAGCATGATCGGGGTCCCGACCAGCACGTAGATCAGGGTGATCTGCGCCGACTGGATGAACTGGGGGTCGTTGGTGAACAGTCGGATGTAGTTGTCGAGTCCCACCCAGCGCGGCGGCTGGAAGATGTTATACCGCGTGAACGACAGGTACAGCGAGTACACCATGGGGATGATGGTGAGGCCGAAGAAGCCGATCAGCCAGGGCAGCAGGAAGCCGTACCCGGTGAGGGTCTCTTTCCGCTGGCGGCGCTTCTGGCCCGGGCGGGTCGCGTTGCTCTCGGCGCGGCGCCGCTGGATCAGCGATCGTCGCGAGCTCTTTCCCGTGACGATCACTCTCGTCGCTGTTGTACTCACGTCAACTCCAGTTCGGGGGCGGGTGGTGCCCCGGGGGCCCGGATGCGTCATCCGAGCCCCCGGGAGGTGTGTCAGCCGAGCGTGACGTCCATCTCGGTGAAGAAGCGGTCGACCGCTTCATCGACCGTGATGGTGCCGAAGCCCAGCTCGGTGCCGAGGACGCGAAACTCCTCTTCGAGGGTGCCGTATCCGTTGACCGGAACCGGTGGGGCGTCGCCGAGGCGGTCGGTGATGGAGGCCTCGTAGTCGGCGATCTGCTGGCTCAGCGGGTCGAGCTCGGCCGCGGCCAGCGCGGTCTCCGAGGCCGGCAGGCCGCGGTTGGTGCCGAAGATCTCTCCCGACTGCGGCGAGTTCACGAGGAAGTTCACCAGGGTCGCTGCCGCCTCGGGGTGCTCGGTGTTGGCCGAGATCGAGTGGAGCATCGACGGCTTGAGGTACAGGTCCTTCGCGCCCTCGACGGTGACCGGGGGTGCGATCAGGCCCAGCTCCGAGTAGCTCTCGCCGAGTTCGCCGAGGTAGCCGGCGCCGAAGTTGTCCCACGTCAGTTCGCTCGTGGTCAGTGCCGCGCCGAATCCGGACAGCGGCGAGATCTCCTCGAGGCGCTGCTGCGGGATGACGACCTCGTCGTCGCGGATCGCGGTGCCGGAGTTCCAGAACTCGGCGAGGCGCTCCTCGTCGAAGCCGGGCTCGCCGTCCTCGGTGAACAGCTGTCCACCCTCGGCCCGGAGCTGGATCTCGAAGTTCTGGATGCGGCCGGTCCAGTCCGTGCCGCCGTAGATCTCGCCGCCGGACGCGTCGGTGACCTCGGCCATCCAGTCGTTGTAGTCCCCCCAGCTGCCGCCGGCGAACTCGTCGACGCCGACCTGCTCGAGAAGTGCCGTGTTCGTGTACATGCCCCACGCGTTGGTCGAGGTGGCCAGGCCGTACGTGACGCCCCCGACGACGCCGATGTCGAGGATGTTCTGCGGGATCGGGTCGGTCTCGATGATGCCGCCGAGGAACGGGTCGAGGTCGAGCAGCAGACCGTTCTCGGAGTACTGGCGGAGGTAGGAGTAGTCGAACTGCATGACGTCGGGCAGGTTGCCGCCGGCGGCCTCGGTCTGGCGCTTCTCCCAGAACTCGGGGAATCCGAGGAAGGTGGAGTTCACCGTGATGTTCGGGTACTCCTCTTCGAACGCCGCGATGGCCTCGTTGTAGAGCTCGGCGCGCACGTCGTTGCCCCAGAAGGCGAGGTCGAGGGTGACCTCTTCGTCCGTGTCCATCGTGTCGGCGGGCTCGGAGCCCCCTGAGCAGCCAGCCAGGACGAGTCCTGCGCCGGTCGCCAGCGCGATCGCGGCAATGGTCCGCTTCTTGCTGAACATCCTTGTCCTCTCTTCGAACGCCTGTGTTCTCCACCGGGACGCTCGTTGTCCGTGTGATGCGGTGTCGGCGATTTCCCTCAGAGCAGGTGGTGCGGGTGCGGGAAAACGCTTGCTTGCAACCGTAAGACGCAGAAAAACGTTTCGCAAGAGCTGTCGTCCAAAAATTTTGAACGATTTATAACGGTCAGATCACGGCAGACGGTGAGCGCCCGCCGCGCTCAGAGCGGGGCATCGCCGAAGTCGGGGATGGGCAGTCGCTCCCCGCCGCGCAGCGCGGACTCGTGCGCGACGAGCCCGGGGACGGTGTACCGGGCCGCGACCCAGGCGTTCACCGGTGGCAGGGTGCCGGTGGCCACCGCGGTGACGAAGTCATCGACGAGGAACTGGTGACTTCCGTCGTGACCGTTCGGTGCCACGGCGTAGCTGTCAGGAAGGCGCCCGGTGTCGTGCACGGGTGCGTGACCGCTGATGAAGGCCGGCCTCAGATCGGGGGCGATATGGCGCAGCGCGGGGTCGTCCGCATCCATCGACGGGACGCACTCGAGGTCGGCGGAGACATCGTCCACGCCCGACTTGTCCTGCCAGACGCTCACTTCGGCGAGCTGCTCGAAGCTGCCCTCGGTGCCGAAGAAGCGGAAGCGCGATTCGCGGATGTGCGAGGGGTACCCGACGCGTCGGAACTCGTTGACACGCATGGCACCGCCGTCCGACATCTCGAACAGCGCCGAGGCGTTGGAGAAGTCGTTTCCGAAGTCGCTGACCTCGCGGTCGAACACGCCGTCGTCGCGGTCGTCGGCGATACCGACGCAGCTGACGCTCACGGCGTGCGCGTCCAGCGCGCCGAGCACCCCGCCGACCGAGTGCGTGGGGTACTTCATCGGCGGGAAGCTGGCGGTGCGCTTCCACTCCGGCCCCCCGCTGTACTGGTACGCGGCGTAGAAACCGAGGTCCATGTCGTGCACGTAGTCGCCCTCGACGTAGAAGACCCGGCCGAAGGCCCCCTGCTCGCGCTTGTCGCGGGCGAAGACCGTCGCGGGGTTGTAATGGCTGGTCTCGCCCATCATGTAGACCAGCCCGGTCCGGCGGACGGCGTCGAGGATGGCCGCGACCTCGTCGACCGTGAACGCCATCGGCACCGTCGAATACACGTGCTTGCCCGCTTCGAGGGCCGCAACCGCCTGCGGTCCGTGCGTCCACCGCTGCGTGAAGATCGCGATCGCGTCGACGTCGGAGGCGAGCATCGCGTCGACGTCGTCGAACGTGCCGGTCAGGTCGCACTCGTCGACCAGGGCGGTGGCCCGCTCGGGGATCACGTCGGTGACGTAGATGTCGCCGACTCCGGGGTGCAGAGCGAACAGGGGGGCGAAGTGGCGGGCGAACTGCCCGGCTCCGACGATGCCGATGGAGATCATGGGTGTGCCTTTCTCAGCCGAGGACGACGTCCATCTCGATGAAGAACTGGTCGACCGCTTCGGGGATGGTGAGGGTGCCGAATCCGAGCTCCACGCCCAGCTGGCGGAACTTCTCCTCGAGTGAGCCCTGTCCCGACACCGGCAGCGGCGGCGGGTCGCCGAGGCGGTCGGTGATCGACGCCTCGTATTCCTGCACCTGGGTCTCGATGGGGCCGAGCTCCATGCCGGCCAGTTGCGTCGAGGACGCGGGCAGGCCTCGGTTCGTGCCGAAGATCTCGCCGACCTCGGGGCTGTTGACCAGGAAGTCGGTGAAGATCGCGGCCTCGTCCGGGTGGTCGGTCGTGGCGGCGATCGTGTAGAGCATCGAAGACTTCAAGAACATGTCCTTCGAGCCCTCGATGAGGGTCGGCGGCGCGACCAGCGCGATCTGCTCGGGGTCGACGCCGAGGTTCTGCACGTAGCTGGCCCCGAAGTTGTCCCACTGCAACTCGCTGGCCGCGACGGACGCGTCGAAGGCCGTGAGCGGGCTGAGCTCCTCCAGGCGCTGCTGCGAGACGGCGACGCCGTCGCGCAGCGATGCGCCCTGCTCCCAGAACTCCGTCAGGCGCTCGCGGTCGAAGCCGGGCTGTCCGTCCTCTGTGAAGAGGTTCCCGCCCTCGGCGCGCAGCTGCAGTTCGAAGTTGCGGAAGCCGACGGTCCAGTCCGTGCCGCCGAAGATCCCCGCGTCGGCTCCGGCGGTGGTGGCCTCGGCCATCCACTGGTTGTACTCCTCCCACGTGCCCGCCTCGAAGGGCTCCATGCCCAGCTCGTCGAGCAGGCCGAGGTTGTAGAAGGCGCCGAAGGTGTTGGTGGAGGTGGCGATTCCGAGCGTCTCGCCGTCGAAGACGCCGAGAGCGAGCACCTCGTCGCTGAGGGTGTCGGTCTGCAGCGGGTCACCGAGGTAGGGGTCGAGGGGAAGGAGCAGACCCGCTTCGCCGTACTGACGCAGGTACTGCTCGCTGAACTGCATCACATCCGGGAGTCCGCCGCCGGCGGCTTCTGTCTGACGCTTCTCCCAGAACTCGGCGAAGCCGAGGAAGGTCGAGCGGATCTCGATGTCGGGGTGCTGCTCTTCGAACAGTGCGATCGACTCCTCGTACATCTCCGCGCGCACGTCGTTGCCCCAGTAGGCGAAGTCGAGCGTGACGGGTCCCTCCGAGGCGGCGTCGTCGCCGGCGGAACACCCCGCGAGGGTCGCGGTCGCGATGACGGAACCCGCGGCGAGCGCGGTCCAGCGGCGATATCGGAACATCCTTGTCCTCCTATGATCGTTTGGCGATAAGTAGCATGCTACACGGTAGCATGCTACTTGTGAACGCCTTTCGGGAACGGAGACCGCAATGACCCACCCCAATATCCTTCTGCTGCACTGCCACGACCTCGGCCGCTTCCTCTCCGCCTACGGGATCGATACCGTGCAGTCTCCCGCACTGGACGCGCTGGCGGCGGACGGCATCGTCTTCGAGCGGGCGTTCGCCACCGCGCCGCAGTGTTCTCCTGCGCGCTCGTCGCTGTTCACCGGCGACTATCCGCAGCAGACCGGGGTCTTGGGTCTCACGCACGACCCGCACGGGTGGGACATGGTCGATCCTTCCCGGCACGTGGCCACGCACCTGCGTCGGGCCGGGTACGCCACCGAGTTGGTCGGCATCCACCACGAGTCCCGCACGCTGCCGGATGCCGAGGTGGCGGACCGGCTCGGATTCGACCGCGTCGACACCGGCGGCTACGCCCCCGACGTCGCGCGGCGCGCCGCGGCGGCCGTCCGACGGCGAGCCGGACAGGAGCGGCCGTTCTACCTGCAGGTCGGATTCATCGAACCGCACCGACTGCAGTCGGACCGTGATGAGGCGGGAGTCGTCGGGTTTCTCGGCTCCCACATCCAGCCCGACGACGAGCGCGGCGTCACCGTCCCGCCCTACCTTGAGGACACCGCCTCCAGTCGCGCCGAGATCGCCGAGCTCCAGGGTGCGGTCCGTGTGATGGACGCCGCCGTCGGGGAGGTGCTCGCGGCGCTCAAGGAGGCCGGTGTGGCAGAGGACACGCTGGTGGTGTTCACCACCGATCATGGGATCGCGATGCCGAGGGCCAAGTGCTCCCTGTACGAACCGGGACTCGAGGTCGCCTTGATCATGCGCGTGCCGTGGCGGCGCGATCTGGCCGGGCGTCGCCCGCAGGCGATGGTCTCGCACCTGAGCGTCGTCCCGACCCTCCTGGATGCCGCCGGCGAGATCGGCGCCGAGCGCACCGCGCCGAACCTGATCGCCGTCGCCGACGACCTCGAGCCGGGGCAGAGCGAGGTGTTCGGGCAGATGACCTACCACAACTACTACGACCCCAAGCGGAGCGTCCGCGACGAGCGGCACAAGCTCATCGTCAACTACTCCAACGCGCCCCTCGCCATGGACCCCACGCAGTCGTGGGCGCACCGTTCTCTGCCCCTGGGCCTTGATCGCGGCAACATGCCGAACAACCGCGAACGCGAGCTCTACGATCTCGTCGCCGATCCGCTGGAGCTGACGAACCTCATCGCCGACCCCGCGCACGCCGACGTGCGCGACCGGCTCCAGGCCGATCTCGACGCGTGGATGCGGCGCGTGGACGACCCGCTGCTGGCGGGGTTCATCCCGGCCCCGCGCACCCGGGCGACGATCCCGGGAGCGGTCCCGGCGTCCTCGTGACGCCCGGTCGCGCGCCGCGTGTGGCGACGCGGCGCGGCGCCCTACACTGAGCAGATGCCCAGCGTGCGTGCCGCGGAATCGACCTCGGAGCAGGTGTTCCTGACCCTGCGCAACGAGATCATGCAGGGTGAGATGCCCTCGGGGAGCCGCCACTCGATCTACACGCTGGCCGACCGGCTCGGCGTCTCCCGCACCCCGGTGCGGGAGGCCGTGCTGCGTCTGGCCGACATCAACCTGGTCACGATCGAGCGCAACCGCGGCCTCGTCGTCCGTCGCATCTCGCTGGCCGACATGGAGTCCGCGTTCGAGATGCGCTTCCTGGTGGAAGGCGGGGCGGTGTCGTTCCTGGCGACGCCGGACGCGCGAGACATCTCCCCCGATCTCGCCCCGCACACCGCGCGTTTGCGTGCGGCCCTCGACATCGAGGACGTCCCGACCTTCGTGGCAGCCGACCGGGCGTGGCACGACACGCTCGTCGCGGTGATGGAGAACCCCTGGATGCAGTCGCAGATCCAGAACCTGCGCTTTGCCACGCCCCCGCCGCCCGAGCGGGTCCAGCCTCCCCACGTCCGCCTCGGGGCCATCCTCGACGAGCACGCCGCGATCACCGACGCGATCGCCGCGGGGGATCGCCGGGCCGCGGTCGATGCGATGCGGGTGCACCTGCGCAAGACGGCGCGCTCACTCGTCCCGCATGCCGATCGCGCCGACCTGTCGGATGCGTGGCCGACGACTCTCGCGCGCCACTACCCGGCGTGACCGGCACCCGCGGTGTCAGCGCGTGGCCACCAGTCGGCCATCGACCGCCGTGAGGCGCGCCCGCTGCACCGAACTGCGTCGGTGGGCATCGCCCATGGCATCGTTGATCTCGGATCCGTCCCACCACGGATGGGTGAAGAAATAGATCCAGCCCGCGTCCTCAGCGTCGGCGACGACCATCGCGTGGCGTCCGATCTGCGCGCCGGAGCCCACGGGGCCCGACTCGTCGAGGAGAAGCGTGTCCTGCCGCTCCCACACGACGGCGTCGCGTGAGCGGTGCACCGCGAGTCCCCGCCACTCGTCGGTGATCATCCACCACCAGCCGCCGAGCTCGATCGCGAACGGCCCCTCGTGCGGGCGGCCGCCGATCGCCGTGCCGGCCGCCTCCCACGCGGCCAGGTCCCCCGACACGGCCACCTTCGTGATCGAATCGGCCGCCTCGTCCTTGTACCACAGGCGCCACCGGCCGTCGGGGCAACGCCGCACGGCGGCGTCGATCACGCGGTCGCTGTCCAGCGGGATGGGTCCCACACGGCGCCAGACGGCGAGGTCGTCGGAGGCGTACTCGACGATGTGGCGGGCGTGGCCCTCCCAACGGTCGGGGATTCCGGCGATCTCGGTGAGGTACATCCGCCACCCGGTGCCGTCGTGGATGACATCCGGCGCCCAGTGCGTGCGGTCGACATCCCGCGGGGGAGAACCTGCCGAAAGGGTCAGAGTCCCGGAGGATCCCGGCGCGAGCGTGCCGACGTATCGCCAGCGTTCGCCGTCGTCGCTGCGGGCGACACCCACGCGGCTGCCGTGCACCCATGCGACCCCGGGGCCGGGGTCGGGGTGCGTGGCGCGCCGCTGGGTGTAGAACATCCACCACCCGTTGGGGGTGCGCACGACGGTGGGGTCGGTCGCGCCGTCGTAGACGGGATCGCGATACACCTCGCCGAGTGCGGGATCGGTCGGGAGAGGACCGCGGGGCCCGCGCGGCATCAGGGCGTCCGCAGATCGATGACCGGGCTCTCGAAGCCTCGACGATGGGTCGGATGCGCGGCGAGCTCCTCGGGGGTGACCGGGCGTCCGTCGGCCGCGGCCGACGCGTACATCGCCGCCACCAGCTCCAGCGACCTCGCCGGGGCGTCTGCCGTCGGCGGCAGAGGCGCCCCCGCGCGCAGCGCGGCGAACACATCGTGCAGGAGAGGAGCGTGACCGCTGGCGACTTCGTGCGCGGGCAGCGCCCAGTCCGCGGCGTCGGGCTCGAAGCCCGGCGCCGGAGTGATCGACCAATTCTCATGGCCGTGCCCGTACAGGTGGTCGACGGTGACGGTCGCCTTCCGCGTGTCGATGCGGATCGAGCTGGTCTGCCGCGGCGAGACCGTGCTCGAGACCACCTGCGCGACGGTGCCCTGCGCGAACCGCACGGTGGCGGTGGAGGCGTCCTCGGTCTCGGTCTCGCGGTCGAGCCGCCACAGGCGCGCTTCGACGCTCGCCCACTCGCCGAGGAGGAATGCCAGCAGATCGAGCTGGTGGATGGCGTGGCCGAGCGTCGTGCCGCCGCCCTCGGTGCTCCACTTCCCCCGCCAGGGAACGGCGAAGTAGTCGGCGTCGCGGAACCACAGGGTCTGGCACTGCGCGAGCAGGGGCCGTCCCAGCGCGCCGTCGTCGAGGAGGCGCTTGACGTGCGCCGCGGCGGTCCCGGTGCGCTGCTGGAACACAACGGCCAGTCGACGGTCGGCGGTCGCGGCCGCGCGGCGCATCTCGTCGAGTTCCGCCAGGCTCGGTGCCGGGGGCTTCTCGACCACCACGTGCGCGCCGGCCGCGAAGGCGGCGAGGGCCTGCTCGCGGTGCACCGCCGGTGGGGTGCAGATCAGGACGACCTCCGGTCGCTCGGCGCTCAGCAGGGCGTCCAGGTCGGCGGAGACCGTCGGCACGTCATGGGCCTGCGCGAAGGTCCGCGCCGCATCCGGCGAGATGTCGGTGACGGCCACCAGCTGGGCCGCGGGGTCCGCGGCGACCGCTTCGGCGTGGAGCCGGGCCACGCTGCCGGTCCCCACCAGGGCGCAGCGCAGCGGTCGGTCGGTGTCGAGGAGCATGGGATCCCTTCCTTCGTGACGGATGGCGGGGGACCGGTCAGGTCGAGGGCCAGCGCCAGGTCTGCAGGCGCCCGCACATGCCGAACCGGCGCGGTCCGGGCGCGGGGTCCGCACGCACGACCGTCGCGTCGCCCATCAGGCCCGGGTGGCCCTCCGCGAGGGAGGCCAGCTGATCGCGCGTGCGGTTCGTCTCGGCGGCCACCGTCCGTTCCCACATCTGCTGCCAGTGCGCGACGCGCGGCCGGACCAGTCTCGCGGCGCGGCGTTGGAACTCGGCGTAGGCCTCCGGGCCGCGGTCGCGGATGGCGGCGCGCAGCTGGCCGTAGCCCTCGAGCGCCAGGTCGCGGCTGCGGCGTGCGGCGGAGGCCACGAGATCGGCGTCGCCCTCGGGCAGGGATGCCGCCGCGGCGTACGCGTCGGCATCCTCCAGCACCTCCGTCGGGAAGGTCAGAACCGCATCACCCGCCTCGGGAAGGCCCGCGTTCTGCATGACCACGACGAGTCGGAGGTCGCCGCGGTTGACCAGTCGATGCACGGTGCCCGGAGAGAAGTAGACCACCTCGCCGGGTGCCAACGGGTGGATGGCCGCCCCCTCGTGCGACAGCGTATGCACCTCACCGATACCGCCGGTGACCACGTAGCCCTCGCCCGAGGCGGTGTGCAGGTGCGGGGACCCCCCGGCCAGTCCGTCGGGGCCCTCGGCGTCGTACACGCACAGGTCGCTGACCGCGACCCCGCCGGGGAAGATCGGCGGGATGCGGATGGCGCCGGTCAGCGGATGCTTCGTGCTCACGGCGCCAGCTCCTCCGCGATCGAGCGCGTCTTTTCCGCATCCCAGATGCGATCCCCGAAGACGTACCGATGCGACAGGGAGATCTCCGCCTCGGGCGCGACGTAGATGTGCTCGTCGAAGGACGGCGACGGGCTGAGCACCGGAAACGGTTCGCTGCGCACGAACCACTTCACCGGCGGTGGCGCCGAGGACGCCCCCGCGTAGGAGAGCACCGTCCCGCCGCCGTCGACATCGTCGTGCCGACCCGAGAAGGCGACCCATTCTGCGACGGCCCCCATGAGTTCGTCCGGGTCCGAGGCGTCGGGGGAGATCACCGTCCCGCCGGTCCACGCGCGCGGCATGCGCAGGAAGAAGCCGGTGTAACCCGCCTTCGCACGCCCCTGCGTCGTCGGACTTCCGAGCTCGAGGGTCCTGCCGCTGATGTTGCGCAACGTCGTGTCGAAGTCGAGGACCCACAGCCCCCGTTCGCGGTCGACGCCGCCGAACCGGTGGGTGCGCGTCTCGGCGACCCACTCGCTGCCCGCCTGCGTGATCCACGTGAGCTGTTCGGTGAAGGAGACCTCCTCCCCGGCGTCGACGAGGGCGTCGAAGTCGTCGTGACGCATCCGGCCGACGTTGTCGCGCGCGACATAGCCCTCCCCGTCGATGTAGGTCGGGCCGCCCCAGAAGTTCTCGCCGGACACATGGGTCCACGTGAACTGAAGACCCTTGTGCCAGCGGTGATCCCACGGGCGGTACCCGGTCAGAACACCCCCGTCCAGGGCGCGGATCGGGTGCAGGTAGGGCTTCGGGCCCTCGAAGGTCGGTGCGTCGGATGCGAACACGTACGTCGCGATCTCAGTGCCGTCCGCGCGGACGACCAGCCGATCCTCGCCGCGGGTGATGGTGAGCGTCATGCCGAAACCCCCTTGATCGGCGCCCAGGGAGCGCCGTCGCCGTCCATTCGGGTCACGAAGGCATCGTCTCCCGAAATCTCTCCCGCAGCCACCGGTCGCCCTCGGAAGGCCGACGCGTATGTCGCCGCAGCGAACTCCAACGTGCGGCGGGCATCGGCGATCGACACGCCCGGTTCACCGCCGCCGCGCAGGGCGTCGATCACGGCGGCGAACTGCATCCGGTGTCCGCTGATTTCGGCGGCGTCGTCCTCGCCGGCCGGCCAACGGTCGGCGAGGTGCTCGTGGCCGGGGGCGGGCGTGAAGGTCCAGTCCGCATCGGTGTACCCGTACAGATGCTCGACCTCGACCGTGGCGAACTCGAAGTCGAACCGCAGGCGCGAGGTCTCGCGCGGGGAGACGACGGAGTTGACCACGGTGGCCAGTGCGCCGCTGTCGAACCGCGCGATCGCCAGCGAGACATCCTCGGTGTCGGTCGGGCGGGACTGGCGGGCGGCCATCGCCGTCACCTCCGCCCAGGGGCCCAGGATGCTCAGCAGAAGGTCGAATTGGTGGATGCCGTGGCCCATGGTCGGCCCGCCCCCCTCGGTGTCCCACCGTCCGCGCCATGGCACGGCGAAGTAGTCGTCGGGTCGATACCAGAGGGTCTCGCAGGTCGCCACCTGCGGGCGCCCGAGCGCGCCCTCCCTGGCGAGGGCGCGCAACCGCACCGCGGCGGGCCCGAAGCGATGCTGGAACACCGTCAGTGCGGGAACCCCGGTCTCGGCATGGACGGCGACGAGCTCGTCGATCTCGGCGAGGCTCAACGCCGTCGGCTTCTCCACGAGCACCGGGACCCCCGCCCGCATCGCGGCGGTCGCGAGAGGCGTGTGCGTCTTCGGCGGGGTGCACACCGAGACGAGGTCGAGATCCGCCTCGGCCAGCAGTCGGTCGGCGGTGCCGTACGTGGCCGGTCCGCCGAAGAGCGCGGCGAATTCGCTCGCGCGGTCCGCGTCGACATCCGCGACACCGACGAGCTCGATGTGCGGCGCCAGCTCGGCGATCGCCGACGCGTGGGCGTGGGCGATCGCGCCGGTGCCGATGATCCCGGCCCGCAGCGGCGGGGGTGTGATGGTCACGGGGACTCCTCCTCGAGTCGGTGGTCGATCAGGCCGATCCGGCCTGTGTCAGGTGCAGGTCGGCGTAGCGACCTTCCAGATCGAGCAGGTCGCGGTGGCTCCCCTGCTCGACGATGCGGCCGTGCTCGAGGACGACGATCCGATCCGCTCGGCGGATCGTCGAGAGCCGGTGGGCGACGACGAGGGTCGTGCGCCCCGCCATCAGGCGTTGCAGGGCCTCCTTGACGAGCTGCTCGGACTCGGGGTCCAGCGCACTGGTCGCTTCGTCCAGGAGGAGGATGCGCGGGTCGCGGATGAGGGCGCGGGCGATGGCGAGCCGTTGCCGTTGACCCCCGGACAAGCGCGCGCCGCGCTCGCCGACCAGCGTGTCCAGGCCCTGGGGCTGCGCGTTGACGAACTCCAGCGCGTTCGCGTCGGCGAGGGCCTGGTGGATCCGCTCGTCGGAGACGTCCTCCAGCCCGTAGGCGATGTTCTCCCGGATGCTGCCCTCGAACAGGACCGACTCCTGCGGGACGACGGAGACGAAGCGTCGGGCGGTGCGCAGGTCCAGTTCCTGCATGTCGACGCCGTCGAGCAGGATGCGACCGCCGGTGGGGCGGAGGAATCCCAGAACGAGGTTCAGCATCGTCGACTTGCCGGATCCGCTGGACCCTACGAAGGCGACCGTCTGGCCGGACGGGATCTGCAGATCGATGTCGTGCAGCGAGTCTTCGTCGGCTCCGGGGTACCGGTGGCTGACCGCCGACAGGGTGATGTCGCCCTGAACCGACTCGACCGCGCGCTTGCCCTCGTTCAACTCCAGGTCCGGCTCCTGGGTCACTTCGGCGATCGAACGAACGGATTCCAGGCCGCGGGCGCCGACGGGGATCAGCATGAGCAGCTGGGTGAGCCCCTGGGTCAGCAGGGTGAAGTACGTCGACAGCAGGACGACCTCGCCCGGGGTGATGGGCAGGATCCCGGTCAGCGCGAAGACGGCGGCCAGCACCAGGCACCCCACCCCCAGCAGTTGCATCGCGACCCAGGAGATCGATGCGACGTGCCCGTTGAGGATGTCGAGGTTCAGTCCGGCGCGTCGCACGCCGTCAGCACCGGTGGCGACTCGGGTCACGGCGGTGCGCTCGAGGCCGTGGGCACGTGTGACCGGGATCAGGGAGGCCATCTCGCCGACGCGCGCCGAAAGCACTTCCACCTCGCGGCGGAAGAGCTCGTTGCGGGTGCGCGAACGTTTCCGCAGTCCGTAGCGGATGCCGATCGCGATCGGGACGGCGAGGGCGTAGACCGGGAGGAACTGCGGGACGGCGACCGCGGTCATCGCGAGGGCGCCGATCATCACCATCGTCGCCGACAGCAGCGGGTGCGTCACCTGCTGCAGCATCAGCTCGACGTTCTCGACGTCGCGCACCACCTTGGTCTGCACGATGGACGAGCTGACGCGGGAGTGATAGCCGATCGACAGGCTCTGCAGGCGCTGCGCGAGCGCGTTGCGCAGATCCGCCCCGGTGTCGCGCACGACGGTCATGAACTGGCGGGTGTAGAGGATGTGATTCGGGTAGTTCTGGATCAGCAGGACGGCCGCGAGGGCGAACCACCACAGCACCGCGCTGACGTCGCCGTCATCGGCGACGATGTCGATGATCGCCGCGGTGATGACGGGAAGGAACCACAGCGGGATCTCCTTCAGCGCGAAGGCGAGCACGGCGATGAGCATGCGCCACGGGCGGCGCAGCAGAAGCCGGATCACCGAGCGCGCGGGACGGCGGCCGTCGATGGCGTCCGTCAGATCGGGAAGCGTTTTCCGAGTCATCGTCTCCATGCTAGCGCGCTCCGGGATCCTCGTCACGGCCGGTTGGCCGCCGGCTCCGGGAAGATCAGCAAGCGTTTTCTCACTCGGGTCGGATTCTGGTTCGATGGAGGAGATGCCTGCGCAGCGACATACCGCGTCCGTCCCCGCCCTCTCCGACGCGGATCTCGTCCTCGATGCCGGAATCGGCCCGGATCACGGGATGACCGACCGCGCCGTCCTCGTCGATGCGCGGCCCGTGTTCCCGCGCAGCGGGGAGATCCACTACTCGCGGATCCCGCGCGCGGACTGGAGTCGCGTCCTGCACGCGGCGGCGGCCGGTGGGCTCACACACGTGGCCACCTACGTGCTGTGGAACCACCACGAGCCGGTCCGGGGCCAGGCGGACTTCTGCGACGGACGGGATCTGCGGGCCTTCCTCGAGCACGCCCGCGACGCCGGACTCGGAATCGTCCTCCGCATCGGGCCCTACGCGCACGCCGAAGCCAGGTACGGCGGCCTGCCCGACTGGCTCGTCGACGGGGGAACGGCCGTCCGGACGGACGACCCGGCGTATCTCGACGAGGTCCGGCGCTGGTACCGGCGGATCGCCGTCGAGACCGAGGGCATCGACCTGTTCGCGGTGCAGGTCGACAACGAGCTCTACGACCGTCCCGAGCACCTCGCCACGCTGCGCGCGATCGCCGAGGAGGTCGGCATCTGCGCCCCCTTCTGGGTTGCGACGGGGTGGGGAGGCGCGCAGCTGCCCCCCATGCTCGTGCCGACCTACGGCGGCTATCCCGACTCCTTCTGGGTCGAAGCCTCCGACGTGCGCGACGACCGAAGCCTCAGCAACTTCGAGATCACGCCGCGTCGCGACGACGACTCGATCGGTGCCGACCATCGCGGGGATGCGCGCGGCGCGGCCGACCGGGTGCGGGACCGCTTCCCCTATCTCACGTGCGAACTGGGCGCCGGCATGGTCTCCGCGTACCACCGGCGACCGGCGGTGTCCGCGCGCGATGTCGAAGCACTCGCCATGGCCAAGCTCGCCTCCGGCAGCTCGTGGCAGGGGTACTACATGTACGCCGACGGTCGGAATCCGCGGCGGGGACTGCAGGAGCAGCACGCGCTCGGCGAACCGAACGACTTCATCGAGATCGGATACGACTTCGGCGCCGCCGTGACCGTGGACGGCGCGGTCCGCGAGACCTGGGCACGACTGCGACGCCAGCATGCGCTCCTGGCGTCGTGGGGGTGCGAACTCGCCGACATGCCCGTCACCTTCCCGGCGTCCCGGTCGACCCGCGACGACACCGCCCTGCGGTGGTCGGTGCGCTCCGACGGGAATCGCGGATTCGTCTTCGTCGTGAACCACCAGGCGCATACCGCCATGCCTGACCACGCGAGCGTGGTCTTCGACATCGAGCTCCCCGATGGTGCCGCGCGCTTCCCGGCGGTGGACATCCCCGGGGGCGCCGTGTTCGCGTGGCCCTTCGGCTGGACCCTGGGCGCCGCCTGCATCCGGACGCTGACCGCCCAGCCGGTCACCGAGACGACCTGGCGCCAGGCACCCCTCCTCGTGGTCGCCGCGACGGACGGCATCGACGTGATGCTCGACGTCGAGGACGCCGAGGTGAGGGGGAAGGTGGCACTGCGCTTCGGCGACGTGTACGAGCTGGTGCGGGACGGCTCGCTCACCTCGCGTGTACTGGTCGTCGAGCCCGACACGGCACTCGCGCTCAGTGTGGATCGGGGACGCCTCGTCCACACCTCCGGAGCCGTGCACGGCGGATGGGTCGTCTCCCACGACGCGACCGAGGTCTGGTGTCTGCAAGATGAGGGGTGGATGCACGCCGGAGCCGTGCGAGCAGAACGGCGCGCTGCGACCGTGCGGCCCCTGCGGGAGGCCGCCGCCCCTCCCGCGCCGCGCGCCGCGCCGAACGGGCGCGCATCGATCCCCGCCGACTGGACGGGAGCAGCCGCGGTCCGGGTCTCGCTCGGCGAGGTGCCCGACGCCGGCGCACTCGTCCTCGAGTGGCACGGCGACCTCGCCCGCGCGTGGGCGGGCGACCGTCTCGTCTCCGATGCGGTGTGGAACGGCCGCCCCTGGCGCATCCCCGCGGCCGATCTCGTCGGTCTCGAGGAGCTCCGCCTGGAGATCCTGCCGTACGGCGCCGGCGGACACATCCATATCATCGCCGGCCGGCCCGACGCGGCCAGGATCGAACGGGCCGCGTGGCAAATCCCCGGGCGCTTCAGACTGCCGTGACGTGCGCGCCGGCCGTCGACGCCCGCACGACCAGCTCCGGCTCGAACATCACCTTCGCGCCGTCGGGTTCGTCGCCGGTGATGCGGGCGATGAGCAGTTCGGCGGCCCTTCGCCCCATGTCCCGCGCCGGCTGGCGCACCGAGGTCAGTGGAACGGCGGCGACCGAGGCGAACTCGATGTCGTCGTATCCGACCACCGCGATGTCCTCGGGCACGCGCACGCCCGAGGCGATGAGCCCGAAGACGATGCCGCACGCGAGATGGTCGTTGGCGGTCACGATTCCGTCCGGGCGTTCGTCAGGCGCGGCGGCCGCGATGCGTTCGCCGAGTTCGCGGCCCAGCTGCGCCGTCGTGCGAGCCGACCAGATGACATCGATCGTCGCATCCGGATACGCCGACACGGACTCCCGGGCGCCGGCGAGGCGTTCTCGCACCTGACGGACCTCTTCGCGCGCCCCGACGAAGGCGAGGCGGCGGCGACCGGCCTGCAGCAGGTGGTCGGCGGAGAGTCTGCCCCCGGCCACGTCGTCGAACGACACGGCCGACAGGGTGCCGTCGTCGTCGACCGCATCCACCAGAACCACCGGGATGCCGCGCGCACGCAGCATCGAGATGGACTCGTCCGGCGACCCGTACGGCGAGACCAGCACCCCCTCCACCTGAACGCGCTCGAACAGTCGCAGGTGCTCGCGCTCCTTGTCGGCGTCGTCGTCGTCGTTGCCGACGAGGATCCGGTACCCGGATTCGGCGGCGGCCTCCTCTGCCCCCGACACCATGGCCGCGAAGAACGGGTTGGCGATGTTGATCACGGTCATCCCGAGCAGCCCGCTGCGTCCGGCGCGCAGCTGCTGCGCCGCCTGCAGGGGGACGTATCCGAGGTCGTCGGCGGCCGAGCGAACCCGCGCCACGAGCTCGTCGCGCACGCGCTCCGGGCGATTCAGGGCATTGGAGACGGTGCTGATGGACACCCCGGCCCGTTCGGCGACATCGCGGATCCCCACGCGCTTCATCGCATCCTCGCGTCCTCCGGCTCTCGGCGGCCGGCATCCCCATGGTAGGCGCTTTCCAGAAAAACGTTCTGCGAATCACAGGATGTCGGAGAATCGTCGCGATGTCGGAGGATCCGGCCGATATCCTCCGACGAACGCGCGATCATCCGACCAACGGGAAGCGACACGATGACACAGACGTACGCCGCCGCCTTCGACTGGGCGCGGCAGCAGGTCGACGCGGGCGCGCTGCCCACCGCCGTGCTCGGCGTCGCCGACCGGTCCGGCGTCGTGGCGCTGGACGCGTTCGGACACACCGAGGGTCGCCCCGCGACCGTCGACGACCACTACTTCCTGTGGTCGATCACGAAGGTGCTCGTGGGCCTCACGGCCGCCCGAGCGATCGAGCGCGGTCTCGTCACGCCCCAGACCCCGCTGACCGACGCCCTGCCGCCGTTCGGGAGGGACCGGGACGATGCCGTCCTGCTGCGTCACCTGGTCTCGCACACCGCGGGCATCCCCGAACCCGCCCTCGATCACCGCGGCGCCCTCCGGGAGGCGCTTCTCGCCTCGGGACGCGACTTCGCCGCAGGGACGATGTCGCGCTACTCCTCGGTCGCCTTCGACGGGGTGGCGGCACTCCTCGAACACGCCGCGGGTTCGTCGTGGGAGTCGCAGCTGGGCGCGTGGACGGCGGCGGCTGGAGCCGACGGGGTGACCCTGGACACCTCGTGCGATCCTCATGCCGTCCCGGATGCGTCGACCAAAGGCGTGGACATGTCCGCCTTCGCGGCCCTCCGGCATCCGGGCGCGGGCGCGATGGCACGTGCGAGCGACCTTCTGGCGATCGGGTCGGCGCTGCTGAGGGAGGGCGACGAGATCATCGCGCCGGCCACGCTCGCCATGATGCGACGCCCGCTCACCGGCGACATCCCCCGTCTGGAGCCGTACCCCGCGGAGCGCGGGCAGGACTGGGGCTTCACGTGGAACCTGCGCTCACGCGCACCGGGCCTCATCGACACCGACGTGTACGGGCACGGAGGCTGGGCGGGGACCGAGTTCTGGATCCACCCCCGGCTCGGCGTGGCCTACGTTCTGCTCACCAACCGCGCCGAACGTCCGGGCGTCGACGCCGACCGCCTCGACAACGCCGTCGCCGCAGCCGCCTCCCGCTGACCTCGAGCCACCCCTTTACCGCCGAGTCGCCCCGTTGCATCTCGGAGCAAAGGGGCGACTCGGGCACAAAGGGGTGGCTCGGTCGCCGACCTGGCACGCGCCGACCGCGGGACGGTGCGGGCGTCAGGCGTCGCCGAGTGCGGCGGTGATGACCGCGCGGGCCTCCTCCTGCACCCGACGCAGGTGCTCCTCGCCGCGCAGGGACTCGGCGTACAGCTTGTACACGTCCTCGGTGCCGGACGGGCGCGCGGCGAACCACGCGCCGTCGGTCTGCACCTTCAATCCGCCGATCGCCGCGGCGTTGCCGGGGGCGTGGGACAGCTTCGCGGTGATCGGCTCGCCGGCGAGCTCCGTTGCGCTGACCGACTCCGGCGCGAGCTTGCCGAGTGCCGCCTTCTGCTCCGGCGTCGCGGGAGCGTCCACGCGCTGGTAGACGGACGCCCCGTACTCGGCTTCGAGTTCGGCGTACCGCTGCGAGGGGGTCTTCCCGGTGACCGCGAGGATCTCGGCGGCGAGCAGACACAGCAGGATGCCGTCCTTGTCCGTGGTCCACACCGAGCCGTCCGTGCGCAGGAAGGACGCGCCCGCCGACTCCTCGCCGCCGAACGCGACCGATCCGTCGAGCAGGCCCGGGACGAACCATTTGAATCCGACCGGCACCTCCAGCAGCGTGCGGCCGAGGGCTGCGGCGACCCTGTCGATGATCATCGACGACACGAGGGTCTTGCCCACCGCGGCGTCGGCCGGCCAGTCCGGGCGGTGCGCGTAGAGGTAGTCGATCGCGACCGCGAGGTAGTGGTTGGGGTTCATCAGCCCCGCGTCCGGGGTCACGATGCCGTGCCGGTCGGCGTCGGCGTCGTTGCCGGTGAGGATGTCGTACTCGTCGCGGCGCGCGACCAGAGACGCCATCGCCGAGGGCGAGGACGGATCCATCCGGATCTTCTCGTCCCAGTCCAAGGTCATGAAGCGCCAGGTGGGGTCGACGTCGGGGTTCACCACGGTGAGGTCGAGCCCGTAGACCTCGGCGATGAGCGCCCAGTAGTCCACCGACGCCCCACCCAGCGGGTCGGCGCCGATCCGCACGCCGGCGGAACGGATGGCTTCGACATCGATGATGTGGGCCAGGTCGCGGACGTAGACGTCGCGGAAGTCGTACTCGCCGATCGTCGACTCGTCGAGATCCTTGAACGGGGTGCGCTTCACGCCCTCCAGCCCCGCGGCGATCAGGGCGTTGGCGCGGTCGGCGATCCACCCGGTCGCGTCGGTGTCGGCGGGGCCGCCGTGCGGCGGGTTGTACTTGAACCCGCCGTCGCGCGGCGGGTTGTGGCTGGGCGTGACGACGATGCCGTCCGCGCGCCCCGGGTCCGCGGCGTCGCGGCCGGCGTTGTAGGTGAGGATCGCGTGACTGAGCGCGGGGGTCGGGACCCACGAGTCGCGGGAGTCGCGCCGCACATCCACACCGTTGGCGACCAGCACCTCCACGGCCGTGCGCTCGGCCGGAAGTGACAGGCCGTGGGTGTCGCGACCGAGGAACAGGGGACCCGAGATGCCCTGGGCGGCGCGATAGTCCACGATCGCCTGGGTGGTCGCGAGGATGTGGTCCTCGTTGAAGCTCGTGGACAGCGACGAACCGCGGTGGCCGCTGGTGCCGAACGCGACCCTCTGGGCGGGGATCGAGGCGTCGGGCTTTCGGTCGTAGTACGCCGCCAGCAGCTCGTCGATGTCGATCAGGTCGGATGCCTCGGCGGGGGTTCCAGCGCGGGTGCTCATGGACCCCATTGTGCCCCGAGCGACCGGCTTTTCCACCCTCCGGGTGTCCTTCGACCGCGAGTGCTCACGTGTCGATGGCGGCGCCGGCCTCGGTGAGGGCCGCGAGCACGGCGCGGAGGGCGGGTGCGTCGGACTGTGAGCGTCGGTGCACGGCCACCACGTCGCGGGTGGAGGCCGGGCGCTCGGTGGGGACGGCCACGAGGTCCGCACCGAGGGGGCCGCGGCCGAGTCGAGGCACGAGCGCGACGACCGACCCGGTACGGGCCAGAGTGAGGTGGTTCTGGAACTCCATCGACTCGTGCACCACGCGGGGCGCGTTGCGAACGCCGTCGAACAGCCGTCGCAGCCACTGGCGGCAGATGGTCGTGTCGAAGGTCGCGACCCACCGCTGCTCGGCGAGTTCTTCCGGGCGCAGCGAGGCGCGCACGGCGAGAGGGTGATCGCGGCGCATCACCACGTCGGCGACATCGGTGAACAGGGGTGTCACGACGAGGTGATCGGGGATCGAGAGGGCCACGCCGCCCCACTGGTGGGCGATGCCGAGGTCGCGCTGCCCGGACGCGACGAGGGCCACGGTCTCCCACGGCTCGCTCTCGCGCGTGAGGATGTTCAGGCGCGGGTGCGCGGCGGCGAGGTCGACGAGCACGGGTGCGAGCAAGCCGCGGACGACGGTCGAGAACGCGGCGAGGCGCACGTCTCCCGCGAGCTCGGCATCCTCGGCGGGATGCGCGCGGAGGTCGGCGCGCAGCCGCTCGAGCTCTTCAAGTATCGGAGTCGAGCCGACGACCAGGTGGGCGCCGGCCTCGGTGAGCGCCACGCCGCGGCCGACCCGCTCGAGCAGAGCGACGCCGGTCTCGCGCTCGAGCCGTTTGATCTGCTGCGACACGGCCGAGGGCGTGAATCCGCGCGCGGCCGCCGCAGCGACCACGCTCCCCTCACGGGCGACGGTGCGCAGGGACTCGACGGCTTCGAGGTCGATCATGAAGCAATGCTACTGATTCAAGCCAAGAAACCATTGCTTGTGCTTTATGACCGTTGTGGGATGGACTGACGCCATGACGAGACGGGACATGATCCTCGCGGCGGGGGTCGCAGCGGCGTGGGGACTGAACTTCCTCGTCATTGACGGGGGGATGGGCGGCATCCCACCCCTGCTGTTCGTCGCTGTCCGCTTCGCCGTCGTCGCTCTCTTCATCGTCGTCGTGCCCCGACCGGCGGCGTCGTGGAGGACGATCGTCGGGGTGGGCCTGTTCATGAGCCTCGGGCAGTTCGGCCTCCTCTACACGTCGATGGCCCTCGGCCTCCAGCCGGGGCTGGCCGCGCTGCTGCTGCAGGCCCAGGCGGTGTTCACCGTGGTCATCGCCGCCGGCGTCCTGCACGAGCGACCCACACCCTCGCAGGCGACCGGCGTCGTCCTCGGGGTGGTCGGTCTCGGCGTCGTCGCCGCAGGCCGCGGGGGCGAGGCGCCCGCGATCACCGTGGCTCTCGCGCTCGCGGCAGCTCTGTCGTGGGCGATCGGCAACGTGATCTCCCGCCGGGCCGGCATCGTGACGGGGCGGGGCCGGTGGGGGGCGCTGTCGCTGACGGTGTGGTCGGCCACCGTGGTGCCCGTTCCTGCCCTGGTGCTGGCGGTCGCCGTCGACGGGCCCTTGGCGGTGTCGGCGGGGCTGGCCGCGTTCGGGCCCGCGGCGGCCCTCTCGACCCTGTACACGGCCGGACTGTGCACACTCGTCGGCTACGCCGTCTTCAACGGCCTCCTGGCGCGCAATCCCTCCGCCGCCGTCGTGCCGTGGGTTCTCCTGGCCCCCGTGGTGGCGATGGTCGCGGCGGCCCTGCTGCTCGGCGACATCCCGACACCCGCCGAGATCGGCGGCGGTGCCCTGCTAGTGATGGGGGTGCTCATCACGGCCATCCCGCCGCGAACCCGGCGGAGGCTGCCGCGGTCGGTGCGCGGTACCGCTGCCGCGGGCGATGCCGCGGCTGTGGACAACGTGAGGGGGCAGCCCGTCGTTCGCGACTAGGCTTGCCGCCGTGATGCCCGAGTCCGCAACCGTGCCCGCTCTTCGCCAATACAGCTACCTCGGGCCGGCCGGAACCTTCACGGAGGCCGCTCTGGCGCAGGTCCCCGAGGCGCGCGGGCAGCGGTGGAAGTCGGTCCACAACGTCGGTGAGGCGCTCGCCGACGTCGTGGAGGGCAGCTCGCACGCGGCGATGATCGCGATCGAGAACTCCGTCGACGGAGGGGTCTCGACCGCGCAGGACGCTCTCGCCACGATCCCGGGGCTGCGCATCATCGGCGAATACCTGGTGCCCGTCGATTTCGTCCTCGTCGCGCGTCCGGGTGTCCGCCTCGACGAGGTCACCCTCGTCTCAGCCCACCCCGTGGCCTATGCGCAGTGCCTGCAGTGGCTCAGCCGGACCCTGCCCGAGCACGCGCACATCCCGGCCGCGAGCAACGTCGCCAGTGCGCTGGGCATCCTCGAGGGGACGAGCGATGCGGATGCCGCGATCGCTCCTCCGGGGATCCTCGACCACCACGAACTCGATCTGCTCGCCGAGAAGATCGGCGACAACGAGAACGCGGTCACCCGGTTCGTGCTGGTGGGGCGCACGGTCGCACCGCCGCCCGCAACCGGTGCCGACAAGACCTCCCTCATCGTCGAGCTGCCCGATGACCATCCGGGTGCTCTGCTGGAGATGCTCGAGCAGTTCGCCACCCGCGGCATCAACCTGTCCCTGCTGGCCTCGCGTCCGATCGGCGACTCGCTCGGCCGGTACCGGTTCGTCATCGACGCCGACGGCCACATCCAGGACGAGCGGATGGCGGACGCTCTGATGGGGCTGCGGCGGTTCAGCCCGAAGGTGATCTTCCTCGGCTCCTACCCGCGCGCGGACCGTTCGATCGTCCGGTACTCCGAGCGGTACTCCGACGAGGTGTTCGTCGAGGCGCGCGACTGGCTCCGCGGCCTGATCTCCGGCGAACCGGGCGTCTGAGCGCTCAGGCGCCGGATCCGATCCGGACGAGGCGGACCTCGCGGATCGGCACGCCGTCGATCGACGGCGTCTTCGCGGCCCCGTCCGGGGTGAACCCGTGACGACGGTAGAAGGCGCGGGCGCGCGGGTTGTCTTCGAGCACCCAGAGGGAGGCGGCCGCATCGCCGATCGCGGCATCCAGCAGCATGTCGGCCACCCCCGTGCCGTAGTCGGCCTCGAGGACGTAGATGGCGTAGAGCTCACGCCGACCCGGAACGGCATCGTCGTCGCGGCAGCGACCTGCGGAGGCGAACCCGATCACATCGCCGTCGAGCTCGGCGACCCAGACCTCGCCCGCCTCCCCGGCGACTTCCCCCGCGAGGATGCGACGCCACACCTCGGCCCGTGATGTGACATCCATGCCGTCCAGGACCTCGTCCGGGATGCGCCCGGTGTAGGCCTCGCGCCACGACGTGACGTGCACGGCCGCGATCGCCGCGGCGTCGCCGGACCGCGCGCGCCGCACGGCGTAGGTGTCAGTCACCGCCCGCTCCGGGGTCGAGCTCGGGATCCCCGTCGTGCGCCCATGTGGGGGCCAGGGATCGGATGCGCGCTCCGCGCCACTGCCAGATCGTCCACATCATCGGCCACATCAGCGCGGCGGTCGGGCCGTCGAACACCAGGCGGTCCCGCCAGAGGGTGCGATGCGGGTCGCCGGGGGCGGGGGAGACGGCCATCTGGTGGTCCCATACATCCAGCGACGCCAGTGGCCCGGTGAGCGGGATGCCGCTGTCGCGGAAGATGCGCACCGTGCCGCCGGGCTCCTCCACTTCGCGGTGACTGACGTGGATGAGCTGGCTGCCGAGCGGCAGGGGCCCGGTCTCGAGGGTCACCGGGACGTCGTCTCCGACCTCCCACCGGGAGGGCAGTCCGGACGGGACGACGGGGGCCATCGAGACCATCGGTCCGTACAACTCCGCCACGGCGCGCGGCGAGTGCAGGGCGCGCCACGCGGCGTCGGGGTCGCAGTCGATCACGAGCTTCAGCAGAACGCGCATGCTCCATCGTGTCACCGTGCGACGCTCCCGGCGCAAGATCCGCCGATCTCCGTCCCGGTCCGCGCCTCACGCCGCCCCGGACGCCGTCGGAGTTCGCTTCGGTTGGCGATGGATGTCGCGATCCGGCCCGATTCCGGCATCCGGTGACAGGTGAATGCCCGATTCCGGCATCCGGTGACAGGTGAGTCCCGGCGCTCGCCGTCGCGTTTCGGCGTGTGACGGGCCGGCCGTGCGAGGCCACCCCGGCGACGTAGGCTTCTGCGCGTGAGTACGCCGTTCGATCAGCAGCGCTATCAGATTCGCCACGAGTGGGGCAGCGCGGGTCTCGCGCGTCTCGCGCCCGCCGACGTCGTCGTGGTCGTGTCGGTCCTCGGCGACGCGGTGCCGATCGCCGATGCCGCCCACGCGACCGGTGCGATCGTCCTGCTCGGCGGCCTGCGCAATGCGTCCGCGGTGGCTGCCGCGGTCGCGGACGAGCAGGCCCTCCGGGGCGCCCGGACCAGCGTCTCGGTCATCTCGGCCGGGGAGGAATCCGCCACCGGCCAGCGATTCGCCGTGGAGGATCAGTTCGGAGCCGGCGCCGTGATCGACGCGCTCGGGCTCCGCGGCATCGACCACACCTCGCCCGAGGCGGCGGCGGCGGCGGAGTCCTACCGTGGACTCGGTCGCGCGGTCCGGCACCTGCTCACAGCCGGGGGGACCGGTCAGCGGCTGATCGCCGACGGGCGGCGTGATGAGGTCCTGCGCGCATCCGAGCTCGACGTCAGTGACGACCCGCGCGTGTACGCGCCGGCGCTCAGCGGGGCGTCAGTGCCGACAGGCGCGTCGCGGGAGTGATCTCGCGCCGCGTCCAGGCGAGCAGGTGACGCTCGTCGAATCGTGGTGCGCACCGCGCGCAGGACGTCGGACGCGACGCCCGCCGGTGTCGGTAGGCGACGTGTCCCGCCGGACACACGCCCACCCAGGGTGCCAGCTCGGTGGCGGTCTCACCGTGATGCGTCGTGCCGCCGACGTAGCCGAGGTCGCGGGCGACCGCCTTCCACTGCGGCCCGTGTCCGGCAGACGCACCCGCCAGGGCGTGGGCGACCTCGTGCAGCAGAGTCTGGTGGTTGGTGTCGTCGTCGTAGCGGGCGGAGAGATAGCGCGACACGGTGATGCGACGGCGCGCGAAGTCGCACTGGCCGGCACGGCGCTTGGCATTGTCGAAGCCGAACGTCCACGACGGATCCAGGTGGGCCGTGATCAGGGCCTCCGCCCACTGGCGTATGCGATGCGGTTCTGACATGCGGGAAAAACTAGAACATACCTACGACACGGAAGGGGGCGGATGCGGCGGGCGACACTCGGCGGGACCCATCCGCGGGGACCGCGCCGCTCAGCTGGCCACCGCGGTCTGTGCGCGTCGCCGGTCGCAGAGGTCGATCGCCAGGAGGACGGTCTGCAGTTGCGACTCCGGAGCCCCCGACTCCTGGCGCAGGAACAGGGTCCGCTTGAAGTCGCGGCGGGCATCCTCGAACTCGCCGGCGTCGAAGTTGACCTTGCCGCGGTGCTGCAGGGCGAAAGCGGCGATCGCGGACCATCCCTGCCCCTCGGCCTCTTCCGCGCAGGTGGTCAGCTCCTGCTCCGCCGCCGCGTAGGCCCCACGGGCCTGGACGACCGTGGCGTGCAGGATGCGCGCGCGCAGCAGATCCTTGCGGGTGCCGGCCATGCGGGCGAAGCGCACAGCCTGCTCCGAGAGGCTGAGGGCTTCGCCGGTCTCGCCGAGCACCTTCAGCAGCCACACGCGTTCGAGCATCGAGACCAGGCTGCGCTGCTCGCCGATCTCTGCCAGCCGCTCCTTGCACTGGGCCGGGTCGACGATCTCCCGCAGCGTGTCGGGGTCGTATCCGTGGATGTAGCTCACCGTCGACTCCCTTCGCGCGTGCGGTTCGCCTCCTCAGTGTGCCCTCCGGGGACGCCGGTTCCGGGCGGGCACGCCGATGTGTCGCATCCCGCCCCGCCGCATCCCGCCCCGCGAGTGTGCGGCGGCGGAGGGGTCAGCGCTCGAAGAGAGTGGACGAGGGTTTCGGGGACGCCACGGCGTCGGCGTCGGTGGTCGGGCGTGCGCCGCGCACGAAGTCGTCGATCTCACGCCCCTCGGCGACTTTCGCGGGGTGCGGTCCGGCGGCCATGAGCCGCGGAAGCCACGCGGTGGGCAGGGATGCGGCCGATGCGGCGATCACGAGGTTGCCGAATCGGCGTCCCTTGAGGGTCTGCACCTCGGCGAGCACGATCACGTTCGCCAGCACCTCGCGCACCGTCGCGACCTGACGGCGCGCGAAGGCGAGTCCCGCTCCGTCGGCGACGTTCACCAGCAGCACGCCGTCGGGGGCGAGCAGGCGTGCGGCGGCGGTGTAGAACTCCGCCGAGGTCAGGTGTGCGGGGATCTGTGCGCCGGCGTAGACGTCGACCACGAGCACGTCGACCTGCCCGACCAGCCCGGCAGGGAAGCGGTCGAGGGCGGCGCGCGCATCGCCGATCCGCACCCGGATCGACGCGCCGCGGGGCAGCGGCAGGCGTTCGCGCACGAGGGCGATGAGGTCGGGTTCGAGTTCCACGACCTGCTGGCGGGACCCCGGACGGGTCGCCTCGACGTAGCGCGGCAGGGTGAGCGCTCCGGCGCCCAGGTGCACCGCCGTCACCGGCTGACCGGGGAGCTTCAGCCGGTCGATGACCGCGGCCATCCGTGCGATGTACTCGAAGTGCAGGTGGGTGGGGTCATCCAGGTCGACGTGCGACTGCGGAGTCCCGTCGACGATGAGTTCGTACCCCGAGGTGTACGGCGAGGGTTCGACCGAGGCGAGGGACCCGTCGCCGAGGCGAACCGGTGGTTCGGGCTGCTCATCGCGGGTGCGGGCCATCCTCCCAGCTTGCCCGATGCCGACACGCGGTGGTCGCCGGTACCGTGAGGCCATGCCGGTCATCGATCTGAACGCCGACCTCGGCGAGACCGTCGACGGCGTGCCGACCGCCGACGATGAGGCCATGTTCGCCATCGTCACCAGCGCCAGCGTCGCGTGCGGGGGTCACGCCGGCGACGCCCGCTCGATGCGCGAATCGGTGACGCGTGCGGCGCGGCACGGCGTGGCCGTCGGGGCGCACCCCTCCTACCCGGATGCGGCGGGGTTCGGCCGCGAGCCGATGACGATGACCGCCGCGGCGCTGCGCGAGACGCTGGACCGGCAGGTGGACGCGCTCGCGGCTGCCGGCGGCGACATCCGCTATGTCAAACCCCACGGCGCGCTCTACCATGCGGTGTCCGCCGACGCGGCGACCGCGCGCGTGGTCGCCGCCTCCGTCCGGCGCCTGGCCGATGACCTCGGCCGCGACCTGCCGCTGCTCGGTCTCGGCGGGGAGGGGGAGCGCGCCGCCGAGGCGGCGGGGATCCCCTTCGTGCGCGAGGCGTTCCTCGACCGCGGGTACCTCCCCGATGGGAGCCTCGTGCCGCGGCGCGAGCACGGTGCGCTCCTGGCCGATGCGGATGCGGTCGCGTCCCGAGCGGTCCTCCTGGCCGTCGAGGGGCGCGTCGCGGCGGTGGACGGCACGATGGTCGCCGCTGACGCCGCCTCGCTGTGCGTGCACGGTGACACCCCCGCTGCGGTGGCGATGGCCCGCGCGGTGCGCGCAGCGCTGGATGCTGCCGGGGTCGAGGTGAGGGCGCCGTGGTGATGGCGGCGGGGGCGGGGCGGCGGCTTCTGCCGATGGGGGAGCGGGCGGTCCTCGTCGAGGTGCCGACGCTGTCGGACGTGATCGCCCTCCACTCCGCGCTCGAGGCGACGGCGCCCGCCGGCCTGATCGACCTGGTCCCCGCTGCGCGTACGGTGCTCGTGCACGTCGACCCCGCGGTGCTTCCCCTCGCGGCCGCGCGCGAGTGGATCGCCGGCGTCACCGGGCGCGCGTTCGATGCGTCGCCCGCGGCCGGGGAGGTCATCCTGGACATCCGGTACGACGGCGCCGACCTCGCCGAAACGGCGGCCCTGCTGGCGATCGGGGTCGACGAGCTCGTGCGCCGCCATTCCGGTGCGGTGTGGACGGTCGCCTTCACGGGTTTCGCGCCGGGGTTCGGGTATCTCGTGAGTGAGGACTGGGCCTTCGACGTGCCGCGCCTGGATGCGCCGCGGACACGTGTGCCGGCCGGCGCGGTGGGCCTGGCAGCCGGCTTCACCGGCGCCTACCCCCGCGAGACCCCCGGCGGATGGCGTCTCATCGGCAGGACCGATACGTCGCTGTTCGACCCGGATGCGACCGATCCCGCCGTGCTCGCACCGGGAACCCGCGTCCGGTTCCGCCCCCGGTCGGCGTCGGCGTCGGCAACGGCGTCGGCAACGGCCTCCGCAACGGACACGAATTCAGGCCAGGAGGCGGCGCCGGAGGCGACACGCCGTCCCATCCGGCCGCCGACCCTCGTCCAGCCTGAGTTCGTGCACGGTGAATCGGAGCGGGGGCGGGGACTGGAGATCATCGACGCCGGTCTGCTCGCCACGGTGCAGGATCTCGGACGACCGGGCCGCGCCGCCCTCGGGGTGGCGCGTTCGGGCGCGATGGACCGCGGCGCGCTGCGGACCGGCAACCGACTCGTCGGCAACCCCGAGGGGCGGGCCGGGATCGAGATCACGATGGGCGGTTTCCGTGCGCGGGCAGGGGAGCGGCTGTGGTTCGCGGTGACCGGCGCATGGGGGCCGGTGCGGCTGGACGGACGCACCGTCGACCCCTACCTCGCGCATGAGTGGCCCGCCGGGAGCGAACTGCACATCGACTGGGCCACGCACGGGGCGCGGATGATGCTCGCGCTTCGGGGCGGCGTCGACGTCGACGAGGTGCTCGGCTCGCGCAGCACCGACGTGCTGGCCGGTCTCGGTCCCGATCGGCTGGTCGCCGGCGCGTGGGTGCCGGTCGGGGAGGATCCCGCGGCACCCATCCCTGCGGCGCCGCCGGCCGCATGGGGCGCACCCGCGGACGATCTCGAGATCCTCCTCGCACCGGGGGCGCGGGCCGAATGGTTCACCGACGCCGCCGTTGCGGCGCTGTTCGAGGCGGAATGGACCGTCGGCGACGAGGCGGACCGGGTGGGGATGCGGTTGGACGGGCCGGCGCTGCCGCGCCGCATCGACGGTGAGCTCGCGAGCGAGGGCATGGTCGTCGGCGCGATGCAGGTGCCGCCGAGCGGTCGCCCCACGGTGCTCTGCGCCGATGGGCCCGTCACCGGCGGGTACCCGGTCATCGCGGTGGTGGCAGATGCGTCGCTGGACGCGCTCGCGCAGGCGCGCCCGGGCGCGAGAGTGCGTTTCCGGCACGCGAAACCCGCGTGATCGCGCGGGGTCGCGGGGACGAGGCGCGCGATTTATACCCCACGAGGCGGGTCGGGTCAAGGATCGGCTGGACATGGCGCGTCGCGCCCCGTATAGTTGGTCCTTGCGCTTGGATTCCCCCTGCCCTCATATGGTGGTCGGCGGTGTCGGTGTGCCCCCGCTTCATCGCGCGATACGAAGCGGCGTGCGGCTCATGGACTTCGGGGACGACTGAGCACTCCACCTGACGACAAGGAAACAGGCCCCGCCCGGGCCCACGGAGGTAATCCCCTTGGCTGCTGCGAGCAACGCATCCACCACCACCCTGAAGAACGGACGCGGAGCTTCCCGTCTCTCGTTCGCCAAAATCTCCGACACGCTGACGGTCCCGGACCTGCTGGCGCTGCAGACCGAGTCCTTCGACTGGCTCGTCGGCAACGAGGCGTGGCGTGAGCGCCTCGCCGAAGCGCAGGCCGCCGGACGCACCGACGTCGCCCTGCAGAGCGGTCTGGAGGAGATCTTCGAGGAGATCTCCCCCATCGAGGACCTCTCGGAGACGATGCAGCTGTCGTTCACGAACCCCTACCTCGAGCCCGAGAAGTACTCCATCGAAGAGTGCAAGGAGCGCGGGAAGACGTATGCCGCCCCGCTCTACGTCGAAGCCGAGTTCATGAACCACCAGACCGGTGAGATCAAGACCCAGACGGTCTTCATGGGCGACTTCCCGCTCCAGACCGACAAGGGCACGTTCATCATCAACGGCACCGAGCGTGTCGTCGTGTCGCAGCTGGTGCGTTCGCCCGGTGTCTACTTCGACAAGACGCCCGACAAGACCAGCGACAAGGACATCGTCTCGGCCCGCGTCATCCCGAGCCGCGGCGCCTGGCTCGAGTTCGAGATCGACAAGCGCGACCAGGTCGGCGTGCGCATCGACCGCAAGCGCAAGCAGTCGGTCACCGTCTTCCTCAAGGCCCTCGGCCTCACCAGCGAAGACATCCTCAACGAATTCGCCGGCTTCACCTCCATCGAGGAGACCCTCGAGAAGGACACCATCCTCACCAAGGAGGATGCGCTGCGCGACATCTACCGGAAGCTCCGTCCGGGCGAGCAGGTCGCCGCCGAGGCCGCCCGCGCGCTGCTGGACAACTTCTACTTCAACCCGAAGCGCTACGACCTCGCCAAGGTGGGTCGCTACAAGATCAACCGCAAGCTCGGACTCGAGGGCGAACTGACCGACTCGGTGCTGACCGTCGACGACATCGTCGCCACGATCAAGTACCTGGTCCGTCTGCACCGCGGCGACACCACCTTCACCGGCATGCGTGCCGGGCAGGAAGCCGAGATCCGCATGGACGTCGATGACATCGACAACTTCGGCAACCGTCGTATCCGCGCCGTCGGCGAGCTCATCCAGAACCAGGTCCGCACCGGTCTGTCCCGCATGGAGCGCGTCGTCCGCGAGCGCATGACCACGCAGGACATCGAGGCGATCACCCCGCAGACCCTGATCAACGTGCGCCCCGTCGTCGCGGCGATCAAGGAATTCTTCGGCACCTCGCAGCTGTCGCAGTTCATGGACCAGAACAACCCGCTCGCGGGTCTGACCCACAAGCGCCGCCTGTCGGCGCTGGGCCCCGGCGGTCTGTCGCGTGAGCGCGCCGGCGTCGAGGTCCGCGACGTCCACCCCTCGCACTACGGCCGCATGTGCCCGATCGAGACGCCGGAAGGCCCGAACATCGGTCTGATCGGTTCGCTCGCGTCGTTCGCGCGCATCAACGCGTTCGGCTTCATCGAGACGCCGTACCGCAAGGTCGAGAACGGTCGCGTCACCGACGAGATCCAGTACCTGACCGCCGCCGAGGAGGACGACTTCATCGTCGCCCAGGCCAACGCGCCCCTCAAGGCCGACGGCCACTTCGAGGAGACCCGCGTGCTCGCCCGTTCGAAGGGCGGCGAGGTGGAGCTCGTTCCGGCCGAGGACATCGGCTACATGGACGTCTCGCCGCGTCAGATGGTGTCGGTGGCGACCTCGCTGATCCCGTTCCTCGAGCACGACGACGCCAACCGCGCCCTCATGGGTGCGAACATGCAGCGTCAGGCCGTGCCGCTGCTGCGCAGCGACTCGCCGCTGGTCGGTACCGGTATGGAAGGCTACGCCGCCGTCGACGCCGGAGACGTCATCACCGCGCAGAAGTCCGGTGTGGTCATGGAGGTCTCGGCCGACGTCGTGACCGTGCAGCTGGACGAGGGCGGCACGCAGGATTACTACCTGCGCAAGTTCGACCGCTCGAACCAGGGCACCAGCTACAACCAGCGCGTCGTCGTTTCGGCGGGGGAGCGGATCGAGGCCGGTGAGGTCATCGCCGACGGTCCCGCGACCGAGAACGGCGAGCTCGCCCTCGGCAAGAACCTCCTCGTCGCGTTCATGACGTGGGAGGGGCACAACTTCGAGGACGCCATCATCCTGAGCCAGGACCTGGTCAAGGAGGACACCCTCTCGTCGATCCACATCGAGGAGTACGAGGTCGACGCCCGCGACACCAAGCTCGGCAAGGAGGAGATCACCCGTGACCTCCCCAACGTCAGCCCGGACCTGCTGAAGGACCTGGACGAGCGCGGCATCATCCGCATCGGCGCCGAGGTTCGCCCCGGAGACATCCTCGTCGGCAAGGTCACGCCCAAGGGCGAGACCGAGCTGAGCGCCGAGGAGCGCCTGCTGCGTGCGATCTTCAACGAGAAGAGCCGCGAAGTCCGCGACACCTCCCTCAAGGTGCCCCATGGCGAGCAGGGCACGATCATCGCCGTGAAGGAGTTCGACGCCGAGGAGGGCGACGACGAGCTGGGCTCGGGCGTCAACCGCCGCGTCGTGGTCTACATCGCCCAGAAGCGCAAGATCACCGAGGGTGACAAGCTCGCCGGCCGTCACGGCAACAAGGGCGTCATCGCGAAGATCCTCCCCGTCGAGGACATGCCGTTCCTGCCGGACGGCACGCCGGTGGACATCGTCCTGAACCCGCTCGGCATCCCGGGCCGAATGAACTTCGGCCAGGTGCTGGAGCTCCACCTCGGATGGATCGCCAAGCAGGGCTGGAAGGTCGAGGGCACCCCCGAGTGGGCCGCCAAGCTGCCAGAGCAGGCCCGCGAGGCCGCCCCCGGTACCAAGGTCGCCACCCCGGTGTTCGACGGTGCGTTCGAGTCGGAGCTGGTCGGTCTGCTCGACTCGACGCTCCCGAACCGCGACGGCGACCGCATGATCGACTCCAGCGGCAAGACGCAGCTGTTCGACGGTCGTTCGGGGGAGCCGTTCCCGGCCCCGATCTCGGTCGGCTACATGTACATCCTGAAGCTGCACCACCTCGTCGACGACAAGATCCACGCGCGTTCGACCGGTCCGTACTCGATGATCACCCAGCAGCCGCTCGGTGGGAAGGCGCAGTTCGGCGGTCAGCGCTTCGGTGAGATGGAGGTGTGGGCCCTCGAGGCCTACGGTGCCGCGTACGCGCTGCAGGAGCTCCTCACGATCAAGTCCGACGACATCCTCGGCCGCGTCAAGGTGTACGAGTCGATCGTCAAGGGCGAGAACATCCAGGAGCCCGGCATCCCCGAGTCCTTCAAGGTGCTCATGAAGGAGATGCAGTCGCTCTGCCTGAACGTCGAGGTCCTCTCGGCCGACGGCACCGCGGTCAACCTCCGCGACACCGACGACGACGCCTTCCGCGCGGCGGAGGAGCTCGGCATCAACATCTCCACCCGGTTCGAGTCCTCGTCGATCGACGAGATCTGAGCCAGGCCGAAAAATTTTCTGAGACACAGGAGAACTAGTGCTCGACGCAACAACTTTTGACGAGCTTCGCATCGGTCTGGCCACCGCCGACGACATCCGTCGTTGGTCCTACGGCGAGGTCAAGAAGCCCGAGACCATCAACTACCGCACCCTGAAGCCGGAGAAGGACGGTCTGTTCGGTGAGCAGATCTTCGGACCCAGCCGCGACTGGGAGTGCTCGTGCGGCAAGTACAAGCGCGTCCGCTTCAAGGGCATCGTCTGCGAGCGCTGCGGCGTGGAGGTCACCAAGTCCTCCGTGCGCCGTGAGCGCATGGGTCACATCGAACTGGCCGCCCCGGTCACCCACATCTGGTACTTCAAGGGCGTGCCCTCGCGCCTCGGGTACCTGCTGGACATGGCGCCGAAGGACCTCGAGAAGGTCATCTACTTCGCCGCCTACATGGTGATCTCGGTCGACGAGGAGGCGCGTCACCGCGACCTCCCGACGCACGAGAACAACCTCCGGCTCGAGATGAAGAACCTCGCCGACCGCCGCGACTCGCGTATCGCGACCCGCCTGCAGAAGCTGGAGGAGGAGCTCGCGACGCTCGAGGAGGAGGGCGCCAAGGCCGATCAGAAGAAGAAGGCCAAGGACGCCGCCGAGAAGGAGATGACCTCGATCCGCAAGAACGCGGACGACTCCATCGCCAAGCTCGAGCGCGTGTGGGATGAGTTCCGCAACCTGGAGGTCGGCTCGCTGAAGGGCGAGGACGAGATCTTCCACGAGCTGCAGGACCGGTTCGGACAGTACTTCGAGGCCCACATGGGCGCGGAGTCGATCCAGCGCCGCCTGTCGACCTTCGACCTGGCCGCCGAGGCCGAGAGCCTGCACCTGCAGATCGCCGAGGGCAAGGGCCAGCGCAAGATCCGCGCGATCAAGCGCCTGAAGGTCGTCAACTCGTTCCTGCAGACGGGCATGAGCCCGGCCGCGATGGTGCTCGACGTCGTCCCGGTGATCCCGCCGGAGCTGCGCCCGATGGTCCAGCTCGACGGTGGCCGTTTCGCGACCTCCGACCTGAACGACCTGTACCGCCGCGTGATCAACCGCAACAACCGTCTGCGTCGCCTGATCGACCTCGGTGCTCCCGAGATCATCGTCAACAACGAGAAGCGGATGCTGCAGGAGGCCGTCGACGCGCTGTTCGACAACGGTCGCCGCGGTCGCCCCGTCACCGGCACCGGCAACCGTGCGCTGAAGTCCCTCAGCGACATGCTGAAGGGCAAGCAGGGTCGGTTCCGTCAGAACCTGCTCGGAAAGCGCGTGGACTACTCGGGCCGTTCGGTCATCGTCGTGGGTCCGCGTCTGCAGCTGCACCAGTGCGGTCTGCCGAAGCAGATGGCGCTCGAGCTGTTCAAGCCGTTCGTGATCAAGCGCCTCATCGACCTCGGTCACTCGCAGAACATCAAGGCCGCCAAGCGCGCCGTCGAGCGTTACCGCCCCGAGGTGTGGGACGTGCTCGAGGAGATCATCCGCGAGCGTCCCGTCCTGCTGAACCGCGCCCCCACGCTCCACCGCTTGGGCATCCAGGCGTTCGAGCCGCAGCTGGTCGAGGGCAAGGCCATCCAGCTCCACCCGCTCGTGTGCGCGGCGTTCAACGCCGACTTCGACGGTGACCAGATGGCCGTCCACCTGCCGCTGTCGGTCGAGGCCCAGGCCGAGGCCCGCGTGCTGATGCTCGCCTCGAACAACATCCTCAAGCCGTCGGACGGCCGGCCGGTGACCCTGCCCTCGCAGGACATGATCATCGGTCTGCACCACCTGACCACGGTCATCGAGGGTGCCACCGGTGAGGGCCGTGTGTTCGGCTCGGTCGCCGAGGCGATCATGGCCAAGGACGAGGGGACCCTCGACCTGCAGGCCAAGGTCCGCATCCGGGTGCCGGGGCTGACCTTCCTCGAGGGCGAAGCGCCCGAGGGCTACGACCAGCACGGGCTGCTGGACGCGTCCCTCGGCCAGGCGATCTTCAACGACGCCATGCCCAAGGGCTACCCGTTCGTGCGCGAGCAGGCCGACAAGGGCAAGCTCTCGCAGATCGTGAACAAGCTCGCCGAGGAGTACCCCAAGGTGGAGGTCGCCAAGACCCTCGACCGCATCAAGGACGCCGGCTTCTACTGGGCCACCCGCTCGGGTGTGACCGTGGCGCTCAGCGACATCCTCACGCCTCCGGAGAAGCGTGAGATCGTCGCCAAGCACGAGAAGCAGGCCGCCAAGGCGCAGTCGCAGTTCGAGAAGGGTCTCATCACCGACGCCGAGCGTCGTCAGGAGCTCATCCAGATCTGGACCGAGGCGACCGACGAGGTGCAGAAGGCGATGCGCGCGCACTTCCCGGAGTCCAACACCATCAACCGCATGGTGTCCTCGGGCGCCCGTGGTAACTGGCTGCAGATCCGCAACATCGCCGGTATGCGCGGCCTGGTGAACAACCCCAAGGGTGAGATCATCCCGCGTCCGATCATCTCCTCGTACCGCGAGGGGCTGTCGGTGGCGGAGTACTTCATCGCCACGCACGGTGCCCGTAAGGGTCTGGCCGACACGGCCCTCCGTACCGCCGACTCGGGTTACCTGACCCGTCGCCTCGTGGACGTGTCGCAGGATGTCATCATCCGCGAGGACGACTGCGGCACGAACAAGGGTCTCGAGTTCGTCATCGCGGCGCCCGGCTCGGACGGTCAGCTCGTGCGCGACCCGAACGTCGAGAACTCGGTGTTCGCCCGCACCCTCGCCGTCGACGCCGTCGACGGGAAGGGCGAGGTCGTCCTCGAGGCCGGTTCGGATGTCGGTGACCCGGAGATCAACCAGCTGATCGAGGCCGGTGTCGAGAGCATCAAGGTGCGCTCGGTGCTGACCTGCGACTCGGCTGTCGGTGTCTGCGCGCAGTGCTATGGCCGGTCGTTGGCCACCGGCTCGCTCGTCGACATCGGTGAGGCCGTCGGCATCATCGCTGCCCAGTCGATCGGTGAGCCCGGCACCCAGCTGACGATGCGTACCTTCCACACGGGTGGTTCGGCATCGGCGGATGACATCACGCAGGGTCTGCCCCGCGTGCAGGAGCTGTTCGAGGCGCGTACCCCGAAGGGTGCCTCGCCGATCGCCGAGTCCGATGGACGCATCACGATCGACGAGACCGAGAAGAGCAAGAAGGTCATCCTCACGCCCGACAACGGCGACGAGCCGCACGTCTACCCCGTGCTCAAGCGTGCGACGCTGCTGGTCGAGGACGGCCAGCACGTCACCGTCGGTCAGCCCCTCCAGGTCGGCACGCTCGACCCGAAGGAGATCATGCGCGTGCAGGGTGCCCGCGAGGTGCAGAAGTACCTCGTCGGCGGCGTGCAGGGCGTGTACCGCTCGCAGGGTGTGCCGATCCACGACAAGCACATCGAGGTCATCGTCCGTCAGATGCTGCGGAAGGTCACCGTGGTCGACCACGGCGACACCCCGCTGCTGCCCGGCGAGATGGTCGACTTCAAGCGCTACCAGCAGATCAACCGCGAGGCCGTGACCCAGGGCCAGCGTCCCGCATCGGGTCGCCCGGAGCTCATGGGGATCACCAAGGCGTCGCTGGCGACCGAGTCGTGGCTGTCGGCCGCGTCGTTCCAGGAGACGACGCGCGTGCTGACGCAGGCCGCGATGGAGGGCAAGAGCGACCCGCTGGTGGGCCTGAAGGAGAACGTGATCATCGGAAAGCTGATCCCGGCCGGTACCGGCCTGGCGAAGTACCGCAATGTCACGGTCGAGGCGACGGAGGAGGCGAAGAGCGAGCGGTACCCCAACCGCATCTTCGCGTCGGACGGCGCCTACAGCGACAGCGACCTGAGCTACGTCGACTTCGACAGCTTCTCCACGGACGACTTCAGCGGAAACTACAACTGAGTCCACATCGACTCAGGGTCGAGGAGCGGCTCGCCGCTCGTTCCCACGAGTCGCACAGGACGGGCCCCGGCAATGCCGGGGCCCGTCCTCGTTTCGACGTACGGTGGAGGGCGGCGACGAAAGGGGAACCGCGGATGGCGCGAACGGGCGGCAGGAGCCTGTGGCTGGCCGTGCCCATCGGGCTCATCTGCCTCGTCGTCGTGGGCGCGCTGGGGTGGTTCGCCGCACCGTCGGTCCCGGGCGTGGTCGGGTTCGTGGGCGATGCCCTGCGGTTCGGCAGCGCCCAGAGCGTCGAGGCTGATCCGACGCCGCCGCCGGCCGATGTCGTCACCGCCGAGGGTTTCACCGACATCGACTGCCGCGCCCTGTATCCGAACGATCTGTGGGCCGACGTCGTCTGGAGCCCGGATGCCCTTCTGGTGCAGAGCACCGATGACCCGACCACGGCTGCCGAAGGTCTCATCGAGGTGCTGTCACCGGCGGTGGCCGTCACCTGCTCCTGGCGGTCGGAGTACGGAACGCTCGCTACGAGCCTGTCCACCGTGGGTGAGGATGCGGTGACCGTCGCCGATGCCGCGCTGCGCGGTCAGGGGTTCTCCTGTGACACGGGTGAGGGGTCGCTGACGTGCACCCGCATGTCGGGGGCGGACATCGAGACGCACACGATCCGCGACGGGGTGTGGCTCGTCACGGTGGAATCGGCGTGGCACCCCGAGGACTACGCCGCGCGGATCGTCGCGCAGGTGTGGGGCTGACTCACTCGTCCCAGATCGCGGCGATCACCGAGGAGGTGTACCCCGCGGGCGCGAGATTCGAGTAGCGGGTGTCGATCAGCAGGTCGGCGCGCCAGAACAGGGTGCGGCCGTCGGTGACCGGGTAGTCGGGGTTCTCCCAGGTCTTCTCGCAGCGGGTGCCGCCGTCGGGCGTGTAGCAGGTGTAGCCCTCGTCCGCCACGAGCGCGTTGAGCTGGTCGAGGGCCGGCCCTCGCGACATCCGCTCGATGGTGGTCACCAGGCTCGTGGTGTCCGAGGCCGGGTCGGCCCAGATGCACGTGAGCGAACCGTCGGCCTGGACCCCGCTGGGTCCGAAGGCGGGATCGTTCAGCGGGATGCCGTACAGCTGCGCCTGGACGTCTTCGCTGACCAGGTCGAGACAATCCGTCGGCACGGCCGCGGCCGCTTCCGCAGTGGCGGTGGGGCTCGGGTCGGGAGTCATCGTCTCGACCGGGGAGGGCAGGCCTGAGATCCCCTTGTCGCTGACGGTGGGCGCGGGGGATGCGGACGGGTCGGGTGCGCACGCGGCGAGCGCGGCGGCGGCCACCACGAGGGCCGCCGCGAGGGCGGGTCGGAGCGTGCGGCGGCGGATCATGCTGACACCTTAGGCCCGCGCGGGCCGCGTGGGGCTGAAGATCCACGTGGAATCGCGTGGCGCAACGCCCGGCACGCCTACGGTCCAGTCGGCCTGCGCCGGGATATCTTCGCTAGGGCGGGGATCGTCCCCGCGTGAGGAGTGCGATCACGATGAGTGACCCGAAGTCGTCGTACGGTGAGCCGGTCGAAGAGCCCGGCCCGGTGGATGACGTGGTCGGGCAGGCCAACGCCGGCCTTGCCGACGCCGAGGCCGCCCGTCGCGAAGAGGCCGAGGCTGCGGCTGCGGCCGAGCAGACCCCTGACCACGCCGAGCCGGTCGTCGATGACGCCGCCACGACGGCGTATTCCGCCCCCGTGGAGGAGCCGGCGGTGTCTGCCGCCGAGCCCGTGGACGAGACGCCGGTCGCCACCGATCCCGCCGCCCCGTACACCGAGCGCAGCTACGAGGTCCCCTCCTGGGCGGAGGAGCCCGCCGCGGGGTCGGCCGATCGGGAACCCGCGTACGCTGCGCCGGCGCCGAGCCCGCAGCCGATCTTCGTCCAGGCTCCTGAAGCCCCGCGCCCTCGAGGCAACCGTGCCGCCGCCGGCGCGATCGGCGTCCTGGCAGCGCTGACCTTCGCCGTGCTCTACCTCGCCGCGTGGCTCGGCTTCGGAGCGATCGAGGGCGCCGTGACCGTCGACTCGGTCGGCGCCGATGCGCTCGCCGCGCTGGGTACGGCCGCCCTGTGGGTGCCCGTCGTGGTGTTCTTCCTGTCGTTCTGGCTGCTGGGGGCGATCATCAACCGCGGCCGCTGGGGTGCGTGGGTGATCTTCGGTCTCCTCGTGGGTGCTGCCGCGTACGGCGGACACATCCTGGGCCAGCTCTTCCAGGCGCCCTTCTGGATGCTGACCGCCCGCGAGGGGGCCGCTCTCGTCGAGGGCCAGCTGCTCGCGCCGCTGGCGATCGTGGCATTCGTCCTCGGGCGGGAACTGACCATCTGGTACGGCGCGTGGGTCGCCTCACGCGGCAAGCGCGTGACCGAGCTGAACACCGAGGCGCAGCGCGAGTACGAGCGCACCCTCGAGGCGGGACCCCAGCTGGTCCGCTCCTGACCGCACCGTGACCACGACGCCCGGCGCACCCGATCCCTCCCCGTCCGGTGGGGGCCCGGTGCGACCGGGCGTCGCCGTCGTGTTCGCGACGGTCGGCTACCTCGCCCTGCTGATCTTCGGTCTCGGGATGACGAGCCTGATCATCGACGAGGCCGTCATCGCGCAGCCCGGTCTCGGCCAGGCGCCGGGGGCGGTCGCGGTCGCCGCGTCACTCGCCGCGTTCGCTGCAGGCCTGTTCGCGGTCGTGCGCCGCGCCGACCCGCGACCACGGTCTGCGCCGGTCATCGCTGCGGTGACCGGGCTGGCCTACCTCGTCGGACTCTGGGTCACGGCCCTGGGCACCGGCGCGGGCCTGGGCTCCGCCACGGGCGTGGCCGCACGGGTGGCCACATCATGGTTCGGGCTCGTGGTGCTCGTCGCCGCGGTGCTCTCGGCCTGGGCGGGGATCGAGCTCGCGCGTACCCGGTCCGCCCGGCCGAGGTGGTCGTGGGAAGACGAGGACGACGTGTGAGTCGAGAGCGCGGAAACCCGGTCGGATCGGGGGCGGAGGGCTACCGTGGAAGGGTGGAGCGGTCGCTCGAGACGCAGGTCAGCCAGGCGGTGGACGCCTGGCTGCGCTGGCTGCCGCGGTGGGAGCCGGCGACCCACCGGGGTCGCATCGCCCCGTGCCGTCGCTGCTTCGGCTCCCCGGTGCTCTCGGCTGCCGGTCTCGGCGCCGACGTGCCGCACGGGGTGCAGCACGGCCTGTCGACACGTATCAAGACCATCGTCGATCACGCCGTCGCGGATTACACCGCGCAGAACCTGCCGATGCTCCAGGCGGAGCTGGATCAGCAGGCCGCGCGGAATCGGGCCCGCAGCTACCGGCCCGCCGAAGACCTCGCACCGGAGTTCGAGGGTCTGCCGCTGGACCCCGATCCGGTGCCCGGGGCGCCGTTCCTGTTCACCATCGCGGGGCTGGCCGAAGAAGCCGATGCCGATATCCCCGCGCTCCCGCCGCTCAGCGACGAGGCCAAGGCCGCGTTGCGTCAGGAGGTCGGCCTCGCGGACGACTACGCCAATATGGTGGGCCGGGACGTGTGCTCCCTGCTGCTGGCTCATCGCCTCCGCATCCAAGCGGCGGTGACCGAGCTGGTCGAGCCGCAGATCGCGGCCATGCTCGAGGAGCTCACGCGGTCTCTGGATTCTCCGTTCGACGATCCGCCCGCGCTCACCTGACGCGCACCTCAGTCCCGCCGAACCCACCCTTCCGCGCCGAGTCCGCCCCCAATCGACGTCAGGAAAGGGCGGTCTCGGCGGGAACGGGTGGATTCGCGGCGGGGTGGCACGGCGGCGGGGCGGCGGGATGCGCGGGGTGGCGCTTGTTAGCATGGGCGGGCGCTCGCGCCAGAGAGTCGGGGAGGAACGGTGGCCGCTCGCCTGCCTTCTTCGCCGCCGATCCTGCCGGGTCTCGCCTATATCCGACCCCTGGGCTCGGGCGGGTTCGCCGACGTGTTCCTGTACGAGCAGGACATGCCCCGCCGGGACGTCGCGGTCAAGGTGCTGCCGAGCGATGTGCGCGAGGCCGATCTGCGGCGGATGTTCAATGCCGAGGCGGACGTGCTGGCCCGGCTGTCGGCTCACCCGTCGATCGTGACCGTCTACCAGGCCGGGATCTCGGCCGACGGCCGACCGTTTATCGTGATGGAGTTCTGCCCCGGATCGATGTCGCAGCGCTACCGCGTCGAGCGGATGCCGGTCCCGGAGGTGCTCTCGATCGGCGTGCGCATGGCGTCGGCCCTCGAGTCGGCCCACCGCGCCGGGCTCGTTCACCGCGACGTCAAGCCGAGCAACATCCTCGTGACGACTTTCGGAACCCCGGTCCTCGCCGACTTCGGCATCTCGTCGTCGCTGATCGGCACGCAGGCCGAAGAGGTCCTGGCGATGTCGATTCCGTGGTCGGCTCCCGAGGTCGTCGCGGAGGAGACCGCCGGAACGATCTCGAGCGAAGTGTGGAGCCTCGGGGCCACCGTCTACTCGCTCCTGGCCGGGCGGTCGCCCTTCGAACGTCGTGAGCGCGGCCAGAACTCCAAAGACCTCCTCCGACGGCGGATCGCCCGTGCCGCCTTCACGCCCATCCCTCGCCCGGATGTCCCCGACGCGCTTCAGGACGTCCTGGCACGGTCGATGAGTCGGATCCCGGCCCAGCGCTATGCTTCCGCGCGCGAGTTCGCCCAGGCCCTCCAGAGTGTTCAGCAGGAGCTCGGGATCTCCCCGACGCCCCTCGAGGTGCCCGCCTCGGAGTGGACACCGGGGACCGCTCCGATCGACTTCGGCGACAGCGAGCTGCGCGGCCCCGCCCGCTCGCAGGTCGCGCGGGAGACACGACGCAAGACGGCCCCTCGCAGCGGCGTGGCCGCGCTCGCGCGCGACGAGGACACCGAGTTCACCTCCCCCGACCGGGCCCGCCGGCGCATGCTTCCGTGGGCGGTCGTGGTCGTCGCGGCCGTCGGGACGGCCGGCGTGCTCGCCGCGCTGCTGACCACGGGGGTGGTCTGAGGTGCGGCGCCGCACGCGCGCCGGTGTCGTGGCGGCCGTGGCCGCCGTCGGGGTGGTGCTCACGGCGGGCATCGTCTGGCCCGGACTCGATGCGCAGGAGACGCCCGACATCGATGTGTCCGTCTGGGCGCTGCAGACCGGCGACGGTTCGCGCTATGCCCGTGTGAACACCGCCATCGGGGAATTGGACACCGTGCGCACGGTGTCCAACCCGAGCGACGTCGCGCAGAACGCCGAGGGGACCTTCCTCTTCTCCGACAGCTGGTCGAAGCTCACGCGGATCGACGAGGCACTGCCGTCGGACCTCGACGACGAAGCCCTCCGGGCCTCGCCGTCCACGCCGGCCGGCACCACCACCGTCGCGACCGCGGGTGCCTATGTCGCCTACCTCACCGACGCCGGCACCGTCTTCGCGGGTGAACTGGCCGGCGAGGCGGTGCAGCTCGATCCGTTCGCGGGCGGCGACGAGGACGCACCCGCGTACACCGCCGAGGCCCTTGCCGTCGCCGACGACGGCATCCTCTTCGCCTACTCCGCCGCGGATGCGTCGGTCCTCCGGTGGGACATCCCGTCGGGGCGGATGCAGGAGCGCGACGCGCTCGCGCTCCCGGACCTCGCACGGCCGCGCCTGACCGCGGCGGGTGACGCCTGGGCCGTGGTCGATGCCGATGACGGACGGATCTGGTTGGAGGGTCTCGCCGAGCCCCTCACCGTCGAGGTCGCCGGGTCGGTCGTGGTCGGCCGTGCCGCCGCCGAGGGGGACTCGGTGTACGTCGCCGACGAGACCAGCCTCGTCCGTGTCCCGGTCGACGGTTCCGCCCCCGACACCGAGCGTGGTGGCACGACGGTCCTCGGCGCGCCGGCGGCACCGGTCACGGTGGACGGCGAGGTGTACGCCGCATGGCTGCCGGAGGGGGATGGCGCCGGCCTGCTGTGGAGCTCCATCGACGGGGAGACCGTACTGGACTATGCGGGTGAGACGCTCGGCGAGCAGCGGCGTCCTCAGTTCGTGGTCGGACAGGGCGCGGTGATCCTCAACGAGACGCGAAGCGGCTGGGTGTGGACGGTCCCCGACGGCGGCCTGGTCGCCTCCAGCCAGAACTGGGCGCTCGATGACCGCGTCGACCCGGAGTCGGAGCCGAGCGACGAGCAGCTGGCCGTCCAGGTCGACCCGAAGCCGCCCGTCGCCGAACCGGATGCCTTCGGGGTGCGTTCGGGTTCCCTGACGACCCTTCCGGTGCTGATGAACGACCACGACCCGAACGAGGACGTGCTCACGATCGACCCCGCATCGGTCACCGGCCTCGATCCCGCTTTCGGGGCGGTCGGGATCACCGACGACGGACAGCGGCTGAGCGTGCAGGTCGAGCCGGGTGCGACCGGGTCGGCGACGTTCGCCTACGCCGTCACCGACGGCACGGCCGAAGGCGGGTTGACCTCCGACAGCACGACCGTGACGCTCTCGGTCGCCGAGGCCGGTGTGGAGAGTGCCCCGCGGTGGTGCGGTGTCGAGGGGTGCCTGGTGTCGTGGCCCGCGCCCGAGGTCGCGCGCGGCGGCACGGTGACCGTGCCCGTCCTGCCCGGATGGGTCGACCCCGAGGGGGACCCGCTGCTGCTGCTGTCGGTCGAGAACCCCTCGGGTGTCGGGAACGTCGCCGCCACCCCGGCGGGGGAGGTGGTCTACCAGCACGACGACGACGGCGCCGGCTCGGAGGAGCTCGTCGACCTGCAGGTCACCGTCGCCGACACCCTCGGTCAGGCGACCACGAAGTCTCTGCTCGTGCGCGTCTCGCCGCAGCCGCAGCTGGTGGCGCAGTCCTTCTCGGTCGTCGACACCGTCGGCGCCGGCCTCACCGTCGACGTCGTCGATCATGTGACCGGCACGGCGGGGGCGATGGTGCTGGAGTCGGTGCGCGTCCTGGACGAGGCGGCGGCCACCGCCACGGTGGTCGGCGGCTCGACGCGGTTCGACGTCGCGGCCGACGAGCCGGGCACCTATCGCGTGGACTACACCGTCACCGACGGTGAGAGCACGGCGGTGGCGACGGCCCGCATCACGCTGCTGGATCCGGAGGCGCCGGCCGATCTCGCGACCGCGCCCGTCGTGGCCTTCGTGCACCCGCAGGAGGACGCCACGCTGGAGGTGTTCGCGGCGGTGTCGAACCCGACCCGCCGGGTGCTCCTGCTCAGCGAGATCGAGCCGCGGCCGGACGAGGGGGCGACGCTGAGCGTCGACGGCGTCGGTCAGAAGGACCTCCGGGTGTCGGGCACGACGGCCACCGGCGAACCCGGGCGCCTCGGAACGGTCGCCTACACCGTCAGCGACGGCACACAGGACGGCGGCGCGAGCGTCCGCGGTGAAGCGACGGTCTACCTGCTCCCACCGGCCCCCGAACGGGCCCCGATCGCCGTGGACGACGTCGTCGTGGTGCGAACCGGCGCTCAGGTCGACATCCCGGTCCTCGACAACGACGTCACCCCATCGGGCGGGCGTCCCGTGCTGAACCCGGCATCGGTGGTGTCCTCCTCGCCGGAGGCGCTCGCCTTCGCCTCCGGCGAGGTCCTCCGCTACCTCGCGCCGGACGACCCGGGCAGCCACACCGTCGAGTACGCCGCATCGGCGACCGGCTCACCCGGCCTGGAGGACACCGCGACGGTGCGCATCGAGGTGCTGGATTCCGACGCCAACCGGCCACCCTCGCCCGACACCCTCGAAGCGCGCGTGCTGAGCGGCCTGACCACGCGCATCCCGTTCGACGGCTTCGGGATGGATCCGGACGGCGACGTGGTCCGCCTCGACGCGGTCGTCTCTCAACCGGATTCCGGGGTGGCGACCATCTCGGCCGACGGTACGGCGCTGGTCTACTCGAGTGTGGCCGGCGACAGCGGTCAGGACGCCTTCCGCTACCGCGTTGTGGACGAGTCCGGGCAGACGGGGGAGGGCACGGTCCGGGTCGGTGTGCTCGATTCGGTCGCCGACCCCAGCCCGGTGACCTTCACCGACTACGTCCGGGTGCAGGTCGGTGCCGACAACGTCGTGCGGGTGGACGCGGTGGCCAACGACATCGATCCCACCGGCGGCGATCTCTCGATCCGCGCCGTGCGGCCGGACCAGCCCGAGGTTCTCGTCGACGGGACTCCCAACCCCGAATACGCGCGCCTGGCCGGTCTGGTCGACACCGACGGCGAGCGCACACTCGTGATCGGAGCCGGCGACCAGATCGGCACGATGGCCTTCCTCTACGACGTCGCCTCAACCTCCGGCAACACCGCGCGAGGGCTGGTCGTGGTCAAGGTGGTCCGTGAAGCGGTGCCGGCGTTCCCCGTCGTCGAAGACACCGTGCTCACGGTGGAGACGCGTGACGACTTCGTCGACGGCGTCGACGTGCTCGCCGGGAAGACCGCGTGGTCCGGCGGCGAGATCGCCGACCTCGAGCTGGGGCTCTGGGGGGATCCGGACGACGTCGAGGTCGTCGGTGCACGTCTCGCGGGAGAGGTGCCGGACCGCACCCGCATCATCCCGTTCTCGGTCACCGGCGACGCGACCGGCGGCGAGGTCACCACCTACGCGTTCCTGCGTGTGCCGGGCGAGGACGACATCGAGCTCGCGTTGCGGGCGGGGGTTCCGGCGCCCGAGGTGACCGAGCTCGAGTCGGTCACCTTCGACCTCGCCGACCATGTCGCGCTGCCGCGGGGCTCCGACCTCGAGGTCGGCGAGCAGGTGCGCGCGGCGGGTGCGCGTGCCGAGGCCGAGTGCCGCGCCGCGGCGGGGACCCGGATCACCTACGACGCCGGTGCCGGCGCGCCCTTCTCCGATGCGTGCCAGGTGCCCGTGCGCCTGGTGGGTCAGTCCGAGTGGACCTATCTCTCCGTGCCGGTGACGGTCGTCGCGCTCGACCCGCAGCCGGAGCTGGGTCCGGCCTCGCTGACGGTGGGACCGGGTGAGAGCGACACGTTCGACCTGCGCGAGATGACGTCGTGGCAGCTGCGGGAGGACTGGAGCGGGATCTCCTACGCCGTCTCGGCGGAGGGTGCCTCCTTCGACGTGGCCCTCGCCGGATCCGTCGTGACCATCACGGGTGCCGACGACGCGGTCCCGGGCCGGCAGGAAGCGGTGGTCGTCTCGGTGACCAGCCACCCCGGGGTCGCCTCGGCCCGACTGCTGCTGCGCGTGGGCGCCGCACCGTCGACTCTGCCGCGCGGCGGCTCGGTCACCCAGCAGTGCTCCCAGGCGGCGGGCAGCCAGTGCACGATCCCGGTCATCGGGGCAGGCGGCGAGGTGAATCCGCTGCCGGGCACCCCGCTCGAGGTCGTGGATGTGACGGCCACCGGCGCGTGCACGGGCGTGACCTTCGCGGTCGCCGATGCATCCAGCGTCGTGGCGTCCTGGTCGGGGGATGCCCCGGGGGCGACGTGCACGGCCTCGTTCTCGGTCCAGGACGCGCAGGGGCGGGTCTCGGCGGGGGAGCGCGACGGAAGCGTACTGCTGGACCTTCAGGGGTACCCGCGTGCTCCGGCGTCGCTGACCCAGACGGCCTATTCCGACCGCAGCCTCACTCTGCGCGTCGACCCCGGGTCGGCTCGACAGGCCTACCCCGCCCTCACCGGGTTCGTCGTGCGCACGGGCGGCCAGGTGGTCGCCCGGTGCGGTGCCGACGGGACCTGCCCGGCGATCGCGGCGCCCAACGGTGAGCAGCGCGTGTACGAGGTGCGTGCCGTGAACGCGGTCGGGGAGTCGCGCACCGGCGTCGGGACGACGGCGTGGGCGTACGACCCGCCGCCGGCGCCGGAGGCCGTCACGGCGTACCCCGTCCCCACGTCGTCCGGCGAGGGGGGTGTGATCTCCCTGGAGGTGACCGGGATCAGCCCCGCCGAGACCGGGAGCCTCCGGGTGACCAGCCCGTCGGGGGACGACGTGAGCGTGTCGGTGTCCCGGGACCAGACGCGGGTGACCGTGCGGGAGTACCGCATCGGCGTCAACACGGCCTCGACCGTCACGGTCACGCCCGTCTCGCGCTTCGACGTGCCGCCGGGGTTGGGCGGCAGTGCATCCGGATCCGCCGTCACCGTCGCGGCCAACGGCATCGGCGCGCCGAAGAACGCGCAGCTGACCCTGACGGCCACCAACGACGGCGACGGCACCGCCACGATCACCGCAACCGCCACGGCCACCGTCAACGGGCAGGGGTCGACGCTGCGGTACGACATCGTGGAGCAAGGACGCCTCTGTCGGCCGGACGAGGACGGGGCGCGGGCCGAGTTCGAGGTGCGCGACGGCGAGGAGTACACGTACGAGATGTGCGTCGAATCGCGGTACGACGGTCGCGACTACGGCGAGGTCACCGTCACACGCACCGTCTACGCGGTGCAGGACGACACGCTCCCGCAGGGCTACACCTTCGTCGTGGACCCGCGACCCGACGTCACCTCCGCCCGTGCCGAGTGGCGCATCCGGCAGGCGCCCTCCTCCGACGAGGACCCGCCTCGCTTCAACGAGCCCGACTTCAGCGGCTACCCGACGAGCGTGTTCGACCGCGACCCCGGCATCGACGTGCGCTACGTGCACGACTGGCGCGGGGCCACCACCGGATGGGCCGATGTCACCCCGCGTGCCGGCAGCGCGCCGTACCAGGTGCAGGCGACCTGGTCGGCGACCTCGTGCGTCGGGGGAGGCACGCTGCAGACCGCCGGGTCGTCCTCGAACGCGCCGGGCGGCGGCGCCGCCTCGATCACGTTCGGGAACGCCTCGCTGCGGTATTTCGACGCGGACGGGACCCGCCTGCCGCACACCGCGGGCACGTGGGAGGTCCCCCTCGGCGCGGCGTACGTCGAGGGGATCGCGGTGACGGTGGACTGGAGTGCTCAGGGCTGGGGACTCCAGAACGCGCAGACCACCTTCGGTGCGACATGCCAGCCCGGCGACGCGCCGCCGCAGACCCCGGCCGGCTGAGGCCAGAACGGACGAGGAACGATGACCATCACGCAGGAACAGGCCACCTGGTTCTCCCAGACCTTCGCGCAGATCGCCGACAACGTCGAGCGGGCGGTGCTCGGCAAACGTCACGTCGTCGAACTCGTGCTCACCGCGATGCTCAGCGACGGGCACGTGCTGCTCGAGGACGTGCCCGGCACCGGGAAGACCTCCCTGGCTCGCGCCATCGCCCAGTCCGTGCAGGGCACCAACACGCGCATCCAGTTCACGCCGGACCTCCTGCCCGGCGACATCACCGGTATCACCGTGTACGACCAGAAGCAGGGTGTGTTCGAGTTCCACGCCGGGCCGATCTTCGCCAACATCGTGCTCGCCGACGAGATCAACCGCGCGAGCCCGAAGACGCAGGCGGCGCTGCTGGAGGTCATGGAGGAAGGGCGCGTCACCATCGACGGCGTCAGCCGCACCGTCGGCGTCCCCTTCCTCGTGCTGGCGACCCAGAACCCCGTCGAACAGGCCGGCACCTATCGGCTTCCGGAGGCGCAGCTGGACCGGTTCCTCATGCGCACCGCGCTCGGCTACCCCGATCACGCCGCGACGGTGCGGATCCTCGACGGCGCCGCCACCTCGACCGACGACCTCGGTCCCATCATCACGCCGCAGGCCCTCGTCGGGATGGCCGACCTCGCCGCCACCGTCTACACCGACGCGCTCGTGCTGGATTACATCTCCCGGCTGGTCGATGCCACCCGCGCCGCCGACGATGTGCGGCTGGGCGTCAGCATCCGCGGCGCCCTCGCCCTCACCCGCGCCGGTCGCGCCCGCGCCGCCACCCGCGGACGGACCTTCGTCACCCCCGACGACATCAAGGCGCTCGCCGTCCCGGTTCTCGCGCACCGACTGATCCTGCACGCGGAGGCCGAGTTCGACGGGGTGACCCCCGAGGCGGTCATCGGGCAGGTGCTGCTGGATGTGGAACCGCCCACGCGGCGCGAGGCGGTATGACCCGCACCGAGTCCCGCCTCACGCGCACCTCGACCGGGGGTGACAGCGCCGGCGTCACCGCGACGCTCGCCGCGACCGGCACCCAGGTGTCGGGGTCGCGGCGCGACCGGGCGCTCGTACGGATGGTCGTGGCCCTCACGCGCGCGGGTCGCGCGGTGGCGGCGGTGCTCGCACGGTCGGCGCGCTGGAGCGCGCGGACCGTGCGCCCGGCCGGCGCGCTGGTCGTGGTGGCGGCGACGGCGGGCCTGCTGGGTGGAGTGGTGTTCGGGTGGGTGGAGTGGCTGGTCGCCGCGGTCATCGCCCTCGTGCTCGTGGTCACGGCGGTGCCGTTCCTGTTCGGTGCGCGCTCCTACGCGGTCGACCTGGCGCTCGGTCACGATCGGGTCGTGGCAGGGTCGGCCGTGGCCGGGACGATCGGGATCCGCAACGACGGCCCCCGCACGACCCTGCCGGGCCGCATGGACATCCCCGTGGGCGACGGAGTCGTGGAGATCGACGTGCCCGTGCTCCGACCCGGTCACGGGATCGCCGACCCGCTCGAGATCCCCGACCTCCGGCGGGGGATCGTCTCGGTGGGTCCCGCCACGACGGTGCGGGCGGATCCGCTCGGCCTGATGCGTCGCGAGCACGCCTTCGACGACGTGCACGACCTGTACGTCCACCCGCGCACCGTGGTCCTGCCCTCCACGAGCGCCGGCCTCATCCGAGATCTCGAAGGTGCCCCGACCCGCCGTCTGGTCGATGCCGACATGTCCTTCCACGCCATCCGGGAGTACGCCCCCGGGGACAGTCGGCGTCAGGTGCACTGGAAGTCGACGGCCAAGACGGGGCGACTGATGGTGCGGCAGTACGAGGAGACCCGTCGTTCGCGGATGGCGGTCGTCCTGGCGATCGCCGCCGACGAGTACGCGGACGCCGACGAGTTCGAACTCGCCGTCTCGTGCGCCGCCTCGCTGGGCCTGCGCGCGGTCCGCGACGCGCGAGAGGTCGACATCGTGGCGGGGGGCGAGGTGCCGCGCGTGGTGCGCGGTCGTCTGCGGGCGATCCAGCGCGTGAATGCGGCGTCGCCGCGGAACATGCTCGACGGTTTCAGCGCGATCGATCTGCTCGACACGACCATGCCCGTCGGAGAGGTGTGCCGTCTGGCGGCCGAGTCCTCCGATCGGCTCTCGGTCGCGTTCGTGATCGTCGGCTCGCGCGTGCCGCTGTCGCACGTGCGTCAGGCGGCGCTGCGATTCCCGGCAGACGCGACCGTCGTCGGCGTCCGCTGCGATGAGCGGGCCCACCCGCGGATGCAGTCGGTGAACGGCATGACGGTGCTCACCGTCGGAATGGTCGACGACCTCTCCGGGCTGCTCCTTCGCGGGGCGAGCTCATGAGCGGCCGGACGGCACCGCCGCGTCGGGACGGCGCCTTCTCCGGCGGCGAGCGGACGCGCGTGGTCGCCGGGAGTCTCCTCGCTCTCGCCGTCGCCGTCCTCGCGACCCTCGCGGCGTGGCCGGTCTACGACGACACGGCGTTCGTGTTCGTCGCCGTCGCCGGCACCGTGGCGGGTGCGGCGGTCGCCGCGTGCGCCCTGCGTCTGCGGTGGGGCGGGTGGACCGTCACGGTCGTCCTCGGCGGGGTCTTCCTGCTGATCGGCGTTCTGGTCGCCGTGCCCTCGCGCCTCACCGACCCCGGGATGCTGCCCCGCGCCATCGGCGATGTGCTGACCGGCGCGGTGGTCGGGTGGAAGGACCTGCTGACGGTCGATCTGCCGGTGGGGTCCTACCGAAACCTGCTCGTCCCGGCGCTCGTGGTCTTCCTCGCGGGCACGAGCGTGCTGCTTCTGTCCGCGTGGCGTCGCGATCGCCTCGCTTTCCTGGCCGTCCCGGTGGCCGTCGGCATGGTCGGGTTCGGTCTTCTCTTCGGGCGCACGTCGGTCAGCGCGTCGTTGGTGGTCGGACAGCTGACCCTGGCCGCGCCGCTGGAGACCATGGTCGGCGCATCCACGATGCTCGTGCTGCTGCTGTGGCTGGTGTGGCGTGATCGCGCCGAGCGGTCCGGCGCGCTCGCGCGGGCGCGTGGTGCGCGCATCGGTCGACGCGCCTCCGGCGGGGCGGCCGCGCGCGGGTGGACCGCGGTCGGGCTCCTCGCCCTGGCCGTCGTCGTCGCGGTGGCGGTGGTTCCCTGGGCGGCGCAGGGCCTGGACCGCGACGTCCTGCGCGGGGCGACCGCCCCCGACGTCGACCTCTCCGCCGAGATCAGCCCGCTGGCGTCGTATCGCGCCGCGTTCGACGACGATCGCGTCGACGAGGTCCTGTTCCGCGTCGCCGTCCTCGAGGGGGCGCCCGAGCGGGTGCGCGTCGCCGTCCTCGACGGCTACGACGGCGAAGTCTTCCGCACGGACGCCGACACGCGTTTCGTCCGCGTGCCCTCGGCTCGGACGGCGCAGGCCGGTGCGCGCGCGGTCGTCGACGTCGAGATCGTCGACCTCGACGCGGTGTGGATGCCGATCATCGGCGACCTGGTGGAGGTCTCGTTCGTCGGTGAGCGGGCCGCGGCGCTGGCCGACGGCTTCTACTACAGCGCCCAGAACGCCGCGGCGGTGGAGACCGCCGGGGGAGGACTGCGCGCCGGTGACGCGTATCGGCTGGAAGCTTCGCTCCCCGGTTCCCCGGCCACCTTCGCCGCGCCCGGGTCCACGCCCGGCGTCGGCGCCCCGGAGAGCTTGCGCGTCTGGGTCGACGAGCATCGCACCGGGACGGACGGGGCGGCGCTGATCGCCCTCATCGATCTGCTGCGTGAGCGCGGCTACCTCAGCCACGCGCTCACCGACGGCGACGTGCCGGCGCGGTGGATGCAGGATCTCGACGATTACCGGTTCCAGCCCGCCGCCGCCGGCCATTCGCTGGCCCGCATCGACCAGATGTTCTCCCGGCTGCTGCAGCGCGAGGCTGATCCGCAGGCGATCGTCGCGGACAATTTCGTCGCAGCCGTCGGCGACGACGAGCAGTTCGCCGTCGCGGCGGCACTCATCGCCGAGGAGCTGGGTTACCCCGCGCGGGTGGTCGTCGGAGCCCGGCTCGCGGCCGACGATCCCTCCCTGCCGGTCTGCGAGGACGGTGTGTGCACGGCAGGCGACCTGTCCGCCTGGATCGAGGTGCGCACGGCGTCCGGCGCGTGGGTGGCCATCGACACGACCCCGCAGCACGAGCGCTCGCCGAATCTGGAGACCACCGAGCAGCGCGATCCGGAGAACGTCACAGACGTGCGCCCCGATGCCGTCGAGGAGGTCGTCCCGCCCGATCCCACGCAGGAGGACGAGGCCGTCTCGCGCGATGACGAGGAGACCGCGGCGTGGGATCTCGCGTGGCTCTGGCCGATCCTCCGTGTCGTCGCGATCTGGATGCTGGTGGCCCTTCTGCTGCTCGGTCCGTTCCTGGTGATCCTCGCGGCGAAGGCTCTGCGACGGCGAGGCCGGCGGCGTGCCGCCACCCCTGCAGACCGCATCGCGGCCGGGTGGGAGGAGGTGGTCGACGCCGCCGCCGACGCGGGGTACGAACCGCCCGGCGCCCGCACGCGCAGCGAGACGGCGGCGCTGTGGGAGCTGCCCGACGGGGTGCGGTTGGCCGCCGCGGCGGATGAGGCGACCTTCTCCGGCCGCGGCGCCACGACCGCGCAGGCGCAGGCGTTCTGGGACGACGTCGACCGGCGTCGCCGGGACCTGCGCTCGTCCCGAGGTGTGTGGCGCGCGCTCATGGCGTCGGTTTCTTTGAGATCATTCATCCGTCGCACCGCCCCGGGCGGTGCCCGTCGCCACCTGGCCGAAAGGGGGGAGCGCGGCTCGTCGCGGCGAGCGCGCACCATGCCATGAACACCGACTCCACCGCCCTGGTCGCCGTCACGGCGACCTCGCTCCTGGTGGGCGCGTTGCTGTACGTGTGGACCGCGATCGCCCTCTCGGCGCTCTTCCGCAAGTCCGGCGAGGCCGGGTGGAAGGGATGGGTACCCGTCTACAACGTCGGCGTGCTCTTCCAGCTCGCGGGATACCCGTGGTGGAGCGTGCTGCTGTTCCTCATTCCGATCGCCGGTCCGGTCATCGTCTTCGTGGTGTTCGTGCTCGCGGCCCTCCGCGTGAACCGCGCGTTCGGATTCGGCGGGGGGATGACGGTTCTGGCTGTGCTCCTGCCTCCGGTGTGGGCGACCGTGCTCGGATTCGGCTCGGCCCGCTGGATCGGCGCGGAGAAGGCGGATTCCGCGCCGCGGCGCCGTACGCACGGCGACGTCGCCGACCCGGTCTACGCGCGGGGGTTCGACGGCACGCCGGAGTCGTTCGGCGCGGTGGCGGAGCCCGCCGCGGGCGGCGACGGTCCGGTCGCGGCCGGGCTGGCGGGATGGGCGCCCACGCGCGCCGATGGGCCGCGCGCCGACGAGCCCCGTACGGACGAGCCCCCCACGGACGAACCCCGTCCTGATGAGCCCCGTGGCGTCGAGCCACGCACCGAGCGGCCTTCCGGCGAGGGGACGCGCGACGCGACCGCGGCGCGTCCCGCGCCGACCTCGCCGTTCGCCGACTGGTGGCCCGACGTCCTCGACGAAGATCCCGACACCGACTCGGCCGTCGACGATCCGGTCTCCGGCCCGCTGTTCGATGAGGGGCCGCCCCAGCCGGTTGCCGCTGCGGACGCGGATCCGCCGACCCCGTCGACACCGCGCGCATCGGCCGAACCCGCGACGGCCGAGCCTGCGACGGCTTCGCCCGTCTCGGCGTCACCGTCGACGGCGCACCCCGGACCCGCCGACCTTCCTCCCCTCGCCGCCTCCGCGGCGGAGGAGAGCGAGGAGGTGCCGCCCCCCTTGCGGCGGTCCACGGCTCGTCCCTCGTGGAACGGCTTCGACCTGAGTGCGCCGGGCGAGTTCACCGGAGAGGTCACCGACGCGGTGCCGGGTGCGCCGGCGCCCATCTCCGCGGTGCCGGCCGCGACGGACGCCCCGTCGGCGGGGACCGGCGACGCCGCGGGGAGCGATGACCGCGGCCCGCACGCGGACCTTCCGGCCGCACCCGCGCACGCGCCGACGCCGCCGGTCACCCGTGCGCCGGTCGTTGCGCCGGGTGCGCCATCGGACACCGAAGCCGATGCCTTCCCCGACGACGGCGGGGTCTCGGCCATCGTCGGCGCACCGGTGGCCGGCTCGCCCCGGTCGGCACGTTCGTCGGTGTCGGCACGCTTCGCAGACGTGAGTCGCGACGAGGAGTTGGACGACCACACGATCGTCACGCGCCGCCGACGGACGGGATGGATTCTCGTCGGCCCCGACGGGGAGCGGATCGCCCTCGAGGAGGACGTCGCCGTCGTCGGACGCCGCCCGAGCGTGGATGCGGCGTTCCCGCACGCGCAGCTGGTGACCCTCGGCGACCCGACGCGGACGGTGTCGAAGACCCACGCGCGTCTGGAACTCCGGGGGGACGTCTGGACCGTCGTCGACCTGGACTCCACCAACGGCGTCGTCCTCATCGCCGACAACGACGATGAGACGGAGGTCCAGCCCGGCGCGGTGACTCGCTTGACGCCGAGGTTCCTGCTCGGCGACGCCGAGCTGCGCCTGGAAGAGCTCCCCACCCCGTGAGCGCAGTCCCGCCCGATCCCGCCGTCGACCCGCCCGACGACGCGACACGGATGTCGCGGCGGGACGCGCCCCGCCGCGACGACCTCCCCGACACCACCGCGCGCGGGCGCCGCCATGACCCGGACGCGCGCACCGCGCCGGCCCGACGGCAGGACGCCGATGCCCCGACCGCCGCATCACGTCGGTCCCATGCCACGACCGTGCGCACGCGCCCCGGACGAACCGTCGACCCGGCGATCACCGCAGAGCGACCTCTCGTGCGCACCGCCGACATCCCGGACGGCGTGTTCGCCGCGCAGTCACCGCGGACACCGCAGGCCTCCGTCGTGCGTCGGGGCGCGCCGCCGCCTCGTCACGAGCAGCCGCCGGTGGACGGCCGCGGGGCCGCCCTGGCGAGGCGTCGGCGACGGCGCCTGGTGCTCGGCGGGCTCATCGCCGGGACGGGCGCGGCGATCCTCCTCGCCGGAGGAGCTCTCGCCGTGCTGGTGATCGCCTGAGGATCCCACCCTCACGTCGGCACTCGTTTGCCCCCCTCGGCTCGACCGCCTATCATGGATCGGGTGTGCGTCCGCGCGCGCCGTCCGCCGTGTCTCGGCTCGGAGGTCGGTCTGCGAGGGCGTCGCATCTCCGGGAACGGTCTGCGAACAGGCCACCCCCACGGCATATCCGACACCTGAAGCAGGACGATGGTTCTGCGCGTCGGATCTGTGGTGAAACCACGAACGCTGTCACCGTGCAGCACCTGCGCGGGGCCGAGAGCGCCGCGCAGCACAACGAGAGTAGAGAGAACGTGCCAACCATTCAGCAGTTGGTTCGCAAGGGCCGCAGCCCCAAGGTCGCCAAGACCAAGGCTCCGGCGCTGAAGGCGAACCCGCAGCAGGCCGGCGTGTGCACCCGTGTGTACACGACCACCCCCAAGAAGCCGAACTCGGCCATGCGCAAGGTCGCCCGTGTCAAGCTCCGCAACGGCACCGAGGTCACCGCGTACATCCCCGGCGAGGGTCACAACCTGCAGGAGCACTCGCTGGTGCTCGTGCGTGGCGGTCGTGTGAAGGACCTCCCCGGTGTGCGCTACAAGATCGTCCGCGGCGCCCTGGACACCCAGGCCGTGAAGAACCGCAAGCAGGCCCGTAGCCGCTACGGCGCGAAGAAGGGTTGAGTTAGATGCCTCGTAAGGGACCCGCCCCGAAGCGCCCCGTCGTCAACGACCCGGTCTACGGCGCACCCATCGTGACCCAGCTGGTCAACAAGATCCTCGTCGACGGCAAGAAGTCGCTCGCCGAGTCGATCGTGTACGGTGCCCTCCGCGGTGTCGAGACCAAGAACGGTCAGGACGCCGTGGCCACCCTGAAGAAGGCGCTCGACAACGTGCGCCCGACCCTCGAGGTCAAGAGCCGCCGTGTGGGCGGTTCGACCTACCAGGTGCCCGTCGAAGTCAAGCCGCACCGTGCGAACACCCTCGCGCTGCGCTGGCTGGTCAGCTACGCCAAGGGTCGTCGTGAGAAGACGATGACCGAGCGCCTGCAGAACGAGATCCTGGACGCCTCGAACGGCCTGGGTGCCGCGGTCAAGCGCCGCGAGGACACCCACAAGATGGCCGAGTCGAACCGGGCGTTCGCGCACTACCGCTGGTAAGTCTCCTCCGCGTCGCCGCGTTTCGACTCGCGGCTTCGCAGCTCGCTCAACGGCCGGTCCGATACGGTCGTTGAGCGAGCAGCGCGAGACGAAACGCATCCATCCGTCACTACACGTAAGGACACCCCGTGGCACAAGACGTGCTCACCGACCTCAAGAAGGTCCGCAACATCGGCATCATGGCGCACATCGATGCCGGCAAGACGACGACGACCGAGCGCATCCTGTTCTACACGGGCGTCAACCACAAGATCGGTGAGACGCACGACGGTGCCGCGACCACCGACTGGATGGAGCAGGAGCAGGAGCGCGGCATCACGATCACCTCGGCCGCGGTGACCTGCTTCTGGGAGAACAACCAGATCAACATCATCGACACCCCCGGGCACGTCGACTTCACGGTCGAGGTGGAGCGTTCGCTCCGCGTGCTCGACGGTGCCGTCGCCGTCTTCGACGGCAAGGAGGGCGTCGAGCCCCAGTCGGAGACCGTGTGGCGTCAGGCCGACAAGTACAACGTCCCCCGCATCTGCTTCGTCAACAAGATGGACAAGCTCGGCGCGGACTTCTACTTCACCGTCGACACGATCGTGTCGCGCCTGAAGGCCACGCCGCTGGTGCTCCAGCTCCCGATCGGCGCCGAGAACGACTTCGTCGGTGTCGTCGACCTCATCTACAAGCGCGCACTGGTGTGGCCCGGCGACGCCAAGGGTGACGTGACCATGGGCGCCAAGTACGAGATCCAGGAGATCCCGGCCGACATGGTCGACAAGGTCGAGGAGTATCGCAAGAAGCTCCTCGAGGCCGTCGCCGAGTCGGATGACGCGCTGCTGGAGAAGTACTTCGCGGGCGAGGAGCTCTCCCCCGAGGAGATCAAGGGCGCGATCCGCAAGCTCACCATCGCCGGCGAGGCCTACCCCGTGCTGTGCGGTTCGGCGTTCAAGAACCGCGGTGTGCAGCCGATGCTCGACGCCACCGTCGACTACCTGCCCTCGCCCCTGGACGTGCCCGCCATCGAGGCGCACGACCCCAAGGACGAAGAGAAGATCATCGAGCGCCACGCCGACCGCGACGAGCCGTTCGCGGCGCTCGCGTTCAAGGTGGTCTCGCACCCCTTCTTCGGTCGCCTCACCTACATCCGCGTGTACTCGGGTCACCTCGACTCGGGTTCGGCGGTCGTGAACTCGACCAAGTCCAAGAAGGAGCGCGTCGGGAAGATCTTCCAGATGCACGCCAACAAGGAGAACCCGGTCGACTCGGTCACCGCCGGTCACATCTACGCGGTCATCGGCCTGAAGGACACCACCACCGGTGACACGCTGTCGGACTCCGAGAGCCAGGTCGTGCTGGAGTCGATGACCTTCCCGGAGCCTGTCATCGAGGTCGCCATCGAGCCCAAGACGAAGGCCGACCAGGAGAAGCTGTCGCTGGCCATCCAGAAGCTCGCCGAAGAGGACCCGACGTTCCGCGTCGAGCTCAACGCCGAGACTGGTCAGACCGTCATCAAGGGCATGGGCGAGCTGCACCTGGACATCCTCGTGGATCGCATGAAGCGCGAGTTCAAGGTCGAGGCGAACGTCGGAAAGCCGCAGGTGGCCTACCGCGAGACGCTCCGCAAGACCGTCGACAAGCACGACTACACCCACAAGAAGCAGACCGGTGGGTCGGGTCAGTTCGCGAAGATCCAGTTCGCACTCGCTCCCATGGAGGTCGAGGGCGACAAGATCTACGAGTTCGAGAACAAGGTCACCGGTGGCCGTATCCCGCGCGAGTACATCCCCTCGGTCGACGCGGGCTTCCAGGACGCCATGAATGTCGGTATCCTCGCCGGGTACCCGATGGTCGGCGTGAAGGCGACCCTCCTCGACGGTGCGTCGCACGATGTCGACTCGTCGGAGATGGCGTTCAAGATCGCCGGTTCCATGGGATTCAAGGAAGCCGCCCGCAAGGCCGGCCCCGTGATCCTGGAGCCGGTCATGGCGGTCGAGGTGCGTACGCCCGAGGAGTACATGGGCGACGTCATCGGCGACCTGAACTCGCGTCGTGGCCAGATTCAGTCGATGGAAGATGCCGCCGGTGTCAAGGTGGTGCGCGCGAGCGTCCCACTGTCGGAGATGTTCGGCTACATCGGCGACCTGCGCTCGAAGACCTCGGGCCGTGCCGTGTACTCGATGGAGTTCGAGAGCTACGCCGAGGTCCCCCGGGCCGTGGCGGACGAGATCATCCAGAAGAACAAGGGCGAATAGCCCTGGCTGCCGGGGCCGTCACGGCGGCCCCGGCGTCCCGCAAACTGAATACAGACCCGTCTATTAGACTGACAACCATCCCCGTAGACGACCGGTCGCAATCCAGCGCCCGGGAGATCTACACGACGTCCTGAGGAGGACCCAGTGGCTAAGGCCAAGTTCGAGCGGACCAAGCCGCACGTGAACATCGGAACGATCGGTCACGTCGACCACGGCAAGACCACGCTCACCGCGTCGATCTCGAAGGTGCTCGCCGACAAGTACCCGTCGGCCACCAACGTCCAGCGCGACTTCGCGTCGATCGACTCGGCGCCCGAAGAGCGCCAGCGCGGTATCACGATCAACATCTCGCACGTCGAGTACGAGACCCCGAAGCGTCACTACGCTCACGTGGACGCCCCGGGTCACGCCGACTACATCAAGAACATGATCACCGGTGCCGCTCAGATGGACGGCGCGATCCTCGTGGTCGCCGCCACCGACGGCCCGATGGCTCAGACCCGTGAGCACGTTCTGCTCGCCAAGCAGGTCGGCGTGCCGTACCTGGTCGTCGCGCTGAACAAGGCCGACATGGTCGACGACGAGGAGATCCTGGAGCTCGTCGAGCTCGAGGTCCGCGAGCTCCTCTCGAGCCAGGACTTCGACGGCGACAACGCCCCGGTCGTCCAGGTCTCGGGCCTGAAGGCTCTCGAGGGTGACGAGAAGTGGGTCCAGTCGGTCCTCGACCTCATGGAGGCCGTCGACGAGAACGTTCCCGACCCGGTGCGCGACAAGGACAAGCCGTTCCTGATGCCCGTCGAGGACGTCTTCACGATCACCGGTCGTGGAACCGTCGTCACCGGCCGCGCCGAGCGTGGCACGCTGGCCATCAACTCCGAGGTCGAGATCGTGGGTCTGCGCCCGACGCAGAAGACGATCGTCACGGGTATCGAGATGTTCCACAAGCAGCTCGACGAGGCCTGGGCCGGCGAGAACTGTGGTCTGCTCCTCCGCGGAACCAAGCGTGACGACGTCGAGCGCGGCCAGGTCGTCGTGAAGCCCGGTTCGGTCACCCCGCACACGAACTTCGAGGGCACCGCCTACATCCTGTCCAAGGACGAGGGTGGGCGTCACAACCCGTTCTTCACGAACTACCGCCCGCAGTTCTACTTCCGCACCACCGACGTCACCGGCGTCATCTCGCTGCCCGAGGGCACCGAGATGGTCATGCCCGGCGACACCACCGACATGACGGTCGAGCTCATCCAGCCGATCGCCATGGAGGAGGGCCTCGGCTACGCCATCCGTGAGGGTGGTCGCACCGTCGGCGCCGGTACCGTCACCAAGATCATCAAGTGAGTCGTGCCGGGTCGATGCGCGCATAGCGCGCGTCGACCCGGCGTCGACTCAGATCGCCCTTCGGTACGCCGCTTGCGCGGCTACTCAGGAACCGTCACCGCCGCAGGCGGCGAGCCGGTCCACGCGAAAGGCCCCCGGGGACACCCCGGGGGCCTTTCGCGTACCCGCACGGCGGTCCACAATGGCCGCGTAGCCGCCGCCGGCGGGAGAGAGGGGAGTCGGATGGGTATCGATGATCTGGTGAACCAGGGAAAGGACTTCCTGGAGCAGAACAAGGACAAGATCGACGACGTCCTGAAGTCGGAGCAGGCGGAAGGCGTGAGCGACTCGGCGCTGGACGCCGCCTCGGACTTCGTCAAGAAGGTGGCCCCCGACGGTGTCGATGAGCATGTCGACAATGTGCGCGACGGGATCGACAAGCACATCGGTGATCGTTAAGCGCACTCTGTTGCGCATTTCGTGACGCAAGGACGGGGTCGTATTCGCTCAGGATACGGCCCCGTATCTTCGTTTTTCCCGCGCTTTCGCCGAAGTTGCCGGGGTGGGCGGAAGGCGATTGTTAGCGTCCCGATAGGACCTCGCTGGGGGGTCTTAACTGGGAATCAGCAGTACCGGCGTGCCGTGGGGGCACGCCGAGCGGCGCGCTCTGGGGGCGCGCCGCTTGCTGCTGCTCCGTCATGGATGACGAAGGCTGGCAATGGCATTGAACTGGGAATCTGCCGGAGCACATCGCGTGGGGACGCGACGTGCGAGACGAATCGAGAGGACGCGCGCGCGGAAGCTGACGTTGCGCCGCCGCTGGTACGCCGGCGGTGTGGCTGCCGTCGTCTCGAGCGCGATGCTCTTCGTGGGGGTCGCGCCCGCAACCGCGGGGGAGACCGCCGCCGCGAGGAGCGCGGTCGTGCAGACCACGAAGACCACGACACCCGGTGCGCCGCTGGTGTGTCTGCCGAACAACGTCTACTCGATCTCGCCGGGCGGGACGATCCGGCACATCGTCAACCCGGACGACTCGTCGCCGGAAGAGGTCGTCGACCTCGGTGACTACGCCAGTGCGAACGGTCTGGCGATCGGAGCGGGCGGAACCGTCGTCTACGCGTACGAGCGGTCGGGGGGCACCTCTCAGAACATCTCGTCGATCATCCGGTACACCCCCGCCACCGGACAGGTCGAGCAGATCCCGAACACGGCGCTCAACACCGGCAACAACCGCTCGATGGTCACCGGTGCGGTCAACCTCGACAACGGGCGCTACCTCTTCGGCGGGTACGACGGCGAGGGCGACGACCTGCTCTTCCGCCTGTACGAGTTCAACCCGGCGGACTCTCAGATCAGCACCCTCGGATACTTCGACACAGGACTTCACGCCGACGCCACCGCGAACGGCGACATGGCCTTCGACAGCGCCGGCAACCTCTACATCGTCCGCAGCGGATCCACGATCAACGTGTTCACGGTGACCGCGGAGACCCTTATGGCCGCGTCCGGCGGAGAGCTGGCGTTCTCGGCGACCAATGCGATGACGCTCAGCGGCCTCAGCGATGTCAACGGCATCGCCTTCGACGGCGATGGATCCGTCTACCTCGGCAACGGGTCGACGGTCAAGCGCTACGACCCGTCGGACTGGTCGGAGCTGTCGACCGCGACGACCCAGACCAGCTCGACCGACCTGGCCAGCTGCAACTCCCCGGCCAACCTCACCGTCGTCAAGGACGTGGCAGGTCGCGTGGACACCGACGATCAGTTCACGCTGCGCGTCGCGCGAGACGGTGAGGAGATCGCCACGGCGACCACGACCGGGAGCGCGACCGGCGTGCAGACCGAGCAGATCGGGCCGATCCCGGTGATCGCCGGCGACGAGTACGAGATCAGCGAGAGCATGGCCGCGGGCGACGGAGCGGACTACGCCAGCTCGTGGACCTGCGACGACGGCCAGACCGTGACCGAGGGCACCTCGGGTACCGTCGAGATTCCCGACGTGTCGGGTGCGAGCGTGCTGTGCACCTTCACCAACGCCCCGCTGGTGACCGCCGTCTCCGTGGACAAGACGGAGCTCGACGCGGCGGGGGAGAACCCGACCGCCGGTGCAGGATGGACCGTCGGCGCCGCTCTCGACGGCACGACCGGTGGGACGGCGGCCACCGACCCCGCGGCGGCGACGCAGCAGACGGCTGATGACGGCACCGCCTCGTGGGACGTCGTGTACAGCGCGACGGGCACCACGACCGACATCACCGTCAGTGAGACGCAGCAGGACGGGTGGGAGTTCGTGCGGGGATCCTGCACCGTCACCCCGCTCGGTGGGAACCCCGCCGAGGTGTCCATTCCGGACGCCGCCGGCGTGACCCTGCAGGACGTCGGCCCCGGAGCCACGGTGGACTGCTCCTTCGTCAACAAGGTCATCGCCCCCGGGAGCCTGACCATCGTCAAGGACTACGACGGATCAGCCGGCATCCGCGCCGATGCGACCTTCACCGGTACCTACGACTGCGGCCCCGACGGGCCCGACGGCACCTGGCGCATCGAGGGCGAGGGCACCACGGTCGTCACCGACCTGCCGGTCGGGGCGACGTGCGTCGTCGCCGAGGACACCGCTGCGCTGACGGCCACGCCCGCCGACTACCTCGTCGACGCGTCCTTCGCGTGGGACACCGTCGGCGAGGTCACCCAGCCCGGGGCCGTCGTCTCGGGTGAGACGGTGAAGGCCACGGTCCGCAACACCACCGAACGCGTCTACGGCGCCATCGCCGTCACCAAGAAGCTCATCGGCACCCCCGACGGGTTCACGGGTGACTTCTCCGGCGCATGGTCCTGCGTCTACGGCGAGGACGCGCCGCTGGCCGGCACGTGGTCCGTCGACACCAGTGGTGCGGCGACCCTGACCGGGCCGTACGACGCCATCCCGCTCACCTCCGAGTGCGCCGTCACCGAGGACGCCCCGAGCGACACGATGTTCGCCGACCCCTCCTACACATGGGCTTCCGCGAAGATCTCTCCCGCCGAGGACGAGGTCGACACCGCGGGTGAGGCCGTGACCTTCACGGTGAAGAACACGGCGCAGCAGTCGACCCTCACGCTCGCCAAACTCATCCGCAACACCCACGGCGGAACGGTCACCGACCCCGCAGCGTGGGACCAGAAGCTGCAGGCGCAGCGCGGCGAGGACACCCCGATCCTGTTCGACCACGACGAGACGATCGCCGTGCCGCACGGTGAGTACGTCATCGACGAGATCGATCAGATCTCCGGCTACGAGCTGACGGACGTGACCTGTACCGCCGACGGTTCGCCGGTCGAGCTCGACGGAGACGCCGTCGCCGTCGCCGAGGGAGCCGACGTGGTGTGCGTGCTGACCAACTCCGACGTCGCGCCGAAGCTGACCCTCGTGAAGAAGGTCGACAACCGCGACGGCACCGGCTCGCGCGTCTCGGCCGAGTGGAGCCTGACGGCGTCGGGCGACCGCGCGCAGGACTGGAACCCGCAGACGCAGTCGACGACCGATCCGCTGGTCGCGGCGACGGCGACGCAGCCGCTTCTGGGCGGATCGTCCTACCTGCTCGAAGAGAACGGGCCGTCGGGCTACACGGCGGGTGTCTGGTCGTGTGACAGCGGCATCGAGGTCGTGGGCGGGCAGATCACCCTCTCCGTCGGCGACGACGTGACATGCGAGATCACGAACACCGCCGTCCCCGCCGAGGGAACCGTCGGCAAGTCCCTCGTCACCGGATCCCCGGTGCAGAACGCCGACGGCACCTGGACGATCGTCTACGAGGTGTCGGTGACGAACGAGTCGACGACCTCGACGTTCTTCTACGACCTGACCGACGAGCTGCGCTTCGGCGCCGGGATCACCCCGACGGCTGCGAGCTGGACCGGTCCCGGGGGCGGCGGCGACTTCGCTCTCCCGGAGGGGACCGCCACCCTCGCCACGGATGCGTCGATCGCCCCCGCGGCCGAGGCGGCCGACCGGACGCACGTGTACACCGTGACGGTCACCGCGTCGATCGCCGATGGGACGCAGGACGGCGAGACCTGGCAGTGCCAGGAGGGCGACGAGCCCGGCGCCGGCGGCTTCCTCAACACCGCCACCATGTCGGTCGGCGACGAGGACACCACCGTCCACGCGTGCGGCGAGCCCGGCTTCCCGGTCATCACCAAGACCGGTGCGGCGCCGCAGTACGACGCGGATGCGTCCGTCGGCGTGTCTTACACGGTGACGATCGCGAACCCGGACGCCGTGGACCTGGAGGTCGTGCTGAGCGATGACCTGCCGGGCGTGCCGGCCGGATGGTCGCTCGCCGGTGGTGAGTGGACGATCGCGGCTGTCGAGGGTGCTCCGGCCCCCGCGACCGCGAGCGCCGCTCCGGGCGAGGTCGTCATCTGGCAGGGCACCCTGCCGGTCGATGCGATGTACACCTACACCGTCGAGGGCACCCTGACGCCGACCGTCGAGGCCGACCCCATCGGGGTGTGCGGGACATCGGAAGGCGGCTTGGTCAACACCGCGACGGTCACCTCCGGTGAGGTCGTCGAGGACGCCGAAGGCTGTGTCTCGGTGACCCTCCCGCCGGTGGAGGTGGTCAAGGCCGACGGCGACGCCGAGCAGTTGGCGGACGGGACGTGGCAGATCGACTACGTCGTCACCGTCCTCAACGCCTCGGCACAGCCGACGGTCTACACGCTGACCGACACCCCCGACCTCGGCACCGGCTTCAGCCTGCTCTCCGGTGAGTGGATCGGTGACGCCCCGCAGCCGAACACGCCGATCGCGGGGGCCGACATCGAGCCGGTAGCGCACGTCTACACCTATCGGATCGTGGCGGAGTTCGACCCGCAGACCGCGGAACCGCAGCTGACGTGCGAGCCCGGTGACGGTGGGGCCTTCCACAACATCGCGACCGTCGTGTTCCCCGGGGGCAGCGACAGCGATGACGGATGCGCGGAGCCGGCCTCGCCGACCGTGACGAAGACGGCGCTGCCCGCGATGCAGAACGCCGAGACCGGTGCATGGACCCTCGGGTACGAGGTGGAGGTGCGCAACGACTCCGACGTCACCGTCGCCTACGACCTGACCGACGTCCCCGACGCGCTTCCGACCGGCGTCAGCGGTGGCGCATGGGAAGCGGCCGGTCCGGTCGTCACCGGCGGCGGCGAAGGCGTCCTGGATGAGGCCTGGAACGGCGTCGAGAAGACCGAGATGGCCTCGGGCATGCTCCCGGCCGGCGCGGTGCACGTGTACACCGTGACCCGCACGGTCGCCGTGGCGGTCGACGTCGATGACGAGACCCTCGCGTGCGCCGACCCGACCGAGGGGACCGGGTTCTGGAACACCGCGACGGTGACCAACGGGATCGGCGAGGACACCGACACGGCCTGCACCCACATCGACCGGCCCGAGGTGACCATCGAGAAGACCGTGGCAGACACCGTCGACCTCGGCGATGATCGCTGGGAGATCACGTACGAGGTGGTCGTCCGCAACGCCGACGACGAGCTGACGGCGGTCTACGACCTGACCGACACGCTCCGGTTCGGCGAGGACATCACCGTCACCGCGGCGGAGTGGAGCGGCGCGACCGAAGGCGGGTTCACCGCCCCCTGGAGCGCGACGCTCGCCGAGGGACGTGCCCTGGCCGGTGGCGGCGCGGACACCTACACCGTGACGGTGCTGGCGACCGTCGACATCGCCACGGCGTCGGCGGCCTCCCTGGCCTGCGTGTCCGGCGATGACCCGGCGGCCGGCGGATTCCTCAACACCGCGACGGTGACGGCGGCAGGCGTGGCGCAGTCGGCTCACGACTGCTCCCGTCCGAGCGGCGAGCTGCCTGTCACGGGTGGCCAGATCGCGCTTCCGGCGATCCTGTTCGGCCTCCTCGCCCTCGTCGGTGGGGCGGCGCTGACGGTGGCAGGTCGCCGCCGTCGGACGGGAGCGCGCCTCTGAGGACGCCCTCTCGCCAAGGCCAGGCATCCCCGGGTTCCGCGCCCGCCCCCTCCGCCGCGGAACCCGGGGATGCCTGTGTGCCGAGGTGCACACGACGAGTCCCCGCCTCGGCCTGGGATCACGAAGCGGGGACGGGTGTTCGCCGGTCAGTCGCCGTGGGGCGCGTCGGTCCGACGCGGCACGATGCGCATCAGGGCCGAACCTGCGGCGAGGAGCGCGAAGCCGGCGAGCAGCCACCAGATGCTGTTGACCCCGGCTACCAGCGCGCCGCCGCCGGTGACGGCGAGCGCGGAGTTGGTGTTGTACATGTCCTCCCCTCCCTTCTCATCTACCACCGACGGCGACGCCCGGTGAAGGCGTCGACGTAGGCCTTTCCCTGGACGATCTGGAGGAACCCGTCCAGGACGAGCTCGTACATCGTGGCCGCGAGCAGCATCTGACGCCAGCCGCGCAGACGGACCGTCACCACGCGTTCGACGACGAACACGGCGGTGACCCCGAGCCAGAACGGGTGGACGGCGAAGGTGCCGGAGACGATCGCCGCGACGAGGGTCGCGATGTACACGGCGGTGACCACGACGCCGCACATCGTCAGGATCTGGCGCCCCCAGTACGACCATGTCACCCGTGTGAGTCCGTACTGCATACAGTTCTCCACCGCCCCGCGCTTCCAGCGCAGGCGCTGTGCCCAGAGGTCGTGCCAGGTGGGCATGGTCTCGGTGATCAGGGTGCAGGCGCTCGGGGAGATGATGCGGTAGCCGAGATGCAGGACGGCGAAGCTGATCTCGTTGTCCTCCGTCAGGACCGTCGTGTCGTAGACCCCGCCGTCGCCGTCCCCAGCAGGCAATCCGCCGCTGCGCCGTGCCTCGCTGATCTCGCGCAGGGTGCGCACCCGGAACAGCGCCGCGGTGCCGGTCACGACGAGGCACCGGCCCTGGAGGCGGGAGACGTCTCGGGCGTACCGTGCGTATTCGTTGCGTTGAAGGTGAGCCACGAAACCGGGTCGGTCGTCACCGCGGAAGACGCCCCCCACCGCCCCGTAGGAGGGATCGGCCAGCCGTGAGAGTGCACGTTCGATGAACGGCTCATCCAGTGCGGAGTCCGCGTCCTGTACCAGGATCGCGTCGTCATCCTCGAGATCGGGCAGGAGTGCGGCCAGCGCCTGATTGAGCGCGCCGGCCTTCTTGTCCGAATTCCCGCTCGTGGGACGCACCTCCGCGCCGGTGGAGGCGGCGATCGCCGCGGTGTCGTCGGTGCAGTTGTCGGGGATCACGATGATGCGATCGGGCGGGACCGTCTGCGCCCGCAGGCCCGCCACCGCCCGCCGGATCGTGTCCGACTCATCATGGGCGGGCAACAGTGCGACGACTCGGCCGACGGGTCGACGCCCCGTCGCGGACATCTTCTTCGACATCGCTCATGACACCTCCGGTGCCGGTCGCGCCCCAGCGCGACATCCCAGTCCCCGCCCGGTCCCCAGACCCTTTCGACGGGTGTAGGAACGTTAGCGCCGCCGGGTCGGGGAGGGAACGGTCTTCGGGGAATCACATCGCAATACGATGAGGTGTCGACACGTCCTCGCGCCGTGCGGTCGATTCCTTGCAGTTCTTGCGGATCGCGGCCTCTTCCTGAGAGTCGGCTCAGCGCGACACGCCCGGGTTTGCGTGGGGTGTCGACGCGCGGCTAAGCTAGTGAAGTTCCACATTCCGGCGTGCGCTTTTGTCGTCGTCGGATCACTGCCAGGGCAGTGCATAGGCGGTGCGACCGGCCTCTCCGGAGGTCTCGCGCAAGGTCCTAGGCCGCGGGCAGCAGAACACCACACCGATACCTCCTCCCGCGGGATGCACTTCCGCGCGTGCGAGGGTCGGCCGGGCACCCGTTGCCCGGATTGACATCAGAACAGCGGTGCAGCAGAACCCGTGCGAGCGGGACGAAAGTGCCAGGGCGCGAAAGCGCCATGTGCGTCCGATGCCTGCGCTGTGCCCCGCGAGGGGAACACCGCGGTAAGACGCGAGAAAGAGAGTGAGCAGACAATGGCGGGACAGAAGATCCGCATTCGCCTGAAGTCGTACGACCACGCAGGTCTCGACTCGTCAGCGCGCAAGATCGTCGACACCGTGACCCGTGCGGGCGCGACGGTCGTGGGCCCCGTGCCCCTCCCGACCGAGAAGAACGTCGTGTGCGTCATCCGGTCGCCCCACAAGTACAAGGACAGCCGCGAGCACTTCGAGATGCGCACCCACAAGCGCCTGATCGACATCGTCGACCCGACGCCGAAGGCCGTCGACTCGCTGATGCGCCTCGACCTGCCGGCCGACGTCAACATCGAGATCAAGCTCTGAGGTCCGACATGGCTGACATCAACACCAAGGTTTCGAAGGGTCTGCTCGGCACCAAGCTCGGCATGACCCAGGTTTGGGATGCGGACGGCAAGCTCGTCCCCGTCACCGTCATCGAGGTGGCCCCCAACGTGGTCACCCAGGTCCGCTCGCTCGAGAAGGACGGCTACAACGCCGTTCAGATCGCCGCGGGCCAGATCGACCCCCGCAAGGTCAACAAGCCCCTCACAGCCCACTTCGAGGCGGCCGGCGTGACCCCGCGTCGCCACCTCACCGAGATCCGCACCGCGGACGCCGCTGACTACTCACTCGGTCAGGAGCTCACGGTCGACGGCATCTTCGAGTCGGGTCAGCTGGTCGACGTCGTCGGCACCAGCAAGGGCAAGGGCACCGCGGGTGTCATGAAGCGTCACAACTTCAAGGGTGTCTCCGCCTCGCACGGTGCGCACCGCAACCACCGCAAGCCCGGTTCGATCGGCGCCTCGGCGACCCCGAGCCGCGTCTTCAAGGGCATGCGCATGGCCGGCCGTATGGGTGGCGAGCGCGTGACCGTCCTCAACCTCACGGTTCACGCCGTCGACGCCGAGAAGGGTCTGCTGCTCGTCAAGGGCGCCGTCCCCGGCGCGCGCGGCCGCACCGTTTACGTCCGCAACGCAGTGAAGGGTGCCTGATCTCATGGCTGACTCGACTCTCGCGCTCGACGTCCGCAGCGCCGACGGCAAGAACGCCGGTTCGGTTGAGCTTCCCGCCGCGCTGTTCGACGTCAAGACGAACATCCCGCTGATCCACCAGGTCGTCGTCGCGCAGCGCGCGGCGGCACGCCAGGGCACCCACTCGACCAAGCGTCGCGGTGAGGTCTCGGGCGCCGGCCGCAAGCCCTTCAAGCAGAAGGGCACCGGTAACGCCCGTCAGGGTTCGATCCGCGCGCCGCACATGACCGGTGGTGGCATCGTCCACGGCCCGAAGCCGCGCGACTACGCGCAGCGCACGCCCAAGAAGATGATCGCCGCCGCACTGCTCGGCGCCCTGAGCGACCGCGCCCGCGGTGAGCGTCTTCACATCGTCGAGGCTTTCGGCACGGAGAACGGCCCGTCGGCCAAGGCCGCCGCGTCGGTCCTCACCGGCCTCGGCGCCACCAAGAACGTGCTCGTGGTCGTCGACCGCGACGACGAGCGCAGCATCCTGAGCGTGCGCAACCTCGCGTTCGTCCACGTGCTGTCGTTCGACCAGCTGAACGCCTACGACGTGCTCGTCTCCGACGACATCGTCTTCACCAAGGCCGCCTACGACGCCTTTGTTTCGGCAAAGCTCAACACGAGCGTCGCAGATGAGGCCGCCACCGAGGAGGTCTCGGCATGAGCACGGACAACGTCCTGCAGACGGCATCCAACAAGGACCCGCGCGACATCATCCTGAAGCCGGTCGTCTCGGAGAAGAGCTACGGGCTCATCGACGAAGGCAAGTACACCTTCCTGGTGGACCCCCGCGCCTCGAAGACCGAGATCAAGGCCGCGATCGAGAAGATCTTCGGCGTGAAGGTCGCGGGCGTCAACACGATCAACCGCGTCGGCAAGGCCCGTCGCACCCGCTTCGGCACCGGCAAGCGCAAGGACACCAAGCGCGCCATCGTCACGCTGAAGTCGGGTTCCATCGACATCTTCACGGCAGTCAACTGACGGTCGGGTAAGGGACGAGAGAACTATGGCTATTCGCAAGTACAAGCCGACGACCCCCGGTCGCCGCGGCTCGTCGGTGGCCGACTTCGCCGAGATCACCCGATCGACGCCGGAGAAGTCGCTGCTCCGTCCGCTGGCCAAGACCGGTGGACGCAACAACCAGGGCCGCATCACCACCCGCCACATCGGCGGTGGGCACAAGCGCCAGTACCGCGTGATCGACTTCCGTCGCAACGACAAGGACGGCATCGACGCGAAGGTCGCTCACATCGAGTACGACCCCAACCGCACCGCGCGCATCGCGCTGCTGCACTTCGCCGACGGTGAGAAGCGCTACATCCTGGCGCCCGCCAAGCTCAAGCAGGGCGACATCGTCGAGTCGGGTGCCGGCGCGGACATCAAGCCGGGCAACAACCTGCCGCTGCGCAACATCCCCACCGGTACGGTGATCCACGCGATCGAGCTCCGCCCCGGCGGCGGTGCGAAGATGGCGCGCTCGGCCGGCGCCTCGGTGCGCCTGGTCGCCAAGGACGGCCCGTACGCGCAGCTTCGTCTGCCCTCGGGTGAGATCCGCAACGTCGATGCGCGCTGCCGCGCCACGATCGGCGAGGTCGGCAACGCCGAGCAGTCGAACATCAACTGGGGCAAGGCCGGCCGCAAGCGCTGGAAGGGCGTCCGCCCGACCGTGCGCGGTGTCGCGATGAACCCGGTCGACCACCCGCACGGTGGTGGTGAGGGCAAGACCTCCGGTGGCCGCAATCCCGTCACCCCGTGGGGTCAGCCGGAGGGTCGTACCCGCCACCCCAACAAGGAAAGCGACAAGTACATCGTCCGTCGTCGCACCGCCGGCAAGAAGCGCAAGTAGGTAGGAACAGAAGATGCCACGCAGTCTCAAGAAGGGCCCCTTCGTCGACGAGCACCTGCTTCGCAAGGTCGTGTCGCAGAACGAGGCGGGTTCGAAGAACGTCATCAAGACCTGGTCGCGTCGCTCGATGATCATCCCGGCCATGCTGGGCCACACGATCGCCGTGCACGACGGTCGCAAGCACATCCCCGTGTTCGTGACCGAGACCATGGTCGGCCACAAGCTGGGCGAATTCGCGCCCACCCGCACCTTCCGCGGCCACGAGAAGGACGACAAGAAGGGCCGCCGCCGCTGACGCGGGGGCGCTGAGAGGAGAGAGAAATGGTGGAGTCCATCGCCCGTGTGCGACACATCCGCGTGACCCCTCAGAAGGCTCGTCGTGTCGTTGCCCTCATCAAGGGCAAGCAGGCCGAGGAGGCCCTGGCCATCCTCAAGTTCGCACCGCAGGGTGCGAGCGAGCCGATCTACAAGCTCGTCGCCTCGGCGATCGCGAACGCTCGCGTGAAGGCCGATAAGGACGGCGAGTACCTGGATGACCAGGACCTGTACGTGAAGAACGCGTACGTCGACGAGGGCACGACGCTCAAGCGTTTCCAGCCCCGCGCGCAGGGTCGTGCATTCCAGATCAAGAAGCGCACGAGCCACATCACGGTCGTGCTGTCGACGCCCGAGGTCGCGGAGACCGCGGGTGGCGCCGAGACCAAGAAGGCGAGCAAGTAATGGGACAGAAAGTCAACCCGTACGGCTTCCGCCTCGGCATCACCACCGACCACGTGTCGCGGTGGTTCTCCGACTCGACGAAGCCCGGCCAGCGCTACGCCGACTACGTCGCCGAGGACATCAAGATCCGTCAGCTGCTGCAGAAGCAGCTCGACCGTGCCGGCGTGAGCAACATCGAGATCGAGCGCACGCGTGACCGCGTCCGCGTCGACATCCACACCGCGCGTCCGGGCATCGTCATCGGTCGCCGCGGCGCCGAGGCCGAGCGCATCCGGGGTGACCTGGAGAAGCTCACCGGCAAGCAGATCCAGCTGAACATCCTCGAGGTCAAGAACCCCGAGACCGACGCTCAGCTGGTCGCTCAGGGCATCGCCGAGCAGCTCGCCGCCCGCGTGGCGTTCCGCCGCGCGATGCGCAAGGGCCTGCAGGGTGCGCAGCGCGCCGGCGCCAAGGGTGTCCGGATCCAGGTCTCGGGCCGCCTCGGCGGCGCTGAGATGAGCCGCTCGGAGTTCTACCGCGAAGGCCGTGTGCCGCTGCACACCCTGCGCGCGAACATCGACTACGGCTTCTACGAGGCCAAGACCACCTTCGGCCGCATCGGCGTGAAGGTCTGGATCTACAAGGGCGATCTCACCAACAAGGAACTGGCGCGCGAGCAGGCGGCTCAGAAGCCGTCGCGCGAGCGCGGTGACCGCCGCCGTGGCCCCCGCAGCGAGGCCCCGGTCGCAGAAGGAGCGTCGGCGTAATGCTCATCCCCCGCAAGGTCAAGTACCGCAAGCAGCACCACCCCAAGCGCGGTGGCCAGGCCACCGGTGGCACGAAGGTGTCGTTCGGTGAGTTCGGCATCCAGGCCCTGACGCCCGCCTACGTGACCAACCGTCAGATCGAGTCCGCTCGTATCGCGATGACGCGTCACATCAAGCGTGGCGGAAAGGTGTGGATCAACATCTACCCCGACCGACCGCTGACCAAGAAGCCCGCCGAAACCCGCATGGGTTCGGGTAAGGGTTCGCCGGAGTGGTGGGTCGCAAACGTCAAGCCGGGCCGGGTCCTCTTCGAGGTCTCGGGCGTCGACGAGGAACTCGCTCGTGAGGCGCTGACCCGCGCAATCCACAAGCTGCCGCTGAAGGCACGCATCATCAAGCGCGAGGAGGGCGACGCGTAATGGCGATCGGCACCAAGACGCTCGCGACCAGCGAGCTGGACACGTTCGAAGACCAGCGCCTCGTCGAGGAGCTGCGCAAGGCCAAGGAAGAGCTGTTCAACCTGCGCTTCCAGTCGGCCACCGGGCAGCTGGAGAGCCACGGCCGCATCCGCGCCGTCAAGCGCGACATCGCGCGGCTCTACACCGTGATCCGCGAGCGCGAGCTCGGCATTCGTGCCACGCCCGCGCCGGTGGAGACGAAGGCGAAGAAGAGCAAGGCCAAGAAGGCGGACGACGCCGAGGCCGCAAAGGAAGAGGCTGAGTGATGGCCACCACGAAGAAGGCAGCTGCCGAGGCCGCGGAGCAGGTTCCCGGCCACGAGCACGCCGAGCACGACGTGCGTGACGCCGACGCCCGCGGGTACCGCAAGGCCCGCCGCGGGTACGTCGTCAGCGACAAGATGGACAAGACCATCGTCGTCGAGGTCGAGGACCGGGTGAAGCACCCGCTCTACGGCAAGGTCATGCGCCGCACCTCGAAGGTGAAGGCGCACGACGAAGCCAACACCGCCGGTATCGGTGATCTCGTCGTCATCAACGAGACCCGTCCGCTGAGCGCGACCAAGCGCTGGCGTCTCGTCGAGATCCTGGAGAAGGCAAAGTGATTCAGAACGAGTCCCGGCTGAAGGTCGCCGACAACAGCGGCGCCAAGGAGCTGCTCACGATCCGCGTCCTCGGCGGCTCCAACCGCCGCTACGCGGGCCTGGGCGACACCATCGTCGCAACGGTCAAGGACGCCATCCCCGGCGGAAACGTCAAGAAGGGTGATGTCGTCAAGGCCGTCGTCGTCCGCACCGTCAAGCAGACCCGTCGTCCCGACGGGTCGTACATCAAGTTCGACGAGAACGCCGCCGTCATCCTGAAGAACGACGGGGAGCCCCGCGGCACCCGTATCTTCGGGCCGGTCGGCCGTGAGCTTCGCGACAAGAAGTTCATGAAGATCGTCTCGCTCGCCCCGGAGGTCATCTGATCATGGCGAACATCAAGAAGGGCGACCTGGTTCAGGTCATCTCGGGCGCCAAGCCCGAGCGCGGCGGCGACCGCGGCAAGCAGGGCAAGGTCCTCGAGGTCCTCGTCGAGCAGAACCGCGTCATCGTCGAGGGCGTGAACTACGTCACCAAGCACACCCGCGTGGGCCAGTCCCAGCGCGGCACCAAGACGGGCGGCATCGAGACGATGGAAGCCCCGATCCACATCTCCAACGTCGCCGTCGTCGACCCCGAGACCAAGAAGCCGACCCGCGTCGGTCACCGGGTCGAGGAGCAGGTCAAGGACGGCGTCAAGCGCACGGTCCGCGTGCGCTACGCGAAGAAGTCAGGCAAGGACCTCTGAACATGAGCACCGCCACTGCCGCTGAGACTGGCAAAATCCAGCCTCGCCTGAAGCAGAAGTACAACGCCGAGATCAAGAAGGCGATGCAGGACGAGTTCGGCTACGAGAACGTCATGCAGATCCCCGGTCTCGTGAAGGTCGTCGTGAACACCGGTGTCGGCGAGGCAGCTCGCGACAGCAAGGTGATCGACGGTGCGGTCGACGACCTCACCAAGATCACCGGCCAGAAGCCGGTCGTCACCAAGGCCCGCAAGTCCATCGCGCAGTTCAAGCTGCGTGAGGGGCAGGCCATCGGCGCGCACGTCACCCTCCGCGGTGACCGCGCGTGGGAGTTCGTCGACCGCCTGGTCAACCTCGCACTGCCCCGTATCCGCGACTTCCGCGGGCTGTCGGGCAAGCAGTTCGACGGCAACGGCAACTACACCTTCGGTCTCCAGGAGCAGTCCGTGTTCCACGAGATCGACCAGGACAAGATCGACCGCGTGCGCGGCTTCGACATCACGGTCGTCACGTCGGCGAAGACCGACGCCGAGGGCCGCGCGCTCCTGCGTCACCTGGGCTTCCCGTTCCGCGCGGACGACGCTCAGGCGTGACACCCCCGTGGGCCCGGGACTTCCGGGCCCACACCCCACCACAGGTCGGCCGTCGTGTAACGGCGTACGAAACCTGGTGACAGAAAGAAGCAATCCATGACGATGACAGACCCGGTCGCAGACATGCTGACCCGTCTGCGCAACGCGAACTCGGCGCACCACGACTCCGTGTCGCTGCCGAGCTCGAAGCTCAAGACCCACATCGCCGAGATCCTCAAGCAGGAGGGTTACATCTCGGAGTGGGCCGTCGAAGACGCACGCGTCGGTCAGACCCTGACCCTGACGCTGAAGTACGGCCCGAACCGCGAGCGGTCGATCGCGGGCATCAAGCGCGTGTCGAAGCCCGGCCTGCGCGTGTACGCGAAGTCGACCGAGATCCCCACGGTGCTCGGCGGCCTCGGCGTTGCCATCCTGTCCACCTCCTCCGGTCTTCTCACCGACCGGCAGGCCGAGTCGAAGGGCGTGGGTGGGGAAGTCCTCGCCTACGTGTGGTGATCTGACATGTCGCGAATCGGACGTCTCCCCATCGACATCCCCGCCGGCGTGACCGTTTCGGTCGACGGCCGCGATGTCGCCGTCAAGGGCCCCAAGGGCGAGCTGAGCATCACCGTCGCCCAGCCCATCGAGGTCGCCGTCGAGGACAACCAGGTCGTCGTGACCCGTCCCGACGACGAGCGCGAGTCGCGGTCGCTCCACGGCCTGACCCGCACGCTCATCAACAACAACATCATCGGTGTCACCCAGGGCTACACCAAGGGCCTCGAGGTCGTCGGCACGGGCTACCGCGTGCAGCAGAAGGGATCGAACATCGAGTTCGCCCTCGGCTTCTCGCACCCCGTCCTGATCGAGCCGCCGGCAGGCATCACGTTCACGGTCGAAGGTAACAACAAGGTCACCGTGAGCGGCATCGACAAGCAGGCCGTCGGCGAGACGGCTGCCAACATCCGCAAGATCCGCAAGCCCGAGCCCTACAAGGGCAAGGGTGTGCGCTACGCGGGCGAGGTCGTCCGCCGCAAGGCCGGAAAGGCTGGTAAGTAAGCATGGCTGTGAAGTCGAAGAACGTCGCCCGTGCGCGTCGTCACGCCCGCCTTCGCAAGAAGATCGTCGGCACCGAGCTGCGTCCGCGTCTGGTCGTGACCCGTTCGGCGCGCCACGTGTTCGTCCAGGTCGTGGACGACGCCAAGGGCCACACGGTCGCGTCGGCGTCCACGCTCGAAGCGGACCTCCGCTCGTTCGACGGTGACAAGACCGCCAAGGCGCGCAAGGTCGGCGAGCTCGTCGCCGAGCGCGCGAAGGCCGCCGGTGTCGAGGACGTCGTGTTCGACCGTGGCGGCAACCGCTACGCCGGCCGCGTCGCCGCGATCGCCGACGGTGCCCGCGAGGGAGGGCTGAACCTGTGAGTGACAACAAGGAGACCGAAGTGACCGCCACCGAGCAGGCCGCGCCCGAGCAGGCCGCTGCCGAGGCGCCGCAGACCGAGCGCGAGCCGCGTGAGAACCGCCGCGGCGGTCGTGAGCGCAACAACAGCCGCGACCGCGGTTCGCGCGACCGTGGCGACAACCAGTTCCTTGAGCGCGTCGTCACCATCAACCGCGTCTCGAAGGTCGTCAAGGGTGGTCGTCGCTTCAGCTTCACCGCGCTCGTCGTCGTCGGCGACGGCAACGGTGTGGTCGGCGTCGGCTACGGCAAGGCCCGCGAGGTGCCCCTGGCCATCTCGAAGGGTGTCGAAGAGGCCAAGCGCAACTTCTTCCGCGTGCCCCGTTCGGCCTCGACCATCCCGCACCCGGTGCAGGGTGAGGCCGCCGCGGGCGTCGTGCTGCTCCGCCCGGCCGCTGCCGGTACCGGTGTCATCGCCGGTGGTCCGGTGCGTGCCGTGCTCGAGTGCGCCGGCATCCACGACGTGCTGTCGAAGTCGCTCGGCTCGTCGAACACGATCAACATCGTCCACGCGACGGTGGAGGCCCTGAAGCAGCTCGAGGAGCCCCGTGCGGTCGCCGCGCGCCGCGGCCTCGAGTTCGACCAGGTCGCCCCCGCCCGTCTCGTGCGTGCGGAGGCCGAGGCCACCGCGAACGCGAAGGCTGGTGCATGATGGCCGCACGTCTGAAGGTGACCCAGGTCAAGTCCAAGGTGAGCGAGAAGCAGAACCAGCGTGACACGCTGCGCAGCCTCGGTCTGAAGCGGATCGGCGACACCGTCGTCCGTCCCGACGACGCGCAGACGCGCGGCTACGTCAAGACCGTCGCCCACCTCGTGAAGGTTGAGGAGATCGACTGATGGCTGAGAACGACAAGGCCGAAGCCGAGAAGGCTCCGGCGAAGAAGGCCGCGAAGCCGGCCGCCAAGAAGACCGCCAAGCCCGCCGCGACCGAGGCTCCCGCCTCGCGCCCCGGTGTGCTGAAGGTCCACCACCTGCGTCCGGTTCCCGGCGCCCACACCGCCAAGACCCGCGTGGGTCGCGGTGAGGGCTCGAAGGGTAAGACCGCCGGTCGCGGTACCAAGGGCACGAAGGCGCGCTACCAGGTGCGCCCCGGCTTCGAGGGCGGGCAGATGCCGCTGCACATGCGCACCCCGAAGCTGCGTGGGTTCAAGAACCCGTTCCGCGTCGAGTACCAGGTCGTGAACCTGAGCAAGCTCGCGGAGCTCTACCCGCAGGGCGGCGACGTCACCGTGAGCGACCTGGTCGCCAAGGGTGCCGTCCGCAAGAACGAGAAGGTCAAGGTGCTCGGCACCGGCGACATCTCGGTCGCCCTGACCGTGGACGTCGACAAGGTCTCGGGTTCCGCCGAGCAGAAGATCGTCGCCGCGGGCGGTTCGATCAAGTAAGTCCCTGACGGGGGTCGGAGATCACTCCGGCCCCCGTTCGGCTACCCTGGGTAGCGGCGTGCCGTGTGCCGCCGCGCATTCCCACCTGGAGGCATCGTCTTGTTCAGCGCCATCGCGCGGGTCTTCCGCACCCCCGACCTGCGGCGGAAGATCGCGTTCACGCTCGCGATCATCGCCATCTACCGTCTGGGTGCGCACATCCCGGCACCGTTCGTGGACTTCCCGAACATCCAGGAGTGCCTGCAGATCACCGGCACCACGGAGGGTCTGCTCTCGCTGGTGAACCTCTTCTCCGGCGGTGCGCTGCTGCAGCTGTCGATCTTCGCGCTGGGCGTCATGCCGTACATCACCGCGACGATCATCGTGCAGCTGCTGCGCGTGGTCATCCCGCACTTCGAGACCCTCTACAAGGAGGGCCAGTCGGGCCAGGCCAAGCTCACGCAGTACACGCGCTACCTGACGATCGCCCTGGCGCTGCTGCAGTCGACGACCCTCGTCACCGTCGCGCGCAGCGGACAGCTGTTCGGCGTCACCGACGTCGCCGCCTGCCAGCAGGTGCTCACCAACGACGTGTGGTGGGCGCAGCTGCTGATGATCATCACGATGACCGCCGGCACGGGCCTGATCATGTGGTTCGCCGAGCTCGTCACCGAACGCGGCATCGGCAACGGCATGTCGCTGCTGATCTTCACCTCCATCGCCGCGGCTTTCCCCGCCTCGATGTGGGCCATCGCCACGTCGCAGGGTTTCGAGATCTTCCTTCTCGTGCTCGCGGTCGGGATCGTCGTGGTCGCGCTCGTCGTCTTCGTCGAACAGTCGCAGCGCCGCATCCCGGTGCAGTACGCCAAGCGCATGGTCGGACGCCGCACGTACGGCGGGACCAACACCTACATCCCGATCAAGGTCAACATGGCCGGCGTCGTGCCCGTCATCTTCGCCTCGTCGCTGCTGTACATCCCCGCATTGATCGCGCAGTTCAACCAGCCGCAGGCCGGCGAGGAAGCAGCCCCGTGGGTGGCGTGGATCGCCCAGTACTTCACGACGGGCGACTCGCCGATCTACATGGCGACCTACTTCCTGCTGATCGTCGGATTCACGTACTTCTACGTCGCGATCACCTTCAACCCGGTCGATGTCGCCGACAACATGAAGAAGTACGGCGGATTCATCCCCGGCATCCGTGCCGGTCGCCCCACGGCCGAGTACCTCGACTACGTGCTCACGCGCATCACGCTGCCCGGCTCGATCTACCTGGGTCTGATCGCGCTGCTGCCGCTGATCGCGCTGGCCACCGTCGGGGCCAACCAGAACTTCCCGTTCGGCGGTGCCTCGATCCTCATCATCGTCGGTGTGGGTCTGGAAACCGTGAAGCAGATCGACGCTCAGCTTCAGCAGCGTCATTACGAAGGGCTCCTCCGATGACGGACCAGACCGCTCGACTGCTGATCGTGGGCCCGCAGGGCTCCGGCAAGGGCACGCAGGGCGTGCGTATCGCCGAAGCCTTCGGCATCCCGGCCATCTCGACCGGTGACATGTTCCGCGCCGCGGTCGCGGCCGGCACCGATCTGGGAAAGCAGGTCACGGCCGTCATCGAGGCCGGGAACCTCGTTCCCGACGAGCTCACCAGCGCGGTCGTCGCCGAGCGGCTGAGCCAGGAGGACGCGGCCGACGGCTTCCTGCTGGACGGCTACCCGCGCAACCTCGGTCAGGTCGCCGACCTCGACGCGTTCCTGCAGGCGCGCGACGAGAAGATCGACGCCGTCATCGAGCTGAACGTGCCGCGCGAAGAGAGCATCACCCGCCTCACCCAGCGTGCGAAGGAGCAGGGGCGCACCGATGACACCGAAGAGGTCATCGCGAATCGCCTCGGCATCTACGAGAGCGAGACGGCCCCCATCCTGGAGGTGTATCGCGAGCGTGGCGCCGTGGACACCATCGACGGGGTCGGCTCGCTCGATGAGATCACCGAGCGGATCGTCGCGGCCCTCGATCGGCGCGGCCTCGCGCGTCGCGCGCTCGCCTGACGTGTCGCCCTCGCTGATCCCCGGTCGACGCTCGATCTACAAGACCCCCGCGCAGCTGCGCGCCATGGTCGAACCCGGTCTCATCACGGCCGACGCCCTTGCCGCCGTGCGGGATCTCATCGCCCCCGGGGTGACGACCGCCGAACTGGACGCGGCCGCCTCCGAGGTGATCACCTCTCGTGGTGCGAAGTCGAACTTCCAGATGGTGCGAGGGTACCGCCACACCGTCTGCACCTCGGTCAACGAACAGGTGGTGCACGGCATCCCGGGCGATCGCGTCCTGGAACCGGGTGACATCATCTCCGTCGACGCCGGTGCCGAGTACCGCGGATGGAACGGCGACTCCGCCTTCACCGTGGTCATCCCGGATCCCGATCGGCCCGACGTCGTCGCGGCCCGAGAGGAGCTGTCTCGCGTGACGCGTGGGTCGCTGTGGGCGGGGATCGCGGCGTTGTCGACCGCGTCGCACATCGGCGAGATCGGTGCGGCGATCCAGGCCTACATCGAGGCGCAGGGGGAGTACGGCATCCTGCGCGAGTACGTCGGGCATGGGATCGGGCGCAAGATGCACGAGTCCCCGTCGGTGTTCAACTACCGCGTCGCCGACCCTGGACCCGAGGTGCGCCCGGGTCTGGTGCTCGCGATCGAGCCGATGGTCGTCGCCGGCAGCGACGTGACCTTCGTCGAGGACGACGGTTGGACGGTGTCGACCGTGGACGGCATGGCCGGCTCACATTGGGAACATAGCGTCGCCGTGCATGATGACGGGGTGTGGGTGCTCACGGCGCCCGACGGCGGTGCGGAGGGCCTCGCACCGTTCGGCGTCACGCCCCGAGAGATCGCATAGGAAGAGGAACACAGCATGATGGCAACGAGCGCGAAGCAGACGAACTGGTTCGCCGTGTGGGTCAGCGTCGTGGTCGTCGCGGTGCTGGTCGTCGTGACCGTGCTGGTCGTCTGGATGAACAACGCCGCCACCGACCCGGGCGAGCCGCCGCAGGGTTCCGGCATCAACCAGGAGACCGGTGCCGTCGTCGTCGGAGACGGTGACCAGACGATGGACACCTACATCGACTTCATGTGCCCCATCTGCGGGCAGTTCGAGGACGCGTACGGCGAAGACATCCTCGCCCTCGTCGAGGAGGGCACGATCACCCTCAACATCCACCCGATCTCGATCCTCGATCGCTTCTCGCAGGGCACCGAGTACTCCACGCGTGCGGCGAGCGCGATGTACTGCGTGGCGGAGGCCGACCCCGACGCGGCGGTGCCCTTCATGCAGGCCATGTTCGCCGGCCAGCCCGCCGAGAACACCGAGGGACTCGCGGACGAGGAGATCCTCGCGATCGCGGAGGGCGTCGGCGTGACCGGCATCGACGCGTGCGTCACCGACGGCGAGTACACCGACTACGTGACGGCGATGACCCAGAACACGCCGGTGCAGCCGGGCAACTCCGGCATCGCGACCCCGACGATCGAGATCAACGGCGAGGTCATCGCCAACTCCGAGCTCCCCGAGCCCGAGAACCTGGCCTCCCTCTTCAGCTGACCCCGCGACCCGGCCCCCGCGGCCCCGCGGCCGAGTCCACCCCTTCTCAACGAATCCACCCCTTTCCGGCGCCGGAGAGGGGTGGATTCGTTGAGAAGGGGTGGTTTCGCGGGAGGGCACTCGCCCTCCCCAGGAGGGCACCGGGAGGTTGCGGTGCACGACGGAGTGATCGGCCGACGCAGCGGATGCGCGGGCGCGTGACCATCGAGCCGTGGACATCGAACAGGCGCGGGCCGACATCCTCTCGCGGGACCGGCTGGTGTGGGACATGGGCGAGCGCGAGCTGCGTCGACGGGTCGAACGGGGAGAGCTTCGTCGGCTCGGCCCGGGGCGATTCGTCACGACGAAGAGATGGGAGGGACTCTACGCAGAGGACCGACACCTCTTGGAGGTCGTCGCATGCGATCAGCGACGCCAGGGTGGTGAAGCTGTGGTGTCACACGTCTCGGCGGCGGTCTTGCACGGGCTGCCGCTGTACCGGACCCGGCCGACGCGCGTCCACATCAGCGGTGGCGGGACGGACGGACGGACGAACTCCGGTGGGCTGGTGGCCCATCACGGTGTCGCGGTGCCCGACGAGGACGTCGTCACGATCGGCGGGATCCGGTGCACGGGTCTGACGCGCACTGCCTACGACGTCGCGCGGCAGGTGAGCCGGAACGCCGCCGTCGCCTGCCTCGACGCGGCGATGCGCTCGGTGGCGTGGGACGAGCGGTCGCGGACGTACGACCCGGAACGGGCGGAGCAGTGGCGGGACGCGGTGATGACGCGCCTCACGACCGGCGCGCGGGGAATCCGTCAGGCACGGTGGGTCTTCGCCTTCGCGGACGGTCGCGCGCAGCTGCCCGGCGAAAGTGTCAGTCGTGTCCTGCTCGATGAGCTCGGCTTCCGACACATCCGCCTGCAGGTGCCGTTCGTGGGGCCGGCGGGGCAGGACTGGGCGGTCGACTTCGGTCTGGACGACGTGGCGGCGCTCGGCGAGTTCGACGGCGAAGGGAAGTACGTCGAGGCCGAGCTCCGAGCGGGCCGGACGATCGAACAGGTCGTTCGACGGGAGAAGGAGCGAGAGGATTGGATCCGCGGGATCAGCCAGAGACGCTTCGTGCGCTGGACATCCGCGCAGCTTGCCTCGGCCGCCGCCCTCCGGGACCGGCTTGCCCGTCACGGCGTTCATCCGCCGCGGTGACATCCCCTCAATCCACTGCAACGCGCCGAATCCACCCTCCGCCTGCGTTGCCACGGGGTGGATTCGGCGAGATGGGGTGGACTCGGGATGGAAGGGGCGGGGGAGGATAACGCGTAGTTGTGCGGGCGGGCAATACCACGTATGCTCGTTCTTTGGTGCGTTGCGCCTATCGTGGCGTGTCCGCGCACCACCAACCCATCACCGCAGACCGATCGGCTGCACGGCGCCCCGCCACGGTTGACACCGTACGGGAGTCGGGCACGCGAGCTGCACGAGCGATAGTGAGTTTATGGCGAAGAAAGACGGTGTCATCGAGATCGAGGGCGTCATCTCCGAGGCCCTGCCCAACGCGATGTTCCGCGTCGAGCTGACCAACGGGCACAAGGTGCTGGCCACGATCTCCGGGAAGATGCGGCAGAACTACATCCGCATCATCCCCGAGGACCGCGTCGTCGTCGAACTCAGCCCGTACGACCTCACCCGGGGTCGGATCGTGTACCGCTACCGCTGAGCCGGTCGAGAAGTAACGGCCCGGTGCGCGGCAGCCGCCGCACACCGAGGCACGAAGACAGCGAACAAGGAACAGAACAATGAAGGTCAACCCCAGCGTCAAGCCGATCTGCGACCACTGCAAGGTCATCCGTCGCAACGGCCGCGTCATGGTCATCTGCAAGTCCAACCCCCGCCACAAGCAGCGCCAGGGATGACGCGTGTCGGATCGATGCGCGCGCAGCGCGCGTTGATGCGACTCGGGTCATGATCGAGTAGGCCGCCCCGCGGCCGTATCGAAATCTCCCTCGATCTCCACCGAGATCCCACCCACGTACAACTGAACACACCTACGGCAGGATCAGAACCCGCAAGGGGGACACCTCGGGGCGGAGGCCCGGGCACCGATCCTGCTCCACACCTCCACGACACTCCTTTGGAGACGACATGGCACGTCTGGCCGGAGTCGACATCCCGCGCGACAAGCGCGTGGTGATCGCTCTCACGTACATCTACGGCATCGGCCGTACCCGTTCCGCCGAAATTCTCGCGTCGACCGAGATCGACGGGAACATCCGCGTCAAGGACCTCAGCGACGACCAGCTCGTCGCGCTCCGCGACTTCATCGAGGGCACCTACAAGGTCGAGGGTGACCTCCGACGCGAGGTGGCCGCCGACATCCGCCGCAAGGTGGAGATCGGCTCCTACGAGGGCCTGCGCCACCGCCGCGGCCTCCCGGTGCGCGGTCAGCGCACGAAGACGAACGCCCGTACCCGCAAGGGGCCGAAGCGCACCGTCGCCGGTAAGAAGAAGGCCCGCTAAGGCGCGCTGCAAGGTTTAGAGGAGAACACTCATGGCACAGGCCAAGACCGCTGCGCGCAAGCCGCGCCGCAAGGAGAAGAAGAACATCGCGCTGGGCCAGGCCCACATCAAGTCGACGTTCAACAACACGATCGTCTCGATCACCGACCCGTCGGGCGCCGTCATCAGCTGGGCATCGTCCGGTGGCGTGGGCTTCAAGGGATCGCGCAAGTCGACCCCCTACGCCGCGGGCATGGCGGCCGAAGCCGCCGCGCGCCAGGCGCAGGACCACGGCGTCAAGAAGGTCGACGTCTTCGTGAAGGGCCCGGGGTCGGGCCGCGAGACCGCGATCCGCTCGCTGCAGGCCGCCGGCCTCGAGGTGGGGTCCATCCAGGACGTCACCCCGCAGGCGCACAACGGCTGCCGCCCCCCGAAGCGCCGCCGCGTCTGAGTTTGCCGCACCCGGGTTCCGGTGCGTGGGTCCGCCCGCGCACCGGCCCGGGATTCGGTCGTTTCACGACGGGCCGCCGCCGGGCGGACCGTCCCACAACTCAACAACTCAACCAGCAAGTGTCATATAGCGGGCACTTAGCCGAAAGGAACACATAGTGCTCATCGCACAGCGTCCCACCCTGAACGAGGAGAAGATCGGGGAGTTCCGCAGCCGCTTCGTCATCGAGCCGCTCGAGCCCGGCTTCGGGTACACGATCGGCAATGCGCTGCGTCGCAGCCTGCTCTCGTCGATCCCCGGTGCCGCCGTCACCGGAATCCGCATCGACGGAGTCCTGCACGAGTTCAGCACGATCCCCGGTGTGAAGGAGGATGTCACCGAGATCATCCTGAACATCAAGCAGCTGGTCGTCTCGAGCGAGCGCGACGAGCCCATCACCGCCTACCTGCGCAAGACGGGCGCCGGCGAGGTCACCGCCGCCGACATCTCGGCCCCGGCCGGTGTCGAGGTGCACAACCCCGAGCTGGTCATCGCGACGCTCAACGACACCGCCAAGTTCGAGCTCGAGCTCACCATCGAGCGCGGCCGCGGCTATGTGTCGGCCAACCAGAACCGCAACGAGTACGCCGAGGCCGGCCAGATCCCGGTCGACTCGATCTACTCGCCGGTCCTCAAGGTCAGCTACCGTGTCGACGCCACCCGTGCCGGGGAGCGCACCGACTTCGACAAGCTGGTGCTGGATGTCGAGACCAAGCCGTCGATCGCCCCGCGCGACGCCGTCGCCTCGGCGGGCCGCACCCTCACCGAGCTGTTCGGCCTCGCGCGCGAGCTGAACGTCGAGGCCGAGGGCATCGAGATCGGCCCCGCGCCGGTCGCCGAGGTCGCCTCGAACGAGCTGTCGATGCCGATCGAGGACCTCGATCTGTCGGTGCGTTCGTACAACTGCCTCAAGCGCGAAGGCATCAACACCGTCAGCGAACTGGTCGCCCTCTCGGAGACCCAGCTGATGAACATCCGCAACTTCGGTCAGAAGTCGGTCGACGAGGTGCGCGACAAGCTCGTCTCGCTCGGCCTCTCGCTCAAGGACTCGGTCCCCGGGTTCGACGGCGCGCACTTCTACGCCGGCTACGACGAAGAGAACGCCTGAGCCGCACGGCCGCCGGTCTGACCGGCATCCGTTTTCGACCGACTTTTCCCCACTGGAGTAATTGAGACATGCCCAAGCCCACCAAGGGTCCCCGCCTCGGAGGCGGCCCCGCACACGAGCGCCTGCTGCTTGCGAACCTCGCCGCGGCGCTGTACACCCACAAGTCGATCCAGACCACCGAGACCAAGGCGAAGCGCCTGCGTCCGCTGGCGGAGCGTCTCATCACGTTCGCCAAGCGCGGCGACCTGCACGCCCGCCGTCGCGTGCAGTCGATCATCGGTGACAAGGAAGTCGTGCACATCCTGTTCGCCGAGATCGCCCCGCTGGTCGCCGAGCGTGAGGGCGGCTACACCCGCATCACCAAGGTCGGCAACCGCAAGGGTGACAACGCCCCCATGGCCGTCATCGAGCTCGTTCTCGAGCCGGTGACCCCGAAGGCGAAGAACACCAAGACGGCCGCGGCGCCGGTCGCCGAGGAGACCCCCGCCGAGCAGGACCCCGCCGAGGAGACCCCCGCCGAGGAGACCCCCGCCGAGGACGCCGCCGCCGAGGCCGGTGCCGAGTCGACCGAGGAAGGCGAAGCCGCCGAGGCCGCCGCCGAGGACGCCGACGAAACGAAGTGATCGCCGCCGGCACGGCCGGCGCCACCGCAGCCGGAAGGCCCGCGACCCGAGAGGGTGGCGGGCCTTCCGTCGTCACCGGCTCGGTTTGACCCGCACCGGGGGGACCCGCGTACCGTGGGAAGGTGGCCGACCAGACCCTGAACCACCGTGTGACCGCTCCCGAGACCCTCGCGCCCGCCGCGCATCCCGACGTGGCGTGGCGATCTCCGACGACAGACGACATCGAGGCCATCCACGCCGCGCTCGTGTCCGCCGATGAGGTCGACCACCCGACGTGGGCTTTCGCCCGGGGGGATGTGGAGGACTGGTTCGAGCTCCCGCAGACCACCCCCGACGACCTCCTCGTGGGCGAGACGCCGGAGGGTCGCATCGTCGCGGTCGGCGCGGCGATCAAGCAGGAGGACACCACGCTCGAGGTCCGTGTGAGCCTCCAGGGCGCGGTCGTCCCCGACATGCGCCGCCGCGGCCTCGGGACGATCGTCGGTCGCTGGCAGTACGACCGTGCGCTCCAGCTTCTCGCCGCGGAGACGGACGCGACCGTCGACGGCGTCATCGAACAGTACGTCCATGAGAACGACCCGGGTGCTGCCGTCATCGCGGGCGACCTCGGCATGACGGTCGGACGCTGGTTCGTGGTCATGGAACGAGACCTGACCGAACCGGTCTTCGAGGTGGAGGGCGACGTCGAGCCCGGTGTGGATCTGGTTCCGCTGTCTGCAGACCGGGTCGACGATGTGCGCCTGGCGCGCAACGACGCCTTCCGCGACCACTGGGGAAGCGTGCCGTATTCCGAGGAGTACTGGAACGCCTTCACGGGGTCGGAGCACTTCCGCCTGGACCTGTCGACCATCGCGATCATCGACGGGGAGGTCGCGGCGTTCTGCCTCGTCACCGTGAACGAGGACAACTGGGAGCGCCGCGGACTGCCGTACGCCTACATCGAGTACATCGGCGTCGTGCGTGCCCACCGCGGCAAAGGGCTGGCGCCGCGTGTGATCCGCCGCACGCTGCGCGCGATGGCCGCCGCCGACCTGAAGGCGACCCAGCTCGACGTGGACACCGACAGTCCGACGGGGGCGAACACGCTCTACGAGAGCCTCGGCTTCGCCGAGCGCGACCGTGAGCAGGTCTTCACCCGCCACTTCTGAGGCCCCCACCGCGCGTCGGCAGGTGCCGGCGCGCGGGTCGTGCGGCCGTCTGCGGGCGGTTTAGAGTGTGCGGGTGACCGAGACCCCGGATGGGCCGGATACGCCGCTCAGCGCGCGCGTGAGTGCCCCGGAACGCCTGCCCCACCCCGCCCACCCCGACGTCGCGGTCTGGCGTGGCGCGACAGTCGACGACGTGGATGCGATCCATGCCGTCATCGCCGCGGCCGACCGCGTCGATCACCCGACGTGGGTGACGCCGCGCGAGGACGTGGCCGACACGTTCGCCCTCCCGGACGTCGATCATCTCGCCGACACGGCGCTGGGGTTCACCGCCGACGGCGATCCGATCGCCGTCGGCTCGGTGATGCGCCACCCGGACACCTCCGCCACGCTGAAGGTGCATCTGGACGGCGCGGTGCACCCGCGGTGGCGACGACGCGGCATCGGCGGTCGGCTGCTGGCGTGGCAGTCCGACCGGGCACGGCAGGTGCTCGCCGCCTCGGATCTCGCCCTCCCCGGCGAAGTGCACCTCTACGTCCACGACGGCAATGACGGCGCCGTCGTCCTGGCCGAGCGCGCCGGGATGACCACCGAGCGCTGGTTCACGACGATGGAACGCGACATGTCGCGGCCGGTTCCGGAGCCGGACGTCCCCGATCGAGTGTCGCTGTACGCGTTCGATCCGATGTGGGACGAGGCGGCGCGCGAGGCCCGGAACGATGCGTTCCGGGATCACTGGGGAAGCCTTCCCACGCCTCCGGAACGGTGGGCGCAGTTCACCGGCGGCGCGTTCCTGCGCCGCGATCTGTCGACCCTCGCCGTCGTGGAGGACCGGATCGTGGCCTTCTGCCTCGCCTCGGTCAACGAGGACGACTGGGTCACGCTGGGCGTCAGCAACAGCTACATCGATCTGATCGGGGTGGTGCGCGACCATCGCGGCGAGGGGTTGGCGCCGCTCGTGATCTCGCGCACCCTTCGCGCCATCGCCGCGGCCGGGCTGGAACGGGCGGTCCTCGATGTCGACACCGCGAGCCCCACGGGGGCGAACGCGCTGTACGAGCGCCTCGGGTTCACGCCCACCGAACGGGATCGGGTGTTCGTCTCGCGCTTCTGAGCGGATCCGTCACTGCGGCACCAGCGGCGGACCGTGACTGTTCTCGTCGCGGAACGCCCGGAGCTCCTCGCCGTACCGGCGGACGGCACGCTCGTACTCGGCCCGTTCGACACCCGCGGCGACGGCGTCGGCGTACACGTCACCGCCGCGATGACCGGGGTGGATGCGGTCTCCCGCGAGCAGCTCGCGATGCGGGTCGATCGCCGCGCTCCAGTCGGCGACGCTGACGCCGCTGTGGGCGGCGGCGAAGGTGCGCAGGGTGTCGTTGACGCCGGGCACCCAGTCGCGCGGTGCGAAGGCGTTGACGAGGACCACGCGACGGTCGGGGCCCGCGATGTCGGCGATCTCCTCGAGCGTCGCGCGGTCGACCGGTCCGTTCGTGCCGAGGCCGACGACGACGACCGGCCGCAGACGTCCCTCGTCCCGCAGCGTGCGGAGGATCCCCGGCCCGGCCCAGGCGGAGCGCGACTCCGCCGCGTCGACGGAGATGCCGGGGAACCGCTCCAACAGGGACGGCGCCGAGGCGAGCATGACCGAGTCCCCCACCGCGGTGATCTCCTCGCCGGTCACCGGGGTGGGCGAGGGGGTCGGGGCCGCGCCGGTGTCCGGCGTCTCCTCCGGTGCAGCCTCCTGATCGGCGTCGCCGGCGGTGGCCGAGGGGTCCGTCGGCGAGGGGGATGCGGTCTCGGCTGCCAGTGCGGCGGCTCCTGCCTCGACGACGGACTGTCCCGACGACACGGCGGGTCCCGCGACGACGGCGGCCGCGGTGCCGGCGACCAGAGCGGCCCCGGCGGCGAGCCCCGCGAGGGCGGTCACCCGGCGGCCGGAGCGTGCTCGAAGCGCCATTCCGATGCGTCGGAGGCTGCCCCGGAAGCCCACGCGGCGCACCGGTGACTCGACGAAACGGTAGGACAGCCCCGAGAGGACCAGTGTGAGGGCGAGGGTGAGCAGGCCGATACCGACCGGCACGCCGGCGTCGGGCCCGGTGCCCTCCATCGCCGCCACCAGGAGCACCAGGAGCGGCCAGTGCCACAGGTAGATGCCGTAGGAACGCTCGCCCACCCATCGCAGCGGTCGCGCGTCGAGGTGCCGACCGAGGGGCGACCCCGGCCAGACGCCCGCGAGTGTGACGAGGGCGGCACCGATGGATGCGGCGGCGAGGGCGCCGGGGAAGGTCGCCGTCGTGTCGGCCGGCGGAAGGGACGCGATCAGGAGGATTCCCAGCAGGCCGACCGAACCGATGACGACAGCCGTCGTGCGCACGGCGCCCGAACGCATCCACACCGGGACGGCGCCGACAGAGAGCCGCCGCCGCAGCGGAGCGATCCCGAAGGCGAGGCCGACGCCGAGGAAGATGCCGAAGGCGTGACTGTCGGTACCGAAGTACGCGCGTGTCAGGTCGCCGCCGGAGGCGACGAGCACACCCATCCACGCCGCCGAGGCGACGGCCAGGGCGAGCGCGGCGCCGACCCGCGCCCAGGCGCGCGGCAGGAGGAGGAACAGGGGCAGCACCAGCGGCCAGACGACGTAGAACTGCTCTTCGACGGCCAGGGACCAGAAGTTGCGGAACAGCTCCGGGGTGGCGGCGGAGAAGTACCCGGTGCCGCCGGCGACGGAGATCCAGTTGTAGCTGAAGGTGAATGCCCCGATCACTTGGGCGCCCAGGCGAACCAGGACGTCTCCGCCGATCATCCAGGCGGCACTCGCGCAGACCGTGACCACGAGCGCGAGGGCCGGGAGCAGACGTCGCGCCCGGCGGCGCCAGAAGTCCCCCAGGGAGATCCGACCCGTGGCGCGGTGTTCGCGCAGCAGCAGACTCGTGATGAGGAATCCGCTGATGACGAAGAACACGTCCACGCCGACGAACCCTCCCGCCAACAGGGTCCCGGGGAAGAGGTGGTAGATCACGACCAGCCCGACGGCGATGGCGCGCAGGCCGTCGAGGCCCGCATATCGCGTCGCGGGCGAGGCGGGGGGAAGCGGTGGAGTGGTCATCGTTCGAAGGGGTGCACGCGGGGCGCCGAGGGGAGGCGGGGCGACACGTCAGTGTACGACCGTGCGAGGGGAGCTTGCCGAGCATCCGCCGGGAAGCGCGGCCGTGGCGGCGTAGGGTGGAGCGGTGCGCATCCGGCTCGACATCGCCTACGACGGCACGCACTTCCGCGGCTGGGCGCGCCAGCCCTCGCATCGCACCGTGCAGGGTGAGATCGAAGGGGCGCTCGCCCGTGTGCTCGGCGGCGATCCGCGCCTCGTGGTGGCCGGCCGCACGGACGCCGGTGTGCACGCGACCGGGCAGGTCGCGCACGTCGACCTCGACGACGCGCAGACCGAACGGATGCTGTCCCGACGCTCTCGCGGGCCGCACCGCGATCCGGTCGAGGCGCTCGCCGGACGCCTCCGCGGCGTCCTCGGCGCGTACGCGGACGCGACCGTGACGACCACGTGCGCGGCCCCCGAGGGGTTCGATGCCCGCTTCTCGGCGGTATGGCGGCGCTACGCCTACCGGATCGCCGATGACACGACCGGATACGACCCGCTCGAGCGGTCGCGCACCACGACGGTGCGGGCCGAGCTGGACGTGGACCGTATGGATGAGGCCGCTCGCACGCTGGTGGGGCTGCATGACTTCGCCGCGTACTGCAAGCCCCGGGAAGAGGCGACGACCATCCGCACGCTGTTGGAGTTCGACTGGCGGCGGGACGGGTCCGGCGTCCTCGTGGCGAACGTCAAGGCCGACGCGTTCTGCCACAGCATGGTGCGGGCGCTCGTCGGGGGGTGCGTGGCGGTCGGCGAGGGCCGGCTGAGGGTGGTGGACCTGGCGCGCATCCGGGACGACCTGGTGCGGGTCCCCGAGGTGAAGGTGCTCGCCGCCCGAGGGCTGACGCTCACGGCCGTGGGATACCCCGCCGCCGACCAGCTGGCTGCGCGGGCCGCGCAGACACGCAACCGGCGCGACCGCGACTGACCGCGCGGCGCGCGCACGGCCCGCCCGGCTACTGTCCCGGCTGGAAGATCGCGACGGTGAGCATGTCGCTCGCGGTCTGCTTCGCGTACTCCTTGGACGTCGGCGTGGTCTGCACGAGGAAGTCGTAGGTGAACTGCAGCTGCACGTACGCCGTGTCGGCGGGGAGCGCCCCGACGTTGAAAGTCTGGGAATAGCTGTACGGCGCGAGCACGAGGTAGCCGGGGGAGACCGCGGAGGTGTCGCTCTGCGGATCGAGGGCGCCCAGGGTCTCCCCGTCCCGGTCATGGGCGACGGCGACCATGGTGGCGCTCTGCAAGTACACCTTCTGGCCGTCATCGGGGGTCACCTCGGTGACCATCGAGATGCTCACCGGTTTGACCGCCTCCGCCGTCCACAAGTCCATCGACAACGTCGACCAGTAGTCGACCGTCGCGGTGACGGCCCCGGCGACGAGTTCGCGCTGGGTCGATCCGCTGGAGAGGTCATTGGGCACCGGCGCCGGGGCCGGGGACGAGGTGCTGCGGGTCGGGGACGGGGTCGCGTCACCGCCGTCGCCGTACTCCCACGGGGCGGGGCCGCAACCGGCGAGGACGATCGCGAGAGCGGCGGCCGCCGTCGCCGTGCCGACGCGTCGTGCTGTTCCCATGTGCCGTTCCCTCCCGAGCGGTCCGTCGGTTCAGTCTACGAGAGGCCGCCGCCGTGCCGCGCGATGCCCCGTCGGACGTTCCTCAAGGCTCCCTCAAGGGAACCTCAAGAAGCTCAAGACGGCCGAATCGGCTGGTTTCCTGGTTCATGTCGCGGGAATCCCGTGACGCCGCCGGGGACCCGAACCCCGGCGGCACCCTCGATCATCAGGAGCGGACCATCGTGAGCACTTCGTCATCGCCGATCACGCGCCGCGTCGTCGCGGTGGGCGCGGCCTTCGGGCTGGCCGTCTCGCTGGCCGGCTGCACCCAGGTCGCCGAGATCTTCAACGGAGTCCAGCAGCCCGCTGCGGCCGACGAGCCGGTCGCCTACGCCAGCCCCACCCCGCTGGCCACCGAGGACATCGCGTTCGACTCCCTCTTCGCCTACGACGGCTCGGTCGCGCTGTCCACCGACGTCGCCGACCAGCTCGAGCTCCGGCTGGACGTGTGGGCGGCCGACCCCAAGCGCACGAGCGAATGGGATACGTCGACCGCGAAGACGTTCGGGTTCGCCGTGAACGTCTACGACCACTACGTCGACGAGAAGGCCGTGCTGACCCAGAAGCGCCGCGTCTACATCTCGTCGATCTCGATCACCTCGCAGACGGCGCAGACGTCGGGACAGGTGCAGAACCCGTTCCAGTTCAGCTCGGATCCCCGCACCCTGGTGCCCAGCGACACGCTGCGCTCGGACCGCGGGCTGCTGCTGAACAGCTTCCAGGGCGGGCTGCTCGTCCCGGAGACCACGATCAACCAGCTCCCGGCCGACACGTACGGCGTGACATTGGAGTTCGCGATGACCATCGCCGTCGAGGGCGTCGCCGACGACGACGACTCCTTCTCGCAGCAGACGGTGTACCAGTACCTCCCCATCGCGATATCCTCCGACGAGGCAGCAGAGCAATGACGTCCGTGAGGGGAACGATCATGACCGACGTCAACAGCCCCCGTGCGGCGGCTCCCCACGCGCCGGATTCGATCCTGCCGCGCGAGCCCGCGGCCGAGACCGAGCCCGGCTTCGCGGACGACTTCTCGGCGGTGCTGGAGAACACGACCGGCCACCGGTCGACGATCGGATGCATCATCCCGGCCTACAACGAGGAGGAGTCGATCGCCGACGTCATCCAGTCGTTGCTGGCGCAGACCCGCGTGCCCGATGTCATCCACGTCGTCGTCAACAACACCTCGGACGCCACCGTGCGCATCGCGTCGGAATTCGCCGGCGCCCACCAGCTCGAGACGGAGATGGGCGAGCAGTTCACCGAGGTGTTCGTGCACGACATCGGCAAGAACCCCGACAAGAAGGTCGGCGCGCTCAATTACGGCTACTCGCTCGTCGAAGGATACGACTACCTCCTCGGCGTCGACGGGGACACCACGGCGGACTCGCGCGCGGTGGAGTATCTCGAGACCGAGGCTGTGTCGGATTCGCGCATCGGCGGGATCTCGGCGATCTACTCGATCGACGACCGCCCGATCAAAGGACTCATCGGAAAGTTCCTGATCGCCGGTCAGCGCACGCAGTTCGCGGCGTTCAACCTGCAGAACCTGCTGCGCGGGCGCAACATGGCCGTGCTCGGCGGGCAGTTCTCGATCTTCTCCACCAATGCCCTCCGCGAGGTCATGCGGCAGAACCACCAGTCGACGCCGTGGGTCAAGGACAGCGAGGTGGAGGACTCGTTGCTCTCGCTCCAGATCAAGAGCGCCGGATACCTCACGAAGATCAGCCCGTTCTCGCGGGCGGATGTCGGCGGCATGACCACTCTGCGCGGATACGACGCCCAGCAGGTGAAGTGGACCTACGGCGCCATCGAACTCATGTGGCCGGGACAGCGCGGGGACACGAAGGGTCAACCGTTCCACCCGAACCTGCGCCTGCGCTGGTTCGAGAACTTCGGCATGCTCACGAACCTGTTCGTCCGCGTCGCCTTCATCACGCTGCTGGCCGCCTCCCTGTCGATCAACGCGTTCGTGTTCTCGGCGTGGTGGCTGATCCCCGTCCTGATGGCGGTGCTGCTGAACCTGCGCATCGCCTACACGATGGAGAACCGGAACTCGCGCGACGTCCTGTTCGCGGGGCTCGTTGTTCCGGCCGAGATCTTCATGTGGATCCGGCTGAGCCACTTCCTCCGGTCGTGGACGCGGTTCCTGTCGCGCAAGAAGGTGGACAACTGGGCGATGCAGGCCAAGGCGGAGAAGGGCGGCGGCAGCACCCACTGGATCCCGCTGATCCTGCTGGTCGCCGTGTTCGTCGCGCTCGCCGTGATCTGGTCCATGCTCGATCCGGTCGTCCAGTCCACCATCCTGTGGATCGGCTGGCCGATCGTGGGTGTGGTCACCGTCATCCAGACCCTCCTGATGTTCTTCAAGCTGATCCGTCGTCACCAGGGGTACAAGGTCTGAACCCCGCGCATGAGGAGAGCCCCCGCCGGACGGCGGGGGCTCTCCTCATGCGCGTTCAGGCATGCGGCGTCAATTCGCCGGGCTGAGCTCGCTGGTCATACGGTAACCGACGCCCCGGACCGTCTCGATGTAGCGGGGATTGGTCGGGTTGTCGCCGAGCTTGCGGCGCAGGTTGGTCATGTGCGCCTCGATCGCCCGCTTGTCGGCTTCGCCGACGAAGTACGACGTCACGTACGACTCGCCGCGCAGCACGAGCGTGAGGTCGGCCTTGCTGCGCACGCGGCGCTTGGACTCCATGAGGGTGGCCAGCAGGTCGAACTCGGTGCGGGTCAGATCGAGCTGCTCGCCGCCGACGATCACCACGCGCGAGTCGGGGTTGACCTGCAGGTCGCGGTGGGTCATCACCGACGGACCCGCCAGCTCCATCGCCCCGCCGTTCGTGGTCCGCTCGACGTCGGTGCCCGGCGCGGGGCGATCGGTGTAGGCGGGTACCCAGTGCGCGGGCGCTTCGGCGCCGGGGGACAGGCGGTAGGTGGCGGGGTCGTCGCGCGGCGGGGGAGCGGTGTCGGGGCGGGGTGCGTCGTATCCGTCTCGCCGGGGCTCCTGCCATCCGGGGCCGGCATCCGCATCCCATCGCTCCGCCTGATCGAAGGAGGGCTGCGGGCCGCGGGAGGTGTTGCGCCCTCCGGGGAAGGACGGGCCGACGGAGTCCTGACGGGGCGCGGCCGGGGCGGATGCGCCTTGGCGGGGCCGCCGGAGCATCGCGTCGATGCGGGCACGGAACTCCCGCGGACGGAACGGCTTGATGATGTACTCGTCGGCACCGGCGCCGAGGCCCAGCACCACGTCGGCCTCGTCTTCGAGACCGGTGAGCATGATGATGTACGTGTCGCTCTGCGCTCGGATGCGACGCGCGGCCTCGAATCCGTCGATGCCGGGCATGTTGACATCGAGGGTGGTGATGAGGGGCCGGTAGGACATCACCGCGCGCACCCCGTCGATCCCGTTGCCCACCGAGACCGTCGAGAAGCCCGCCGCCTCGAGCACCTCGCGCAGGAGGTGGCGGATGTCGGGGTCGTCTTCGACGATGACGGCGGTCTTGAGGTCGAGCGATGGGTCGGTCATCGGCGAAGCTCCGGCTCTGGGGAAGGGTGCGGGCCCGGTAGGACATTGCTGGGGGAAGGTATGTCTCCGGTCATGCTACACACCGCCGGTACACCGGCGTATCCCCCGGCACGCCGGTCAGCGGGCCTCGCGGGTGAGCTCGACGGCCGCTTCGGGCCACCACACGCCCGCGGCCGGACCGCCGTTGCAGGTGCCGTCGCTCTCGCCGGGCGGCTTGATCCACAGGTTCGTGTCGACGACCTCGTCACCGAGCGTGCCGCCCGGCTCGCCGACGAGGCGCCCCGACGGGTTGCACCAGTCGCCGTTGGATCCGGCGCCGGAGCGCGAGGTGTCGATGATCGCGTGCGAGCCGCCCAGCAGGTCTGACAGCTCGTGCGCGTAGGCGAACTCCTCGGTGGAGTGGTTGTAGTTGGAGACGTTGGTGGCGAATCCGCGGATGTCGTCGGCGCGGTCGAGGGCGGCGATCAGGCCGGCCATCTCGGCAGCGGGGACCCAGTTCGAATGCCCGCCGTCGACGTAGATCCAGGTGTTGGTCCCGGCGAGCCGGTCGATGGCGTTGCGCAGCTGCCTCACGCGCTCCTCGACGTTGCCGCACTCGGGCGCGAGGGCGAGGCTGTCCGGTTCGAGGATGACGATCTTCTGCACGTCGGGGGCGGCGTTCAGTCCGCGCGCGATCTCATCGATCCAGATCGCGTAGTCCTCTTCGGCGAGTCCCCCGGCGGAGAAGTTGCCGCAGTCTCGTCCGGGCAGCCCGTACACGGCGACGGAGAGGGCCGTCCCCGTGTCGCGCGCCTCGGCTGCGAGGTTCGACACGCGTGCGGTCGCTTCGCCGAGGGGGTCCTCCTCCGGCGTGAGCCAGTAGGTCGTGGGTTGCTGGGCCAGGTAGGCGGTCGCTTCGTATTCCTCGGTGCCGGCGGTGAGCTCGTCGAGCGCGCGGGCGGCCTTGGACTCCTCCGGCGCGACGATGGTGGTGCCCACGGCGGGCGGTCTGGCCGACAACGTCTGCACTCCCCACGTGATGAGAGACCCGATGCCCGCGAGCACGGCGATGATGGCGACGGCGGTGACGCCGAGCAGCGTGAACAGCAACCACCGCGGCATCCCGAACCGTCGCCGCACGGGTGCCGGGCGTACAGTCACGTATCGATGCTATCCCGATCGCGCGGGAGCACCGAGCCTCGGCCCTGTCTCGGCTATGGGATTGCCCTGCGAATGCCCGCCGGGGGTCCGGCGGGAATATGCTGGCCGCACCATGAAGGTGATCTCGTACAACCTGCGCAAACACCGTGCGGCCGGAGAGCTGGCCCATCTCGTCGAGCATCACGGCGCCGATGTGCTGTGCCTTCAGGAATACGACACTCGCGACATCCCGCCGGTGATCGGGGGCCTGCGGCTGGCGGACGCCACGCAGCGCAACCGTCTCGGGCTCGCGGTCTACTACCGGGAGAACGCCTATCGCGCGGTCGATGTGCGGTCGCTGTCGCTGAAGAAGTCGCTGCACGACCGGGTGCTCAAGCCTGCGGAAGAGCGTCTGCTGGGAGTGCGGCTGCACGACATCGACGACGGCCACGAGTTCATCGTCGCCTCTTTCCACGCGGCGCCGCTGACGGCGCTCAATTCGCTGCGGCGCCACCAGATCCGCACCGCGCTGAACGAACTGAGCGCGCTGGGCGAGGGCCTGCCGGCGCTGATGGTCGGGGACTACAACTACCCGGTCTTCAAAGAGAACCTCGGGCAGAAGGTGCGTGAACAGGGCTACGAGCTGAGCCTCAGCGACGCCCGCACGTATACGCGATACCGCTTCTTCCGCGGCCACTACGACTTCGCGACGTCGGTCGGCTTCCGGGTCGACAAGGTTCGCACGCTGCCGCAGGGGCGGTCGGATCACCTGCCGATCCTGGTGACGGCTCACCCCTCCGCGGTGTCGCGCCCGTCCGAGGCGTCCGTCGAGATCGCGGGAGCCTGAACGGCGTCAGGAGTTGCGGTCGCGCGAGCGGCGGACCCCGGCCACGACCGCGAGGACGGCCCCGGCGGCGAGGAGCGCTCCGCCGCCGATCCACACGATCGCCAGCGACGCCTGGTCGAGACCCGTGGTCGGAAGGCCGTCGGCCGTGGTGATGCTCGCAGCTGCGGTGCCGCCTGCCGAGGTCGGGGATACGGCGGCGATGTTGTAGGTGCCGGTCGCGTTCGCGGGCAAGGTGATCGCGACGCCCGCCAGGGCGCCATCGGCGGTCGAGGTGAAGGTCGCGCTTGCGGTACTGATGGCCATGCGCACCATGCCGAAGGTGGCGTCGGCGCCGTTCTCCCCGGTGACGGTGACGGTGACGGGTTCGTCGGCCGAGAACGTTCCGTTCGAGCAGCCGAAGGTGACGGTGCTGCCGGCGGTCATCGTCGCCGGGCTCGTCGTGCACGACCCGGCCGGAGGGTAGATCGTCGAGGCCTGCGCGGCGGCGGGGGCGGCGACGAGACCGGCGGTCAGGGCGGCGGTGAGGAGAAGGCGGGTGAACCGGCGGGTCATGGAGAGTCCCTCGTGGAGGCGGGCGATTCGCATCGTGGTGGGGGCGTGTCCTCCCCTTGGCGGGAAGTCTAGGCGCGCGGGCACGTCGCGACAACTTCGGTGGCCTGGCCGATCCTCGGTGTCGAGACCGCCTCGACGGTTCGCGCGCCGGCGTGGACAGAGCGTGCGGTGACGAAGACGCTGGCTTGCTCACCCGACTCGAGGTCCAGCTCGAAGGTGAGGACCCGGCGGCCGTCATGGGTTCCGCCGCCGAATCCGAGGTCTCCGTCGATCTCCGCGTCCGTCAGCTCCCACCCCTCCGGCAGATAGATGTACCCCACGGTGCGGGCGGTTCCAGCAGGCACTCCGAACCCGCCGCCGCCGGTGATGTAGTCGGGGAGGTCGGATGCGTCGGGTGCGGTGTTGGCGAGGGTGACACTGAGAGTGGCCTCGCCCTGCGCGGCGCCGGTGTCGTCGACCATGCAGGCGTCCCACCCGACGACGGTGTCGGCGGTGACGTAGTAGTCCATCTTCGACCCGGTGCCGTCGTTGAGGAAGACCCCGAAGCGCGCGGCCTCGTCGTCGGTGCGGGGAAGGCCGCCCGCCAGGGTGGTGTCGGCCAGCAACTCCTGATCGTGCTCGTGCGCACTCCACAACAGGAGGCGGTGCTCGTCTCCGGCGCGCGTGAGAGCCGACAGCAGCGCGGCGGGGTCGCCCCGCCCGTCCGCGACGGCGTCGAAGACGGCGGCCGCGGCAGCGGCGAAGAACGCGTCCTGCTCGGCGGGGACGTCGTAGCGGAAGTACACATCGTTCAAGAGCAGGTCGACCGCGTTCCCGGCGGTCAGTTCGTCGCCGGTGGGGAGGATCACCGGGCCCGTCGCCTCCAGCAGGTAGGACAGGGCGACCGGGTCGACCGCGATCACCCCGTCGACGGTCTCCCCGGTCTCGCGCTGCCACATCTCCTGGGCCAAGGCGCCGGAGACGGCGAAGTCGGGAACCTGGGTGACGTTCTGGATGTAGCGCCCCGGGCGGGTCCCGTAGATGCCGAGGATCTCCTCATCGAGCGGGAGGACGGCGTCGTCGTACCGCGGGAAGTCGCTCGACGAACCCTGCGCGGCCAGCGAGAGGGAGCCGTCGTCGGTGCGGATGGCGGCGACGGCGCCGGTGATCCCGCCGAGGGAGCGCCACTCGGCGTTGTTCTGGAACAGCAGCAGGTACGTGCGCGGTTCGTCGGCGCCCAGCATGGCCGGCAGGAGCGCTGTCGCGCGGGCCACGGCGCCGGCGCCGTCCCGGGTGTCGGCCAGCAGCGCGGACAGGTCCCGCACGGCCTCGCGGACGGGGGTGACCAGGGGGCTGCGGTCGATCGCGGAAACGGCCTCTGCCGCGTCGACGAGCTCTTCGGCGCTCGCCGCCGCGGCATCCTGGATCTCGGTGAACGGTGACAGGTCGAGGCGGCCGTCCTGCGGACGCAGCGAGTCGACGTCGAAGGTGCCGGCGACCTCCACCAGGGGGGTCAGTGCAGACCCGGCGACATCGTCGACGGCGACGGTCATCGTCGACACGGCGGCGAGCTGGGGGCCCACCCAGGGAAGGACCTCGGCGGCGCGCCAGATCGGATCGGTGGTGAGGGACCGTGCGGCGGCCGTGTCGTCGGCGATCGTGGCGACGGCGTCTGCGGCCGAGGCCGGGTCGGTGAGCTGATCGCGGGTCAGCGCGGCCGCCGTCTGCGCGTCGTCCAGGTGGCCGTAGGCGAGGATCCCCCGGATGCCGATCCATGCCGCGGCGGCGACGACGCACACCAGCAGTGCACCGAGGACCGCGGCGAACACGACGCCGGCGACGCGAGCGGCGCGCGGCAGCACGGGCGCCGTGGGAGCGGGGGTCACGGTGTCACTCTACGGCGCGAAGGGTGTGGAGCCGCTGGATGCGGGTCCGCGCTCGATCTGAGGGGCGGTGCCGAACGGGCGTCGCGTGTTCCCGACCCGGTACCAGCCGTCACCGCCGGCTTCGCGCGCGTCGGCCTCGGCGGCGAGGGCGGCGGTGATGAGCTCGGCGAGGTCGAAGCCGACCTCGCGGGCGGGGGCCCAGCCGATGCTCGCCGACAGCTGGACGGCGAGGGGCTGCCCGGGGCGCATGGTGCTCAATCGCTGCAGGAACGCACGCATGTGTTCGCGCACCTCGTTCTCGGACCGGGGCACCAGCACCAGCAGAGATCCCGGGGTGCCGCCCGGGCCGATATCGGACTCGGCGGGGAAGGTCGCCCGCGCGTCGGCGATCATCCGCTCCATCGTCGAGGTGAACGCCCCATCTCCTGCGGCGGCCCGGATCTCCGTCACATCATCGAGGGTCACCGTCAACAGCGACCACGCGGAGTCGTCCCGATCCTCGGCGCGGGACAGGCGGTCCTGCATGACACGGCGGAGGTCGCCTTCCCGGCGTCCGATCCCGTCGTCGCGCATCTCCGAGAGGAACAGGAGGGAGACCACGGCGCAGACCATGTACACGACCATCGCGACGGAATTGACGGTGCGGACCAGCAGGAGATCGTTGCCGCCGGCCGGGTCCATCGCGATCGTGACGATGGCGACGAGGATCCCGAGCAGGGTGAACACGCCGGAGACGAGCGTGAGCGGCAGCAGCATGCCTCCGCCGTGGTCGTCGCGGCGGAAGAGCTCCCACGCGGTCAGCCCCGCGACCAGGGAGGCGCCGAGGTAGAGGAGAGCGAATCCGGTGCTGTACAGCGCGGTGCCGCTCAACACGACCAGCAGTCCGGCGGATACCAGTGACTGGAGCGGGGCGATCCACGCAAAGGTCGACGCGCCGCGGGCGGCGCGCAGACCGCTCCAGATGAAGGCGGGAGCGCCGAGCATGAATCCGATCGCCGCGACACGGGCGATCTCCTCGTCGGCGGCTTCGGCGCTGATCGAGGCGTAGGAGGTGATCATCACCAGCACGAACGCCATCGACCACAGCGCGGTGGCCGCAGAGGGGCGGCGCAGGAAGCCGAGTCCGATCATGAGCGTGGTCGCGAGGGTGGCGACCGCGGCCTGGCTGATGCCCAGGTTCAGCACGACGGTGGTGTTCACGAGGTGGCCTCCGGAAGCGTGATCGTGACGGTGGTGCCTCGGCCGACGGTGCTCTCCACGCGGATCGAACCGCCATGGGATTCGGCGATGGCCTTGGCGATGCCCATTCCGAGTCCCGAACCGGGCAGACCGCTGCCGACGGCCTCCTCGGCGCGGAAATAGTCGTCGAACAGGTGCGGGATGTCTTCCGCGGCGATCCCGAGTCCGCTGTCGCTGATCGCGACCTCGATGTTGCCGTCCTGCGCTCGTGCCGACACTCGGATCGACCCCCCGTTGGGGGTGTATTTCACGGCGTTGCTGAGGATGTTGTCGATCAGCTGCCGCAGCCGGAACGCGTCTCCGGTGAGGCGGAAGGTGCCGGCGATGTCGAGCGTCAGTGATTGGTCTCGCGTGCGCGCCGCAGCCGAGAACGAGGTGACGGACTCGCGAAGGAGGGTGACCAGGGAGACCGGCTCGTGCGGCACCGATGTGTCGCGGTCGGTGCTCAGGATGCTCGAGATGAGTGCCAGCATGCGTTCGGCGGCGCGATCGATGGTGTCGAGCCGGTCGGTCTGCTCCGCAGTGAGGTTGCTGTCGTCCCGCATGAGGTCGACATTGCCCAGCATGACCGTGATGGGCGTGCGCAGCTCGTGCGAGACGACCGCGGCGAGGTTCTCGCGACCTCGGCGCTCCTGGGTGAGCTCGGTGACGTCCTGCACCATCAGCAGGGTACTGGGACTCTCGTCGCCGACCGGGGGAAGGGGTCTGGTCGAGACCGACACCGCCCGCCACTGCCCGTGCGCGTCGAAGACCCACCCCCGCTCGCCGTCGAGATGCTCGCCCCGGGCAGCGCGGCTGACCGGGCGCTCGTGTGTGCTGAGGGCCCGCCCGCGCTGACTCTCGTAGTCGATCGTGCGGGGCGGTTGGGTGGGGTCGTCGAGATCGATGCCGTAGAGCTCGAGGTAGGCGGCGTTCGGCGAGACGAGGTCGCCGGAGGGAGTGACCCGGGCGATGGCGATGTTGACGCCGTCAAACATCTGCGTGGCCCGGGCCTGCTGCGCCGAGACCCGTCCGAGGGTCCGCTGCGTGCGCCCGGCCTGGCTGCGCAGGAGGGCCTTCATCGCCGTCGCGCGGCGGGCCATCTGGCGGAAGAGCACGCCGAGGAAGGCCAGGCACAGGAGGACGATCGCGAACCGAAGGGTGATGGTCGAGGACATCCCCGCCTCGACCGCGTCGAGGAGGATGACCGTCGAGATCAGTGCGAAGGCCGCGCCGAGCCACCGGACCGAGAAATGCGTGGCGATCCACGCGATGGGGAAGCACCACAGGAATTCCAGGCGCAGCCCGCTGTCCTGTGCCATGACGCCCACGGCGAAGGTGTCGACCAGCGGAACGACGATCACGGTGTCGCGGGGGATCTGGTCCCACGGCACGAACAACACCACCGCGCTGATCACGATGATCAGAGCCGACCCGACGAGCAGCGACGTGTGCGAGAGGTTTTCGGTGTCCAGGACGGTGATCACGAGCATGATCACGACGACCGCCGCGGCCAGGACGAGCTGCCAGAGCCAGATCGACCGCGTACGCGTGCTCACGGCGCGCTTGGTCCCCGTGGGGGCCGTGCGCGGAGCAGCGTTCGTGTCGGCGGGCCCCCGCATGAGGACTACCCGGCAGCCGCCGCGGTCTCGCCGTCGGCGTCCGTGAGGCGGTAGCCGACACCTCGGACGGTCTCGATGTAGCGCGGCGCCGCCGAGCTGTCTCCGAGCTTGCGGCGCAGGTTCGTGATGTGCGCTTCGACCGCCCGCTCGTCGGCGTCGCTGACGTAGGTGTCGTCCGACGCGTCGCCGCGCAGCATGCGGGCGAGCTCCGCCTTGCTGCGCACGCGACGTCGGGTCCGCAGCAGCGCCGTCAACAGGTCGAACTCGCTGCGGGTGAGCCCGGGGTCGTCGTCGGCGAGCGTCACCATGCGGCTGTCGGCGTCGAGGGTGATGTCACGGTGCGCGAGGACGTCGGCCGCGTCCGCACGGGAGCCTGCCGGCGCAGCCTTCTCCTGGCGCTCGAGGCGCCGGGCGAGTGAGTCGATCCGCGCGCGCAGTTCGCGGGGGCGGAAGGGTTTCGTGATGTAGTCGTCGGCCCCCGCGCTCAGCCCGAGCACGGCGTCGACTTCGTCGGATCGGCCGGAGATGATGAACATGTACGCGTCGCTGGCGGCACGGATGCGCCGCGCCGCCTCGAAACCGTCGATGCCCGGGATGGAGATGTCGATCGTGATGGCATCCGGGTCGCGCTCGACGACCTCGTGCACACCCTGTTCGCCGTCGGCGACCGCGACGGTGTCGAAACCGGCGCCCTCGAACACCTCGACGATGACGGCTCGCATATCCGGGTCGTCCTCGATGATCACCGCTGTGCGACGGTCGGCTTTCGTCATGTCTCGCCTCCCCCGCTGGATGTCACGATCGTAAGCACGCCGCGTCCCCGATCTGCGGCGTGGGTGAATTGTCTCACATTCCTTGCGCTCGCCTTGCGCTTGCCTGGTCGGGCTGTGCACGTGTCTCAGAGATACATCGATGCATCGTTCGATCAGGCTCTGAGAGCGGGGTCGTGATCCGTCCAGTGCTGCACGGTCTGCAGGATCCAGAACGCCATGAACAGAGCGAGCGCGGCGACTTCGCACAGGAGGACCAGAGGCACATCGATGTCGACGCCGGTCAGCGCGACCACGGCATAGACGATCCCGACCGAGAGCAGCAGGGCGGCGATGGCGATGTAGGCGCGTCGCAGCCAGGGGGCGGCGGGGTCGGCCGGGGTGAGCGCGGCCAGAACGGCGACGCCGGCGATGAGGGAGAAGAACACCACGGTCGCGACGGGGTGCGCCCAGCGGGTGAACCACGCGGGGGCGAGCCACCAGGAGGCCGCGACCGCAAGGAGCGTCGCTGCGGCGACCGCGAGACTCGCGCCCGCGGCGACCGCGTCGGTCTGATCGGTCACCGCCAACGCGACGGCGACCGCGAGCACCGCCGCCCCCACGATGAGGTAGGTCGCGACCGACGTCGTGAGGTCGACGGCGCTCGCACCGGACCCGTCGACCTCGATCGCGTCCGATGCGGTCGGGACGAGGGCGATGAGCGGGGCGAAGAGGGCGGCGGCGTCGAGCAGGGCGCGGGACAGGCCGTGGCCGGACAGGGCGAACAGTGCGAGCGACGCGGCGATGAGCGACCCGACGAACGCATCCCTGGCGGGGGAGAAGTAGTACGCGCTCACCGACGGCAGGATGCCGACGGACAGGGAGGCGACGCCGATCGCGGTGAAGATCGCCAGCACCGTCGCGGCAGCGCCGATGCGAAGGTAGCGGTACGTGCGCTGCGACGAGGACGAGGTGGGGGTGGAACCGACGGCGGCGGATCGCACCCGGGCGACGAGACCCGCGCCGCTCGTGTGCATGGCCCGCACGCTAGCACGCGAGCCGGCGCTGTCGGGGGCCGCGGCTAGCGTCGTGGCACGGCCGGAGGAGGGTCGGCCGGTGGGAAGTACGAAGGTCAGCGACGAGATGATGCAGCTCGTCCTCGCGAATGTCGCACCGTGCACGCTGCCGGCCGATGCCTACGGTGCTGACCCGATGCGATGGGCGGCGACTCGCGTGCCCGTGTGGGCGTGGGTGACGTGGCCGCATCGTGCGGCCGAGCGCGTGGCGGGGTGGGCGACGGGGTGGAACGACCGGGTCGTCGCGGTGGCATGGGAGACCGATCGAGGCGAGCGCAACACCGTGGTCTGGCGCAGCGCGGTGACCCGCCGCGACCCCGCCATGGGGTGAGACTTCTCTCATGATGAGGCACGCGAACCGCGCGATTCCGCGGATCGGGCGGCTGTGTCCCCCGAACGGCGGACAGACGGTTTCGGATCTGCACGCGTATCGTCGCAGACACGCATCTCCCCGCTGATGCGGACCGGCGGATTTCGGGTATCCGACCGCTCCATTCGAAAGCGGAAGAGTGGCCCCGGCGACCCCAGTGCCGGGGCCACTGTCCTGCCCGGACTCGGCCTGCCGGACTCCGTCCTGCGCGGTGTCCGGATCGGCACACGCCACGCTGTCTCCGTGCGTGAGACCCTTCTCATCGACGGAAGGGGTGCCCCGCCTTGAAGTGTCGGCGGTGCGGGGTAATGTGCAGTTATCGGCGTCAGTCCTCGCGTTGCCGGTCTCTGCAACCTCCGCGGGGCGAAGGGATGTCATCCCATGGGCCACCTGTACTACGGCAATCTGCCGGATCCGATCGAATTCCCCGATCGTCTGCTCGCGCACCTCAAAGTCGTCATCGCCACCAAGCTCCGTCGCCACGAGAGCTTCACCCTCTCGTGGCGCAACGCCGCCGGTGACGAGGGCGGGCGTTCGACGCTGTGGATCGAGCCGTCGATTCCGTTGCGTTTCGTCTTCGGCTCGAAAGAACCCGAACCGCTGCACGCGCCCACGCTGAGTGAGTTGGCCAATCGCGCCAGCTCGACGGCGGGCCTCACGGTCGACCTCGACGCGGTGATCCCCTTCGACGTCGACACGGCGACCGCGTCACCGCCGGCGGTGATCGCCTAACGCGCCAGGGCGTCCCACGTGACGTCCACGGTGCCGGGATGCGTGCGGGAGATGCGTGCGGGGAGCACGATGCCCGCGCGCGGCCAGTGCCTCCGGTCGACCACCACGGCCGTCTCCACCACCGCCGGCTCCAGGCCCTCGGCTTCGGCGCGCAGCGTGATGCGGCACTCCTGATAGCGGCTCCGCCCCTCGGGCGCAGACGCCGTGAGCACCGTCGCCGTCCCGCGCGCGGCGCCCGCCAGGGGATCGCCGATCAGTCGTTCGAGCTGCTCGGCGGCGTTCTCCAGCCCATCCATGTCGACAAGTCTCCCACGCACCGGGTGTGCGGGATGGGAGGCCCTCGGTAGCATCGGCGTGATGCTGCGCGTCGGCGCGGCGCGGAGGGGGACTCATGCCCGAACGCATCGTCGTGGCCGTGACCGAGTCGGCGTCGACCGAGTACGCGGTTGCGTGGGCGGCGGCGCGCGCGGTGGACCGAGACGCGCACGTGACGTTGGTGGCTGCGTCGCCGGAGGACCGCGACGATGAGGCGGTGCCCACCGCGCGGATCCTGCTCGACGCGGAGGGCGCCCGGGTGGCGGAGATCGTCGCGCGAACGGGGGTCGACATCGCGGTCGAGACGCGAATCGTGCGCGGCGACCTCGCGCACCGGCTCGTCGAGGCCTCCGACACGGTCGAACTCATCGTCATCGGGCACGATCACGCAGACCATCATGGTGCTCTGGTGCGCCACATCGTCTCCGGGGCGCATGCCGCCGTCGCGGTCATCCCCGCTGCCGGGTCGGTCGGTCGTCAGGGGGTGGTCGTGGGAATCGACGATTCCGATGTGACGCCCGCGGCCGTCGCCTTCGCCGCTGACGAAGCGGCGCGGCAGGGGCAGCCGTTGATCGCCGCGAGCGCGTGGCTGCCGGCACCGATGCCGGGCGACCTCACCGGGAGCGGGGACTATCTGATCGGGTCAGTCGATCCGGCGGGCCTGTACCCCGTCGACCTCGCGCCGGTCGCGACCGAGCGTATCGAGCGCGCTCTCGAACCGGTGCGCGCAGCCCATCCGACCTTGGACGTGCACGTGCGGGTCGAGGAGGCCGACGCCGCGCAGCTGTTGACCGACCTCGCCCGTGAGGCGACCCTGCTCGTCGTCGGAACGCACGGCCGGGGTGCGCTCGCACGGTTCTTCCTCGGGTCGGTCTCGACGGCGGTGCTCGCGGACCCGACCTCGCCGACGATCGCGGTGCGCTGAGCCGTCCGGGTCGCGGCGTGCCTCGGTCGCCCGGCGCACGTGACCTACGGGACGACCGGTGGCGGCGCCGCGCGGAAGACCAGCCTCGAGCGCAGCCCGCCGTGACGCGGCGAGTCGATGGTCACACTGCCGCCGTTGCGCTCGGCCAGTTCTCGGACGATCGCCAGCCCGAGGCCGGTGCCGGGGGTGTTCTGCGTCTCGGCGTCCGGTGCGCGGTAGAACCGGTCGAATGCGCGCGCCAGGGTCGCCGGTGACATCCCCGGGCCGGTGTCGGTGACGGTGAACACCACGAACCCGCCGTCGCGTTCCGCTTCGACCAGCACGGTTCCGCCCTGCGGGGTGAACTTGACGGCGTTCGACACCAGATTCCCGAGCGCCCGCACGGCATCGCTGCGGTCGGCCACGAACACCGCATCGGAAGCGATGCGGTGGCCGAGGTCGACCTGCCGGGTCATCGCCAGGGGGTCGTGGGTGCTCACGACGTCGGAGGCCAGGTCCGCGGCGGCCAGCTCGACGGGGGTCAGTGCCGCCGGTTCGGCGTCGCCGTGACCGAGGGAGAGGAGGTCTTCGACCAGGTCGCCGAGGCGCGCGGCATTGCGGTGGATCACCTCGACCCAGTCGCGTTCGGGAGGGGGAAACTCCGACTCCTGCAGAAGCTCGCTGTACCCGAGGATGCTCGTGATCGGTGTGCGCAGTTCGTGACTGGTCGTGGCCACGAAGTCCTGCCGCTGCCGTTCGAGTTCGAGTCGCTCGCTCAGGGCAGCGGCCCGCTCGCGTTCGGCGGCGGCCTGCACGCGTGTCAGCTCGAGGGCCGCCGTCGCGTTCGCCAATGTCTCGTAGCGCGCGGAGGTGAGCAGCACGCTGAAGACGGCGAGGGAGGTCATGAAGATCACCGTCACCGCGGCGGTCTCCAGGGGGGTGGAGCTCCGGTCGGCGAAGGCACCCTGGCCGAGGACGGTGAGGACGAGTACCGCGACGGCGGTGGCGAGCGCCTGGGGGTAGACGATGCGGATCGGGAACCGCAGCACCGCCCAGGTGAACAGGCCGAAGATCAGGAAGGCGCCGGGCAGGTTCGTCAACGGCGAGAAGGTGATGACGATCATCCCGACCAGGAGGAGCGTCTGCGCGGTCACCTCGATGGCGTGGATCCGGGTCGCCAGCGGCGGGGGGAGCAGCGCGAACGGGGCGATGAGGAGGACCGCGGCGCAGTGTGATGCGGCGACGAAGAGCCCCGTGAGCGGTGTGAAACCCGTGGAGAAGACCGCACCGGCAGCACCGATCACGACGGCGCTGGCGACGCACCCGAGGGCGGCGGCGAGCACGAAGTAGAGGGCGTTGTTGGCGGTGTCGAGCACGAAACCGCGTCCGGCCCGCGTGATGAGGTGCGCGCGGCGGGCGAACAGGCGGGTGCGGCGCGCCAACAGTGTGACGATGACCGCCGCTTCGAGTGCGTTGGCCAGCCCATACGCCGCACACAGCAGGAGGTCGCGCCCCGGCAGGGCGTTGGCCGTCGTGGTGACGATGAAGATCGCGAGCACGGCGATCCACCGGTGGCGGGGTGCCGCCCGCAACGCGAACCATGCCGCGAACCCGGCCGCGGGCCACCAGACCGCCAATTCGATCCCGGGGACCGAGAACGACACACCGATCAGCGCCAGCGCAAGGATGCCGACCGGCCCCAGGATCCACAGCCAGATGGGCGTGCGATCCGGTCGCGAGCGCGGGGGGCGCTCGTCGGGGGTCACGCGTCCGAGACTAGCGGCGAGTATGGGGCACGCGTGGTATTGATGCAAGGGCGCATCGGGTACTGCGCGAATCGCGGAGGGCTGACTACATTGGGATGACACCGATCTGGGAGCTGGAGGTGCCACGTGGCCCAGGTGCTGATCGTCGAGGACGATGAGGATGTCGCGTCGCTCGTCCGCGATGTGCTCGCCCGCGACGGTTACGACATCCGGGTCGGCCGCGACGGGGGAGAGGGTCTGCAGCTCGCCCGCGCCGAGCACCCGGACCTGGTGCTGCTGGACTGGATGATGCCGGTGAAGACCGGTATCGAAGTCTGCGAAGAGTTGCGCTCGGACGAGGATTTCGCGTCGACGCGCATCGTCATGCTCACGGCGCGTCGCGCCGACGAGGATCGCGAGCGGGCGATGGCCGCGGGCGCCGACGACTACCTCGTCAAGCCGTTTCTGCCGCGCGCGTTGCGCACACGGGTCGCGGAGCTGCTGGCCGGCTGATCGAGCACGGCTGCGGCGTCGTCAGGGCTTGCCGGTGAGCATGATCTCGCGCAGCCGGTCGTAGACCGGGCGACTGCGCAGCGCCGTCGCGGTCAGGACCGCAGCGGCTCCGGCGGCGATCATGGGAATGACGGCAGAGGTAACGGCCGTCATCTCGACGACCAAGACGATGCCCGTCAGCGGAGCGCGGACGACGGCGGCGAACAGGGTCGACATGCCGACCAGCACGAACATCAGCGCGAGGTCCGCTCCCCAGCCTGGCCAGAAGCCCTCCACCGTCTGGACGAAGGCCAGGCCCGCGAGGGCACCGAGAGCCAGCAGGGGTGCGAACAGGCCGCCCGGGGTGCCCGCCGCGTACGAGAGTGGCCCGGCGAAGAAGCGGATGACGAGATAGGTGAGGACGACGGGGAGGGCCACGCTCTGTCCGTGGAGCAGGAGCTGGGTGAGGGCGTCCCCGCCCGAGACCGTGAGCGGATCGTAGAGCAGAGCTGCCCCGACCACCGCACCGACGACGGCCGCGCGCACCGTCGGCGGGATGCGCCGCAGGCGATGAGCGAGCGTGAGGCACCCGACCACGACCGAGGAATACGCGGCGCCGAGCAGTCCGAGGGTGACGCCGAACGCGACGAACAGCGGCAGGGTGTGGAGGGGGGCTTCCGCGAGGTCGACGACGGCGAAGTCGGGGGAGTTGCCGATGATGATCCGGGCGCATGCCACCGCGACACCGACGGCCACGAGCGTTGCGAGCATGAGGCGCGTGCTCAGCCGGTGGGTCACCTCTTCGAACACGAACAGCGCGCCGCCGATCGGGGCGTTGAACGCCACGGCGAGCCCTGCCCCCGACAACGCCGTCTGCGCGATGCGCACGTCGGCGTCGTCCCGCCGCGCAGCCTCGGCGGCGGCGGCGCCGAGCGCCGCCCCCATGTGCACCGTCGGGCCTTCCCGACCGAGGACGAGACCACTCCCGATGGCCAGGGCGCCGCCGACGAAGCGGGCGGGGATGACGTCGAGCCGGGGCGGGGCGACCTCCCCGCGGACGACGGCCTCGACATCCTGGATGCCGCTGCCGGCCGACCGCGGCGACATGCGCACGATCGCCGCGGCGGTGGCCGCCGCGAGCGCGGTCAACAGCACCGCGGCGATCCACCCGGCCGGGGTCTCCAGCGCCCACGTGACGATGTGCCCGCGCAGCTCCGTGGCCCGATCGAGGACCCAGCGGAACGCGCCGCCGACGAAGCCCGTCGCCAGCCCCGCCGCGGCGACGGCCGCGAGGAGGACCATCAGTCCGGCGCGCGCCGGGTCGCCCTCGCGTCCGGGTCGCTCGGTCGGGTCCACGCACGCCAGGCTAGCGAACGGCGAGGGCGCGACCTGGCACGGCACGAGGCCCCCGACCGGTGGGTCGAGGGCCTCGTGGAAGGGGCGGCTCAGTCCAGTGCGGGGTAGAGCGCCGGGGTGGTGCGGTACTCGGTGGCCTGCTCGAACGAGTAGGCCAGGCCGAGGATCGTCTCCTCGTCGTAGTCGCGACCGAGGATCTCGATGTTGACGTTGGCGCCGGGGAGATCTTCGCCCTCGATGGACTGGCCCATCGGGAGCGTGACCGTCGGCATGCCCGTGTTGGGGCTCAGGCGGAGGTTCCGCCACTGGGTGCCGTACGGCGTGCCCGACGGGTACATGATCGCGTCGAGGTCGTACTCGTCGAGCAGGGCGTGCATGTCGATCTTGCCCTGCGCGAGGATCGTGGTGTGCGATCCCTCGGGGCCCGCCCATGCCTCGTACTGCTCCTCGGTGATCGCCGCGCGGGTGTTGTAGGTGCGCTCGCGAGAGGTCACGAACCGTCCGCTCTCGACGATCTCGGGGATCGTGCGGGCGGTGACCTCGGGGGCGAGGTACGCGTCGACGTACTCCTCGAGGTCGTGACGGAACTCATCCGTGGAGCCGCTCTGTTCATTGACGAGGTCGAGGAACCACTCCGGCTGCTCGAGCTCGACAACCGTGGCGCCTTCCGCCTCCATCGTCGCGACCGTCTGGTCGAACAGGCGCACGGTCGTCGGGTCGGCCGAGTATCGCTCCGGGTCGGCCGGGGTCGGATCGACCATCACCGGGATGTACCCGATGCGGGCGCCGTCCAGCGCCTCCGGGTCGAGGGACGCGGTGTACGACTCGGGCGTGAGGCCGGCCTGGTTCGCGGTGATCGGGTCACCGTCGTCGACGCCGATCGTGGCGTCGAGGGCCACGGCCGCATCGAGCACCGAGCGGGCCATGGGTCCACCGGTGTCCTGGCTCAGCGCGAGCGGCACGATGCCGTCACGGCTGGACAGTCCCACGGTCGGACGGATGCCGACGAGGGCGTTGTACGACGAGGGCACACGGATCGAGCCGCCGGTGTCGGTGCCGAACCCGATGCCCGCGAGGTTGGCCGCGATCGCCGCACCCGTACCGCCGGAGGAACCGCCCGCGGTCTCGTTCGTGAAGTACGGCGAGGCGATGTAGGTCGACTCGCCGGCGTCCTGATAGGCGGAGAACTCCGACCGGAATCCGTAGGCGAACTCGTCCAGGCTCGCCTTGGCGAGAATGATCGCGCCCGCGTCGCGCAGGCCTTCGACCATGGTCGCGTCGCTGTCGGTCTGGTTGTCGTCCCAGCAGCCGCAACCGGCGGTGGTGGGCATGTCGTACGTGTTGTAGTTGTCCTTCAGCGCGATCGGCACGCCCAGGAGCATGGAGGTCATGCCTTCGGCCGCACGTTCCGCGTCCGCGGCGGCAGCCGCGTCGAGGGCGACGTCACTGGTGTTGATGATCGAGTTCAGCGCGCGCTCGCCCTCGCCCTGAGCGACGGTGTCGTACGCGGCGATGCGGTCGAGGTAGGCCTGGGTGATCTCGACAGAGGTCGTGACGCCGGCGTTCATGGCCGCCTGCATCTCGATGACGTCGGCCTCGATCAGGTCGAACGGGCCGTCGTCGTAGACCATGCGCTGGGAGAGCCCGGCGATGTCGACGACGGTGATCTCGCCGTCCTCGTCGACGTCGATGACGCTCACATCGGCCCAGCCGGCGTCGGTCGAGGCCGTGCCGATCGCGGCGGCGGCGACGTCGAGGTCGGCCGTGGTCACCTGCGCGTCACCGGTGAGGTCGAGGTCGGTGTAATACGGCATGAGCAGCGGCGCGTCGACCTCGGTCGCCGCCGTGGCGGGGACGGAGATGGCCGTCGCCGCGGCGGTGCCGACGATCGCCGCGACGGCGATGGTGCGGGTGGTGGTCTTCACCGGGGTCTTCCTCCAGGAGTGGGATGCCGAGGGGGCGCCGTCGAGGCGGATGCGGGCGGTCATCGGTTCACCGCCCGACGACGCAGGACGAGCACGACACCGAACGCGGCCAGGGCGGCGGCGAAAGCGGCGACGATGGTCCACACGGACGCGTCGGAGCCGGTGTTCGCGAGGTCGCCGGTGGCGGAGTCGGTCTCCTCGTCGGCGGGGGTGCCGGTCTCGGTCGGGTCCGGCGTGGGCTCGGTCGTGGCTGTGGAGGTCGGTGTCGGGGTCGGGTCGACCGCGGCGGTCACCTCGGTGCTGGCCGTCACGGCCGCGGCGAGGTCGAGGGTCTCGTCGGTGGAGCTGACGAAGGTGGCCTCGCTGAGGGCGAACTCCACCGTGCCGGCGCCCTGCGCCGTGAAGGTGAAGGTGACGAGGGTGGTCTCGCCGGTGAGTCCCGGCGAGGTGCCCAGGCGCGTGTGGGTGAACTCCACCGAGCCGGTGTCTTCGCTGACCGCGTCGTACCCGTCGGTGGTGTGCGACGTCGCGGCGGAGTCGAACTCGACGACGGCGGGGTCGAAGTCGACGGTGAGGGTGTAGGCGTAGAGGTCGGTCGCGGCGGGGGCTTCGGCGACGACCTCGACGGTGTCGCCGGCGTCGACGGTGGCCGGGGCGTCCAGGGTGATCGCCCCGGTCTCGGGGGGAGCGGCGTTGGCAGCGGGTGCGAGCGCGATCGACCCGCCGAACAGGGCAAGGGCGGTGGCCGCCGCGGCGAGGGCGCGGGTGCGCATTCGCGGACGGATGGGGGTTGCATGCATGCGCGTGCAAGTCCTTTCGGGGGAAAGTTCGGACTCGCCGGCGCACGGGGATGCGCCGTCTCGCGTCGGCGCGTCCAGATCGGGGGTGTTCGCGACTTTTCCAGCACCGTGTTTCCCTCGTGTGACGCAAGGTCACCGTCACGTAAAGATGACCGGTCGTTCAGCTTTCCGCCGCGCGCATGTCCCACTTTCTGTCGGTCTGCGGTGCGATGACCGCAGAAATGGGGACACGGTGTGGGGAGAGACCCGTCGCATGTCCCACTTTCTGTCGGTCTGCGGTGCGATGACCGCAGAGATGGGGACACGGTGTGTGGAGGGGGCGGACTCGGTGGGGTCAGGGCGTGATGCGGGGGTCGACGACCTCGCCGTTCGCGGTCGAGAGGCCCGCGCGCAGTGCGGCATCCCGGTCGAGCGCGGCATCGGCCCCCTCGGCCAGCGCCAGCGTGAACGGGAGGGTGGCGTTGGTGAGGGCGAGGGTCGAGGTGAGCGGCACGGCGCCGGGCATATTGGCCACCGCGTAATACACCGATCCGTGGACCCGGTAGGTGGGGTCGCTGTAGGTGGTCGGCCGGGTCCCCTCGAAGCACCCGCCCTGGTCGACGGCGATGTCGACGAGGACCGACCCCGGACGCATCCCCTCGACCATGTCGAGGGTGACGAGCTTGGGGGCGGCGGCTCCGGGGATCAGGACCGATCCGATGACGAGATCGGCGCCGGCGACCGCCTCGGCGATCGCGGTGCGGGTCGAGACCCGGGTGTCCACCCGGCCGGCGAAGCGCTCGTCGAGCTGGCGCAGGCGGGGAAGCGACGTGTCGATCACGGTGACGTGGGCTCCCAGACCGACGGCCATCTCGGCGGCGTTCGTGCCGGCGACACCGCCGCCGATCACCACGACGCTCGCACGCGGGGTGCCCGGCACCCCGCCGGGGAGGATCCCGCGGCCGCCGCCCGGGGCCATCAGGTGGTGGGCACCGGCCTGCACCGACAGGCGTCCGGCGATCTCGCTCATGGGTGCCAGGAGGGGCAGTGATCGGTCCGGCAGCTGGACGGTCTCGTAGGCGATCGCGGTCGTTCCCGCATCCAGGAGCGCGCGTGTGAGGCGGGGAACGGCGGCGAGGTGGAGGTAGGCGAAGAGTGTGAGGTCCCCGCGAAGGTGCGGGAACTCCGACGCGACCGGCTCCTTGACCTTCACGATGAGGTCCGCCTCGCCCCACGTGGTCTCCGCGGAGGGGGCGATGCGCGCCCCGGCCGCGCGGTAGTCGTCGTCCTGGAAGCCGGACCCGACGCCGGCGCCGGCTTGAACGAGCACGGTGTGACCGCGGTCACGCAGCTCGCGCACGCCGACCGGGGTCATCCCGACCCGCAGCTCGCTGTCCTTGACCTCGGTGGGCACTCCGACGATCATCTGCGTCTCCTCTCCGCCGCCGCGTGCGACGCACGCCGCGTGCCGTCACGGTCACAGATTCTGCGGCGAGCTGGCAAGATCTCTCGAAGAATCATTGCTCACGAGGCGTTGGCATCGACGTATCATCGGCGTATGCGGGATTCACCGGCTCAGGCTTCGATCGACGACGTCGACGGCCGGCTGCTCGATGAGCTGCGTCGGGATGCCCGCATGCCGCTCAGTCGACTCGCCGGTGCCGTGGGGCTCGCCGCCTCGACCGTCCATGCGCGCGTGACGCGGCTGGTCGCGTCGGGTGTGATCCGACGCTTCACGATCGATGTGAACCCTGCGGCGCTCGGCTACGACACCGAGGCGCTGGTCTCGGTGCGGATCCGTCCCGGTGCGCGCGCACAGTTGACCGCCTTCGCGGAGCAGGTGGCCGACCACCCCGACGTCGCGCAGTTCTTCTATCTCGCCGGCGCCGAGGATTTCGTCATCCACTACCGTGGCCGCACCCGCCACGACCTGCGCGACTTCGTCACCGACCACCTGTCGACGCAGCCGATCGTGGCCGCCACGAGCACCAGCCTGATCTTCGAACACACCCGCGGTCCGCTGTCGGACTGACGAGGAGCCCGTCCGGCGCCGGGTCAGACGAAGCGGTCCTCGATGGCGGCGCGGATGCGGTCGCGCAGGTCACGCACCCCTTCGATGCCCCACGACTCCGGGTTGGGGAACTCCCACTCGATCAGCTCGCCGGGGACGTCGCCGGGGAGGGCGAGTCCGGGCTTCATCGTCACGACCGCGTCGGCGTTCGTGAGCAGCTCGGGGGTCACCGGCCGCGGCGCGGCCGCCGAGGTGTCGATCCCGAGTTCTCCCAGGGCCTCGGCGACCTCCGGGTTGATGGCCTCACCCGGGGCGACACCCGCCGAGGTCGCGTCGTACCGGCCGCCGGCCAGGTGATCCAACAGGTGGGCGCCGAGCTGCGAACGGCCCGCATTGTGCGTGCAGATGAACAGGACGACGGGGCGCTCGTGGCTCACGGCGCGACCTCCAAGGGATGTGCGGCGTGCTCTCGCGACCACGCCTGGGTGGCGATCTGCACGGCATCCCACGGGGAGCCGAGCGGTGGGGTGTAGGACAGGTCGAGTTCAGCGACCTGATCGACGGTGAGGCCGGCGTACAGCGCCGTGGCGAAGGTGTCGACCCGCTTGGCGGTCTCGGTGCCCAAGCGTCCGGCCAGCTGGGCGCCGAGGAGGCGGCCGGTGTCGCGGTCGCCGGTGACCCGGATGTCGATCGGCTGTGCGCCCGGGTAATACCGCTTGTGGTCGTCGGCGGACGCGGCGGTGGTCGCGGGGCGGAACCCCGCTCCCGCCGCCTCGTGGTGCCGGAGGCCCGTGCGCGCAGCCACGACGTCGAAGACCTTGACGACCTGGGTGCCCACGGAGCCGGCGAACCGGGCGGTGCCGCCGAGGGCGTTCTCCCCCGCGATCCGGCCCTGCTTGTGGGCGGTCGTGCCGAGCGGGAGGTAGGTGGTGCCGAGCAGTCGGTGGTGGGTGATGACCCCGTCCCCCGCGGCGAACACGTGGGGCAGCCCGGTGCGCATGTGCTCGTCCACGATGACTGCGCGACCGTGCCCGAGGCGGGCGCCGGCGGCTTCGAGCAAGAACGTGTTGGGGCGGACGCCGACCACGGCGAGGACGAGGTCGGCGGCGTGGGTGACGGCCCGGCAGCCTCGCTCGGCGTGGACGACCAGGCCCGAGTCGGTCTTCTCGACGCTTCGCACCGACGTGCCGGTGTGGACCTCGACGCCGTGGGTCTCGAGCTCCTCACGGACCGTGACCGCCAGCTCGGGGTCGAGCGTCGAGAGCACTTCGGGTCCGCGCTGCAGCTGCGTGACGCGCATGCCGCGTCCGCGGAATCCCTCGGCCATCTCGAGACCGACGTAGCCGGCGCCGATGATGATCGCGGAGCCCGGCGAGCGGCGTTCCAAGTCGGCGTCGAGGGCGAAGGTGTCGCCCATGGAGTGGATGACGTGGACGCCGTCGCCCGGACCGAGCGCATCGAGCCCGGCGATCCCGGCGAAGGAGGGGAGAGCGCCGGTGCCGACGACGAGTTCGTCGTAGGCGATGGTCGATTCGCCCGCGCGGTCGGTGACCGTCAGCCGCCGTTCCGCGACGTCGATGGCCGTGGCGCGGGTGTCCAGGCGCAGTCGCATGCCGGTGGCTTCGAGCTCGGCGTGGGAGCGGTGGGCGAGCGCCTGCCAGCGGCGGACGTCGCCGGAGAAGTAGTAGGGGATGCCGCAGATGGAGTAGTTCGGGTAGGCGTCCGCGACGACGACGGTCACGTCGACGTCGGGATCGAGCTCGCGGGCGCGCAACGCGGCGGAGATGCCGGCGTCGCTTCCGCCGACGGCGACGATGTGCGTCATGGGGGTCCCTTCGACCCCGCCACAGTGCGCGTCGGAGGTGAACGCGCGGCAAACGCCGCGGTCGGCTACGCGGGCATGTTCATCACGGTGAACGCGATGAGGCCCGCGGCGCCCGCGGCGATGACCAGCATCGCCCAGACGGGGAGGCCACCCACCTCTTGCCGGTACCAGGGCGTGAGGACTCGTGTGCGGTGACGTGACCGGCGTGCATGCATCCGTGTGACCCCCCAAGATCGAGTGACGGCTCGAGCGGTCCCCGCACCCCTGCATCCGCTCGGGTCCGATGCTAGCGACCGGGTGCTTCCGCGCGGAACGATCGCGTATCCGCTCGGTGGATCCTGCGGGAACCTCCGACGACCGTTCAGACCACCAGGCTGCGGGCCGTGTGGAGGAGGCGGACCGCCTCGTCCGGGGCGATGCGTGCGAGGGCGTAGGAACCGACGACCAGACCCGTCACCGTGGAGGCGGTGCGTTCGCGTTCGGCGGGGGCGTCGTGGGGGCGGCGCGCGCGGATGCCGCGATCGACGGCGTCCCGCAGTTCGGCGCGGTACGCGGTGATGACCTTCGCGAGCTCGGGATCGTGGGCCAGCGGCGAGCCGGCGGCGTTGATGAGCAGGCAGCCGTGCGCCGTGTCGCGCGTGTCGGCCCGTGTGATGGCCTGTGCGAGTCCCGCGAGATAGTCGGCGAGCGCGGCCGCCGGCACCGGCTCGTGCTGCAGCGGGCGCAGGCGGGGGCGGACGATCTCGTCGAGGTAGCTCTGCACGGCGGCGTCGAACAGGCCGCGCTTCGATCCGAACGCGTGGTACAGGCTCGAGCGGCCGAGTCCGGTCGCGCGCTCGAGGTCGGGGACCGCGGCCGACTCGAAGCCTTCGCGCCAGAACACCCCGCGCGCGGCGCGCACGACCGCCTCGCGCTCGAAGGACGCCGTTCTGCCCATGAGTCCGCGCTCCCTCCGCAGGATTTTCTGAACTGTCCGTTCCACTATATTGTGGAACGCTCATCCCAGAAAAACCGATGCGCGCGATCCGCGCATCCCGAGGAGGACACCCGCATGGCCGACTTCCGCAGCACGCAGATCCGTCTCGCCGCCCGCCCGACCGGCTGGCCGACCCACGACGACTTCGAGACCGTCGAGGTGGTCCACCCGGACCTGGAGCCGGGGCAGGTGCGAGTCCGGAACGCCTTCGTGTCGGTCGATCCGTACATGCGAGGGCGCATGAGCGACGCGCGCAGCTACGTCGCGCCCTACGAGATCGGCCAGACGATCGCGGGCGGGGCCGTCGGTCGCGTCGTCGAGTCGACCGTGTCCGAGGTTCCGGTCGGGGCGACCGTGCTGCATCAGCACGGGTGGAGCGACGCCGTGCAGGCCGACGCGTCGACCTTCCGCGTCGTTCCGGAGACCCCGGGGCTGCCGCTGTCGCTGCGTCTGCACATCCTCGGGATGACGGGTCTCACCGCCTATGTCGGCCTCACCGCCATCGCGGGTGTGAAGGAGGGCGACACCGTCTTCGTCTCGGGGGCGGCCGGCGCGGTCGGCACCGCCGTCGGACAGGTCGCGAAGCTGCTCGGTGCCGGCCGGGTGATCGGGTCGGCCGGATCTGCCGAGAAGGTCGCGCTGCTGACGGAGAAGTACGGCTATGACGCCGCGTTCGACTACAAGCAGGGAGATGTGCGCGCCCAGCTCGCCGACGCGGCTCCCGCGGGCATCGACGTGTTCTTCGACAACGTCGGCGGCGACCACCTCGAAGCCGCCCTCGCCGCGTTCAACGACGGCGGCCGCGCGGCGCTGTGCGGTGCCATTTCGGTGTACAACTCCACCGAGCGCACGCCGGGGCCCGACAACATGTCGAACATCATCACGCGGTCTCTGACGCTCCAGGGGTTCACCCTGGGGTCGTGGCTGCACCTGGCTCCGGAGTTCCAGGAGAAGATGAGCGGCTGGTTCGCCGACGGCCGAATCGCCTACGACGAGACCGTCTACGACGGCATCGACCGTACCGTCGACGCCTTCCTCGACATGATGCGCGGCGCCAACACGGGCAAGATGCTCGTGCGGGTGGGCGAGGTGTGAGCATCGTGCCGGCGCGCGTCGCCTGACGGGAACGCTCCCACTCGATCGGTCGGCCTGGGTCTACCATCGAGGGTCATGGGGGCTGAACAACGGCGTCAGGCGACGCTCCAGGACATCGCCGATATCGTCGGCATGAGCCGCATGTCGGTCTCGCGCATCCTCAACGGAAAGCAGAAGCCCCCGGCCGATGTGGCGGAGCGCATCCAGGCGGCGGTGGTCGAGACCGGCTACCGGATGAACCGCGCCGCGAGCGCGCTGCGTCAGGGAACCGTTCTGCCGACCATCGGGATGGTCGTCGACCATCTCGCAGACCCGCTGTTCGCCACGGTGGCCGAAGCGGCGCAGGGGGTGGCGACCGAGCGCGGCGCCGTGCTGGTGATCACGAGCGGGGACTCGGGGCCGGGGAGCGAAAGCGACCTCGTCGAAGCGCTGCTGGCCCGGAACGTCGACGGGCTGCTGCTGTATCCGAGCGCCGAGGGCAGTGGGCCGGATCCGAGGGGGCCCGCCGTGGATCGGCCGATGGTGCTCCTCGGTCGATCATCCGGCCGGGACGACGTCGACGTCGTGCTGGCGGACAATGTCGCGGGCGGGAAGATGGCCACCGAGCATCTCCTCGCGCACGGCCACCGCCGCATCGGCGTGATCGCCTACGGCGGTTCGGCGACCGTCGATGACGCCCGTGCCACGTCGGACACCCTGTCCGGACGCCTGGCCGGGCACCGCTCCGCGCTCGCCGCGGCCGGGGTGGAACTCGATCCGACCCTCATCGTCGCCGGAGGCTCGTCGGCGACGAGTGCGGCCGAGGCCATGGCGCGATTGCTCACGCTCCCCGACCCTCCGACGGCGGTGTTCGCGACGAACAACCGGATGACGGTCGGGGCGATTCGCGCGCTCGGCTCGCGGCTGCGCGGACTGGCTCTGGTGGGGATCGACGATTTCGAGCTGGCCGAGGTGTTCGACCCCGCGATCACCGTTGTGACGCAGGATCCGGCGGAGATGGGGCGCCGCGCGGCGGAGATGCTGTTCGAGCGGCTGGACGGCCTCTCGGCTGCGCCGCGGCGGGTCGTGAATCCGATGACGCTCGTCGCCCGTGGGTCCGGCGAGGTGCTCGCGCGCTGACGCCCGGGCTTGACCGGCCGGTTCCGGGGGCTTATGTTGGCCGGGATGGTATCGATAACGAGTGGTCGCGACGAGGCGGCGAAGCAGCCCCATGTGGTGCTGATCTTCATGGACGACATGACCCATTGGGCGCTCACGAGCGAGCGGTGCCGCACGCCGAATCTGGACCGGCTCGCCGCCCGCGGGACGGTCTTCACCCACGCGTTCAACCAGGGGTCGCAGATGCAGCCGGTGTGCCTGCCGGCCCGTCAGATGCTCTTGACCGGAATGAGCCTCTTCCGGGCGAGCGAGAGTTTCCTGGCGGCGCAGCGACTCGGCCGCACGCTCGGGGACGCGGGCTACCGCACGTTCTTCACGGGCAAGTGGCACAACGAGGAAGAGGCGCTCGCAGCCGACTACGACCAGGTCGGCCCCTGGGCGGGGGCGATGCTGCACTCCGGCGAGATCGGAGGCGAGGCGTACGAGCGTCCCGCTCCGGGCAACACGTGGGACCCGGCCGACACGACGCGGGGAGGCCACTGGATGCCGACCGCCGACGGCGGGGTGCAGCACTCGAGCGAACGCTGGACGGATGCGGCGCTGGGGTTCCTCGATGAGCGCGCGGCCGCGGATGCCCACGAGCAGAGCCCGTTCTTCCTCCACATCGCGTACCACGCGCCGCACGACCCGCGGCAGACCCATCGTCGATTCCTGGACATGTACGACGAGGACGAGGTCTTCGTGCCGCCCAATGCCTGGCCGGAGCATCCCTTCGACAACGGCGAACTCGAGGTGCGTGACGAGACGCTCACGCCGCGCCCGCGCACGCCCGAGATGATCCGAGTGCACCGCCGCGAGTACCTGGCGATCCTCTCCCATGTGGACGAGCAGATCGGCCGGATCCTCGACCGTCTCGAGGAGATGGGCGTCGCCGAGGACACCCTCGTGGTGTTCTCCGGGGATCACGGCCTCGCCCTCGGTGAGCACGGTCTGATGGGCAAGCAGAACCCCTACGACCACTCGATCCGCGTGCCGCTGCTGTTCGCCGGACCCGGGGTCCGCTCCGGTCGACGACTGGACGAGCTGGTGTACCAGAGCAGCATCTACGCCACGATCGCCGAGCTGGTCGGGGTTGCCGCCCCGCCCGGCGTGGAGATGGCGAGCCTCGCCGACGCCGTCGCGGGGCGGCCGCACGAAGAGCGCGCCGTGGTCTTCGGCGCGTATCGGCACGTGCAGCGGCTGGTGCGCACGAAACGCCACAAGTTCGTCGACTACCCGCAGCACGGACGCGAGCAGCTCTTCGATCTCGACGCGGACCCGTGGGAGATGACGAATCTCGCCGCCGACCCCGCGTGTGCCGGACTTCGCGACGATCTCCGGGCGGTGCTGCAGGCACTGCAGATGCAGCTCGAGGATCCGCTCGCGGGTGCCCCGGTGTCGACCTCGCGAGCGGTCGCCACCTGACCGTCCGGACGGTCGGCGACACGCCGGGTGGCGTTGACATGCGCGCAGCGGCACCCTAAGCTCGTTATCGATAACGCGCAGGGTGGTCACCCACCACCGACGTCAGTTCATCACTACAAAGGAGTATCCATGAAATCTGGCCGTGTCCTGCCTCTCGCGGCGCTCGCATCCTGCGCGGCTCTCACCCTCGCCGGCTGTTCGGGAGGGTCGGGCGACGCTGCTCCCGACGAGCCCGTCGACCTCACCATGACCGTCTGGTCGACCAACGAGGACCACCTGGCGCTGTTCGACGAGATCGCCGCGGAGTACATCGAGGAGAACCCGGAACTGGTCGGCTCGGTGACCTTCGAATCCACCCCCGCGGCGGACTACACCGCCGCCCTGCGCACCCGCATCGCGGGCGGACAGGTGCCCGACCTAGCGTGGATCCTCGAGGCCAACGGACCGGAATTCGTCGAGAGCGGTGCCCTCTACGACCTCGCCCCCACCCTGGAAGGCGACGCGGACTACGACTTCGACGACGTCCTCGATGCACCGCTGGACCTGTGGCGAAGCGATGAGGGGCTCTACGCCTACCCGTTCTCCAACAGCCCGCTGGCGGTCTTCGTGAACACCGACATCGTGGCCGAAGCCGGACAGCCGCTTCCCTCCGAACTGGTCGCCGATGACGCCTGGGACTGGGAGGCGGCCCGCGGACTCGCCACCGCCGTGGCGGCCGACGGCGAGGTCGACGGCATGATCATGCGCGACTTCGACTACCAGAACTGGAACCGCCTCACCGCGATCTGGGCGAGCTGGGGTGCCTCGCCGTGGTCCGAGGACGGCACCGAGTGCACCTTCGACTCGCCCGAGATGGTCGAGGCGATGGAGTGGATCCACGACGCGATCTTCGTCGACGGGGCCCTTCCCGCCCCGGGGACCTCGGCCGACTTCTTCGCGGGGGAGTCCGCGATGACCGTCACCCAGATCAGCCGCGCCGGTGCGCTGGACGGCTCGTTCGACTTCGAGGTCGTGCCGCTGCCGTCCGGTCCGGAAGGGCAGGTCGACGTGATCGGTCAGGCCGGTATCGGTGTCATGGCGGCGGGTGCGCACCCGGAGATCTCGGCGGACTTCCTGGCGTTCTTCACCAACCCGGAGAACGCGGCCAAGCTCGGCCAGTTCTTCCCGGCGCCGCGCGAGTCCGCCCTGAACGCCGAAGTCCTCGCCGCGTCGAACCCGCTTCTCACCCAGGAGCAGCTGGAGACCGTCGTCATCGACGCCGTGGACGGCGCCCAGACCCTGCCCGCCCACGCCAACGCCGGTGAGGTCATCGAGAAGGCACGCGTCGTGCTCGACGACCTGTGGGTGGCGGACGCAGACGTTCCCGCGGTGCTCTCCGACGTGTGCGAGAGCATCCAGCCCCTCCTCGGAAGCTGACCGCATCTTGGCATCTCCCACCACAGCCGCGGGGCCGCGTCGTGCGCGGCGCCGCCCCGCGGCGGCCCCCCTGGCCCGCAGACAAGATCAGATCGCCGCGTACATCCTTGTGGCCCCGCAGCTGCTGGGGGCGCTGATCCTCGTGATCATCCCCCTCCTGGCGGTGTTCTGGTTCAGCCTCAACGACTGGAACGTCCTCTCCGGGCAGTTCCGCTTCGTGGGGCTGGACAACTACGTCCGGCTGACCACCGACGACGCGTTCGTGGACTCGCTGATCGCCAGCGCCCAGTTCTCCATCGGCCTGGTGCTGTTCAACATCTCGCTGGCACTCCTGCTGGCGGTCCTGCTGAACCAGAAGCTGCCGGGGATCATCATCTTCCGGACCGCCTTCTTCGCTCCCGTCGTCGTCTCGCTCGTGGCGTGGTCGATCGTCTGGGGTTTCCTGCTCCAGGCCGACGGCGGCGTGAACGCCCTGCTCGAGATCGTCGGCATCCAGGGACCCAACTGGCTGCGCGAGCCCACCACGAGCATGATCGCCCTCATCGTCGTGCAGACCTTCAAAGGCGTCGGCATCAACATGGTGCTCTTCCTCGCGGCGCTGCAGGGCGTCCCGGCAGAGCTCAAGGAGGCCGCCCAGATCGACGGCGCGCGGCCGCCGCGGATCTTCTTCTCCATCACGCTGCCGCTGATCAGCCCGACCATCCTGCTCGTGTCGATCATCACCGTCATCGGGTCGCTGGAGGTCTTCGCCCTCGTCGACGTGATGACCGGCGGCGGCCCCGGCAACTCGACCACCGTGTTGGCGTTCTACCTGTACCAGCAGGCGTTCGAATTCAGCAGCTTCGGCTACGCGAGTGTGCTCGGCGTCGTCATGTTCGTGCTCATCCTGCTGCTGACCTTCGTGCAGTGGCAGAGCCGCAAGAAGTGGGTGTTCGATGAAGTCTGATCGCAACAAGGCGACCGCGCGCCGCGCATCGGCGTGGACGCCGTGGCGCACCCGTATCGCGCTCTACGCGCTGCTGATCGTCATGGTGCTGCCGTTCGTGATGCCGCTGTGGTGGCTCGTGTCGGCGAGCTTCAAGCCGGCGAGCGAGATCTTCCGCAATCCACCCTCGGTCTTCCCCGAGAACCCCACCATCGAGGGGTACGTGCAGGCGTTCACGCTGGCCCCGCTGGCGCAGCAGTACGGGAACAGCCTCTACATCGCCGCGCTCGTGACCATCGGGACGGTGCTGGTCAGCGCGTGCGCCGGATACGCTTTCGCGCGCATCCGCTTCCGCGGCGCGAATGTGCTCTTCTTCATCATCCTGGCCGGTCTGATGATCCCGGCCGAGGTGACCATCGTGCCGCTGTTCCGCATGGCCAGCGAGGTCGGGATGCTCGACACGCACTGGCCGCTCATCCTCATCCCGGTCTTCGGTGGGCCGAGCGTGCTGTGCACGTTCATCATGCGCCAGTTCTTCCTGGGGTTGCCGACGGAACTGGAAGAGGCCGCGCGTCTGGACGGGCTGGGCGTGTTCGGCACCCTCCGCCGCGTCGCGTTCCCGCTGGCCGGGCCGGCGATCGCCTCGGTGGCGATCCTCAGCTTCCTCAAGAGCTGGAACCTCTACCTCGAGCCGCTGGTGTTCCTGAAGAGTCAGGACCTGTTCACGCTGCCGCTCGCCCTCACCCAGTACGACGACGGATACCAGAACGTGCTCTGGACCGCTCAGCTGGCCGCGACCACGACCGCCGTCGTGCCGCTGCTGATCGTCTTCCTCTTCGCCCAGCGACACTTCGTCGAAGGGCTCGCACGCACCGGAATGAAAGGCTAGGAATGCCACGCACCACACCCCGGGAACGCCGGACCGACGCGCTCGTCGTCGGAGGAGGACTCGGCGGCATCTCGGCCGCCCTGACCATGCTCCGCAACGGCATGAACGTCGTGATGACCGAATCGACGCGGTGGATCGGCGGGCAGCTGACCAGCCAGCTGGTACCGCTGGACGATCATCGACGCGTGGAGAGCATCGGGGCGTCCGCCACGTATCGCGAGCTGCGGCGCGGCATCCGCGACTACTACCGGACCTGGTTCCCGCTGAACGCGGCGGCCGCCGGTCACGACACGCTGAACCCGGGAGCGGCCTGGGTGAGTCCCCTCAGCCACGACCCGCGCGTCGGGCTGAGCGTGCTGGAAGCCCTGCTCATGCCGTTCCAGGCGTCCGGTCAGCTCACGATCCTCACCGAGACCGAGCCGGTGTCGGCGCAGGTCGCCGGCGACGTCGTCGAGGCGGTCACGTTCCGGCTGATCGGAGACGACGACCCGATCACGGTCACCGCCCCGTGGGTGGTCGACGCGACCGAGCTCGGCGATCTGCTCGACCTCGCCGATATCGAGCATGTCACCGGCCGGGAGTCGAAAGAGATGACCGGTGAGCCCGACGCGGCCGACATCGCCGACCCGCTCGATATGCAGAGCGTGACGTGGTGTTTCGCGATGGATCACCGCGAGGGTGAGGATCACACGATCGACCGCCCCGCGGACTACGACTTCTACCGCACGTGGGAACCGCCGGCCTGGGGCGGCAACCGCATCCTGAGCTTCAACCGGCCGCCCGCCAACGACGGTCGTCCGCGCGGCTGCAAGCTGGTCGTGAACGATGACGACGATCCCTTCGCGATCGACACCGACCACCGCAACATGCCCCCGACGGTGGAGCTGTGGACGTACCGGCGCATCTCTGCCCGTCAGCACTTCCAGCCGGGCACCTTCGACAGCGACGTCACGATCGTCAACTGGCACATGAACGACTACACGCGCGGTCCGATCTTCGGTGTGCCGGACGCGGCGGACCACCTGCGCGGAGCCCGTCAGCTGAGCCTGTCGGTGCTGTACTGGCTGCAGACCGAAGCCCCGCGTCCCGATGGCGGGACCGGATGGCCGGGACTGCGGCTGCGGCCCGATGTGGCAGGCACCCGCGACGGGCTCGCGATGGCGCCCTACATCCGCGAGTCGCGCCGCATCCAGGCGCGGAAGACCATCGTGCAGCAGGAGATCTCCCTCGAGATCCGCGGCGAGGACGCCGGTGCGGAGCCGTTCGCCGACTCCGTGGGCGTCGGCCACTACTTCTGGATCGACCAGCACGCCGGTACCGCCGGGCGCAAGGGCAAGGGCGGGCGACCGCATCCGTTCCAGATCCCGCTCGGAGCACTCATCCCGGTGCGGATGCGCAACGTCCTGCCGGCGTGCAAGAACATCGGCACGACCCACATCACCAACGGCAGCTATCGCCTGCACCCGGTGGAGTGGTCGATCGGCGAGGCGGCGGGAACGCTCATCGCCCTGTGCGCGCGCGACGGCCGAGAGCCCCACGAGGTCTACGAGAGCGAAGCGCTCACCGGCGAGCTGCAGGCGCAGCTGCGTGCGGCCGGCGTGCCGCTGGAGTGGCCCGCCGGGATGCGCTGGTGACCTGACGGTCGCCGCCGATCCGGTGCGGTGACCATCGCAACGACGCGATGAAAGGAAGAAACGCATGACCATGCCCCTGTTCCTCCGCCTCCGCCGCACCGCGGCGGTGCTGGTGGCGTTCGCCCTCGCGGGTGCGCTGCTGCTGGCACCGTCGCCGCCGGCGCACGCCGCCGATGAGTTCGCGCAGCTGCGCGAGACCTGGCGGGCGTTGCTGGTGGGTCCTCGCGACCTCGACGCGTCGATCCCGGCCGTGGCCGAGAAGATCGCCGCGAACGACGAGGTCGCCCGCGAGTGGTACGCCCAGATGGACACGTCGCCGGACCGCACCTTCGTGTGGCCGGATCTCGTGGCCGCCGAGGTCGAGGACGACCGCAGCCGCTCGGCCCAGATCACCACGCACTACACGCGGCTTCTCGAGATGACCACGGCGTACGCCACCAACGGGTCGTCACTGGCCGGCGACACCGCGTACCGCGATGCCCTCCTCGGCGCGCTGGACTGGGTCGAGGAGAACCTCTACAACACCACCGTGGAGAAGTACGGCAACTGGTGGGACTGGGAGATCGGGGCGCCGCTGCGGCTGAACGAGATCACGGTCATGCTCTACGACGAGCTCACCGCCGATCAGGTCGGCGCGTACATGGCCGCGGTCGACCGATTCTCGCCCGAGGTGAAGAACACCGGCGCCAACCGCATCTGGAAGGCCCACGCGGTCGCCGGCCACGGCATCCTCACCGGCACGCCGGAGAAGCTCATGAACGCCCGCGACGGCCTGAGCGACGTGCTCGCCTACGCCGAGACCGGTGACGGCTTCCACCGTGATGGATCCTTCATCCAGCACCAGGCGTACGCGTACGCCGGAGGATACGGGGTGCAGCTGATCCTCGCGCTGTCGGACCTGCTGGTGCTGCTGCAGAACTCCAGCTGGCCGGTCACCGACCCGAACATCGAGAACATCGTGCCCTGGGTGGAGGACACCTTCGATCCGATGATCTACCGCGGTGCGGTCATGGATGCCTTCCGCGGGCGAAACATCGCGCGGGAGTACACCGAGGACCACGTCAGCGGTCATCAGGCGATCGCGGCGATCCTGCGTCTGTCCGGGTCGGTGGACGACGAGGCTGCCGCGTCCTTCCGCAGCGCCGCCAAGCAGTGGATTCTCAGCGACACGTATCGGGACTTCGTCGAGCACGCCTCCATCTCGAGCATCGCCGAGGCGACGGCCCTCCTCGCCGACGAGAGCGTGCCGGAGCGCGAGGAGGTGCTGGCGACCTACCAGTTCCCGCGCACCGACCGTGCCGTGCACAAGCGCGAGGGTTGGGCGATGGCGCTCAGCATGTACTCGGAGCGGATCAAGAGCTACGAGTCGATCAACGGCGAGCACCTGCACGGGTGGCACACCGCCGACGGCATGGTCTCCCTGTACACGTCCGACCTGGATCAGTACTCCGAGGGCTACTGGGCCACCGTCGATCCGTACCGCCTGCCGGGCACGACCGTGGACACGCGGGAACGCGAGGACCGCTCCGGCACCGGCAAACTCTCGCCCGCCTCCTGGGTGGGGGGGACCGCGGTCGGCGGTGAGTTCGGCGCGACCGGCATGCACCTGTTCGGGTGGGAGTCCTCGCTCGAGGCGCGCAAGTCGTGGTTCATGCTCGACGAGGAGGTCGTCGCGCTCGGCGCGGACATCTCCGCGAGCGACGGCCGTGCGATCGAGACGATCGTGGAGAACCGGAAGCTCAGCGACGCGGGCGATGACGCGATCACGATCGACGGCGAGGCCATGCCGACGACCGCGGACTGGTCCGACACCCTCGAGGGTGTGCAGACGGTCCACGTCGCGACCGGGGAGGACGCCGACGGTGGTGTGGGCTACTACTTCCCCGAAGAGGTCACCCTGAACGCCGCGCGCGATCTGCGCGAGGGGTCGTGGGTCGACATCAACGACCGGCCGGTCACGCCCACCGACGTCCTCGATGACACCTACGGCACCTTCTGGCTCGACCACGGCGTCGATCCCGACCGGGCCGACTACGCCTACGTGATGCTGCCCGCGTCGACGCAGGACGAGGTCGCCGCCTACGCGGCGGACAGCGGGGTCGAGATCCTCGCCAACACCGCGCAGGTGCAGGCGGTCGAGGATTCCGGGCTCGGACTCGTCGCCGCGAACGTCTGGACCGATGAGCCGACCGAGGTCGGGCCGCTCACGGTCACCGGGCAGAGTTCGGTGATGGTGTGGGACTCGCCGGAGGGGCTGCGGCTGTCGGTGTCCGACCCCACGCACGCCGAGGACGGCGTCGTCACCGTCGAACTCGATCGGGCCTCCGCCGGGCTGGTGTCGGCGGCCGAGGGGATGCGCGTGACGCAGCTGAGCCCGACGATCCAGGTCGAGGTGGATGTCGCGGGCAGCCGCGGGGCCACCTTCGAGGCCCTCTTCGGTGCGCCGCCCGCGCCGGGCACGCTCTCGAGCACGAGCGGCCACAGTGGGCTGCGCGACGGGAACCACTCCGTCTCGTGGAACCTGTGGTGGGGCTCGAACGCCTCCGAGGTGACGATCTACGAGAACGGCGAGCCCGTCCACACGGAGCGCCTCACCGTCGACGGCAACGCCTCGCAGACGGTCTCGGTCGACCTGACGGGCCGGGTCAACGGCACCTATGAATACACCGCGGAGGTCGTGAACGGCCAGGGGAGCGCGCATCCGAAGCCTCTCACCGTGAAGGTGACCGACGCCGAACCGGGGACACCGAAGCTCTCGAGCGACAACTGGGACAAAGACGGTGCGTACACCGTCACCGCCGACATGTGGTGGGGGACGAACGCGACCTCGTGGCGACTTCTGGAGGACGGCGTCGAGATCGCAACGGGCGATCTGGCTGCCGCCACCCCCGCGGCCCAGCGGGTGCGCGTACCGGTCGAGGGTCGTACCGCCGGAACGTACGCGTACGTGATGGAGTTCACCAACCACGCCGGAACGACCTCCAGCAAGACCCACAAGGTCACGGTGAGGTAGCGACGATGCGTCGCGGCCCCGGACCGATTCGGTCCGGGGCCTTTCCGTCGTCGCATCAGGCCCGGAGGGTCTCCGCATGGCCGCGCCGAGCCCCGCTAATGCATCCGAGCCTCGGGTGCAAGCGGTCCCCGGAATCGGTCGGCATGCGTCAGAGTCGGATCATGAGAAGCGTCACCTATGCCGGACAGAGCATCCTGACCGCTGACGACGTCGCCGAGGCGATGGTGGCTCTCTCGGTGGCGTTGAGCAACGAGCGACGCACCGAGGCGGTGACCGTCCCGATCTGCACGTCGGAGGGGGCCGTCACCACCGCGGACCTGGTCATTGGCGCGGGCAACGAGGTGATTTCGGTTCCCGTCGAGTGGCTCGGCGAGGAACCCGACTTCGGCGACGCCGCCGAGCAGCTGCGCGCGCATGTGCTGTACCCGGCGTCGCCGATCGTCGCCGTCGAAGACACCTCCGAGCGCGGGGCGCCCGAATGGGCCGGCGACCTCGACCTCGACATCGATCAGGGCTGAGCCCGGGAGGGACCCCTCGATCAGGGCAGCTCCCGCACGACGGTCACCGAAGCGCTCTGCTTCGCTCCCGACGGCGAGACCGCGGTGAGGGTGTAGAGGCGCTCGGGGTATCGACACTCGTAGACGGCGTCGGCATAGCCGTCGACGTCGGCGGGGACCTCGGCGAACGGCTGTGCAGCGGCGTCGGAGGTGTCGATTCCGAACCACACCCGCTCCGCGCCGTCGATCGACCAGGCGAAGCTCAGATCGGCGGATGCCGCGCGATCGTCCTCACACATGACCGTCGCGGGTGCGGCGAAGGTGCGGACGACCGGGTGGTCGTCGGCCGGATGCCCGGCGTCTGACTCCGCCGGTGCCGCCGCGGACGTGGTGGAATCCGTTTCACCACCCGGGCGTTCCGGCTCGGGCGTGCCCGGCGCGGCTGCGCCGCTCGATGTGGCGGGCGACGGCGTCGCGGAGAAGGCGGACGGGTCGGTGGATGACCGTGCGTCAGCCGTCGTGGCGGTGGTGACGGCCCACACCCCGAGTGCCGCACCCGCGGCCAGGAGAGCGCCGCCCACGAGGTACGGGCGGCGACGCGCGGGGGCGGGTGCGGGACCCTCGGGGGTGGGTTCGTCGTTCACGGCGGTTCCTTCCGAGGGGGAGGGACGGGCTCACCCATCCCTCCCCCTCGTCTCAGAGGTGTGCGCGGGCGCGGGCCCGAGCGATCACGGTGACACCGGCTCCGACGAGCATCAAGGCCAGCGCGCCGGCCCACAGCGCACCCGTGTCACCGCCGCCGGTGGTCGGGAGAGACCCGCCTGCCGGCTGGGGCGTCGCGGTCGGCTCGGCGTCCTCCGTCGGCTCCGGCGTCGGCTCGGCGTCGTCGGTCGGCTCCGGCGTCGGCTCCGTCGGTGTGGGCGTGGGTGTGGGTGTCGGCGCAGCGAGTACCTGCACCTCGTCCCAGCCGATCAGGACCCCGGCGTCGTCCAGTACCGCGAGACGGTACGCGTCGGGGACGACATCGGCGGGAACGGTCACGGTGAAGGCGGTCCCGTCGACCACGGCCCCGCCCAGCGCCGCCACGTCGCCGGCCACCGCGGCCAGACGAAGGGTCATCGATCCCGGGGCTGTCGCGGCGGGGAACAGGTAGGCGCTGACGAGCGCGCCGTCGCGGTCCGATCCGACGCCGATCGTCGCATCCTCGCCCGCGGTGATCTCGTCCGGAGCGTCCACGACGCCCCGTGCCTCGGGCGTGAGGTCCTCGGCGGTGACCGGCGGAGTGAGGGCACTGTCGGAGGCCGTTGCCCAGAAGACCGCGCGGGCGATGTCGCTGAAGGCGCCGACCGGGTGGTTCCGGAACGTCGGCGTCGTGCCGAACAGGAACACCCGGTTGCCGGTCGAGGTCACGGTCGACACCTCCGATGCCTGCCCCGCGGCGTCGGCCTGGGATCGGCCGGTCGAGGCCGGCCAGTGCCCGGAGACGAACGGATCGGCGGCGTACGAGCGTTCGACGGTGATGTCGTCGCCCAGGCCCGTGAACCACACCGCCGGATAGGCGAAGGCGGTGTCGACCGGGTGGTCGGCGAGCACCCCGCCCGCTGCGGTCTCGATCGACACGATGCCGTTCGACCCGCCGGTACCCGACACCGTCGACAGGGACGCCAGGCCGAACGACGCCGCGAAGGACGCTGCGGACGTGCCGCGTCCGACCACCGGCTTGCCCGCGTCCAGGTAAGCCTGGACGACAGCGCGACCGGCGGCTTGCGACCCGTTGAAGTTCAGCCCGCTGCCCACCCACAGCAGATCGACGTCGTCGAGGGTGACGGCGCCCGACGTGAGCGTGGCGCTGGTGACGGCGACCATGTCGGTGAAGCCGAGCTTGGTCAGGGCATCCCGGTCATCGGTGTTGTTGACGTACGCGACCGTCACCGGCTCGAGGCCGACCGCGTCGCCGGTGCGCAGGGCGACCCCGTCGTCGGCGCGGAAGTGCACGCCGTACAGGTCGGCCGCGGCCGCGGCCGCGGCATCCACCTCCGCGGAGCGCCGCATCAGGACGGTGCCGTCGGGCAGCTGGGAGAGGGTGACTCCCTCGGCCAGCAGCTCGTTGATCACCTGATAGTCGGCCACCCCGGCCGTGTCGAACGCGAGGTACGCGGCGGATGTGTCCACGGATCCCGACAGGGCGACGGAGGTCACGTGCTCGACGGCCGTCGTCGGGGCGGCATCGCCGGTCTTCCCGACCGCGTCCACGTCGGCACCCCACAGGAGCGAGAGGCTCCAGGCCGACACGTCGTACATGTCGGGGACCCGCTCGCTGATGTCGGTGCCGTCCGAGAGGAGGACGTTGGCGAGTCCTCGCACGGGCTGGTGCATGTCGACGTAGTACGAACCGGTCGGGTAGACGGTGTCGCCGACGGTGAGCGGCGCGGTGAGGCGATCGACCTCGACGCCGTGGACCAGCAGCTGGCGCACGAGGGTCACGGCGTCGGAGTCGGAGCGCTGCCCGTCACCCTGCGGGATCACGTAGGCGCGGGGGTAATCGGCGACGTAGATGTCGGTCTCGTCCCAGATGGCGGTCCACTCCGTGGGCATGCCCACGGGGAGGTCCTCAGGCGCGACGTCCGACGGGATCTCGACGCTCGGAGCGCCGGTCAGACCACGCTCGAAGATCTCGATCTGGTTGGACAGCAGCGCCTCGCCGTGCTCTTGGACGTAGTCCGACACGGTGTCGATGACGACCTCGGCGACCTCGATGTTGATCGCGGCGCGTGCGGGCTGGTCACCGCTGCGCCCGAGCGGAAGCTCCACGGTATTGGTGATCGCGCCCTGGTAGGCGACGTACTGCGGCATGAAGATCGGCGGCCAGTCATCCCAGCCGGCGCGGATGTCGCGGTAGGGGATGCGGATGCCGCCGGCCGAGGTCAGCGGGTTGCCTTCGATCGCGGCATCGACGACGCGCTCCTCGATCTCCAGCGCCGTCGCATACGCGTGGGGGAGGAACAGGTCGTATTCGTAGTTCTCGCCGTGGGGCGGACCGCAGGGTTCGACCTGCAGGATGTTGGTGTACCCGTGCAGGTCGATGAAGTAGGTGGGCTGCAGGACGGCGGACAGATCGCGGATGATCGCCGCTTCGGCGGTGGCGCCGGTGATCGCGTCGCGGTTCGCGTCGTACCCGTTCGCGGTGGCGCGTTGGCCGAGGGCGCGACCGTCGGGGTTGTTGGTGACGGTGAAGTACAGCCGGTGCGTGTCGATGAGGTCGACGATCTCGGGGTCGGTGCTGGTGGCGAGGTCCTCGATGTAGTTGAGGGTCGCGTCGGTGCCCTCCCACTCATTGCCGTGGATGTTGGCGTTGAACCACAGCGGGATCTTGTACTCGGCGAGGAGGTCCTCGTCGGCGGCGGCCGCCGCCGGGTCGTACTTCACCGTTCGGCGCCACTCGGTCTGCTGTGCGGTCTCGGCCGCGGTCTCGGGCGAGGTGACGGTGACGAGGTAGATGTCCTTGCCGAGCTCGGACGTGCCGATGACCTGCGTGGACACGCGGTCGCCGAGGTCCATGAAGCCGTTCAGGGTCGGGGCGATCTCGTCGTAGGGCATCACGCCGCGGGCGATCGAGGCATCGGTCGGGTCGTCCGGGAAGACCCGCAGCTCCGGCTGGTACGGGTACGCGGTGGGCATGTCGCCGATGACGGCGGGGCGCACGATGGGGAGCGCGGGCTCCTCGACGGCGGCCACGGCGGGCGTCGCGGCGAGCGGTGCGACAAGCAACGCGGAGCCGACGAGGCCGAGCAGGACGGGTCTTCTGTGCACGAAGGCACACTCCTTCGGGTGTTCGGTGAAGCACAACGGGAAGCGACGCGCACCCGCGTCGCGCCGTCCGGCTCCTGACACACTCCGGCTCGGTGATCGTCACGCTAAGCGGACGATGTTTCCAACCTGTGACGCGGCTATGTCCGACGGTGGCGTCTCACCTCAAGGCGCCGCCTCCGTCCGCACGCCACTGCTGCGCGCCTCGGCGGAGGCATGCGGCGGTGGCGGCGTCGACCGCGTGCTGCAGGGCCTCGCCCCGGCTCAGACCGCGGACGAGCGCTGCGGCGAGGGTGCCCGCGAAGGCGTCTCCCGCGCCGGCGGTGTCGATCGGCGTGATCGGCTGCGGGGTCGCGGTGTGCGATCCCCAGCGTGCCCCCTCGCCACCGAGCGTCGTGCACACCCGGTCGTCGGCGACGTCCTCGCCGAGCTGACGACGCTCGTGCTCGTTGACGATCACGACGTGCGCCTGCGCCAGAACGTCGGAGAGGTCGTCGCGCCACGGCGACGGGTTGACCACGAGTGTCGCGCCTGTCGCGCGGGCCCGCTCCGCCGCCGCGCGCACAACCTCTGCGGGGATTTCGAACTGAACGAGAACCACATCCGCGGCCGTCCACTCCTCAGCCGCGACACGTGCGGACGGGACCCGGCCGTTGGCCCCCTCGGTGACGACGATGACGTTCTCCCCCGCGGCATCGACGATGACCGTCGCGGCGCCGGTGGGGGAGTCCGGCAGGCGCGTCACCGCCGAGGTGTCCACGCCCGCCGCGGCGAGATGGCGCAGATAGCGCTCGCCGTCGGCCCCGACCGCCGCGACGATGCGCGTGGAGGCGCCGGCGGCCGCGGCGGCCGCCGCCTGGTTCCCGCCCTTGCCGCCGGGCATGAACGCACCGCCGCGGCTGGGGACCGTTTCGCCGGGGGAGGGGATGCGTTCGACCTCGAGCACGGTGTCGAGGTTCAGGGATCCGACGACCACGACGCGGCCTGCGCCGCCGGCGCCGGTCACGACAGCGTCCCGACGAAGAGGTCTCGGCAGCGGGCGACGTCGACGGCGGCGACGACCCCGACGGACGCGGGGGTCCCGGCGGTCCCGACCGGCGACCGGCGCAGGTCCACGATCGTCTGCCCCCGCGTCCGGCCGGGAGCGAGCGCCACATCGACCGGCGCGTCCACGACGGTGAGGATGGTCGGATCGATGACCGCGCAGACGGTTCCGGCATCGCCGAGCGGGGCGTGGCCGCCGGGGACGCGTCCCTCTTCGCCGCGTCCCGCGGTGAGGTAGCCGAGCAGCGCGGCGGCCAGGTGGGCGGCCGGCTGGGAAGAGGCGACCAGAGCGTCGATGGCGTCTTGGTCGCACGTGGCGGCGTAGAAGGGCTCCAGCCCGTACATCAGGGTGGGGACGCCGCTGTCGAGCACGACGGCGGCCGCTTCCGGGTCCGCCCAGACGTTGAATTCGGCCACGGCGGTGATGTTCCCCGTGCCGATCGCGCCGCCCATGAAGACGATCCGCGCGATCTTCTCGCGTGACGACGGGTACATCCGCAGGAGCAGGGCGATGTTCGTCAGGGGGGCGAGGGCGATGATCGTGAGCGGCTCGGATGATTCCTCGAGCGTCTGGCGCAACAGCTCGACCGCGTGCACGGCGACGGGTGCCCGCCCGTGCGCCGGCAGGGTGATGTCGCCGAGGCCGTTCGCGCCGTGGATGTGGCTGGCATCACGGGGCCTCCCGACGAGTGGGCCTTCCGCACCCGCGCCCACGGGGACATCCGCCCGTCCCGCGATCGCGAGGACTCCGAGCGTGTTGTCGACGACCTGCGCGAGGGAGACGTTTCCGGCCGCGCACGTCACCGCCTTGAGGTCGAGGGCGGGGTGGGTGGCGGCCAGCAGAAGGGCGAGGGCGTCGTCGACGCCGGTATCGACGTCGAGGACCACCGGGACAGGCGGAGGGTGGGGGGAGTTCACCCCTCCAGCATGGCGTGTCCCGCCGAGTCGTGCGCCACGGAAAGGGGCCTGCGCAGTCCGGAGGGGGACGGGAGAGCGCAGGCCCCGTGGGGAGGGGGAGGATCAGGGGCGCTGGCCGCCGGGGCCGCCGCCCTGTCCGCCGGGCGCTCCGCCACCGGCACCTCCGGCGCCCTGGGTCGAGGTGATCTCCCCCGCCGTCGCCGTGGCGACCGTCTGGCCGTCCGAGGTGAGGGAGTACGTCGATCCCGTGGCCACACTCGGGGTGGATACGGTGATGCTCGTCGAGCCGTCCGCGGTGAAGGATCCGATCTCGGTCCCGTCCGCGCCGGTGACGGTGAGCGACGTGCCGTCGGCGACGCCGGAGGTGTCGAACTGCACGGCCGACTGCGCCGAGAGGTCGAGGTCGGTCGTGAGTCCGCCGAGGGCGATGAGCACGCCGCCGTCGATCGAGACGGTGCCGTCGGCATCCACCGCGCCGTCGCCGCCTCCGTACGGTCCCGAGGTGATGACGGTGCCGCCGGTCTGGGTCCAGTCGCCGTTGATGTCGATGCCGTCACCGGCGCCGTCGTTCGCGGTGCCCGCACCGCCGCCGTCGACCACGAGGGTGCCGCCGGACACGATGAACTGCGCGGTGAGGTCGCCCGAGTTGGGCTCGGACGCGCCGCCGCCGGAGACCGCGGCGTTCACGCCGTCCTCGCTGGCGGTGATGTCGCTGCTGCCCCCGCTGATCGTGATGATCTCGGCCTCGAGTCCCTCGTAGGAGGTCGTGACCGTGACGGCGCCGCCGGAGACCTGCAGCTCCTGATCGGCGTGGACACCGTCGTCTCCGGACGCGACGGTGACCTCGGCCCCGGCCAGGTGGAGGTAGGCGTCGGCGTGCACGCCGTCGTCGGAGGCGTCGACGTCGATCGTGCCGCCCTCGAGGACCGCGACGACGCCCGCCACGATGCCCTTGGCGCCGCTGTCGGCCACGGCGTCCGCGGCGCCCCCGCCGGCGACGATCGACACGGTGCCGCCCGTGGTGACGACGTCGGTGAAGGCGTCGATCCCGTCGTCGCCCGCCGTGATGTCGACCGTGCCGCCCTCGATGAGGACGTAGCCGCGCTCGGTCTCCTCCTCGTTGTCGGCCTTGAGCCCGTCGCCGCCGGCGGTGACCGAGATGTCTCCGTCGCGCACGACGAGGTAGTCCTTTCCGCGGATGCCGTCGTCGACGGCGTCGACGGTGATGGTGCCGGACTGGATGACGAGTCCGTCGCTCGAGGCGATGCCGTCGTTGCCGTTCCCGGTCACCGTGAGCGATCCCGAACCGGTGATGGTCAGGTCTGCGGCGCTGGAGAGGGCGGCGTTCGCGTCGGCGTCGTCGGCGTAGCTCGATGCGTCGCTGAGGAAGTTGTCGGACCCTTCGGCGAGGATCACGAGGGCTTCGTCGGCCGCCTGCACATCGATCGCGGCGCCGGCGTCGGTGGCGATGTCGACGCCGTCGAGGACGAGGCGAACCTGCCCGTCGGCATCCGAGGAGACGACCACCTGGCCCGAGTACTCGCCGGAGAGGACGTAGGTTCCGGGGTCGGAGATGACGACGGTGCCGTCTTCGTCGGTCGCGCCGTCGCCCGAGACGGAGGCCGTGGTGCCCGACAGGGCGATCGTGGTCGCCTCGCTGAGGTCGTACTCGTCGTCGTCATCCTTGTCGTGCGTGTCCTGATTGCCCGAGAGGACGTCGGCGGCGGTCACATCGGCGGTATCGATGTTCGCGACGGTCACGACCGTGTCATCGGACTCCTCGGTGACGGAGGCGACGGTGTCGTCCGAGACGGAGGAGGCGACCTCGGTCGCGGTGCAGCCGGCGACGACGAGGGTGAGGGCGAGGGCGGGCGCGGCGGCCGGCCAGAGGCGGCGGGGACGGCGGGTGCGGATGGTCATGTCGGTGTCCTTTCGGGGGGCCACATCGTGTGTGGGGTGTCGGCCGCGGGGGTCAGGCGGCCACGGAGGGGGTGTCGGAGGTGGGGCGGTGGCCGTCGGTGACCATCGCCCCGGAGAAGTGCCGGGTCAGAACCCGGTGCCAGGGGTTGGCGGGAAGGTCGGGGCGGAGCGCGGCCATGCCCGTGCCGTACTTCGAGATGCGGGCGGGCCGGTGGCCCTGGCGCCACAGTGCCCGGTCGAGTGCACCGGCCCGCTGCCCGGATTTCGTTTCGACGATCACGGATGCCGGCAGCTGGAGGACGGTGCCCTCCGCGGCGACCCACGTCAGGTTGGTGTCGATGGTCGCTCGGGAGGCGTCGCCGCCGGCGGCGGCCGGCAGGAGCACGGTCGCCCGGCGGTAGCGGGTCACGAGGGTCGGGCGGAGGGTGTCGGCGAGGTGCGCCGCGTGGGGGATGCCCGCTTCCGACAGCAGATCGGTCGCGTACGCGACGGCCTCGTCGTCCAGAGCGTCGCCGGCGACCGGGACCCGCTCCTTGACGGTCGCCGCGCGGGCGCCCCGCGTCTTCACCTCGAGGAAGGAGCCTCCCGAGTCCACGTAGGTGCGGGCACGCACCTTGAACCGACGGCGACGCTTGCGGACCGCCCCGAAGTAGCTGTCGAGCTGCGGGGTGTCGAAATACTGCGACGCGTAGCGGAGCGAACTCTCACCGTCGATCTGAAGCACCTCGCTGCCGGCGGGGAGTGCCAGCAGGACGGCCGGCAGGTCGCGGCGGGGCAGGATGTACTTGCGGTCGACCCGGGTCTGCAGCTCCGCCTGAGCGTTGAGCTCGTCCAGCCCGATGGTGCGCAAGCGGTCCAGGGGGGTGAGGGCGTTCATCGTGTCACCTGCCAGGTGTGGGCGACGGTGTCGGGGGCGCTGTCGCGGTCGGCCGCGGTGGCGGGACCGGACGGTCCGCGCGTGGTGCGACGACGTGCGGAGCGGCGGGGAAGGGTGTACCGGACGTTCACGGTGGTGGTGTCCGAGACGAGGTCGAGGTTGCGGACCGTGACGCGCTGCACGGTGGTGCCGAGGGTCTCCTCGACCGCGGTGCGTGCGTCCTCCTCGTCGGGATAGGCCCGGTCGAGGATGAGGGTCTGCTCGCGTGAGCGCCGCAGCACGGCCGGGCTGTCGACGATCGCGATCACGCCGACGATCAGGATCGACAGGCCCGCCGCGGTCCACGTCGCGGTGCCGGAGAGACCCGCGATCAGGCCGAGAGCCAGCGCGGCGAGGTAGTAGGCGATCTCGCTCTGCTCGATCTCGCGCGAGCGCAGCCGGATGATGGAGAGCACACCGAACAGGCCCAGGCCGAGACCGGCGCTGACCGTGGTGTCGGCGAGCACCATCGACACGGCGAGGACACCCACGTTGACGCCGACGAAGGCGATCGCGAGGTCGCGCCGTCGGTGTCTCGGGTAGTAGACGGCGAACGCCAAGACGGCGATCGCGACGAGGTCGAGGGCGATGATGCTGAGCAGGTCCATGGTCTTCTTCTCCTGACGGATGGTGTCGGGAGTACCAAGACAACGGCGCACCGCTATGCGACAGCTATGACAGGCCTCGGACCAGGTTACGAATCGGTAACGGGCGGAGTGTGTGCGTCGGCGGCGGCGTGCCCGTACGTCGACCCCACGCCGGGACCCCGGACTCGCCGCCCCCGGGCTTAGGGTTTCCCCCGGAGGCGCGCATCCGATCCGAGTGCCACACTCGTCTCACCAGACGACGCACCGGGCACATACTGGGGGAGCCCGGGATGCGGCCGGCGGGATCCGTCGCTTGTCCCGCCGGCGTCTGGGCCCCGGCATCCGATCGGCGGGAGAATGGATGCCGTGCCCGCACCGACATCGCTGACCGACGTCCCCGAGCCGACCTTCGTCATGTCCGAGGACGGGTTTCGCCTCGCGACCTACTCGTGGGGCGAGGAGGCCCAGCCGACCGTTCTGCTCGTGCACGGCTTCGCCTCGAGCACACGCGACAACTGGGTCAGTACCGGATGGGTGCGCGACCTCACGCGAGCCGGGTACCGCGTCCTCGCCCTGGACCAGCGCGGCCACGGGGCGAGCGACAAGCCCCACGACGCGCGCGAGTACGCACTGAGCGCCCTCGCGCGCGATGTCGAGACCGTGCTGGAGACCTACCTCGTCGACACCGCCTCCTACGTCGGGTACTCCCTCGGTGCCCGCGTCGGGTGGGAGGTCGCGCGGCATCTCGGCGCACGGATCGAGCGGGTCGTCCTCGGCGGTGTCCCCGACGGTGTGCCGCTGAGCAAGCTCGACCTCGCCCAGGCGCGGGCGTACGTGCGAGAGGGCGCGGCGGTGACCGACGCGCAGACCCAGCAGTACATCCGCCTCATCGAGCGCGTCGGCGGCAACGACCTCGAGGCGCTCCTGGCGATCGCCGAGGGGCTGCGGGCCTCCGGCGCCGCCGACCCCGACCCGGCGATGGCCCCCACCCAGCCCGTTCTCATCGCGACGGGTTCGCGCGACGCCATCCTCGAGGGGTCCAAAGCGCTCGCCGACGCCTGCCCCGCCGGCCGGTTCGTCGAGATCCCCGACCGCCATCACTTCAACGCCCCCGGCTCCCGCGACTTCCGCGGCGCGGCCCGGGCGTTCCTCGCCGGCTGAGGGCCCCGCTCTCGTCGAACGGGCCCTTTCTCGCCGAGCCGGCCCTTTGCGCGGCGACGTAAAGGGGTCGTTCGGCGAGAAAGGGCCGGCTCGCGGGCGAGGGCCGGCTCGCGGGCGAGGGTCGGCGCGGGCGGGCGGGGGTCGGCGCAGGTGGGCGGGTGCGGGCGGCGTCAGTCCGCCAGGACGGGATGCGCGACGCCGAGGCGGTCGTGGCCGGCGCGCTCGGTCAGGCGCGCGCGGAGGGTGTTGCCCGGAACGGCGTCGCGAAGGCGCCCGCGCTCGCGCAGGATCGGCATGACGAGCCGGCCGAAGTCCTCCAGGTCCGACGGGGGGAACACCGGCTCGATGAGGAAACCGTCGAGGTCGGTCTCGGCGGCGAGGGCCTCGATCCGGTCGGCCACCTGCGTCGGGTCTCCCACGACCCGAAAACCCCGCGTGCCGCGACCGCGCAGCTGGTCGAGGATCTCCCGCACGGTCGGGGCGTTCTCGCCGAGGAAGCGCTCGATGTTGCTCGTGCCCATCTGTCCGACCGGGCCGCCCTGCTCGAGCACCTGGTGAAGGGTCTTGTCGGGGTCGAGAGCGAGCAGGTCGATGCCGGTGTTTCCGGCGTACAGGGATGCGACGATCTCGTCGGTCTGCATCGCATCGAATTCGCCCTCGTAGCGCTTCGCCTCGGCCTCGGTCTCGCCGACGAAGACGGTGAGCCCGGCCATGAGCTTCACACCGCGCGGATCGCGCCCGCGCTCGGCGGCGAGACGCCGGATGTCGGCCACGGCGGCGGCGGTGCGCGGCGGCGTGGTCGCCTGCACGAAGACGCACTCGGCGTTCCGGGCTGCGAACGCGCGCCCCGCGGGTGAGGTTCCGGCCTGGAAGAGCACCGGCGTGCGCTGCGGCGACGGCGGCGCACCGAAGTACCCGCGTGAACGGTAGTGCTCGCCGTCGAAGACCACGGGGCGCACGCCCTCGCGTCGCGCATATACGCCGGCGTCGCGATCCACGACGCGCGCGTCGTCATCCCACCCCTCCTCCCACAGGCGTGCCGCGAGCTCGACGTATTCGGCGGCCATCGCGTAGCGGGTGTCGTGGGGCACGATCTCGTCCTGCCCGAACACGTCGGCGACGGCGTTCTGCGAGGCGCCGGTGACGATGTTCCACCCGACGCGGCCGGCCGTGAGGTGGTCGAGGGACGCGAAGCGGCGGGCGAGCTGGGCGGGATGCTCGAGTCCGGTCGAGAGGGTGACGACGAACCCGAGGGCGTCGGTGTGCTGGGCGAGCACCGGGATCAGGTAGTCGGGGTCGATCGCGGAGAAGTTGATGCCCTTGGTGGCGGCGATATCGGGAAGGTCGCCGTCGACGAGCGGGTAGCCGTAGCCGCCGGCGAAGAACAGGAAGTCGAAACCGGAGTCCTCGAGCACACGGGCGATGTGGATCCAGTGCTGCGGGTCGAGGAAGTCGGCGCTCCGGCTGCGCGGATGCGCCCAGCTGAAGGTGCCTCCCACCTGGGGGGCGGCGACTTCGAAGACACCGAAGTGGAGGGCGGGGGGATGTTCGTGCATGCATTGCTCCCGTGCGTCGGACCGGATCGTCCGCACTGTACGGGCGCGATGTTTCCGTCTCGTCACGCCGGACGCGGGAGCGCGGTGGGACGCGTCGTGATCCCGGTCACAAACCGGGGCGCGACAGGGTCAGCAGGAATCGGGCGATGGTGTAGCGGGCCAGGCCGTTCGGGTGCCGGACGTCATACCCGAGCAGGTCGGCCAGGTGGGCGAATCGATCCTGCGCGGTCGAGTGGTGGACACCCGCCAGGGCGGCCGCTTGTCGCACACTCCCTTTTCGCCCGTACGCATCGAGGATGACGCGGTGCCGCGGATCGAGGCCCGCGAGGGTGACCACGTCGGGATGGTCGGCGGCACGCTCGTCGGCGGCTTCGGCCAGCAGCATGATGGCGCCCATCTCATCGGCGTCCACGTAAGGGAGCTCGGGCGAGGTCATCCGGAGCGCGAGCGTGGCCGTCCGCCACGATTCCGGGAGGTCGGGCGGGGTGACCCGGATACCGACGCCCACGCGTGCGGGGGCGGATGCGGTGCCGTCGGCATCGGTCGGAGGCGACGGAACCGTGCGGGTGACGAAGGCGCGGGCCGGGCCCCACTCGGTGACGACCAGTGCGGACGGGCCGGGGACCGGTGGGGGCGCATCGGGGAGGGTCGCGACGACGCAGACCTCGTCGCCGGGCGTGAGGCGCAGGCGCGCGCTCGCCGTCCGCCGCTCGGCCGGTGTGAGGTGCTCGTCGATCGACTGCTCGACCGCGTCGACGGGGTCGTTCCCTCGGCGGGCGGCGGTGATCTCGAGCGCCAGGGCGAGGCGTTCGAGGATCATGGCGTCATTCGCGTGCGGCTCGCGACGTTCGATCCACACCTGCCCGCTCGGATGCACCCGTCGGGACAGCCGAGCGGCGCCCGACACCTCTTCGGCGGGTCTGCCCGTGGGCTGCATGCGGCGCGTGCGGCCGGGCGCCGAGCTGCCGACCACGGCACCGCTGAGCGCGGCGGCCGCACGGAGGAGCGCGTCGGGACCGACGCCGCGGGCGACCAGCGCGTCGAAGTAGGAGATGACTTTCAGCGACTCGCTCGCCTCGGCGTCGAGGGCGGTCAGTCGTCCCACCAGTTCTTGCACGGTCTCACTCCCTCATGACACGCGCACAGCCTACCGACCGGTGGCGCCGGGCCGCGGGGAGGGCGCGGCCCGGCGTCGCGTCACGCGCCGAGGACGCGGTCGATCCAGCTCTCGCGCGCGGCGACGGCCGCCACGGACAGGGCCGCTTGCGGTGCCATCGTGTCGAAGCCGTGGAATCCTCCCGCCCACACGTGGAGCTCCGCCTGGACGCCAGCTGCCCACAGTGCGCTCGCGTAGGCGACGTCCTCGTCGCGGAAGACCTCTGCCGAACCGCAGTCGATGAAGGCCGACGGGAGCCCGGCGAGGTCGGTCGCCCGCGCCGGAGCAGCGTAGATCGACACGTCGTCGCCACCCTTGCGATCGCCGAGCAGCGCCGTCCAGCCGGTCACGTTCGACGCGCGGTTCCAGACGCCCACGCCGTCGATCTGCCGGCTCGAGACGGTCGCATCACGGTCGTCGAGCATCGGGCAGATGAGCAGCTGTCCGCTCAGAGCCGGGCCCCCGCGGTCGCGGGCGATCAGGGCCGTGCCCGCGGCGAGGCCGCCGCCTGCGCTGGTGCCGGCCACGATCATCCGATCGGGATCGATCCCGAGGTCCTCGGCATGCTCGGCGGTCCAGAGGAGCCCGGCGTAGCAGTCCTCCACCGGATACGGGTCGGGGAACTCCGGGGCCAAGCGGTAGCCCACGCTCACGAGCACGGCATCGTGCCGCACAACGGTGTCGAGGAACCCTTCGAGCCCGGTCTTCTCGTCGCCCATGACCATGCCGCCCCCGTGGAGGTGGACGATGCCCGGGCCCCGCCCCCCGTGGTCGGACCGGGTGAGCACGGACACGGGGATGTCGGCGCCCTCGTACCCGGGGATCGTCCGTTCACGCAACACGAGTCCCGCCTCGGATATCAGGGCGTCGAGCCCCTGGCCCAGCATCGCTGCGGTGCTCTCCCGGGTGGCCGGGAGGTTCTCGCGCGTGAGGGTGGGCAACATCTGCGCGACGACGTCGAGAGCGGGCTCGAGCTCTGCGTCGAACGGTGGTCGAGGCGCGGTCAGGGTCATGAGAACTCCTTCGTTCTGTCAGACGGCCGCGGCGTCGCGGCGTGATCTCATCCTCTGATCACGGCTCCATCGTGTCACCCGCCGTGCGCGGCGGAATTCTCGCGCGCCGCCCGCCATCCGGCGGGGTGGGGCCGGGCGAGACGAGGGCGCCCCGCCTGCGGACGGGGCGCCCTCGGGGTCACCGGGTGGATGAGGTCACCCGGCGAGCTGGTCGGCCTCTCGGAGATGGCGATAGGCGCCCTTGAAGTACAGCAGGGGCTCGGTGTCGCGGTCGTGCCATTCGGCGGGACTCATCTCGACGACCTTCCCGATCACGATCAGGTGGTCGCCCGCCTCGTGCTCCGCCCAGATCTCGCAGTCGACCCACATGAGCGTGTCGGCGATGATCGGGTTGCCGGATGCGGCGGGACTCCAGTCGATGCCGGCCCACTTGTCGGTGCCGGAGCGGGCGAATTGGTTCGACACGGCGTGCTGGTCGTGGGCCAGGACGTTCACGGCGAACTTGCCGTCGGCGGCGATCCGCGGGTAGGTGGTCGAGGTCTTCATGACGCTGAAGGACACCAGCGGCGGATCGACGGAGACGGAGTAGAACGACTGGCAGGTGAAGCCGACGGGTGCATCTGCTTCGAGCCCGGAGACGATGGTGATGCCGGAGGCGTAGTGGCCGAGTGTGTCGCGGAAGCGGCGGGCATCGATGGCGGTGGGTGGGGTCGCGGGGTGTGACACGGGGATCCTCCTGGAGCGTCGGCTGTCGATCAGGCGGGAACGGATGCGTCGGTCGTCGCGGCGGCGACGGTGGCGAGGCGAGCGAGGTTGCCGCGATACTCGGCGGCGGCCGCGGCGACGACCTCGTCGAGCCTGTCCATCTGGCTGAGGGGCAGGTAGAACCCGCGGCCGGGCACCATCGCGCCGAGTTCGACCAGCAGCGGCGACAGCGTGAAGGTCGGCCCCATCGCGTGGGTGAAGTCGGCGCCGGTGTGCAGCGGGATGGCGGTCACCCCGGCGAGACCGTTCGCCGGGTAGCGGTCCAGGAACGCCTTCAACAGGCCCGTGTAGGTGGCCTTGTAGGTCGGGGAGGCGAACACGACGAGGTCGCTTTCGGCGACCTTCGCGTTCAGCGCCGACATCTTCTCCGACGGCCACGCGAAGATCTCGTCCACGTGATCGGCGAGGTCGAGCACCTCGAGCTCGAACGAGCCGGGGGAGAGGAGGTGCGACACCAGCAGCTCCGCGACCTTCCGGGTGCGGGAGGCCGGCTTGGGGTTGCCGACGACGACCATGACTTTCAACGACATCTGTGACTCACATCCGTACCGATTGACTGGGAGAGGATGATGTCGTGACTCCGCCCGGGGCAGTGGAGCGCACGAGACCTCCACACGCATCCAGGTTCTTTTGGCCCGGTGCGCCCGCAACGGCTTACGCTGCATCGGCCATTGTGCCACCGACGTGTTTCGCGTGTGTTGCGGAGGTCACGCGCCGTCACAGAACGCCGCGCAACACGTCGTTTACATCGGCGTGACGAGCGGGCAATGCGCGTCCCGCACACTGATCGTGCAGCGTAAGCCGCTGCGGACCCTCTCGGGACACAAGACCCCGGGGGCGAGCATCGGGTCTGGAAACGGACCGCATTCGTTGCGTGCCGCCGATCGACCCGTGCTCACCATCCGAGCGACGTCGTCGAAAGGGAGTCCGCGATGACCCTGTTGTCCCCCGACATCTCCGAGAGCACCCGTGTTCTCGATGTCCCCACCCACGATCCGGATCACGTCCGCGGCGCCATGGGACGCTTCCCGACCGGGGTGGTCGCGCTGTGCGCGATCGTCGACGGGGTCCCCGTGGGGATGGTCGCCTCGTCGTTCTCGACCGGTGCGTCCTACAGCCCGCCGATGGTCATGTTCTCGGTGCAGAACTCCTCCTCGACGTGGCCGGTGCTGCGTCGAGCGGAGCGTATCGGCGTGAGCGTGCTCGGATCCCACCAGTCCGACGCGTGCATGCAGCTCGCGTCGCGCAGCCGCGACCGTTTCGACGGGCTCGCCACGACGGTGACCGATGACGGCGCGGTGCTGATCGACGGCGCCGCGATGTGGTTCGACTGCGACGTGTACAGCTGCGCCCCGGCCGGTGACCACGCGGTCGTCGTGATGCGCGTGCACGGCATGAACATCGACGAGGACGGCGCCCCCTTGGTCTACCACGAGCGCCGGTTCCATGGGCTCCGCGCGATCGAGACGGGACGCGCATGACCTCCGAAGATCCGCAAACGGCGGCCGATCCGGCCGAAACGGCGATGGTTCACTCCGTCGGGGGTGCCCCGGCCGTCGTCGGCACCGTGATCCACGGCGACCAGCGCGGGCGCGAGCTCGGGTTCCCGACCGCCAACCTCGCCCTCGCCTCCGGTGACCGAATCGAGGACGGCGTGTGGGCCGCCGATGTCTACGTCGGCGACGAGCGCCACATCGCCGCCGCATCCGTCGGCCGACGCCCGACCTTCTACGACGGCGACGGCGTCCGGCTGCTCGAGCCGTTCCTGCTCGACTTCGCCGGCGACCTCTACGGCCAGACCATCGTCGTCCACCTGCGGGAGCGCATCCGGCCCCAGAGCCGCTTCGACAGTCTGCCCGCGCTCATCGAGCAGATGCATCACGACGTCGAGCACGTGCGCCGGTGGGCGCGGGCCGCCCGCGCATCATCCGGGGATCTCGCGCCGCTTCGCCCTCCGGCTCTCCGCTAACCCGCCCCCGCCCCCGCCCCGCCCCGCCCGGGCTCGGCTCTCGTCGAGCCCTCCCTTTCGCGTCGAGCCGCCCCTTTTCCATCGGTGGGGAAGGGGTGGCTCGGTGGCAAGGGGCTGTCTCGGCGTCGCGGCGCGCGGGGTGCGTCGCGCGCGTCGAGCGCGCGGCGGGGTGGGATGCGGCGGTTATGCGCGGTGGGTGCGGTAGTACTCCAGGAGCGCCTGGGTGGAGGCATCCTGCGCGGCGATCGCGTCTGCGTCGCCCTCGATCGCCGGAGCGATCTGCATCGCGAGCTGCTTGCCGAGCTCGACACCCCACTGGTCGAAGGAATTGATGCCCCAGACGACGCCCTGCGTGAAGGTGATGTGCTCGTAGAGGGCAACCAGTTCGCCGAGCACGCGCGGGGTCAGGGCCGGGGCGAAGATCGACGTGGTGGGGCGATTCCCGGCGAAGGTGCGCGCGGCCACGAGCGATCCGGTGGTGCCCTCGGCCTCGACCTCTTCGGCGGTCTTGCCGAACGCCAGCGCCTTGGTCTGGGCGAGGAAGTTCGACAGGAACAGGCCGTGCACATCCCGCCCGCCGTCCTCGAGGGGGTAGGCGGGCGTTGCGAAGGCGATGAAGTCCGCCGGGATCAGGCGCGTGCCCTGGTGGATGAGCTGATAGAACGCGTGCTGACCGTTCGTTCCGGGCTCGCCCCAGAACACCTCGCCGGTGTCGGTGGTCACGGGGGAGCCGTCCCACCGCACCGACTTGCCGTTGGATTCCATGGTCAGCTGCTGCAGGTAGGCGGCGAAGCGGCTGAGCTGCTGGGCGTAGGGCAGGACGGCGTGCGACTGGGCGCCGAGGAAGTTGACGTACCAGACGTTCAGAAGGCCCATCAGTACCGGGACGTTCTCGGCCAGCGGCGTCGACCCGACGTGCTCGTCGACGGCGTGGAAGCCCGCGAGCAGTTCGCGGAAGACCTCCGGGCCGAACTCGATCATGAGCGACAGCCCGATGGCGGAGTCGACGGAGTAGCGGCCGCCGACCCAGTCCCAGAAGCCGAAGGCGTTGTCGGTGTCGATGCCGAACTCGGCGACCTTCGGCAGCGCCGTGGACACGGCGACGAAGTGGTGCGCGACCGCGTCGGTCTTGGCGTCGTCGGTGCCGTCGATGGCGCCGGCGGCCTCGAGTCCCGCCCACAGCCAATCGCGCGCGAGTCGGGCGTTGGTGAGGGTCTCGAGGGTCGTGAAGGTCTTGGAGGCCACGATGAACAGCGTGGTCTCGGGGTCGAGACCCTTGGTCTTCTGCGCCATGTCGGTGGGGTCGATGTTCGACACGAACCGCGCCTGGATGCCGGCATCGGCATACGGTTCGAGGGCGGCGGAGATCATGACCGGGCCGAGGTCGGACCCGCCGATGCCGATGTTGACGACATGCGTGACCTTCTTGCCGGTCACGCCCTTCCACTCCCCGTTGCGGACCCGCTCGGCGAACGCCGACATGCGGGAGAGGACCTCCTGCACGTCGGCGTCGACGTCCTGGCCGTCGACGACGAGGGTGGGCTCCGCGCCGGACGGGCGGCGCAGGGCGGTGTGCAGCACCGCGCGATCCTCGGTGGTGTTGATGTGCTCGCCGGCCCGCATGGCGGCGTAGCGGTCGGCGACACCGGTCTGTTCGGCCAGCTTCACCAGCGAGGCGAGGATCTCGTCGGTGACGAGGTTCTTCGACAGGTCGACGTGAAGGTCGGCCAGCGGGAAGCTGAGCTTTTCGACGCGGTCGGCGTCGGCGGCGAACCAGCCGCGCAGGTCGGGGTCGAACGAAGCGCGGTGGGCGTCGAGCTCAGCCCACGCGGAGGTGCCGGTCGGATCGATGGGAGCAGTCACGCCCCTACCGTAGCGCGGTGCCCGTCCTCGCACCGGGTCCCGCCGGGCCGCCCGGGGCGGTCGATCACCGCGCTGTGCGATCCTGGTCGCCTATGACCTTCCCTGCCGCGGACCTGCGCCTCATCGCCGTCGACATGGACGGCACCCTGCTCGACGGGGAGGGCCGCATCCCGGATGCCCTGTGGCCGTTGCTGGACCGCCTGCACGATCGCGGCATCCGCTTCGCCCCGGCCAGCGGCCGTCAGCTGGCGACCCTGCAGGAGTCGTTCGCGGCGCATCGCGACGACATGGTGTTCATCGCCGAGAACGGCGCGCATGTGGTCAGCGGCGGGGAGGAGGTGTCGTCGGATGCGCTGGATCGCGCGTTCGTGGCGATGCTGCTCGACCGTCTGCGGAACCTCGGTGCCGAGCGGGATCTCGGGGTCGTCCTGTGCGGCAAGCAGTCCGCGTACATCGAGCGTCCCGACGAGGCCTTCCGCCGCGAGGCGGACCGATACTACGCCCGGCTCGAGCTCGTCGAAGACCTCTCGGCGGTCGAGGACCAGGTGGTCAAGATCGCGGTGTACGACTTCGTCGAGGCGGCCGATCTCGCGTCGCGCATCGACGATCTCCGCGGCACCCACCAGGTCGTCGTCTCGGGTCATCACTGGACCGACATCATGAACCAGGGTGTGAACAAGGGGGTGGCGCTTCGGCGGCTGCAGGCGAGTCTGGGGGTGTCCGCCGCGCAGACGGCGGTCTTCGGCGACTACCTGAACGACCTCGAGATGATGGATGCCGCGGAGCTGTCGTTCGCGATGGCCAACGCGCATCCCGAGGTCGCCGCCCGGGCGAAGCACCGCGCGCCCGCGAACACCGACCACGGCGTCATCACCACCATCGAGCGCCTCCTCGGCTGAGGGGTGCCGGTCGGCCTGCGGCGGCGGCGAGGATCTCGCTACGGTTGACGCAGGAGTCCGAACGGGGGATGGGGATCATGCTGAACAAGACGCTCGCTGCACCGCTCGTGGCGCTCGCACTCGTGACGGTCGGCCTGGCCGGGTGCGCCACCTACGACACCGCCGGGGCGCGCCCAGCCGGGCAGGATCCCGCGGTCACCGAGGAGACCGTCGACGACACGACGCAGGATGATGCCGTCGGGGACGTGGTGCCGCTGGCCGTCGTGGAATCCGCCGTCGGGGCGACGGAGGACCAGGACTGGTACTGGTATGCCGTCGTCGTCGACAACCCCAATCCCGATCACATCTTCCCCGACGCCACCTTCACGATCGAGGCGATCGCGGCCGACGGCACGATCCTCGCATCCGATTCGCACTGGAAGGTCCTGCTGAGCGGCCAGACGGCGTTGGTCGGGTGGTTCACCGACATCGGCGATGAACAGATCGCCCATCTCGACGTGATCGGTCCGGAGCCGAGCGAGGCGGTGCACTCTCCGGCGGGGGAGACGGGCTACGTGTCCTTCGATGACCTCGAGGTGGTCGAAGACGAGTGGTACGTCACCGTCAGCGGGACCGTCACGAGCGAGTTCAGCGACGACCAGGAGTACGTCGAGGTCGCCGTGATCGGCCGCGATGCGACCGGCGCCATCGTCGCGGCCGAATACGGCTACGTCGACCGGGTCCCCGCGGGCGGGTCGGCTCGCTTCTCGGTCGACGTGTGGGATGCTCCCGCCGGCCTCGAGTACGAGGTCTTCGCCTCGTACTGATCCCAGCCCGGTGCGGCGCGGGCCCGGCGACACCCGGCACCGAGACCCGGCTCGGTGTCCGAGACGGCGGTGCGTGCAGCCAGGTTTCGGACACGGACCCGGGCTGCGCCGCGCACCGCGAGCGCGGATCCCAGCCGGGCGCCCGTGTCGGTGTCAGCTGCCGAACGACTGGGTGCCGACGACCGCGAGCAGGCGGATCTTCTCCGTCGCATCGTTGCCCGCCCGCGGCGTGAGCACCAGCAGCGCCTGCGAGCGGTCTTCGGTGAACAGCGCCTGGCAGTCGACCTCGATCGCGCCGACCTCGGGGTGAAGGAGGGTCTTGCGGTCGGCGAAACGACGCGCCACCACCTGCTGTTCCCACAGGGTCCGGAACTCATCGCTGCGCGCGACGAGCACGGCGGCGAGATCGCCCGCCACCGATGCTGAGCCCATCTCGCCGACCGCGGCACGAAGGCCCGAAGCCAGGGCGCGACTCTGCTGCGGGTGGTAGCTCGCGGGGTAATGCGCGCGGGAACGTGCATCGCCGACGAACCATCGATACGCCTCGTAGCGTTCCCAGCCGCGTCGGCCGACGTCGTCGCCGAAGAGGGCCACCGCGAGGGCGTTCTGCTCGAGCGTCTCGCCCAGGGTCGAGATGATCAGCGCCGGGGTGTCGTCGAGACGGTCGAACACCCGCCGCAGCGCGGGTGAGACGAGGGTGGATGCCGTGTGCCGGTCGGGTGCGGCATGACCGGCGATGCGGAAGAGGTAGTCGCGTTCGTCGGTCGTCAGGCGCAGGGCGCGGGCCAGGGCGGTGAGCACCTGTGTGCTCGGTTGCGGGCCGCGGCGCTGCTCGAGCCGGGTGTAGTAGTCGGTGGACATCGTCGCCAAGTGGGCGACCTCCTCCCGTCGCAGCCCCGGTGCGCGCCGACGGGTGCCGGAGCCGAGGCCGACGTCGCTCGGTTGCAGGCTCGCGCGGTGTCGGCGGAGGAAGTTCGCGAGTGCATCCCGGTCCATACGTCCATCCTGTCCTGTGCGATGGCGGGCATCCAGGGAGCACCGATCCTCCGATGAGTGGTCTCTGGTCGGGATACGCGGGTCGTCGAAGACTCGGATCATGCGAATGAGCGGAAACACCATCTTCATCCCCGGCGCGACCAGCGGCATCGGGCGCGCGCTCGCCGAGCGCTTCCACGCGGCGGGGAACACGGTCATCGTCGGCGGGCGACGTCGGCAGCTGCTCGACGAGATCGCCGCCGCCCATCCCGGTATCGACACGGTCGAGGTCGACGTGGCTGATCCGGCCTCGATCGCCGAGGGCTCCGCCGAGGTGATCGCGCGGCACCCGGACCTGAATGTCGTGGTGGCGATGGCGGGCATCATGCGCGTCGAGGACTGGACGCGTCCGGCCGGTTTCGTCTCCTCTGCCGAACAGACCGTCACCACCAACGTCCTCGGTCCCATCCGCCTGATCGGCGCGGTCATCGAACACCTGCGCAGCCGTCCGGACGCGACGATCATGACCGTCTCTTCGGGTCTCGCTTTCGTGCCCCTGCGGTCGACCCCGAGCTACAACGCCTCGAAGGCGGCGATCCACATGCTCAGCGAGTCCCTGCGCCTGCAGCTGGCCGACACGTCGGTGCGGGTCGTCGAACTCGAACCGCCGGCGGTCGCCACCGATCTCATGCCGGGCCAGCGGCACAGCCCGATCGCGATGCCGCTGACGGATTTCGTCGACGAAGTGATGTCGATCCTCGCGGCCGAGCCGGATGTCACCGAGGTGCAGGTCGAGCGAGTGACGTTCCTCCGCGACGCCGAGAAGCGCGGGGACTACCCCGAGGTGGTCGCGCGGCTGAACGCCACAGACCCCCACGCCTGAGCGGAAGCCCGCGCCGTCGCGACCTCGGTGCGACCCCGGCCTCGGCCGGAGGGTGGGTCGGGCTCAGCCGCAGCCGCAGCTGGCGCCGAGCTGCAACGCAACGGCGACGGTCACCGTTCGCGGCGCCACCGAGCCGTCGCCGGGATCGGTGAGAAGCAAATGCGCGGCCAGTCGCCCCATGAGTTCCATCGGCTGTCGCACCGTGGTCAGCGTCGGCGACGAGGTCCGCGTCGCCTGGATGCCGTCGAATCCCGCGATGAGGATGTCGCGAGGCGCTTCGATGCCGCGCGCGCGCAGCACATCGATCGCGGCGAGGGCGGTCTGGTCCGTCGCGCACACCAGCGCATCCGGAAGCGTCCCGCTGTCGGCGCGCTCGAGGAGCGTGGTGAACACCGGGTCCACTCCGACGTCGACGGCATCGATCAGCTCCCCCGTGACGCCATCGAGGTCCGCGACCGTATCGTCGAAGGCATCCCGTCGGCGGCGGGGATCCCACCCCTCGGCCGCGCCGACCCAGCCCAGGCTGCGCACGCCGTGTGCGGTGACGAGATGCTCGACGAGGATGCTGACTCCGCCGGCGTTGTCGGCGAGCACGTGGTGTCCCGTTCCGCCCCCGTTGGAGACCATCACGACCGGCACCGACGAGCTGAGCGCTTCGGTCGGTGCGAAGCCCGCGTGTCCGGGGAGGATCGCCAGCCCGTCGACCTGTCCGGCGGTTTCGGCGATCTCATTCGAGCCGGTCCCGCCACGGCGCAGCAGGACCCCGGTGGTGTTGCGTCGGCATTCCAAGACGAAGCCGCGTTGCACCTCGTCGACGTAGAGAGGGAACACCTTCGGCTCGCTCGCGCGGGCGTCTTCGGCGGCGTCCCACTGCAGCAACGGGGCCGTGAGGTCCAGGCTCGACAGGTCGACCAGGCCTTCGTCGGCCGCGGGGGTGCCCGGCGCCACATCCAGGAGCAGGTCGAACAGGTGCAGCCCGAGTACCCCGGTGCGGCCGCGAGCGAGGTTGCGCGCGGAGCCGCTCGGGACGTACCCGATCTCGCGTGCGGCCTGGAGGACGACCTCCCGCGTCTCGGTGCGCACCTTGTCGGGGCGGCGGAACGCGAACGACACGGTCGCGATCGACACGCCGGCGCGCTCGGCGACGTCGTACACGGTCGGTCGGGTCGTGGGCATGTGCTCCTCGCTCTCCTCGGGAATCCTACTGACGCGCTGCGGCGGGCTCCGGTGCCTGCGCGCGGGGGAACAGGCCGAACCCGCGGGGGAACAGAGGGTCGACGGTGCCGTCGGGCACGTCGGTGGCCGATGCGCGGACGGCGTCCATCGAGCGGGGGATCTCCACCGGCAGGACACCGCGAGGCGGGATGCGGCCCGACAGTGCCGCGAGGACGGCCTCGTCGGAGCTGCCGTAGTCGACCACCAGGGCGGAGGCGATCGACACGAGCGGGGTGAGGACCGCGGGGCGGTCGAGGTTGACCACGATCACGAGCGGCGCGTGCTCGGCGAGGCGGCCCAGGCGCACGGCCAGACCCGGTGGGAACTCCAGCGATCCCTGGTGGAACCACCTCTCCAGGAACAGGTCGTCCCGCGGGTCGAACGGTGCGCCGATGCGCACGAGGGCGACATCGGCATCCTCCGGGCGCCCGGTGCGCTCGCCGTAGGCGTCGAGGGCCGCGTCGCCGAACCCCTCGGCGTAGATGCGGGGCCGCGCCGGCTCCGCGAACAGCGGCAGAGTCCCGTCCCGGTCGCGGAGCACCGTCACCGACTCGGCCTGCGCCGTCGTGCCGGCGGCGCGGAACTCGGCGTTGCCGACCAGGCTCTCGGCAGCGTCCTCGTCGACATACGGGTCGTCGAACAGGCCGAGCTGGAACTTCACCAGCAGGATGCGCCGCACCGACGCGTCCAGCCGCTGCTCCGCGACGACGCCGGAGCGGACGAGATCGAGCAGCAGGTCGACGCACTCTTCGCCGCCGAACTGATCGACGCCGGCTTCGAGCAGCATCCGCATGCGCCCCGCCGCATCGAGGTGCTCGACGCCCCACGCGCGGGCGGGAAGCACCTGATCACCGACATGGTTGTCGTTGACCAGCTCCCAGTCGGTGACCACGACGCCGTCGTAGCCGAGTTCGTCGCGCAGCAGGTCGGTCACGATCTGACGGTTGTACGCGAAGCCGACCTCGTCGATCACCTGCCCGCCGCGCTCGAGGCCGACCGGCATGCCGTAGTACGGCATCATCCCGGCCGTTCCGCGCCGGATCGCCTCCCGGAACGGCGCGAGGTGGTATTCGAACATGCCACCCGGGTAGTCCTGTTCGCGCCCGTACGGGAAGTGGGCGTCTTCGCCGTCGCGTTGCGGACCGCCGCCGGGGAAGTGCTTGGTCGTGCACGCGACCGAATCCGGCCCCAGGGCGTCGCCCTGGAACCCCTCGAGGTAGGCGGCGGTGATCTGCGAGACCCGGTCGGCGTCATAGCCGAACGTCTGCGCCTGCCGCCCCCACCGCGGTTCGGTGGGGAGGTCGATCTGCGGGTGCAGCGCGGCACGGATCCCGACCGCGCAGTACTCCCGACGCGCGATGTCGGCGAAGGATCGGATGACGTCGAGGTCGTCCAGGGCGGCCAGCCCCATCGGCTCGGGCCACTGTGAGAAGGGGCCCGCTGAGAAGGCGACGCCGCTGTTCTCGACGAAGGCGTGACGCGGATCGGTGCTGATGGTGACCGGGATCCCGTGCGGCGTCTGTTCCGCCAGTCGCTGCAGGTTGTTGCTCCACCGCGCGCCGGCGCGCGCGGTGGAGATGTGGTGCACGTTGAAGTGATTCATCCCCTTGCCGAGGATCACCGTCGACGTCGGAGACTTCGAGATCGCCCCGGGCGTCTCCAGCAGCCCACCGTCCTCGCCGAGTTCGATCACGGTCTGGAACATCAGGCCGGCCTTCTCCTCGAGGGACAGTCGGCCGACCAGGTCGTCGGTGCGTTCGGCGGCGGACAGGCGCGGGTCTTCGTAGGGGTCCATCACCCCGTTGCCGTTGAGGTCGCGGAACCGGGTGCCGTCGGGCGCGGTCGAGAAGGTGGGCTGCATCGGTGGGGACTCCAGAAGGGGATCGGGCGTGGGACGGCGCGGCGAGGTCACTTCAGACCCGTGGTGGCCACGCCGCGGATGAACCAGCGCTGCAGGAACACGAACAGCACGATGATCGGGGTGATCACGAGCACGGACCCCGCCAGCAGCAGACCGTAGTTCGTGGCGTTCTGCCCGGTCGAGTAGAGCGACAGGGCGACCGGCAGCGTGTACATCTCCTCGGTCTGGGCGGCCACGAGCGGCCAGAGGAAGTTGTTCCACGACGACAGGAACGTCAGGATGCCGAGGGTCGCCAGCGGCGGCCCGCACAGCGGCATCACGATCCGCGCGAAGATGCGCCATTCGCCCGCGCCGTCCAGGCGGGCCGCCTCGAGGAGGGGCTCGGGGATGCCGAGCATGAACTGTCGCATGAGGAACACGCCGACCGGTGCGGTGACGAACGGGAGGATCAGGGCCGGATAGGTGTTGACCAGGCCGAGGGAGGAGACCATGACGAACAGGGGGACGAAGGTCACCACACCCGGCACCATGAGCGTGACCATCACCAGCACGAAGAGCACCCGCTTTCCGGGGAACTCCATCTTCGCCAGCGCATAGCCGACCATCGAGCAGAACACGAGGTTGCCGAGCACGGTGGCGATCGCCACGATCGCGCTGTTGGCGAAGAACTGCCAGAAATCGAGCGGCCCGAACCACGCGGCGAAGTTCTCGAGCGTCGGGTTCTGGGGCAGCCATGTCGGGGGGCGTTGCAGGATCTCGCCCTGGGTCTTCAGCGAGCCGAGCAGCATCCACACGAACGGGATGAGCCACAGCACCAGCCCGACGGTCAGAACCGTATAGGTGAGGGCGCGCGGGCCGAACCCGCGACGTCGGCGTCGACGGGGTGGGGGAGGGGATGCGGGCGTGGCGGCATCCACCGGACGGTCGAGGACGCTGGTGGTCATCGGTTCAGTCCTTCGATCGGAGCAGACGGAACTGCAGCAGGCTCAACAGCGCGATCGCGAGGAAGAGCACGTAGCTGGCGGCGGAGGCCAGGCCGTATTCGCCGAAACCGAACTGCTGGTAGGTGTAGTAGGCGACCGACAGGGTCGAGTCGAGCGGGCCGCCGCGGGTCATCACGAACGCCTCCTCGAAGAACTGCAGGTAGCCGACCGAGATCAGCACGGCACCCAGCAGCAGGGTCGGGCGCAGGAGCGGCAGCGTGACCGAGACGAGTCGTCGCCATGAGGAGGCGCCGTCCATCGTGGCGGCTTCATTGACGTCTTCGGGGACGGCCTGGAGCCCGGCGAGGAAGATGATCATGAGCGTGCCGACGTTGCGCCAGACCGCCATGGCGATGAGGGACGGCAGCGCCCAGGTGGTGTCGTTGAGCCAGTTGGGCCCGTCGATGCCGACGACGGCGAGCGCGGAGTTGAGCAGTCCGTCCGGCAGGAGGATGTATCGCCAGACGACGGCGACCGCGACGATGCTCGTGACGACCGGGGCGTAGTAGCCGACGCGGAAGAACGACACGATCTTGCCGCGTCCGCTGTTGAGGGCGAGAGCGAGGGCGAGGGCGACGATCATCGTCAGCGGGATGCCGACGAGGACGAACACGGCCGTGACCCGCATCGACGTGAGGAAGCGGGGGTCGTGGAAGAGGGTGAGGTACTGCTCGAACCACACCACGTTGACCGCGAACGGGCTGCGGATGTCGCGCGAGGTGAAGTCGGTGAACGACATCGCGAAGGACCCGATGATCGGGAACAGCATGAACACGGCGAACACGGCGACGAAGGGCAGCGCGAAACCCCACGCGACGAGTGCCTGACGCTTGCGCTGCCGGTCGTGCAGGCCGCCCTTGCGGGTCCCCCGGCTCCCGGAGCCCGTGCGGGCTCCGGGAGCGACGAGTGTCGAGGTCGACATGGGTCAGGTCACTCCAGGCCGATGGCGTCGGCGTCGGCCTGGAGGGTGGCCAGGACGTCGGCGACGTCCCCGTCGCCGCGGCGCAGCTGCTCGAGGGCCTGGTCCCCCTTCGCCGCCACCTGCACCCAGCTGGTGGTCACCGGGGGAGCCTTCGCGGTCTCGAGCTGTGTGCCGAAGGTCTCCAGGCTCGCGTCGCCGGCGAGGGCCGGGTCCTCCCACGCGGACGGGGCGGCGGGGAGGTCGCCGGTCGCTTCGTAGAAGCTGACCTGGGTCTCCGGCTGGCTCAGCCAGTCCACGAGCTTCCACGCCGATTCGGCGTTGTCGCTCCCCTCGAACACCACGAGGTTCGCGCCGCCGCTGAACGACACCGACTCCTCCTCGGCAGGCAGGACCGCGGTGGCGTACTGCTCGGTGAACTCCTCGCCCGCGGCGAGCTCGAGCGATCCGCGCAGGAACGGTCCTTCCACGACCATCGGCGAGATGCCCGCGACGAATTCGGACTCGGTCGCCCCCGACGAGAAGTCGGCGTTCGGGTCGGCCAGTCCCTCGTCGAAGAAGCTCTGGTAGTACGCCAGGCCGGTCGCCATCTCCGGGGTGTCGAGGGTCCAGGCGTCGCCGTCGGTGAGTTCGGCCCCGGCCGACCACGGCATCCACATCGAGCCCTGGAACGCGTCGTTGCCGGCGGGGAGGCGGATGCCCCAGTCGGTGCCGGCCTCGGTCTGCAGGTCGGAGGCCATCTGCGTGAGGTCATCCCACGTGGTGGGCGCCTCCTCCCATCCCGCTTCGGCGGCGAGGTCGGTGCGGTAGTAGAGCACGCGGGTGTCGACGTACCAGGGCACACCGGCCGCACGGCCGTCGAACTCGGTCGTGCTGAGGGCGCCCGGGAAGAAGTCCGTGGTGTCGACTTCGGCGGGAACGGTCGCGAACGCGTCGCCGAAATCGGCCATCCAGGTCGACCCCATCATCGCGACGTCCGGCGTGGTGCCGCCCGCGATCGCGGTCTGGAACTTGTTGTGCGCCGCATCCCACGGGATCGCGGTGACCTCGACGGTCGCGTCGGGGTTGGCTTCTTCGAACGCCTCGACGAACTCGGGGAGGGCTTCCCCCTCGGCGCCCATGGCCCACACGGTGATCGTGCCCTCGGCGGGGGAGCCGTCGAGCGAGACGGCGTCGGACGGGCCGGATGAGGCGTCCTCCGCGCGGCCGCAGGCGGTGAGTGCGAGAGTCGCGGCGGTGAGGACCGCGACACCTCCGAGAACGGGCTTGAACTTCACGTCTTCCTCCTTGAATCGCGGCTGATCCCACTGTGGATCTAAGCGCATAAATCGTGACGACCTTCAGGAGTCTAAGCGCATAGATAGCTCGATGCAAGAGCGACGGGATGTGACCGGCGGCGGGTGCTTGGGATGATGGGATCGCTCGCCGACGAAGGAGAACCCGTGACCCGTGCCGTGATGGTGATGTTCGACACGCTGAATCGGCGGTTTTTGCCGCCGTACGGGGCGGAGGGGATCCACGCGCCGAACTTCACGCGGCTCGCCGAGCGCACGGTGCGGTTCACGAACTGCTACGCCGGCAGCATGCCCTGCATGCCGGCACGGCGGGAGATCCACACCGGTCGGTACAACTTCCTGCATCGGTCGTGGGGTCCGCTGGAGCCCTTCGACGACTCCACGCCGCAGCTGCTGAGCGAATCCGGGGTGTACACGCACCTGGTCACCGACCACCAGCACTACTGGGAGGACGGCGGCGCGACCTATCACAACCGCTACGACACCTACGAGCTGTTCCGCGGGCAGGAGGGCGACCCGTGGAAGGGGCACGTCCGCGACCCCGAGATGCCGCCGAAGGTCAGCCGTCGCGCCGGCAAGACGGTGCGGCAGGACCGGATCAACCGCTCCTACTACCCGACGGAGGATCTGCATCCGCAGACGCGGACGGTCTCCGCCGGGTTGGAGTTCATCCGCACCAACGCGGCTGAGGACTCCTGGTTCCTGCAGATCGAGTGCTTCGACCCGCACGAGCCGTTTGTGAGCTACCCGCGCCATCGCCGGTGGTACCGAGAAGACGGGGTCGACACCGGCGCCGAGTTCGACTGGCCCGACTACGCCCGCGTCGCCGAGGAGCCCGCGGCGATCGAGCAGGCGCGCGACGAATACCGCGCGCTGCTGACGATGTGCGACACCTCGCTGGGGCGGGTTCTGGATGCGTTCGACGAGCTGAATCTGTGGGAGGACACCCTGCTGATCGTCTGCACCGATCACGGCCTGCTGCTGGGCGAGCGTGGCTGGTGGGGCAAGAACGTCCAACCCTGGTACGACGAGAACATCCACACCCCGCTGTTCGTCTGGGATCCGCGCACCGCGCGAACCGGTGAGAGCGTCGATCACCTCGTCCAGACGGTCGACTTCGGCCCGACGCTGCTGGAGTACTTCGGCATCGAGCGCCCGAGCGACATGCAGGGGATCCCGATGGGGCCCACGCTCGCGGCGACCGCGCCGGCGCGCGAAACGGGTCTGTTCGGTTCCTTCGGCGGCCATGTGAGCATCACCGACGGGCGCTACGTCTACATGCGGGCCTGCGCGACGGATGCGAACGAACCGTTGTTCGAGCACACCCTGATGCCCACGCACATGGCGACCCGCTTCGCTCCCGAAGAGCTGCGCGACGCCGAGCTGGTCGCGCCGTTCAGCTTCACCAAAGGGGTGCCGGTGCTTCGGGCGCCCGCGCGGGCGGGAGCCAACCCCGCCGATTTCGGCACGCTGCTGTTCGACCTGCTGACCGATCCCGACCAGCGCACGCCGTTGGTCGACGACCGGCTCGAACGGAAGATGGCGACGCTCCTGGTCGAGCAGCTCCGGGCGGCGGATGCGCCGTCGTCGCAGTATGAGCGTCTGGGGCTTCCCGAGACCGGTGAGGTCGGTGAGGCACACCTCCTCGCCGCCCGCCAGGCTCCGCGCGCCCGAGAGGCCGCGGCGGCGCTGCCGACACGAGAGCGCGTGGCACGCGATGCCCCCGGACTCCTCGCGCCGCTCGGGGATCTGCCCGCGGAGGCCTTCGACGATCCGGTCGTGGCCCGTCGCGCGCCGATGCTCGCCGACCCGGCCTTCCGCCGCGACCACGCCGACGCGAGCGTGTACGACCTCGCCCTGACGCACCCGATGATCACGGCTGACGCGCTCGAGGCCGTGGGGGACGTCGTGCGGCGGACCCCCGCGAGAGCGTAGGGGCTACGCGCGGAAGTAGCGGCTTGCCGAGCTGGTGTAGAGCAGCAGCAGGCCGATGGCCGGCAGGACCGAACCGAAGATCCCGGCGAACAGCCCCTCTCCGGTGAAGATGCCGATGATCTCGAGGGCGATGTTGACCACGAAGACGATCGTGGCCACGGTGCGGGCGGTGTTGTTGCCGCGCCACAGCCCGATACCCACGAGCAGGGTGATGATGCCGACGGCGAGGCTGACCCAGGCCAGCAGCGCGGACGGGGTGATCAGCAGTCCGCCGAGGATGCCGAAGACGGCTCCGATGATCTGGAAGAACCCGATCAGCCAGGCGACGATCGCGACGAGGGTGACTCCGAGTGGACGGTTCATGCGTCCAGGGTATGCGTTCGGTGTTGCCCGAGAGGTCCCCCGCGCACGACGGAGGGCCCGGGCGTACGCCCGAGCCCTCCGTTCTTCGTGACTGATCAGCCCATCGCGTTGCGGCGGCGGATGACGAGCATCGCCGCGCCCACCACGACCAGCATCACGCCGAGCACGATGCCCGCCGTCCACAGGGTCCCGCCGGTGACGGCGAGATCGCCGGTGGCGGTCACCTCGAGCTCGGCCGATGCGAGCTCGGTGTCACCGGAGTAGATCCGGATGGTGTGGTCGCCGGGATCGGTCGCGGCCGGGATGGTGACCGTGGTGCGGAAGCCACCGGACGTGCCGGCGTCGACGCTCGCGAGCACCTGCGGTGTCGAGTGCAGCTCGATGCGCAGGCTGTCGCCCGGCGCGAAGCCGGTGCCCGACACGGTCACCGTGCCACCGGCTTCGACCGAGGACGCCGAGAGCGACACGCTCGCGGTGGAGTCGCCGCCGTCACCGCCGTCACCGCCGTCTCCGCCGTCACCGCCGTCTCCGCCGTCTCCGCCGTCTCCGCCGTCTCCGCCGTCTCCGCCGTCACCGGAGTCGTCCCCGGCGACCGCCACGAGGTAGGCGGCGGAGGTGGTCGACTGCCCCGAGGAGTCGGTCGCGATGGCCGTGAGCGCCACGTCGGTGCCCGCCTGTTCCTCCGTCGGAGCCCAGGTGAAGGCGTAGGGTGAGCTGGTCACGGTCGCGACCGTCTCTCCGTCGGCCTGCAGGGTCACCGAGCCGATCGCGAAGTCGTCCACGGCACGCACCAGCGGGGCGATCTCATCGCCCGGTTCGAGCTCGAGGCCCGCACCGGGATCGATGATCGCGCTCGACGGGGCGTCGTCGACCGTCGCGCCGACACCGGTCGGGGCGTCGCCGCCCTCCGCCGTCTCGACGACGCTACCGACCTCGACATCGGGCGCGGCGTTCAGGACGACGTTGCCGCCGGCGTTCCCGAACACGCGGCTGCCGTCGATGAACCCGCCGAAGCCGTGGGTGTAGACCACCCCGACCTGCCCGTCGGCACCCGATCCGGACACCACGGTGCCACTGACGTAACCGAGTTGGCGGATGCCGGCGTCGACGTCGTTGGCCGGGTCGCCGTCGGCGCCGCGGCCGCCGTCGAACAGGATGCCGCCGGCGGTGTAGCCGGTCACGACGCTGTCGGCGACGGTGACCTCGGTCTCGACGGTGCCGGGCCCGGCACCCTGCAGGTGGTTGGTCTTGACGATGCCCCACCCGTGCGGGCCGTCACCGGCGGTCACCGGTCCGACGATGCTCTCCGACACGCGACCTGCGGTGTTCAGGAAGGCGATGCCCGCCTCGGCGGCGACGGATCCCGACGTGACCGTCACGCCCGAGATCTCGACGAACATCTCGTTGGTGTCGGTCGATCCCAGCGACTGGCGGGAGACGGTGATCACATTGCCGCCGCCGTCACGCAGGAACGGGGTCGAGCCGGCGAGCGTGGTCATGCTCTGGTCGGGCATGATCGTCACCTTGTCGGCGCCCGCGCCCTTGATCTTCAGGGGCTTGGCGATCGTGAGGCCGTTCATCGATCCCTCGGCGACCGGAACACGGGCGCTGTCGACGGGGGTCGACGACTCCTCGTAGGTTCCTTCGCACACGACGATGGTGTCCCACGGTGAGGCGTGGTCGACCGCGTCCTGGATGCTTGTGAAGCCGGCTTCGGGGCACTGCGCCCCGTCGTCGTCCACGACCCAGGTGACGTTCGAAGAGGTGTCGGCGACGGTGTCGGGCAGGGTCAGCTCGCCCGGCGTGATGTCGGTCTCGGTGAGGAACACCGCCGGGTCGGGGCCCGAGGCGGGAGCACCGTGTCCGGCGCCGGCGTTCGGGGTGGTGCCGTCCGAGAGGATGAGCGGGGCGTCGACGGCGGCTTCCTGGAAGCGCACGTCGGCGACCTGGATCGATCCCGATGCGGGCATGCCCTCGCCGCCGAAACGCAGTTCGAGCGAGGCCAGCGACGACACGTCGACGCCGTCGAACGCGGTCAACGGCACCCGGATCTGCTCCAGCACGATGTGCGTGTAGCGGGTCTGGTCACCGGTCGACATGTGCAGGGCGTTGCCCCAGCGCGGGTCGCCGGCCGCGACCGATGCCGACGCGCCGGTGGTGTCGGTCAGGACGATCTCGAAGTCCTGGGTCGACGCGGCGGGGTTCCACATGACGTCGGTCTTGGGGTCGCCCTCTTCGCGCGAGACCGCACCGGGGTTGCGCAGGTCGAAGAAGTTGACGTCGGCGTTCAGCGCGAGCGCGGTCATGCCCGAGACATCCTTGGAGGCGTCGGGGATCTGTGCGGTGAGCGTCGCCTGCCGGCCCTCTTCCCAGGCCAGCGCGAGCTGACGGCCGTAGGAGTGATTGATCGGCGAGTTCTCGCGGGTGCCGTTCTGACCGCCGACCGCGTCGGCGTTCGGAAGCGGGCAGGCCTTCGCGGCCACCGGGTTGCCGTCGATTCCGAGCACGCCGGGCGCGAACTGGTCGGGCTCCGGGTTGCACCAGTCGATCCCGGCCTCCGGGGTCGGCTGCGGCTGCACGCCGCCGTCGGCGAGGTAGGGGTTGGCGAATCCGGTGCTGGTGAGGGCGCCGCCCAGCGCGTTGAGGCTCAGCGGGTTCTCGATCTCGGGGCGGATGACATCGACGCGCTCGTCGGACGGCGCGAAGTACGTCGTCGACACCCGCTCGGCGCAGTCGATCGCGAGATCGCCGGGCGTGATGTCGGGGCAGGCCGACGCCGGGATCTGCTGGTGCGAATCGGTGGTCGACAGGGCGCCGGTCATATAGGGCTCGAAGGCGCCTTCACCGCCGACGTAGCGGCGGAAGAACGCCGCCATGGTCGCCTGGCCGAGCTTCTCCTGCGCGCCCATCCGGTCGGGGTCGGCGGAGATCTTGGTGTTGACCTCGGGGTTGAAGGTGTCGCTGTTGTCGATGACGTACGACGCCGGGTCGTAGGAGGCCGCACCGCTCAGGCGCAGGTTGTTCTCCGAGACGCGGTCATCGCGCGTGGGGCGGCTGTCGCCACAGGCTGCGTCGCCGCCGGTGGTTCCGTCCTGACCGTCGGCGAACCACACGGTGTTGTACCAGTTGTGGTTGGCGCCCAGGTGCGAGACCTGGATGGAGGGGAACGGATTGGCGCCGTTGACGTACTGGCTGCGCTCGAACATGCGCGCGCCCTGCAGGTTCGACACGTCGCCGTCGCACCAGGGGAGGATGGTCATGTACGGCGTGCCGTACGGTGCCTTGCGCTCGTAGTCGACCGGGGCGAGCGAGATCACACCGCGCAGCGGGTAGCGCGGCCCATCGGTTCGGGTGCGGTTGTAGTCGATGAAGCTCGACACGGCGTCACCGCCACGCGAGTGGCCCATGAGGCCGATGCGCTCCATGTCGAGCGTGCCGGCGAGGGTCGCGCCGATGGTGGTGTGCTCGTCGACGGGCAGTCCGCCCGGTTCGTTCGCCGCGCTCAGCGCGTCGAGCGTCGCGGCGATCAGCAGGCGCCGCTGGTGCATGCCCTTTCCGGCCCAGCCGTCCTGGCGCATCATCATCTGATCCTGCGAGACCGAGAACACCGTGTAGCCCCAGGTGGCGAGGTTCTCACCGAGGTAGGCGTAGCCGGCCTCGTTGCGCTTGAACTCCTCGCACGAAATCGTCTCGCGATCCTGACCCGAGTCGCACGAGCCGTGGTTGCCGTGCACGAGCACGATCACCGGCGACGGCTCGGTGCGGTCGGCCGGGGAGTACAGGGCGCCGCGGATCTCGATGGTCTCGGCCGCCTGAGAGGTGCCCGGGTCGGGGGCGTCGCCGCTGGAGTTGGGCTCCTGCAGATCGACGGTGCCGAGCTTGGTCTCCTGGATGGTGCTCGGCGTGTACGGGCCGTAGGCGAGCGGGTCGGGGAGGCTCCCGACGTCGAGGGCGGTGGCGACGGGGTCGGCGGAGGTGATCACCCCCTCGGCCGGTGTCGCCGCGACCGCGGGGGCGGTCGGGAGCAGCAGTGCTGCGATGACGGGGACGGTGGCGAGCGCGCGCCAGCGCGCAGAGCCGGGAGCCTTCACGGCGGTCCTCTTCCTGCGATTCCAATGGGGGGAAGCACCTTCGGTGGAGCACGATGGAGCAGGTCGGTGCACCGGCCACGCTAGAGATCCGATGTTTCGGGCTCCCTTTCTTATGTTTCCCATAGGTAAACCATGACTTTTCCCAAGGTTGTGGCCCCGGTTGCGCGCGTCGTCCGGGCAGGCGCCGCCGTCGGCGCCGGGGCCTCGAGATCTCATAGAGATCTCACCGGCGACGCCGAGGGTCGATGCGGCACAGTGGAGGGGGTCGGCCGCGACGCCGGCATCCCTCGCCCCCTGCTGGAAGGTTCTGCATGTCCGACGACGCGCGCAACGACGCATTCGATGAGCTTCTCTCCGCCCAGACGGGCGGCGGCTCTCCGGACGGGGGGAACGCGTTCACGGTCGCGTTCCGCGGGTACGAGCGTCGCGAGGTCGACGACGCCATCGCCGAGCTGTCCGCTCGGGTCGACCGCTACCAGAGCGAGCTGGCCGCAACCGAGCAGTCCCGGCGCGACTCGCTCGACGAGATGCGGGCCGAGCAGCAGGCCGAGATCGAAAAGCTCGTCGCCGACAACGCCGAGGCCCTCGACGCGCTTCGCACCGAGCAGCAGGAGAACCGCGCGCAGCTCGAAGCCGACCTCGCCGCGGCGAACGCGCAGCTGGGCGAGGCCGAGACGAAGGTCACCGCGCTCACCGCGGAGCTGGCCGGCACCCCGATCGAAGACGGCGTGGCACACGATCGCGAGCAGTTCGAGGCGGTGCTGCGCGTCGCCGAGGAGCAGGCGGGTCTGCTGATCCGCAACGCCGCCTCGCAGGCCGAGCGTCTGCTGGATGCCGCGCGCGAGCAGGCCGAGCAGGTGCGGTCCGAGGCGAAGACCGACGCCGCGACGATCGTCGAGAAGGCGCAGCACGATTCCGACCAGAACCGGTTGCGCATCGACACCGAGTACACCGCGCACGAGGCGCGCATCGAACGCGAAGCCGCGCACGCGACGGAGAAGGTGCTGCAGGCCGAGCGCGAGGCGGAGGCCATCCGATCCGAGGCCGAGAAGGGTGCGGCGGCGCTGCGGGCGATGGTGACCCGCGAGACGACCGACATGCGCACCGAGGCCGAGGCGGCCGTGCGGGAGATGAACGCGCGCGTGCTCGAGTTCGAGGAGACCCTGACGCGGCGCCAGGACGACGCCCAGCAGGAGTTCCTCGTGCTCCACAACCAGGCCGTCTCGCACGCCGAGCGGATCACCTCCGATGCCAACGCCCAGGTCGCGGCATCCCTCGAGCACGCCCAGCGCATCTCGAACAAGGCCGAGGACTACGAACGGCTCATGCGCGCGCAGGCCCAGCAGATCGAGGCGGATGCGCGGGTCAAGGCCCAGCAGACCATCGACCGGGCGCGCGAGAAGGCGCAGAAGATCGTCGACACCGTCACCGGTCACAGCAACGATGTGCTGCGCGACGCCGAGGACCGCACCCGTCAGCTGCGCTGGCAGCAGCAGCAGATGACGAGCTTCATGGCCGAGGTGCGCGAGCTCATCCGCCCCGACGGCTTGACCGTCACGGACTCGGGTGCGAGCGGGACCGGCTCGGGTGAGGCGGACGACGACGTCGACGCGCAGAAGACCGAAGGCGTCGCCGAGATCACCGTCGCCGACGACGAGGACTCCGCTGAAGCGCGCGGTTGACGTGCCATAACTCAGGCTGAGGGGAGCCGACCGGCTCGCACCCGGCCCCGGAGGGCCGTTGCAGCCTGAGTAAGGGCACACCGGCCCGAGGGCGGCGGGGAGCGCGGGCCGCGCGCACCCCGCCACGTATGGTCAATCGCGTTCCGCGAAGACCTCGACGCCCGCGACGATCATCATGTTGTCGACGAAGCCGCTGTCGAGCGCATCGGTCTCCGCGGTGATGATGGCCGTGAGGCTTTCGCGGTGAAGGAGCATCCGCACGTCCCCGTCGCCGATAACCACATCGACGAAGTCGCGGATGGCGAAGTTGTGGACGTTCGGGAGCAGATCGTGCAACGACAGCGATCCGACATCGATCCAGTCCTCGCCCCCGACCCACCAGTTGTTCGCGTCGTCGGCGACGGTGTGACCCTGGCCGAGGCACACATCGTGTTCGACATGCGAGTCGACGCCGTCCGGGTCGAGCGTGCCGCAGAAGGCGAAGTTCAGAGATGCCGGTGTCGCGGTGCCGTTGCTGCTCCCCATCCCGATCATGCCGCCGTCGCCGACCTGGTCGACCATCCACTCGGCGACATCCGAGGTGCCGTGACGACCGGCGGTGGCGTTGACGGAGGTGTTGTTGAGGTCCTTCTTCACCGCCCCCGGGATGAGCTCGTCCCACAGCCAGGACGAGTAGGCGTCGGACGCGCGCGCGCCCGCCCAGATCTGTCCGTCGCTGATGGCGTACTGGTCATCGTCCGCGCACGCGTGGTCGCAGTGGAACGTCCACCCGGTGGGGAGCTCGGCGGTAATCGTCGTGTCGGGGAGGGCCCTGATCGCGACGTCGAGGGCCGTCTTCTCCGTCTTCGAGATCAGCTCTTTCTCGTACAGGGTGTCCACCAGGTTCTGCGCGACCGCGCGCGTCTCGATGCTCTCGGAGAGTGCCGTGTCGAGCTTGGGACTGTACGTGGTCACGTAGTTCGAATGCGTCGATGCGGTCCTGACGTCGAACGCGTTCGCGACCGAGGTGGGAAGGACGCAGGCGGCGAGGCCGCGATCGTCGTCGTCGGCCGCGCTGGCGTCGATGTGGCAGAGGTGTCCATCGATCACCTCGAAGTCCGGGCCGCCGAACCACCAGTCGTTGTCGAGGCCGGTGTGCCCCTGACCGAGGCAGGCGGTCGTGGTGGCGTCGTCGTACGCGTGGAACGTGAGGTCGCCGCAGAACGCGTAGTGGAGGTCCTTCGGTGTGCGTCCGGTCGCGCTGTGGAAGCCGAGCCCGTCGTTGACGGTGTTCCTTCCGACCTGGTGGGTGAACCAGTCGGCGGGGGTGGCCGTGTTCTTGTGGCCGGCCGACACTTCGAAGGCGAGGCTGCCCTCGACCGACGACGCATCGACGAAGGTGAAGGGCTGGCCGTCCGTCACCGAGCTCTCCTGGAAGTCGAAGGCGAGCTCACCGATATCGCTCTGAAGATAGGCGACGTCGTCGTGCGCGTGCACGCCCGTCTCGATCTCCTCGTCAGCGACGTCGACGACGGTGCCGATGTCGGGGCCGGCGCCAGGGGCGACATCGTGGGACATGACCGGGGCCGGGGCGGGCCGGACCCACGGCGATGCCTCGGGCATGACCGGGGCGGGCGCGGTCACGCTGGGGGTGGGTGTCGGTGTGGGGTCGGGCTCCGGCGTTTGCACCGCGACATCCGGCGTGACGACGTCCGCCTCCGGGGTCGCCGTGGCGGCCGGGGCGGCTTCGTCGCTCGGCGGAAACGCGGTGCAGGCCGTGAGGGTCAGGAGCGCGGCGAGGCCGACGCTGATCGTACGGGGGGCTCTACGTGAGGCGAGGTTCACCATCCACTGATACCAGCCCCGGGTGTCGCGTTCGAATCGACGCCGACGCTCAGAACGCGTAGCGCACGCGGCAGTACGGCAGCTTCCGCCGGATGAGGGTGGTCAGTGCCGCGACGCTGTCACTCTTGAGAGGGTGTCGATACCGCACGTTCTCGGCACCGTTCTGCGATCTCTTCGGTTCCTGGATCGCCGGGGCCCACAGCAGCTCTTCGGCTTTCGGATGCCAGCCGAGGTTCACCTCGTGGAGGGCCTGGTTGTGGGTGAGGAAGATGACCTCGCAGGCGAGCTGGGCCTTCGCCCGGTCGGTGAGCACGTCGTCGATCTGATCGAACAGGTCGGCCCAGTCGCGCAGCCACGTCGGGGTGAGGATGACAGGCGAGAAGTTCACGTGGACCTCCCACCCCGCCTCGACGAAGTCGTTCACCGCGCGGATGCGCTCGGCGATCGGCGAGGTGCGCAGATCGGTCACCCGTGCGGTCTCGTGGGGCATGAGGGAGAAGCGGATCCGGGAGCGACCTGCCGGATCCCAGTCCAGCAGGTCGGGGTTGACGAACTTGGTCGCGAACGACGCCTTCGCGGACGGGGACATGCGGAACAGGTCGCACAGGTCGCGCACGTTGTCACTGATCATCGCGTCGACGGAGCAGTCGCCGTTCTCACCGATGTCGTACACCCAGCTGTCGGGGTCGCACTGGTTGGGTTCGGTCTTCGGGCCCTGCGCGGCGATGTGACGGGCGAGGTGCCGGTGGATCTGCTCGATGTTGGCGAAGACGGTGACGGGGTTGCTGTATCCCTTGCGCCGCGGCACGTAGCAGTAGGCGCATGCCATGGCGCAGCCGTTCGAGGCGGAGGGGGCGATGAAGTCGGCCGAGCGGCCGTTCAGCCGTGTCGCGACGGACTTCTTCACACCGAGCACGAGCGCCTCGGTCTTGATCCGCGTCCACCGGGCGACGTTGCGTTCATCACCGTGCAGCTCGGGGATCCGCCAGTGCGAATCCACCGGCACGATGTCGGCATCCGGCCACCGTGCGACGATCTCCCGCCCGCGGGGGAGGTCGAGGGCGGCCTGCTCGGCATAGATGCGCCCGATCTGCAGCAGGGTCTCGCGCGTGACGGCCATCAGACCTTCCTACCCGCGACCCCCGACATCCCGAGCCCCGGTCAGGCCCGGGCGCCGGTTCCGGTGGTGCCGGGTCAGGGGCGGCCCATGCCGTGGTAGGTGAAGCCGGCGCGTCGCCAGGCGGTGGCGTCGAGGCAGTTGCGTCCGTCGACGACGACCTTGCCGGCCACGAGGGTGGCGGCGTGGGCGGGGTCGAGCTGGCGGCGCCATTCGTCCCACTCGGTGACGACGATGACGGCGTCGGCGCCGGTGAGGGCCTGGTCGCGGTCTTCGACGTAGGTGAGTTGGGGGTGGATGCGGCGGGCGTTCTCGATCGCGGCGGGGTCGGTGACGGTGACCTTCGCGCCGAGGCCGTGCAGGCGCACGGCGACGTCGAGGGCGGGGGAGTCGCGGATGTCGTCGGAGTGGGGCTTGAAGGCGGCGCCGAGGACGGTGATGTTCTTGTTGTAGACGGTGCCGTCCAGGGCGGTGACGGTCAGGTCGACGGCGCGGTCGCGGCGGCGGAGGTTGATCGCGTCGACTTCGCGGAGGAACGCGACCGATTCGCCCTTGCCGAGTTCTTCGGCGCGGGCGCTGAAGGCGCGGATGTCTTTGGGGAGGCAGCCGCCGCCGAAGCCGATGCCGGCGCCGAGGAACTTACGGCCGATGCGGGCGTCGTGGCCGATCGCGTCGGCGAGGGTGGTGACGTCGGCGCCGGTGACTTCGGCGATCTCGGCCATGGCGTTGATGAAGCTGATCTTCGTCGCGAGGAACGCGTTGGCGGAGACCTTCACGAGCTCAGCGGTGGCGTAGTCGGTGACGATGAACGGCGTGTCTTTGGCGATCGCGGTGTGGTAGACCTCGCGGAGCACGTCGGCGCAGCGTTCGCCCTCGGTGGTGGGGTGACCGTCCTCGGAGGGGACGCCGGCGACGAGACGGTCGGGGTCGACGGTGTCTTGCACGGCCCATCCTTCGCGGAGGAACTCGGGGTTCCACACCAGCGTCGCGCCGGTCTCGGCCACGCGGGGGGCGAGGTTCGCGGCGGTGCCGACCGGCACCGTCGACTTGCCCGCGACCAGGTCGCCCTCGGAGAGGTAGGGGAGCAGGCCGTCGACGGCGGCGTTGACGTAGGTGAGGTCGGCGGCGTACCCGCCGGCCTGCTGCGGGGTACCGACGCCGATGAAGTGCACCTTCGCGCCCTTCGCCGCGGACATGTCGGTGGTGAACGACAACCGTCCCGATGCGATGCCCTCGGTGAGGATCTCCTGCAGACCCGGCTCGAAGAACGGCGCGTCACCGGCGGACAGCGACGCGATCTTGCGCTCGTCGACATCGATCCCGACCACCTCGTGACCGATCGACGCCATCGCCGCGGCATGCACCGCACCCAGGTACCCGCAACCGATCACCGAAAGACGCATGAAACCCCCATGGAAGAAGACAGACACTCTGTCTTACCAGTCTCGCATTGCGAGCGTGCGTCACACGCCTCGGACAGTCCGCCGCTCAGCCGACGCGCACGGCGCGGAGCACGACGTCCTCGACGTGATTGTGGCTGATCGCGCCGGCCGGTCGGGGCCGGGTCTCGTGCACGTCGAGGCGCCAGCCGCCGTCGGCGGCAAGGGCCTCGGCGATGTGCGCGACGCCCACGAAGGCCGCCGGGTCGAACAGGCGCGTGGTCTCGGCCGGGTCGAGCTCCTCGTACGCCCAGGCCATGTCGTGGGCGACGACCAGCAGCGTGCCGCCCGGCGCGACCGCATCCACGAGGTTTCGCAGCCCGCGCCCGTCGGGGGTGCGGGTGAAGGAACCGTACTGCAGCGAGACGAGGTCGAAGCGGTCCTCGCCGTAGGGGCGGATGCCGTTGGCATCGACGTGCAGGGTGCGCACCTGGACGCCGCGGCGGGCGGCCTCGTCGTCGAGCCGGCCCAGGGCTCGGGAGGAGACGTCAGTGGCGGTGACGGTCCAGCCGCGCTCGGCGAGCCACAGGGCGTCGGCGCCTTCGCCGGTGCCGACATCCAGCGCCCGGCCCGGGGTGAGGTCGGTGACCTCGGCGACGAGCGACCCGTTGGGGTTGCTGCTCCAGACGCGCTCGTCGCCGTAGCGGGCGTCCCATTCCGCTTCGACCGCCGAGGGGCGCACGCCCGCGGCGAGGTCTTCGTTCGCGAGACTGAACGCGAGGTGGGCGCCGACCATGCTGCCGTTCGCCGCGGCCGGGAGGACCTGCAGGCTCGGATCGGCCACATTTCCCGCGGCGTAGACGCCCGCGACGGCCGTCGCGCCGGTCGCGTCGACGCCGAGCGCCTCGCCCAGCCCGCTGGGGTGCGCGGTGGCTTCGAGTCCGAGGCCGGCGAGCATGTCGAGGCGGGCATGGAAGCGCGACCCGACGAGGACGGCGTCGGCGGGCAGTCGGGTGCCGTCGGCGAGGTCGACGCCGAGCGCGCCGTCCGCGTCGGTGATCGACCGCACCGGCGTCTGGAGCACCGCCACACCCGACGCCGTCAGGCTTCGCAGCGCCGCCGGGTCGATGCCGGCCGCGTCATGGACGACGACGGTGAGCCGGTCGGTGAGGTGCCGAACGAGCGGGGTCGGGTGCAGTCCCATCGGGGTGGTGACGATCTGCACGACCCGCTGGTCGCGCACCTCCCAGCCGTGGCAGAACGGGCAGTGGATGACCTCGCGTCCCCATCGCTCGCGCAGTCCCGGGATGTCGGGGAGTTCATCGACGATGCCCGAGGCGACGAGCACGCGGCGGGCGAGCAGGGCGCTGCCGCCGGTGAGTGCGACGCGGAACCGGTCGCCTTCGCGCCGTACATCGAGCACCCGCCCGGTGAGCACTTCGCCGCCGTACGAGCGCACCTCGTCGCGCCCGATCGCGACCAGCTCGGCCGGCGGGGCGCTTTCGCGCCCGAGGTAGCCGTGCATGTGCTCCGCCGGCGCGTTGCGCGGGGTGCCGTCGTCGACGACGATCACCGACCGACGCTGCCGGGCCAGCTGCAGGGCCCCGGCGAGCCCGGCGGCCGATCCGCCGATGACCGCGACGTCGCACGTGCGGCTCATCGCCGGCCCGTGGCCGGTGTGCTCGTGGGTGGTGTGCTCGTGGGGGGCGTGGTCGGTGGTGTGGTGGTGGCCCATGCCGACAGCGTATGCGCGTCTGGCGCATTCGGGATGGCGTCTTGCATAATTCGCAAGCGCGCGGGATGCTCGTCCCATGACCACGTCCGATGTCGAACAGCTCGCGCGCGTGCGGTTGCGCAGCATCCGCACCACCCTCGGGTACTCGCTCGACGAGATCGCCGAGCGCAGCAACCTCAGTGCCTCGACGATCAGCCGCATCGAGACCGGCAAACGCAGCCTCAGCCTGGATGTGCTGGTGCCGCTGGCCGAAGCGCTGCAGGTGAGCTTGGACTCCCTCTTCCACGCGGACGACGATGACGACGTCGTCATCCGCCCCACGCAGCACCGCTCCGCCGGACGCACGACCTGGGCGCTGAACCGCATCGACGGCCGCACGATGGCGATGAAGCTGCGCCTCGAACCCGAGGCGGACATGCCCCCGCCGCGCGTGCACCCCGGCTACGACTGGTTCCTCGTGCTCGAGGGGCGGGTGATGCTGCAGCTCGGCGAGCGACGCATCGAGGTCGGCCAGGGGGAGGCGGCGGAGTTCTCCACGATGACTCCGCACGCGATGGTCGCCGTCGGCGCACCGGCCGAGCTCATCATGGTCTTCGACCGGGAGGGGCAGCGCGCCCACCTGCACCGGTGAGCGTCACAACCCCCACGAGGCACGTCTGATTCGGGCACAGTGGGGATGCCCGGTTCGGGGCTTTTCGCACTCACTCACCTCGGGGGATCACACCGTGACCAACGCATCCGCCTCGCTGTCGCAGCCGCTCTACGGCGCCACCTTCGGCCAGGCCTTCACCCGCTTCTGGAAGAAGTACGCCACCTTCACCGGCCGCGCCAGCCGGAGCGAGTTCTGGTGGTGGTACCTGGCATACCTGCTCATCTCCACGGTGCTGAGCATCGTGCTGACGATCCTCGCCTTCGCCGGCGCGACCTTCGACGGCCCGACGACCGCGACCACACCGGGGCCGCTGTTCGGGGTGGGCATGGCGATCTTGGGGCTGTGGTTCCTCGTGATCATCGTCCCGACGCTGGCGATCTCGTGGCGTCGTCTGCACGACACCAACCGTTCGGGCCTGTGGTGGTTCGTCGGGTTCATCCCGGTCGTCGGGGGCATCATCCTGCTGGTGCTGCTCGTGCTCGACAGCGACCCAGCCGGGGCCCGCTTCGACGCCTGACCGGAACCGCACGACGCGCCCGTCACCGGAGCGGTGGCGGGCGCGTCGTGCATATGCGGTCAGTCTTCGTCGTCGACGGTGGCGTCCTCGGCGGCTGCCATGGCCGCCTCGCCCTCCTCGGGCGACTCCGACCCTGCCCCGCGCGATCCCTCGTGGGTGCCGGGTGCGTCGCTGTGCTCGTCGTGTCGGTCGTGGGATGCATCGGTCGTCATGGTGACCTCCGTTCCGTCGTTCGTTCCGCATCCACTCAACCGGTCGCACGCCACGGCCGCGAGGGGTTGCGGATACCCCGGACACGTGATCGGGCCCGCCCGGGAGCTTCTAGGCTGGTCGGCGTGACAGGCATTCTGGGTGAACAGTTCGTGCTCGATGACGGCACCGTGCGGATCGAGGTCGGTTCGCTGGCTGCCGTCCTCCGCGAGGTGAGGGTGCGGGGCGTGCGCATCACGGAGACCGTCGGGGCGCAGGCGCTCCCCTCGCACGGGTGCGGCATCGTCCTCTCGCCGTGGCCGAACCGTGTGAAGGATGCCCGCTGGGAGCTGGACGGCACGACCCAGCAGCTCGATGTCACCGATGTGGCCCGTGGCAGCGCCATCCACGGACTGCTCCGCAACACCCCGTACACGCTTCGTCACCGCACCGATGAGGTGATGAGTCTGGGCGCTGTGATCCACCCGCAGCACGGCTGGCCGTTCCTGTTCGAGACATGGGTGACGTATGCGCTCGAGGCCGACGGCTTCTCGGTGACGCACGGGGTGCGCAACCGGTCGGATGCGCGCGCCCCGTGGGCGGTGGGTGCGCACCCCTACTTCCGTGTCGGCGAGGTGCCCACCGACGACCTGACCCTCCACGTCGACGCCGCCGTGCGGCTCGAGCTCGACGAACGGTTGAACCCCGTCGCGGAGCGCGACGTCGCCCCGGGTGAGTTCGATCTGCGAGGGGGAAGGTCTCTCGCCGGGGCCGACCTGAACGTCGCCTACGGAAAACTCGCGAACCGGGACGAGCCGGGGGAGATCGCCCGCCTGGATGCCCCCGACGGGTCATCGACGCAGGTGTGGGCCGATCCGGAGTTCGGCTGGGTGCAGGTCTTCACACCCGATGATTTCCCCGGTGCCGACGGTGTCGGGCGCGCGGTCGCGCTGGAGCCGATGTCGGCGCCGCCGAACGCGCTGAACTCGGGCACGGACCTCATCTGGCTCGAACCCGGCCAGGTGCGCGAGCTCACGTGGGGCGCCCGCTACCTCCCCGCCGACTGATCCCGGCGCCGGTGGCGGCGGATCCCGCTCGGTTCACCGCCCGGTCGCGCACCGTTCACTCGGCCACCACCGCGTGGTCGCCGTCCCGGCACGCCGGGTCCGGAGCGTGGGGCGCGGCGTCCGCCCGGCGCCCACCGACCGAGGGAGAGGCCATGTCCGTGATCGAAGCAGTCGAGACCGACGGGGTCGTCGCCCGATGGGTCGCCGTGGCCGCACACCGGGGTGCGTCGATCGAGTACCCCGAGAACACCCTCGCGGCGTTCGCGGCGGCGATCGCGTACGGCGCCGAGGGCATCGAGCTCGACGTGGCCCTGAGCGCCGACGGGGTGCCGGTGGTGATGCACGATGACACGGTCGACCGCACGACCGACGGGCACGGACCGGTCGACGCTCTCACCGCCGCGCAGTTGGCGGCGCTCGATGCCGGCCGCGGCGAGCGTGTGCCGACCCTCGCGGAGGTCCTCGCGCTCGCCGCGGGGCGCGCCGAGGTGAACATCGAGATCAAGGCCCCTGCGGCGGTGCCCGCCGTGGCGGATGTCGTCGCCGCGTTCCCCGACCTCGTCTGGTTCGCGTCGTCGTTCCACTGGCCGGTGCTGCAGGAGCTGCGTGAGCGGATCCCGCAGGCCCGCCTCTACCCGCTGACCCTCGGTGTCGGAGACCCGGGCGTGATGCGCCGGCAGGCGGTGGCCGGCGGGCATCCCGCCGAGCGCGTGGACACCTGGTTCCGGATGCTCGTGGAGCAGCTCGAGTCCACCGGCTTCGAACCGGCCCTCGCGTTCGCCGAGCACGTCGGTGCGGAGGGCGTGTCGATCTGGGAGGACGGACTGGGCGCGCCGGAGATCGACCGCCTCCACGCTGCCGGTCTGCGCGCGTACGTCTGGACGGTCAACGACCTCGCGCGGGCGCGCGAGCTCGCGGGTGCCGGAGCCGATGCGTTGTGCACCGACGACCCCGCGGCGCTGCTCGCCGACCGCCCCTGAGACCCGGCACGCCGCGCGGGACCGGCCGACCCGGACCCCCGGGCGGCCCTGGGGGTCAGCCGCGGGAGACGGGCGCGGTCGATCCGCGCGGCACGAGGTGTGGGGTGACGACCTCTTCGCGGTCGGCGGACCGGCCGAGGGTGCGCTCGCGGATCATCTGGAAGGCGCGCTCGCCCATCCGCTCCCACGGCTGGTCGACGGTCGTCAGAGCCGGGCGCACCAGGCGGCTGCTGGTGGTGTTGTCGTAGCCGGCCACCGCGAGGTCTTCGGGGACCCGCAGTCCCGCACGCTCGGCGACGCCCATGAAGGCGATGGCGGTGACGTCGTTCGCGGCGATGTACGCGGTCACACCGCGATCGCGGGTCAATCGCGCGAGATGTGCCGGATCGGCGGCGAGGTCGTCGATGTGCAGCGCGCCGGTGGCGGTGTCGTTGAGGAAGCGCGAGGTCTGCTCGAGGAAAGCCGCGTGCCGCACGCGTGACGACGACCTCTCGGATTCGGCGACGAAGCCGATGCGTCGATGCCCGGACGCCACCAGATGCTCGACGGTCTCCCGGATGCCGACGCGCATGTCTCCCCGGACGGTGTCGGTGCCGGGGGTGTGGTTCACGGTCGAGCCGATCACGACGACGGGTCGGCGTGACCCGGCCCGGGCGACATCCTCGCCCGGGAGCCAGCTGCTGACGATGACGACTCCGGCGACGCCGAGGGTGTCGAACTCGCGCAACTGCCCGCGCATCCGCTCGATGTCGCGGGCGCCGTTGACGACGTGGACGGAGGAGCGGTCGGCCTCGTTCTCGATGCCGAGGACCACCTCGACATGGAACGGATTGCGCAGGTCGGTCACGAGCACCCCGATCATCTCGGTGCCGCCGAGCATGCGGAGCGCGTGCGGGGTCACGTGGCGGCCGAGGGAGCGGGCGGCGTCCAGCACCCGGCGCCGGGCGTCCTCGCTCACCCCGTTCTCGCCGCGCAGGGCCAGGGACGTGAGCGACTTGGACACGCCCGCGCGCGCGGCGATGTCGGCGAGCCGCGGCGGGGTCGAGCGGCCCTCGGGTGTGGGGGGCACCCTCCCAGTCTTCCATCCGCCCCGGCGGCGGTGCACCGACGGTCCCCGCCGGGGCGACGCTGCACGCGCGGGCGTCCACGATTTCCATGCCCCGGTGGCGAAGTGTTCACGTGCACGTCGCTCCCGGTCACGGACAGGTCACCGTCCATGCCCCGTCGATGACCAGGTTCGGGGGACATCGCCCCGGACCGACCGGTCGCGGCGACCCGACGAGAAGGACCCCCATGACCACTCCCGCCACGCCACGACCGGCGTCGTACCTGCGGCTGCCGGCCGGCGGCACCCTCGCCGACGCGGTGGCCCTCGGGGCGGACGGCGTCTCGTGCGAGCTGTCGATCCGAGACGAGCGCACCGTGCTCGCCGGTGACACCGGGCTCGAGGCGCTTCTCATCGACGCCACCCGCCGCGGTGTGCGGGTGGAGCTGGTCGCGGGCGGACAGGTCGACTTCGGGGATCAGGCCTCGCTCATCGCGGCGTCGGTGGCCACTCTCGTCTCAGCGCGTCTGATCACCCCCGATGTCCGGCTGACCTCGTTGGATCACCGCGCCCTGACGGCGATCGGCGGCAACGCGGTCGGGCTCCGACTGGGGCTCCGCCACGTGGCGGCTCTGCATCGCGGTGCGCAGTACGCCGCCCTGCTGAACGCCTCGTCGCTGCACCCCTTGGCCGGGGTCACCACCCGCGAGGATGTGGCGGAGGCGACGGCGGAAGGGATCCCCGTCCACGCGTGGACGATCCCCGCGTCGTGGTGGCCCGTCCCCGAACGGGAGCAGTACGACCGCGCGTGCGCCGCCGGTGTCGACGCGGTGACGATCAGCGACCCGGGTCTGCTCCGGCTCCGCGACGCCGCGGGCGAGGCGACGGAGGCGCGCGCATGATCCGGGGACTGATCGCGCACCGCGGCGCGAGTGCGGCGGCGCCGGAGAACACCCGTGCCGCGTTCGCCCTGGCCCTCGCCCAGGGCGCGCGCACGATCGAGCTCGATGTGCACCTGACCGCCGACCAGCGGCTGGTGGTCATCCACGACGCCACGATCGACCGCACCTCCGACGGCACCGGGGCGGTGTCGCAGATGACCCTCGCCGACCTGCGCGCGTTCCGTTACGACCGCACCCACCCGGGCGCGTTCGCGCCCGACGAGGTCGGCATCCTCGAGTTCGCCGACGCCGTGTCGTTCATGGTCGAGCACGACCTGGATCTGAACGTCGAGACGAAGTCGTTCGGTGACGATGCCGAACGGGTGAACGACCTGGTCGCGGCCACCGTCCGGGAGGCCGGCTGGATGCCGCGGACCCTCGTGTCCTCGGTCAACCACCGGGCCGTCGCCGCGTTCGCGGCCGATCACCCCGACGCGCTCACCGCGATCGCCTTCGTGGAGCGCTTCGTCGACGTCGTCGCCTACGCGCGCCGCTGCGGCGCACGGGTGCTGCACCCCCACCACCGCCTGCTCGACGAGGCGTTCGTCGAGCAGGCCCATGCGGCGGGGCTCCGCGTGAACGCCTGGACCGTCGACGACGAGGAGGAGGCCTCGCGCATCCTCGCCCTCGGCGTCGACGGGCTGATGACCAACCGTCCCGATATGCGTGTGGAGGCCACCTCATGAGCCGCGTCGATCTGCAGTCCGTCGTCAAGACCTTCGGTGAACGCACCGTCATCGAACCGATCGACCTGACCGTCGACGAGGGCAGCTTCACGGTGCTCGTCGGCCCGTCCGGCTGTGGCAAGTCGACGACGCTGCGCATGATCGCCGGGCTCGAGCAGCCCAGCGGCGGTCGTATCGGCATCGGCGGCCGAGACGTGACGTCTCTGCCACCGGGGGAGCGCGGGGTCGCGATGGTGTTCCAGAACTACGCCATCTATCCGACGATGAACGTCGCGCGCAACATCGAGTACGGGCTGAGGAACACCGGTGTCGCCAAGGCGGAGCGGCGCGAACTGGTCGAGGAGATCGCCGAGACGGTCGGGTTGACCGATCACCTGCGCACCCCGCCCGATCAGCTCTCCGGTGGGGAGCGGCAGCGCGTCGCCCTGGCGCGGGCGATGGTGCGAAAGCCCGACGTGTTCCTCATGGACGAGCCCCTGTCGAACCTCGACGCGCGGCTGCGTCAGCACATGCGCGCCGAACTGGTCGACCTGCACGCCCGCTTGGGTGCGACGTTCATCTACGTCACCCACGACCAGGTCGAGGCCATGAGCATGGGCAGTCGCATCGTGCTGATGGACAAGGGTCGCATCATGCAGGACGCCTCGCCGCTCGAGCTGTACACCCGCCCGGCGAACACCTTCGCCGCACGGTTCATCGGCAGCCCCCCGATGAACGTCGTCGCCGCCGCCCAGCTCGGCCCCGCAGCCGAACCCGGCGCCGGTTTCGTCGGGTTCCGCCCCGAGCATGCCCGGGTCGCTTCGTGCGGCGAAGCGACCGCGGCCGGGTGGGTGCGGCTGGAGGGCACCTCGGTGGCCAGCGAATACCTGGGGGCCGAGACGGTCGACCGGGTGCGGTTGGACTCGGGCGAGCCGGTGTCGGTGCGTGGCTTCGACGGTCACCGACCGCTCGCCCGTGGACCGGTCGCCGTGCACGTCCCCGCGTCGCGACTGCACTGGTTCGACGCCTCGCAGGCCCGTATCGACGCCGCGCCGGAGCGCATCCCCGCGGCCGTCGCACGCCCCGTCGCGGTGGGAAGCCCCGCGTGAGCTCCCGCCGCACCCGGGTGCCGCACCGGGCCCTCCCGTACCTGCTGGTCGCGCCGGTGGTGATCCTGCTGGCGGTGTTCTACCTCTACCCGCTCGGGTACAACCTGGTGCTGTCGTTCTTCGACTGGAACATGCGCGGCCCGATGACCTTCGTCGGCCTCGGCAACTTCGTGGAGATGTTCACCGACCCCGATTTCGGCCGCATCCTCGGCAACACGATCCTCTACATGGTGATGGATGTGACCCTCACCCTCGCGGTGGGATTCGCCCTGGCACTGTACCTTCGCCGGCTGTCCTGGGTGAACCGCTTCCTCGAATCGGTCGTGTTCGTGCCGACGGTGATCTCGCTCGTGTCGGTCTCGCTGGTGTTCGTGTGGCTCATGCGCGCCGATGACGGGCTGCTCAACTGGGTGCTGTCGCTGGTCGGTGTGGAGGCGGTGGGCTGGCTCACCGACCCGTCGGTGGCGCTGGTGTCGGTGGCGCTGGTGTCGGTGTGGAAGTCGGCGGGCTTGAACGCGCTGATCATCCTCGCCGCCATGCGGGCGATCCCGCCGTATCTGGACGAGGCGGCGGCCCTCGACCGCGCGAGCCGGTGGTCGCGGTTCACCCGGATCACGGTGCCGATGATCTCGCCGACCCTGTTCTTCCTCGTTCTGATCAACATCATCGCGTCGTTCCAAGCCTTCGACAGCATCAACGTGATGACCCAGGGCGGTCCGCAGGGCGCGACGAACACGTTGATCTTCAGCATCTACCGCGAGGGCTTCAGCTATTACCGGGTCGGATACGCCGCGGCCATGGCGACCGTTCTCATGGTCATCGTGGGGGCGATCACGGCCGTGTACTTCCGTGTTCTGCAGCGAAAGGTGCACTACCGATGACCGCCGTGGTCCGCGAGCCCCTCGTTCTCACCCCCACCCGTCCCGCGGGGGCGACCGCCGCCGTCCCGCGCGGGGTGGTGCGCGCACTCGCCGTGGCCGGGCGTGTGCTCGGCGGCGCGGTGGTGCTCGTGATTTTCCTCGGGCCGTTCCTGTGGATGCTGTCGACGTCGTTCCAGACGGCCGCGGAGGCATCGTCCCTGCCGCCGACGCTGTGGCCGGAGCAGTTCTCGCTCGACAACTTCGTCGAGGCGTTCCGACGGGTGGACTTCACGCACTTCGCGGTGAACTCGATCATCATCACCGGTGCGACCGTGATCGGGCAGATCGTGCTGATCGTGCCGGCGGCCTACGCGTTCGCCCGGCATGAGTTCCCGGGGCGGGCGACGTTGTTCGGGATCGTGCTGGCCACCATGCTCATCCCGGGGCAGTTGATCTTCCTGCCGGTGTTCGTCATGTACGCCGAGGCGGGGCTTCTGAACACGCACGCTTCGCTCGTGTTGCCGTTCCTGGCCAGCGGCTTCGGGCTGTTCATGCTGCGTCAGCGCTTCATGCAGGTGCCCGACGCGATCCTCGAGGCGGCACGTCTCGACGACGCCGGTGAACTGCGCATCCTGTGGACGATCATGCTGCCGATGGCGAAGCCGACCATCGCGACCGTCGCGCTGTTGACCTTCGTCGGAACGTGGAACAACTACTTCTTCCCGCTGGTGTGGACCACCACCGAGTCGGTGCGCACGCTGCCCCTGGCCGTCGACCGGCTGGTGCGGGTGGATGAATTCGCGCCCAACATCGCGATGGCCGGCAACGTGCTGCTGATCATCCCCGCCGTGGTGGTGTTCCTCCTGACCCGTCGCCACATCATGAACGCCTTCACCTACACCGGCGTCAAATGACCTCCGTCCGTCCCCTTCCCATCCCTTCCCCCGTGTGCCCGACTATCGAAAGGTCCCTCTGACATGACCATCCGCACCTCGCGCGCCCTCCGCGTGCTCAGCCCCGTCGCGTTCGTCGCCGCGGCAGGCCTCGCCCTCACCGGCTGCGCCGGCAGCGCGTCGGCCGATCCCGCCACCTACGTCTACGAGCCCGGTGAGGAGGTCGTCGAACTGGAGTTCTGGAGCGCCGCGGTCGAAGACGTCAATGCCGAGATGGCGGAGATGTTCAACGAGACCCGCGGTGAAGAGCTCGGCATCCGCGTGAACGTCACCTACCAGGGCGACTACTTCGAAACCGAGCAGAAGGTCTACGCCGCCCAGCTGGCCGACACCATGCCGAACGTGTTCGTCGACGAGGTCGGCATGACCAAGGGGTTCCAGGAGGGCGGTGTCGCGCTGAACCTCACCCCGTACCTGGAGGCCAACGGCATCGACGACGAGGACTTCCAGATCGGCGCGACCGGCAACTTGTACATCGACGGCGACATGTACGCCCTCCCCTACATGCGCAGCGTGCCGGTGATGTACGTCAACGGCGCCCTGCTGGAGGACTACGGCTTCGACGCCGAGGGCCCCGAGACGCTCGCCGAGATGGACGAGATCCTCCGCACGATCAGTGCCGACACCGGTGAGCCGGCGATGGTGCTGCCGAACTACGACCTGTGGGTGCTCGAAGCACTCATGTACAGCTACGGCGATGCGTCCGTGCTGTCGGAGGACTTCGACAGTTCGAACCTCGATGACCCGGGCGCGGTCGCGACCGCCGCATGGCTCGGCGACCTGATCGACGCCGGCGCGGTGCGCCACACCGGTCCGACCGAGCTGCAGGAGTTTATCGCCTCGGTGACGGCCCCCACCACCGCGGTGACCCTCACGAGCTCCGGCGCCATCCAGACGCTGCAGGGGATGGCCGGTGAGGCCGGCATCGACCTCACCGTGGCGCTGTTCCCCGCGGGCGAGGACGGCAACCGGGGCGTCTCGGTCGGCGGATCGAACCTGTACGTCGCCGACACCGGCACCGACGAGGAGAAGGCGGCGGCGTTCGAGTTCGCACGCTGGGCGACCGACACCGAGCAGGCGGCTTACACCTCGGCGGCGACCGGTTACGTCGCCGTCCGCGAGTCGTCGCAGGACACCGAGCTGCTCCAGGAGACCTTCGCCGCCAACCCGGCCTACGCGGTCGCCACCGAGCAGCTCTCCTACGGTCGCACCCGTCCGATGGGGGAGTCCTACACCGAGATCCAGCAGCTGATCATCGAGCGTCTGGCCGCGCTGTGGGCAGACGGCGGCGACCCGGAGCAGGCGATGGCCGACCTGTCGGCCGAGGTCGACGCGATCCTCGACCGCTGATACCCGGTCACGACACGAGAGCCCGTGGATGCGCGCAGCATCCACGGGCTCTCGTCGCGGGGCAGAGGGTCGGTTCAGCCCTTCAGGCCGGTCTGGGCCAGGCCCTCGACGAACTGCTTCTGGGCGAAGACGAACACGATCAGCACGGGAAGCGCGGTCATGGTCGACGCGGCCATCTGCACGTTCCACATCTCTCCGCCGTACGCGTCCGTGTAGCGGGTGAGCGCTTGGGGCAGGGTGAACAGCTCCGGGGAGAGCAGGTACACCGTCGGCTCGAGGTACAGGTTCCACACGTTCAGGAACGTGAAGATCGCCACGGCGGCCAACGCGGTCCGCGACAGCGGCAGGGCGATCCGCCACCAGATCGCCCAGCGTCCGAGCCCGTCCAGACGCGCAGCCTCCTCGAGCTCGACCGGCAGGGTGAGGAAGAACTGGCGCATGATGAAGGTCGCCAGAACGCTCGGCGCCCCGAAGGTCGTCACCAGCAGCAGCGGCCAGTGGGTGTTGACCAGGCCGACCGCGTTGAACATCTGGAACAGCGGCACGATCGTCACCTCGCTCGGGATGAGCAGGCCGGTGAGGACGACCAGGAACAGCGCGTTCTGCCCGGGGAAGCGGATGCGCGCGAAAGCGTACCCCGCCAGCGCCGAGATGAGCATCGTGCCGACCGTCACGAATGCGGCGATGTAGAGGCTGTTGAAGTACTGCAGCGCGAACGGCTGCACCGTGAACGCCTCGACGTACGCCTCGAGGGTCGGGTCGGTCGGCCACAGCGTCGGCGGGAACGCGAAGATATCCGACACGGGCTTCAGCGACGAGGTGATCATCCACCAGGTCGGGAAGACGAACGGGATCGCGAGCACGCTGAGTGTGCCGTAGAACGCCACGGCCTTCCACGGCGAGGTGACGGGGCGGCGGCGGTTCTGCGGCCGCACCGACGTCACCCGGTCGAGGTTCGGGGTGAGGGAGGTGGCGGGCGCGGCGGGCGCCTCGGGGCTCTCAGTTCTCATAGAAGACCCATCTCTTGCGCAGCTGCCACTGAGCGATGGTCAGGGCGCCGACGATGAGGAACAGCAGGATCGCCAGCGTCGACCCGTAGCCGAACTGGTGGAATTCGAAGGCCTGCTGCACGAGGTAGTAGACGAGCACCGTGGTGGAGATGCCGGGCCCGCCCTGGGTGAGCACCGCGATCTGGGCGTACACCTGCAGGGAGCCGACGATCGTGATGATCAGGGCGAGCAGCACGGTGGGCGAGATCAGCGGCAGCACGATGCGCACGAACACGGTGCGGTCGGTGGCGCCGTCGACCCGGGCGGCTTCCTGCAGCTCGCGGGGAACACCCTGGAGGGCGGCGAGGAAGAGCACCATGTTCAGGCCGACGTTCTTGAACACCTGCACGACGATCACCGAGAACATCGCGGTGCCGCCTTCGCGCAGCCAGTTGGGTCCTTCGATGCCGACCACGGCGAGCAGGCCGTTGATGCCGCCGTTGTCCTGCAGCAGGAACCCCCACACGATCGTCCACGCCACGAGCGAGACGACGACGGGGGAGAAGAAGATCGTGCGGAAGACGGTGACGCCGCGCCAGCGGCGGTTCAGCAGCACGGCCAGCAGCAGCGCCAACGACAGGTTGAACACCACCAGCCCGATGGAGAAGACGGCGGTCGCCGTCAGCACCGGCATCAGCTGCGGATCCGAGAACAGCTTCTCGACGTTCTCGAGTCCGACGAAGGTGAAGGTGCCGGCGAGCACGTTCCACTCGTGGAAGGCGTAGTAGAAGATCAGGCCGAGCGGGATCAGCACGAACAGCACGATGCCGAGCAGCTGCGGCGCGATGAACAGGTAGCCCGCCGCGGCGTCGCGCCGGGTGGCGGTCCACCAGCGGCGCGGCGCGGGGTCGGGGGCGCCCCCGGCCCGCGACGGTGCGCGAGCCGGGAGCGTCGACGTGGGGGTCGTCATGGGTGTCAGCCCAGCAGCGGGGCGATCGACTCGCAGGTCGACTCGAGCACGGCCGGGATGTCGGCGTCGGCCACCCACAGGTTGTCGAGCGATGCCCGCACCTGCTGGGAGATCTGTCCGGAATCGGTGTGGCTCGGGCGCACCTGGCCGGTTTCGATGCCGGGCACGACGACGGTCTCGATCTGCTCGGAGGTCAGCAGCGGGTTCGCTGCCGCGAGCGTCTCGACGTTCAACTGCGATGCGCGGGGCGGCGGGAAGTACTGAGCGAGCTTCTCGGAGTTCTCCGGGTTGGTGAAGAACGCCAGGAACTCGGCCGCGGCGGTGGGCTGCGCACCCTGCGCCATCGCGCCGATGCCGGCCTGTCCGGTGACGGAGTACTCACCGACCGGGCCCTCCGGCAGCGGCAGGAGGTCCCACGCGAATCCGCCCTCGGGGAGCAGGTTCGCACGTGAGATCTGCGTGACGGTGAAGGCGGCCTCGCCGGCGAAGAAGTCGGCGGTCGTCCCCGGGCCGGGCATCGACTCGGTGGTGAAGGCGGCGTCGTGCAGGAACGTGAAGGCGTCGACCATCTCGGGGCTCGCGAACGTGCACTCGGTGCCGTCGGCGCTCCACGGGGCGGCGCCCCAGCCGTTCCAGACGGTGCTGAGGTAGTCCCAGTTGAGGTAGTCGAAGTCGCGGATGACGAAGCCGGCGTTGCCGGTGGCCTCGTGTACGGCGGCGCCGACCTCGCTCACGGTCTCCCAGTTCCAGTCGCCTGAGGCGAGCATCTCACCGGAGGTCGGCTGGCCGGCCTCGGCGAGCATGTCGTCGTTGGCGAAGACGACGAACGGCGAGGTGCTGAACGGGTAGGCGAGCAGGTCGCCGTCCTGTTCCCAGAGCTCCAGGGCGCTGGGCACCAGGTCGTCGTACTCGTAGCCCTCGGTCGCCTCGAGCACCTCGGTGAGGGGCTCCAGGGCGCCGGAGGCGACGAAGTCGGGGGCGGCGTTTTCGAGGATCCACGCCAGATCCGGGGCGTTCCCGCCGGCGATCTGCGTGGTGACGGTGCTGGTGTAGTCGTCGAAGGGCAGCGGGTCGAAGGTGATCGAGGAGATCTCCGGGTGATCGGCCATGTACTCCTCGGCGATCGAGTCGAACAGGGCCAGGTGGTCGTCGTTGGACGTCCACACGGTCATGCGCAGGTCGATGTCGTCGGTCGGTTCGGCGGTGCCGGTGCCGCCGGCGCACGCGGTGGTCGCGAGCGCGGTCGCCGCGATCATCGCGGTGGCGGCCAGCGTCTTTGCTGTTCTCATGCTGTTTCTCTCCTAGTAGCCGCGGACGTCGGGCCAGTGCAGCTCGACGCCGTTTCGGGTGAGGGTGTGCTGGAACTCCGCGAGGAGGTCCGGCGTGGTGTGCACGGCGCGCGGACGCGTCGCGCGGTCGAGGCAGAAGGCCGCCAGGGCGCCCGCCGCTTCGCCGATGTTCCACTCCACGGGGTGAAGGCGGAACGCTCCGTTGGTGATGTGGGTGGTGCCCACGTTCTTGCCGCCGGCGATGAGGTTGTCGAGGCGGCGGGGGAGGAGGATGCCGAGGGGGATCTCGAAGGGGACGCTGGCGATGTCGAGGTAGTTGTCGCCGCCGGTCGAGGGGTGCAGGTCGATGCGGTACATCCCGACACCGACGCTGTCGGGGGTGGTGAACGGGCGGGCATCGCCGCGCAGGGCGATCGACAGGTCGTTCTCGGTGACCGTCGAGAGGGCCAGCAGGCGCCGGGATTCGCGGATGTAGGGCGCCATCGCGAGGCCCTCGGGCCCCTCGGTGATGTCTCCGCGCAGACGCAGGCCGGGGTAGCCGGTGCCGCCGTCGGGGCGGGGGGCCTCGGTCTGCAGCCAGTAGAGCATCGACAGCGACTGCTGCCGCGCCTGGGCCTTGTGGTGCTCGGCGGTCTCGGCGTCGACGTCGATGAGGGTGCCGCCGAGGTAGTCGATCATCGGCCAGTTGACCAGCACGATGTCGCTCGGGATGGCGCCGTCGACGAGGTTCTCCCGGGCCAGGATGCGGCGGAAGGTCCACAGTTCCCGGTCACCCGGGTCTTTGCCCTGGTCGGCGATCGCGTCGGCGCGCACCGCGTGCGGGGTGAAGGTGCGGGTGAGGGTCTCGAGGCTCCGCGGGTCGGGGCCGGTGAGGGAGATCATCGGTGCGCCCCAGTAGTCGGGCTGCACCGCGCGCCACGTGTCGTAGTCGGCGGGCCGGTCGATGGTGTGGTCGCCGTCGACGTGGTCGATCGTGAAGCACCAGCTGAAGGCCTGCTGGTTGTCGGGCTGCGCCTCCTGGGGTGCGCTGGGCTCGCCGGTCTGCGACTGCGCCTCGAACCCGGTGACGTACTCGGCGCCGGCGAGGGGCAGCAGGTCGCCGAGTTCGGTGGCGTCGACGACGTAGTCGGCTTCGACGGTGACCTCGCCGCCGTCGTCGCGGCGGAGGGTGACCGAGCTGACACGGTCCCCGTCGACATCGACGGCGACGGGAACCGCGGGCTGGATGATCGTCAGGCGACCCGACGAGCGGTGACGGGCGAGCATCCCGTCGATCGCGGCGACGCCCGAGCGGGGCTCCGCGCACATGCGGCTGACGAGGCCGTTGCCGGGGTTGAGGGTCGCGTCGGCGCGGGCGGCGGGGGTCAGCGGGTACCACTGGCGGTAGTGGTCGCGGATGGCGCCGCGCAGCCGACGGTAGCGCGAGGTGGCGCCGAACTGTTCGATCCAGCTGTGCTCGTCGAGGGGCACGGCCTGGCTGGTCAGCTGCCCGCCCAGCCAGCGGTACTCCTCGGTGAGCACGACCCGGCGGCCGGCGTCGAGTGCGGCGAGGGCGGCGGCGACACCGCCCAGGCCACCTCCGACCACGAGAAGGTCTGTACGGATCGCGGTCATCGGGTGGCCTCCAGAGGGGGAGCGGCGAGGGTCGTGCCCTCGGTGATGGGACAGGGGAGCAGGAGTCGACGTTCCGCGGCGGGGACGTCTTCTCCGGAGAGGATGCGCGTGAGGAGGGCGACGGCGTGGGCGCCGAGTTCGGCGCGCGGCGGGGAGAGTCGGGTGATCTCGGTGGCCCCCTCGCCGGGGCGGGCGGCGGATCCGAGCGCGACGATGCTGAGATCGCCCGGCACGTCGATGCCGTCGCGCACCGCATGATCGTGCAGGGCGGTGGCAAGCTCCGGCTGCTCGGCGATCACGAGGGTGGCGCCCGATTCGCGCACCGCGAGCCAGTCGGCGGCGGTGTCGGGTCCGGCGGTGCCGGCGGTGGCCCGGTCGAGGATGTCGAGTCCGGACGCGGCGGCCGCCTCGGCGACACCCTGCCGGCGGTCGAGGACCGACTCGCCGAGCCCGGCGCGGTGCAGGAAGATGACCTTCTCGTGCCCGAGGGCGAGCGCCTGCTCGACGAGGGCGCGGCTGGCGCTGACGTAGTCGATACCGACATAGGGGATCTCCGGCACGTCGCGTCGACCGACGGCGACGGTGCGGATGCCGTCTTCGACGAGGCGGCGGAGCTCGACGGGGTCCATCTCGACGCCGAGAAGCAGCAGTCCGTCGGCCAGGCGGAGACGGTTGCGTTCGTGGAACAGGCGTCGGCGCCCCTCGACGGCGGGGGCCGAGGTGAAGAGCAGCAGGTCGGAGCCGACCTGTTCCGCGCCCGCTTCGATGCCGGCCAGCAGCGGCGTGTAGAAGTCGAGGCTCTCGGTGGGGAATGCCGGTTCGTAGGTGAAGACGCCCAGGATGTGGTTGTCGGCGCCGGCGAGTCGGCGCGCGGACGGGTCGGCGACGTAGCGCGTCTCTTCGATGACCTTCATGATGCGATCCCGCGTCTCCTGCGGGATGCGCACGGTGCCGTCGGTGCGTGCGTTGAGCACCAGGGAGACGGTCGCCTGGCTGACGCCGGCGAGCTCGGCGATGCGGCGCTGGGTGATGCGTCCGCTGTCGGGTCGGCCCATGATCTCTCCATCGAGGGTGGTGATAATGCGCATGATCATGCGATGATGCAACGGTAATGCGCATTATCACGATGCGCAAGTCACAGTTCGAATCGAAGGAGATCCGAATGGAGAAGCACATCCGCAGCACCGGGCGCGAGAGCGCGCGACGGGTTCGTCGCCGCGCGGTGGCGATCGGGGCGACCGTTGCGGCCGCACTGTCGCTCGCCGTCGCCGCCCCGTCAGCCGCCGCCGGGTCGGAGGGCGGCTCAGCACCATCCGTGGCCGCCGGGTCGCTCACGCCGACGGCGGTCGCCCCGCAGCCGGCCGGGTGGCCGCAGTTCACCTATCAGGGGGAGATCACCGACAAGAGTCAGATGCAGTACAACCCCACCAACGAGTACATCTTCCCGAGCGTGTTCCACGCCGGGGCGTACTTCGATGATCCGCTGGGCGAGTGGTACATGTACATCGCGCCGCACGATCGCCCGGGCGGGATCATGCTCCTGTACGCCGACAGCCTCGAGGGTCCGTGGACCGAGTACGGCGCGAACCCGATCATCGCCCGGAAGTGGAGCCCGTACTTCGATGTGAACCACGTCTCCAGCCCGGATGCGGTGTGGAACGAGCAGGCCGATGAGCTGTATCTGTACTTCCACGGCGGCAACGAGGTCACCCGCTATGCGACCAGTGACGATGGTGTCACCTTCGACTACGGCGGGGTCGCGGTGACGAACAGCATGGGCGGCCCGACCGTCACGGAGTCGAGCTATGCGCGGGTCTTCCCGCACCCGGATGCCTCATCCGGGTTCGCGTACGGGATGTTCTACATGGCCAACGAGCAGGACAACATCCGACGGCTGCGGTTGGCGGAGTCGGTCGACGGCCAGACCTGGATCGTCGACCCCGACTACGTCGTCGCACCCGGGGCGGAAGAGGGACAGAACGTGTCGGCCGGAGACCTGTGGGAGTGGAACGGCCAGCGATACGTCGTCTACCACGCCTCGAGCGGCAAGTCGTATGCCCGCACCATCGACGAGACCCTCCGCCAGGTGGGGTCGCAGCCGATCCTGCTGCATGAGGCCAGCGGGGTGGGGGAAGATGTCGGGCGGGTCGCATCGCCGGAGATCGTGACGGCGGAGGGGGGCACCTACCTCTTCTACGAGTCGGGCAACCGCACGGGAGCGACCATCGCCTGGGCGAAGGACGCCGCCGCGTCACCGCCGCCGACGGGTTTCGGCGGGTTCCCCGTCGACGAGCAGAACCCGGTGTTCGCGCAGTGCGCGGCGGAGGGGTCGGATGAGTTCGACACGACGCTGTCGACGGCGTGGGACCGCGTGCTCCGGGCCTCGGATGCCCGGCACACCGTGGTCGCCGGCGACCTGGTGATCCCGACCTACGCCGGCGGGGTCGCCGCCGCACCGCTCATCCAGCAGGAGCTCCCGACGGGTCCGTGGCAGGTCACGACGAAGGTCGAGATCGACCCGACGCAGAAGTACCAGCAGGCGGGGCTGCTGCTCTACGCGACCGACACGCACTATGCGAAGTTCGATCTGGTGTGGGCGGCGAACGGCCGATCCGTCGAGGTCGTCTACCACCACGACGGTGCGAACCGGCAGGACACCGCGCCGCCCGCCGTTTCCGGTGCCACCCAGCTGTGGCTGCGGCTGACCAGCGACGGTCAGGAGATCCGGCCGTCCCTGTCCTACGACGGGGAGGACTTCCAGGACTACGGTCGTGCGATCGATGTCTCCGGCGCCGGGTTCGCCCACGTCGGACCGTACGCGTTCCGTGGCGGGCAGAACACCGCCGAGATCGATGCGGCCTTCGAGTGGGTGCGCTTCTCACCCTCCGCCGCGGAGTACGCGCAGTGCATGTCTGACTGACGCGGCCGCGCCGGGCCCGAGCCGCTGAGGGTCGGGTCCGGCGCGAACGCGGATGTCGTGCTGTGGTGCGCCGTCAGCTCGTCGAGGTGCGGCGGCGGCGCAGCAGGAGACCCACCGACACCAGAGCCACCGCGAGGAACAGCCCGAGCGCCCACAAGGTGCCGCCGGTGGCGGCGAGCGCTCCGGCCGCCGTCACCTCGATCTCGGCCGAGGCGAGCTCGTCATCGCCCGCGAAGACCCGCACGGTGTGTGTGCCCGTCTCGGTCGAGGCGGGGATCGTCACGGTGGATGCGAAGGCCCCCGCGGCATCCGCGGTGACCGCCCCGAGCACCTGCGGAGTCGAGTGCAGTTCGACGCGAAGCTCTGCCCCTGGCTCGAAGCCGCTGCCGGTCAGGGAGAGCGTGCCGCCCGCGGCGACCGTGCCGGAGGAGAGGGTCAGCGTCGCCGCCGTCTCGCCCGAGCCGCCGTCGCCGGTGCCGCCGTCGCCGGTGCCGCCGTCGCCGGTGCCGCCGTCGCCGGTGCCGCCGTCGCCCGTGTCGGCGGGGATCTCGACACCTGCCTCCGTGACCCACTTGGTTCCGTCGGCGTACTTCGTGATGGTGAACTCGTCGAACACCTCCCCCACCTCGGCGTCGACGGTGGAGCCGTCCTGCTTGACGGCGACGATCGCGCGGTAGTGGATGGCCTGCTCGGTCACGTCGATCACCTGGTAGCCCTGGGTGTTGCCGGCGCGGGTCACCTGACGGGCGCCGTTCTGGGTCCAGATGTTGTCGTCGGGATCGCTCAGCGTGTACATCTTCGGTCCCGACACCGACACCGCGTAGACCGGGCCGGTCTGCACGCCGTCGAGGTCGGTCTCGTTCGCGATGAGGTGGCCGCGGCCGTAGCTGTGGTCGTGTCCGGTCAGCACCAGGTCGACGTCGTGCTCTTCGAGGATCGGCAGCCACGCGTTGCGCACGAGCGCGTTGTCTCGTCCCTCGGAGGTCGAGAAGACGGGCTGGTGGAAGGTGACGATCGACCACGGGTGCGGGTTCTCAGCGAGCACGTCGCCGAGCCATTCGCCCTGCATGCGCAGGAAGATCTCGATCGCCGACTCGCACCGTTCGAGCTCGCACGCCGGGACCTCGTCCGGGATGAACTCGGTCACGCCCGACCCCGGGTTGTCATCGAGCGAGATGATCCGGGCGCCCTGGTGGTCGACGTAGAACGCCGACTCGGCGAGGTGCTCGGCGATCTCCTCTTCGAACGCCCGCGTGTAGGCGTCTTCCGCGGTGGCGACCGGTCCGTTGAGGGGCTGGGTGACGTGCTCGTGGTACTGCGTCAGGGGCTGGTCGCCGGAGTACTCGTGGTTGCCGGGGGTGGTGATCGTCGGGATCGTCGCTGTGAACGGCTCCTGCGCCCGGAACCACTCCGCCCACTGCACGTCGCGGTCGGAGTTGTTGATCAGGTCCCCCGGGTGCAGCGCGAAGGCCGCCTCCGGCACGTCGGCGAACGCCATCTGGGCGACGGGGGTGAATCCCTCGGTGAGGTCGTTCTGGGCGTCGCCGAACCCGATGAAGGTGAACGCGCCCGATTCGGCTGCGGTGGTGAACGAGAACCAGTCGCTCACGTGCTCGCCGGTGCCCACGCGGTACTCGTAGGTGGTCTCGGGTGAGAGGCCGTCGATGACCGCTGAGTGCGAGCGCGAGGAGTACTCCCAGGACGAGAAGCCGACCGGCTCGCCCGTCGTGGCGGGGACGCTCCGGGTGTCGCCGCCGATCTCTCGCACCTCGACCGAGCCGGCGTCGATCGCCGCGTCGGTGCGCCAGGTGACGCCGATCGACGTCGCCGGGGTTTCGGTGAGGCTGAGCAGGATGCGGCTGGGCGCCTCGGTCGGGATCGCCCAGGTCGTATCGGATGCTTCGCCCGGCTCTTCCGGCACGACCGGTTCGATGAGGCTGCCGTCGCGTCCGGCGCTGACGGCGCCGACCTCGAGGCGGGCGAACTCGCCGGCCGCGGTGAAGTCCATGCTCTCGAGGTACATCGTGGCCTGCCCGCTCGCCGTGGCGGAGAACTCGGACTCGGCGCTCAGCACGACCTCCAGGCGGGCCGCCGCGGTTCCTCCGGTGACCGTCTCCACCGGGGTGACCGTCGCGGTGACGGTGGTGGTCGCCGACCCGGTGAGGTTGCCCTTGAGCCCGGGGGCCTGCGCGAAGATCTCCTCGCCGAACAGGGCGGCGACCGCGGCATCCATGTCGGTGACCTCGGTGTCGACGGTCACCACGGCGGGCGAGCCGTCGCCGGGGAGGGCGACGGCCTCGCCGAGCACGCGCAGGTTCTCGAGGTCGAGCGAGGTGCCGGTGGCGGCGTCGAAGGAGCGCGGGGCGGTCGCGTTCGCGGTGATCGCGTCGAGGGTGACGATGTCGTCGAGGCCGAAGACGGCCGAGGCGATGTCGTCTTCGGCGACGAGCTCGGCGCCGATGGCGAGGTCGTCGCCGCTGACCGTTGCGGTCGCTCCGGTGTCGGCGAGCACGTGGGAGACCTGCATGCGGGTGAAGCTCAGACCCTCACGGGGTTCGTCCTCCTCGACGAAGACGCCGTTCTCGCCGGGGTCGGTGTCGGGGGTGCCGAACTCCGCCCAGGCGATGCGGTCGTCGCCGCCGATGTCGGTGTTCTCGAGCTCGGCGTTGAACAGCTCGGCGAACGCTCCACCGCTGATCTCGCCGGATGCCGGGACCTCGAGGTGCTGCACGTCGATGGCGGTGGAGACGGTCTGCAGCAGCGCGGCCGGCGAGGCGTCCGCGTCGAGCACGTAGGCGCCGAGATCGGCGACCAGCAGTGTTCCGTCGATGCTCGCGTCGATCGTGCCGATCACGCTGTCGATGTCGACGTCCCAGTGGATCTCGACGGTCAGGCGCAGGGCGGCGCCGGCACCGTCGACGACGGCGGGTCGTTCGGCGGTGACGGTCACTTCGCCGGCGAGGAGTGCGTCAGTGACGTATCCGGCGTACGCGACGCCGTCTTCGGCGCCGACGAGCGACCCGAGCACGAGGGCCGGGTCGGTCTGCTCGAACGCGGCGACGCGGGTCGTCTGCGGCATCTCGGTCATGAGGTCGACGGTGTCGCCGAGCAGGTCGACGTCATCGAGCGTGAGCACGGGTGCGCCGGCGGTGGTCGCGTCGGCGGAGGCCAGCCCGACGCTCGCGGCCTGGTCGATGCCGGTGATGTCGGTCAGGCCCTCGAGGAGGTCGTCGAGATGCACGGTGACGTCGGTGACGGATGATTCGGCGCGCAGGCTCGTCGGCGTCGCGGTGGTGCGAGCTGAGGCGTCACCGGTCTCGAGTGCGCCCGAGGTGGTCGACCAGGTCGGACGGGCTTCGCAGTCGGCGAGGTCGTCGTCGCAGAGCTCGCCCGGCACGGCACCGGCGGGGGTCAGGCGTTCGAGGGTGGCCGTCTGTTCGTCGGGGGAGAGGATCGGGGTTCCGGTTCCGGGGAGGGCATGACGCCCGTACGCGCCGATCCGTTCGTCCAGCTCCGGGGAGAGCAGCTGGGCGACCTGCCCGGTGGTCGTCCCGGTGGCGTGCAACGCCGATTGCACGGCGACCAGGGGCAGAGCGCTCACCGCCCCGCTCGGTGCCGCGCTCGCCGCGGTCGTGCCGGCGATGGCGCCGGTGATCCCCAGTGCGGTGGCGACGCTCAGCGCCACCCCGCGTCTCATCCACGTGCTTTCGACACCCACGTCGTCTCCCTGTTGTGATGACTGCGGCGTGATCGGCGCGATTCGCTCGATCGGTCCGGCTCGACTGACGCTAGGGACGTTGTGTGAACGCACGGGAAGGGGAGGTGAACGATATCGCGAACACCGTCGGCCGGGGGTGCGTGCGGTGTGCGCCGAGCATCCCGAAACGTCGTCGACGTCGTTGGGCAACGCCGACGGCACGGCGAGGGGGCACGATAGGACGATGCCCCCGTCGCCGCGCGATCACCCCGACATGGAGCGGATCGTGGTGCCCCCTCGACCTCCGCTGCCGCGGAACGCGCTCCCCCCGGGATTCGCCGCACATACCTCGCCGCGCCGCGACGTGCGCCGCATCGCCGGCTGGTCTCTCGCCGGCTACCTGTTCGCTCTCACGCTCATCGCGTTCTGGCCCTCGCCCGTCGACAGCGGCGCCGGGCCGATGATCGACCTGGTCACCCGCCTCATTCCGGTGCTCACCTATGCCCGGATCGAGTTCGGGGCGAACATCCTGCTGTTCGTGCCGCTGGGGGTGCTGCTGACCCTCCTCCTGCGCGATCGTGCGCTGGTGCTTCCGATCGCGATCGTCCTGACCCTCGGGATCGAGAGCGTGCAGGGGGTGCTGCTGGATCGCCGCACCCCGAGCGAGCTGGACATCATCGCGAACACCGCCGGCGCCTGCATCGGCCTGCTCGGTGTGGCGGCGTGGCGGTGGTGGCGCCGCAGGGGCCGGTCGGCGGGCGACTCGCGCGAGGCCGCGAGCTGAGCACCGCCCCGGTGCGTGTGGCTACGCGGTCGGGCGTCGGGCTTCGACGAGGTGCCGGGTGGAGTGCGCGATGAAGGGGCCGTCGGTCTGGATGCGGTCGTGGAGATCCCGCAGTCGCTCGCGCGAGCTCTCGACGGAGAATCCGGGGACCCACCAGATCACTTTCCGCAGCAGGTAGACGACGGCGGCGACGTCGTGGATCTCGATGCGGAGGCGCGCGGTCCGCAGGCCGACGATCTCGAGGCCGGCTGCCTCGGCCGCGGCGGCTTCGTCATCAGGGTGGCGTGCTCGCCGTGCGTCGGGCTGGGGACCGAGGAAGAACTCGATCAGCTCGAATGCGCTCGCCGGGCCGACATGCTGGGCGAAGTAGGTGCCGCCGGGACGGAGCACACGGGTGATCTCGTCCCACCAGACGGTGGCGGGGTGCCTGCTGGTGACCAGGTCGAACGCCTCGTCGGCGAACGGCAGGGGAGGTTCGTCCGGGTCGGCCACGACGACCACGCCGCGCGGGTGCAGCAGCCGGGTGGCCTTCGCGACGTTCGGAGGCCAGGACTCGGTCGCGGCTGCCGTCGCGGGGAAGGATGCGGCTTCGGCGAGCACTTCACCGCCGCCGGTCTGCACGTCGAGCGAGGCCGAGGCTCGGGAGAGTCGGTCGGCGAGTTGTCGGGCGTAGCCCCAGGGCGGCCGCTGTTCGCTCGCGCGGCCGTCGAGCCAGGAGAAGTCCCATCCCGACACGTCTGCGCTTGACCCGGTCTTCAGCAGCGACTCGAACGTCTCGGTCATGCGGCCAGTCTCCCAGTTCGTCGCGTCGGGGGGTGACGGGGGCGACGGGCATGGTGGCCGGCGGGGTCCTGCGTCGTCGAGGTGTTCGGCAACGTGCAGCGCGCACCACCCGGTCTTCGCCTCCGTATGCAGATGCATGTACATGGTCGGCCGCGGTTCCACAAGCCCCCGAAGTCGGTCGCTTCGGCGCGGCACGGTAGTCCCATGCCCCCCAGCGACCCCGACGCGAACCTCGAGAACCTGCTCGCGGATATCGCCGCCGGCGATCCCGCGGCATTGGCTGAGCTGTACGGCGCGGTCTCGCCCGCGTTGTTCGGTCTGGCGGTTCGACTCCTCCAGAACCGCCAGCTTGCCGAAGAGGTGCTGCAGGAGGTCTTCCTGTACATCTGGCAGAACGCGGGGGCGTTCTCGTCGGCACGCGGCTCGGCGATGCCCTGGCTGTTCACCCTCGTTCACCGGCGGGCGGTCGATTGCGTGCGCAGCACCCAGGCCGACCGCCGGCGGGATGTTGTGCACGGCCACCGCCAGGCCGTGTCGCTCGATCCTGAACCGGCCGATCAGGTTGAGGCCATCGTCGAGGGTGATGCCCTCCGGACGGTTCTTTCCCGCCTGAGCGCGCCGCATCGTCAGGTGATCGAGCTCGCCTACTTCGGCGGGCATACGCAGGTCGAGATCGCGGAGATCCTGGATACGCCGCTCGGCACGGTGAAGACGCGGATCCGAGCGGCCCTGTCGCGGCTGCGCGAGCTTCACGCGCCGTCCCCGCCCGCGCTGGCTGCCTGACGCGGTCTCGCCGAACGGCGGGGCGAGCCCATGCGCGGAGGCTCGGAAGGATGGGCCGTGCGACCGTTCCGTCTAGAACGGCGGGGCGACCACGGCGGTCGGTCTCGGCTGCGGTGACGGGTCGGGGATGAACATCACCCGTGGTGGTGGGTCGTCGGTGTATTGCAGTCCGGAGGGTGCGGTGAAGTGCAGTCTCCCGCCGGGGTGTTGGACGACGGTCCACCCGGCGGCGTGTTTCAGGGTGTGGTGTCTCTTGCAGAACGCCCCGAGGTTGTCGACATCGGTTTTGCCGCCGAGGGCATAGTCCTCCCGGTGATCCCAGTCACAATCTCGCGCAGGTCTCCGGCATCCGGGGAACCGGCACCGGACGTCCCGGGCCATCAGGTACCGTTTCTGCGCCGCGGTCGCGTGCCGCCGGTCGACCGCGAGAACGGCCCCGCCGATGGGGTCGAGGAACACCCGGTCGAACCCGGGGGCGTTTCCGGCGAGGATTCTCGCCGTCTCGGGGTCGACCGCGCACGTCCCGTCCAGTTCCGCACCCCCGGCGGTTGTTCCCGCGAGGCTGGTGGCGGGAACGGTGACCTGCACGTGCGCCCGGATCGCCCCGAGCCCACCCTCGACCACATCTCCGGTCGTATCGAACGAGGGGGTGGAGGTGAGCATCATGTCCAGCAGCAGGTCGGTGCGGATCTGGTCGAGGGTCCGCTGGTCGAACCACACCTCACCGGCATTCGCAGTTCCGCAGCTGCCGGTGTCGACGAGTTGGTGTTCTACCGCGCCGCCCGCGGTGTGGTTCATGTTTCGGTCATCGGAAAGACCGAAGCCCGCACCGGGCCCGGTCGTGCGGTGCTCGTCCACGTCGTACCCGCCCTCGAGGCCCTCGCGCCGTCCCGCGCCGCACCGGACTGCGCCCGCCTCTGACCGTGCACGTGCGGCCGCCTCGCGCTGGGCGTCTTGCTGCGCGGCGTCGCGTCGCGCGACCCGGTCGGCGTGCGTGATGGCTTTCCCTTGCCGGGTGATCCGGTCGTAGACCCCGTGGATCTCGACGGAGGGCCCGATCGCGCCGAGCATCGACATGCCATCGCGCAGGTCTTCTACCCACACCCGCCTGTCGAGCACGGCTTCGTCGTGGCGTTCTTGCATGGTCTTCGGGTTGTGTTTCTCGGCGGCCTGCTCCGCGAAGGGTCGAAGCCGCGATGCGGATGTGGTTTCGGCGTAAGCGAGTGCCTCGTGTTCGTAGGCGGCGCGGGCGTCGGGCTCGGTGAGCTCGAGTCCGTTGTCGACGATCACGCTGACGTGCGCGCGCGAGATGCGTCCGGCATGCCATGCGTGCCAGGTGGCGGCGTAGTCGTTGACGGTGCGGTACGCGTCGAACAGGTGCGTTTGCATGGTGCGGTCGCTGACGCGTTTGGCGACGGCGAGTTCGGCGGCCATCGCCCGCAACGGCATCTCGCGCTCCCGGGTACTGGCCTCACGCAGTCGCGCGGTCTGCTCCTGGGTGAGCTCGAACGCGTCAGCGTAGAGACGAGCCCGTTCGGCTTGGATGCGCGCCTCGGCGGCATCTAGCTCGGAGATCGCGGCGACCAGCTCCCGCGTGCGAGCCGCGTCTGCTTCTCGCTGCCGCTCGTTCTCCATCGCCGCCCCCGTGATCTCTGACTACTTCAAGAGTAGAGAGGGGGTACGACATTTGTACCCCTACCGGAGCGATCTGTGGAAAAAAATATAGTACACAGGTTCTATACAGACAGGTGGCGACCTCGTCCCGTGATCGCGTCTCCATCCGGCCGACGTCGAGACCCTACGCGGCCGGATCGAAGAACCGCAGGCCGGGGAACCGGGCGAATCCGCGGTCGCGAGTGGCAAGATGTGCGCCATTGCTGAGGCAGAGGGCCGCGATGTGGGCATCGGGCACGAGGTTGCCCCGCACGCCACTGTCGTCGCGAGCTATCTGTCCGAGGTGCTGCCAGGGTTCGGCTCCCTGGTGCAGCCAGCTTGCGCGCGGCCGGGCGGCGATCGCGTCGATGAACTCGAGTGCCGCCAGGGTCGGTGTCGGTTCGGCGAAGATGCGCGGGTGGGTGACGATGCGCACGAAGCCGGTGGCGATCGTGTCGGCGATGCCGAGTCGGCCGTCGCGCATGGTGGTTCGCAGCCAGGTGGCGTACGTCTCGTGTCCGGCCGTGTCGGTGCGGAACGCGTGGATCAGGATGTTGACGTCGGGAACGACGAGCGTCATGCGCCCGCGTCCAGTGCGTCCCACACCGCATCGGTGTCGTCGAGGTCGACCAGGGTGCCGGGAGTACGGGGCGAGTATGTCGGCAACGGGCCGGTCGTGCCTTGTGAGGGTTCGCGCGCGAGGTGCTCGCGCAGGGCTTCCTCGAGGAAACTCGTGAAGCTGCGCCCTTCGGCAGACGCGCGTTCCTTCGCCGCCCGTGCAAGAGCATCGGAAAGGTTCAGCGTCGTCCTCATGCAGATAACCATACGCGACCATGGCAGATATCTGTATAGGTCCCAATAGCCACGCCAGCTGCGCGCGGAATGTCCTCGGTGCCCCGCCGGTGCGTGAAGGGGAGGAGTAGGCGACGCCTCTGCGCGTTGCCAGCTCCGTCAACTTGTCTGGGATGAGTGGGCCCACCCCGCGTGCGTACGGTCGCCACCATCGCCCTCTCCCCGCCGAAGAGTTGCGAAAACCCCAGATCGTGCCGTAAAGCCGGTCGGCAGAGAAGGCCGAACCCGAAAAAGACGCACTTGTCTCTACAGGGGATACATGTTCCCCGACAGGATGGATACATCCGCCGGGCGAGGTCGCCGGGTGGTCAGGGCCAGAAGCCCGATCCCTCCCGCTCACCGAAGAGACAGGTTCGAACGATGCTGACGCTTCCTCAGCTCGACCGTGAGGCCACGGCCCCGATCTGGTTCCAGATCATGCGGGTGCTGGAGTCGCGGGTCGCCGACGGCACATGGGTGCCGGGTGACAAGCTGCCGAGCGAGAACGAGCTGTGCGCGCACTTCTCGGCGTCGCGCACCTCGGTGCGTGAGGCGTTGTCTCGCCTCGAGACCGCGGGCATCATCTCGCGCCAGCAGGGCAAGGGCGCGTTCGTCGAACAAACTCAGGGTCCGTCGGCGTGGACCCTCCCGTCGGCGCCGAGCCTGCTGGGGGAGTACAGCCAGGATGGCCGCAGCGCCCTGACCTCGCAGATTCTGCGGGGCGGGGTCGAGCCGCTGCCGTCGTGGGCCGCGGCCGCCCTGGGGCGCGACTCTGCCGACGGGTACGGCTTCGTGTTGGAGCGCGTGCGTGCGGTCGGTTCCCGCACGGCGGTGCACGTCATCAATTACATGCCCCGCCGTTTCGCCGGCGTGCTGCCCGATCTGCGCGATCCGCAGGCGAGCCTGTACGGCACGATCACCCGGGTCGCCGGGGTGCGCATCTCCCGGATGCACCGCACCATCGAGGCGGCGACCGCCGACCGCACCCTCGCGACCCTGCTCGAGGTCGAGGCCGGCCACCCGATCGTCGTCGTCGAAGCGGTCGCATATGGACCTGACGGTGAACCGATCGACTTCTCCCGCGCGTCGGTGCGCACCGACCGTCTGCGGGTGAGCGTCGACACCGGATTCGAAGCCGACGGGATCTCATCCGAGCACGCGTCGGGCCGATATCCGACCGGACGCCGCGCCGCCACCGACAGTGCCCGCGTGAAACCCAGCCCCGCCTGATCCCCGAGCCCCGCCCGCCCCCGGGTACCCCGGAACTCCCTCCCCCCTCCCCTTTCCGATCCCGAACCCTCCCAACCCGAACCACCCCCACGCGAACCCGAACCGCCCCCACCTCGGCCCGTCGCGTCTTCGCCGACCCCGAAAACCCCACCCCCCGAAACCCAGCCCAGCCCCGAACCCCACCCCCGAACCCCACCCCCCCGAACCCGCAACCCACCCCCAAACCCGAACCCCAAACCCGAACCCGCAACCCCCAACCACCCCGGAGACACCTCATGACCGACCCCCGCATCCTCGTGCTCGGTGACAGCTACATGTCGGCCGACGTGTTCACCTCGGCGTTCACCGCGCGGGGTCTGACGGCCGACGCCGCGACCCTCACCCTCGCCGACGCCACGTGGCCGACGAGCGCGATCCGCGAGTTCGAGGGCGACCCGGCCGAGGTCGCGAAGCTCGCCGCCGGCTACGACGTGGTCGCCTTCCACGCCGCTCCGGTCACGGCCGAGGTGATCGAGGCGCTTCCCGACCTGAAGCTGCTCGGATGCGCTCGCGGCGGCCCGGTGAACGTCGACCTGGCGGCGGCGACGCGGCGGAACGTGCGGGTGACGACGACCCCGGGCAAGAACGCCGAGGCGGTCGCCGACTTGACGATCGGCTTCCTGATCTCGCTCATCCGGAATGTGCCGGCTTCGCTGCGGGATGTCGACGACCGGGTCGCGAAGGGCCTGCCGCTGGCGGAGTCGACCTTCGAGGGCGCGCGCTGGTTCGGTCGCGAGGTCGCCGGCACCCGCGTGGGCCTGATCGGCTACGGCAACGTCGCGCGCCTGGTCGCCGCCCGCGCCCACGCCCTGGGCGCGACGGTCACCGCGTACGACCCGTTCGTCGACCCGTCCACCGTCACCGACACCACGATCGTCGGCGACCTCGACGAGCTCCTCGCCGGCAGCGACGTCGTGAGCGTCCACGCCCGGGCGACGGCCGAGAACCGACACATGGTCGGCGCGGCGCAGATCGCGACGATGCCGGCCGGGTCGTTCCTCATCAACACGGCCCGCGAGTCCCTCGTCGACGAGCAGGCGATGCTGGATGCTCTCACACGCGGTCACCTGTCGGGTGTCGCGCTCGATGTGAACGAGCCGGACGGCCCGTGGCGCGAGCTGGTCGTGCAGCCGAACGTGATCCTCACCCCGCACCTGGCGGGGGCCACCCATGAGACCCTCGCGCGCGGTGCCGACATGCTCGCCGCCGAGATCCAGGCGTTCCGCGACGGCGCCGACCTGCGGTGGGAACGATGAGCGCCTCACCGGTCTTCCTCGCCATCGATGCCGGCACCGGCTCGGCGCGGGCGCTCGCGTTCGACATCGAGGGGCGCCTGGTCGCCCACGGCGCCCGCGAGTGGACCCACGCGCCGGTGCCCGGGCACCCGGGCGGCACGGTGTTCGACACCGACGGCGGGTGGGTGGCGATCGTCGGTGCGGTCTCCGACGTCGTCGCGCACCTGAACGGACGCGAGGTCGCCGCGGTGGCCGCCTCGAGCATGCGCGAGGGCTTCGTGCTCTACGACGCCGACGGCCGGGAACTGTGGGCGTGCCCGAACACCGACGGCCGTGCCCGCGCCGAGGCCGACGACCTCGTGCGCGAGGGACTGGCGGCCGAGATCTACGCGACGGCGGGGGACTGGGTGTCGATCACCGCCCCGGCCCGGCTGCGCTGGATCGCCCGCCACGAACCCGACCTGCTCGCCCGTGCCCGGCACCTGGGCATGCTGAGCGACTGGGTGACCACGCGCCTGACGGGTCGGTTCGTGACCGAGCCGACGTGCGGGTCGAGTTCGGCGCTGTTCGACCTGAAGGCGCGCACGTGGTCGGCGCACCTGGCCGAGGCGGTCGGGATCGACCGCGGCATCCTGCCCGAGGTCGTCGAGCCGGGGCAGACCGTCGGTGTCGTCACGCTCGAGGCGGCCGCCGCGACCGGGCTCGCCCCCGGCACTCCGGTCGTCACCGGCGGCGCCGACACCCAGCTCGCCCTGCATGGCATCGCCGCCCGCCCGGGCACCCCGACGATCGTCGCGGGCACGTTCTGGCAGACCACCGCCGTCACCACCGACCCCCTCATCGACCCCGACCGGCGCCTGCGCACCCTGTGTCACGTCGAGCCCGACGCGTGGATGGTCGAGGGCATCGGGTTCTTGTCGGGCCTGGCGATGCGGTGGTTCCGCGATTCGATGTGTCCGGATGCGGCGGTCGCCGCCGCCGAGCGCGGCACGTCGGCGTTCACCGTCATGGAGGAGTGGGCGCAGACCATTCCGGCCGGTTCGGGCGGGGTGGTCGCGACGCTCGCGAACGTGATGCAGGCGGATGCGTGGCATCAGGCCGCGCCGTCGTTCGTCGGGTTCGACATCAACGACCCGGATTCGTGCTCGCGGGGCGCGTTCATCCGCGCGATCGAGGAGTCGGCGGCGATCGTCGCCGCGGCGCACCTCGACATCCTCACCGAGCTGACCGGCGGCGGTGCGACCGAGAACGGCACCGTGACCTTCACGGGCGGCTCGAGTGCCGGCACCCTGTGGCCGCGCATCATCGCCGGGGTCACCGGCCTCGACACCGCCGTCACCCCGGCCCCGGAGGCGACCTCGTACGGCGCCGCGCGCCTGGCCGCGCAGGGTGTCGGCGCGTCGCTGCCGCCGATGGGCGAGCCCGACCGCATCGTGCACCCCGACCCGGCCGAGCGCGACGCCTACCCGGAGATCGTGCAGCGCTGGCACCGCGTCTACCGCGACGTGCTGTCGATCTCGGGCGACGACCTGCAGCCCCTGTTCACCCCGCCGGGCGCGGCCCGCGAGCCGATGCAGGCCCGCCGCACCCGGGAACCCCACGCCTGACCCGATCACCCCGACCCCCTCGAAGACCCCATCCCCGAAGGAGACCCTCATGGCAGACCTCGACGGCAACGCCTCGGCGAAGCAGTTCCACCCCGACACCCCCGCGGTGCCCTTCGGGCACAGCATCCGCGGGGCGGGCAACCTCGACTGGGGCATGCAGAACCGTCTCGCGCGCATCCTGAACCCGGCCACGGGCCGCACCGTGATGCTCGCGTTCGACCACGGCTACTTCCAGGGCCCCACGTCGGGACTCGAGCGCATCGACCTGAACATCGCGCCGCTGGCCGAAGAGGCCGACGCGCTGATGTGCACGCGCGGGTCGCTGCGCACCTCGATCTCCCCGGCGACTCAGTCCGGCCTGGTGCTCCGCGCCTCGGGCGGCCCGTCGGTGCTGAAGGAGCTGTCGGATGAGTACACCGCCATGGCGATGCACGATGCGGTCCGCATCAACGCCGACGCGGTCGCGGTGCAGGTGTTCGTCGGCGGCGAGAACGAGAGCCGCAGCATCCGCAACATGACCACGCTCGTCGACGCCGGCTACGACGCGGGCATTCCGGTGCTCGGGGTCACCGCGGTGGGCAAGGAGCTCACCCGCGACGCCCGCTACCTGGGCCTGGCGACCCGCATCATCGCCGAGCTCGGCGCGCAGCTGGTGAAGACGTATTACTGCGACGAGGGCTTCGAAGACGTCGTGGCCGGCTGCCCGGTGCCGGTGATCATGGCCGGCGGCAAGAAGCTTCCCGAGCGGGATGCCCTCACCATGGCCAGCAACGCCGTGCGTGCCGGGGCGGCCGGTGTCGACATGGGCCGCAACATCTTCCAGAGCGCCGCCCCGGCGGCGATGATGCGGGCCGTGCGCGCGGTCGTGCACGACGACGTCGACCCCGCCGACGCGTACGAACTGTTCCGCGAGGCCAGCGCCGAGAAGGTGCTCGTATGAGTGCGGATGTGCTGCGCCCGGCCGACGCCGACCTGCGGTTCGGCGATTGGGGCCCCGCGTATCTGCAGCAGACCGACGATGCCGCGTTCGGCACGGTCGTGCTGCGCCCCGGCGACACGTTCGACAACCACCTGCACGAGAAGCACACCGAGTCGTTCGTGGTGCTCGAGGGCAGAGCCGAGATCTGGCTCGACCGCACCACGCGCGTGGTCGTCTCGGCCGGTGAGGTGCTGCGCGCCGAGCCGGGCGAAGAGCACTTCGTGCGCAACCCGTTCGACGAGACCTTCCGCGCCGTGTTCGTGAAGACCCCCTGGGTCGACGGCGACAAGGTCGACCGCCCCTGGACCCCCGAGGAGACATGATGAGCACCAAACTCGATCCCGAACCGGGAACCCTCACCCAGACGGTCGCGACCCAGATCAGATCCGACGGCCAGGGCGCGTGGCGGGCTCGCATCATCCTGCTCGCCCCGATCGCGGCGCTGATCGTGCTCATCATCGTCTTCTCGCTGGCGAGTCCGGTGTTCTTCACGATGGAGAACCTGCAGAACCTTGTGCGGCAGATGGCGGTACTTCTCGTGGTCGCTCTCGGTGCGACGTTCGTCGTGCTGATCGGCAGCATCGACCTCTCGATCGGGTCGATCGTGACCCTCACGGGGGTGAGCTCGGCGATGTTCGTCGCCGCGCTCGGCCCGTGGGGTGCAGCGCTCGGCTTCGCCGTCGGCGTCGCGTGTGGACTCGTGAACGGGCTCGTGCACGTCTACCTGAAGGTGCCGAGCTTCATCGTCACCCTCGGCACGATGTTCGTCTTCGCGGGCGTCGCGTTGATCGTCTCGGGTGGGCGTCCGCAGGCACTGCGCTCGCCGGAGCTGTCGACGATCTTCGGTGGCACGATTTTCGGCATCCCGCTGATCTCGCTGTGGGCGCTCGTGGCCCTCGTGATCGCCGTGGCCATCGAGAAGAAACTGGTGTTCGGATACCGGGCCAAGGCCGTCGGTGACGCCGAGACCGTGGCGAAGCTCTCGGGCATCAACGTCGACCGCGTGAAGGTCGCGGTGTTCGCCCTGTCGGGCCTGTTCGCCGCCTTCGCGGGACTCCTGTTGATGATCCGCACGAACTCGGCTTCGGGAAGCATGGGGGAGCCTCTGCTCATGGAGGCGCTCGCCGCCATTCTGCTCGGGGGCACCTCGCTCATGGGCGGAGTGGGCGGGCCCGCGCGCACCATCCTCGGCGTGCTCGTGATCTCGGTGCTGAGCAATGGCATGAACCTCGCCAGCGTCGACCCGTTCGTTCAGCAGACGATCACGGGCGTCGTGCTCATCGCCGCCGTGGCCCTCACCCTCAACCGCAAAGAACTCTCGAGCGTCAAATAGCGCCGAGGCCCTCCCCACTCACCAACCCGAAACACACAAAGGAGTGTCTGATGACCCCCACATCGTCCACCCGTCGCCGCCTCATGGCCGGCGTCGCCTTCGCCGCCGCCGTGCCGCTGTTCGCGGCCTGCGCCTCGAACAGTGCCGGTGGCGACGCCACCGGCGATCCGGACCGACCGACCGTGATGGTGCAGGTGCCCACCCTGGACAACTCGTACTGGGCCGACGTCATCAAGGGGGCGGAGGCTGCGGCCGACGCTCTGGACATCGGTGTCGACGTGCAGGTCTACGGTGACTCCACCGACACCCAGCTCAGCCAGGTTCAGCAAGCCGGTTCGAAGGGCATCGATATGGCCCTGCTGTTCGCGCAGGACCAGGCCTCGTCGCCGACGCTCATCCAGGCGGCAACCGACCAGGACATCTATGCCACGAACATCTTCTCCAACCAGCCGTGGTCCACTCCGTCGGAGCCGGAGTACAACGACCATTACGTCGGCTACTTCTTGCCCGACAACGTGCGCGACTCGTACAACATGGCTTCGTCGGTGATCGACCAGATCGGTGGCGAGGGCAAGGTGATCCACATCACCGGCCTCCCCGGGAACACCACCGCAGACGAGCGTCAGCTCGGTGTCCAGCAGGCGTTGAACGAGAACCCCGGCATCGAGCTGGTCGGCCGCGAGAGCGGCGGCGAGAACCGTGTCGCGACCCAGCCGGTCATCGAGGACCTCCTCACCGCGAACCCCGATGTTGATGCGATCATCTGCCACAACGACGACTCGGCGATCGCCGTGATCAACGCGCTGAAGGACCGCGGCATGTCCGACGTGAAGGTCGGCGGCATCGACGCGATCGACGAGTTCCTCGACGACATGCAGAACGGGTCGAATGCGGCGGCGACTGTCGCGATCCATGGTTCCTGGTTCGGCGGGTACAACGTCGTGCGCCTCTACGACGCCTACGAGGGTGCGGAGTACACGCCGGCCGAGAGCATGATGTTCCAGGATTCGCTCACGATCGACACGTCGGACGCGGCCGGTGAGTACCAGTCGGTCGTCTACCAGGCCGACCCGCTGCCCTTCGACTGGACGTCGATCTCCCGCGCGATGAACCCGGATGACTGGGACACGCAGGTGACCCTCGTTCCGATCGACCCGTACGAGTACTGGGGCCGCATCGGTGAGGAGCCGCCCGCCGGCTACGAGCTGCCCGCCGCGTACGCGGAGGACCTCGAGGGCCCGGCGCTCGATCTGGCGTCGACCTACCTCGACCACTCGGTCGCAAACCCGCTGGCACCGGTGATCGGCCTCACCCTGTCGGGTGAGACCTCGTTCGGTCAGAAGTAACCCGAGGAGCAGTCGTCATGAATCAGCACGCACGCGCGCAGTCGTCCGCGTCGACCTCCCTCGGGGTCGTCGGCGCGGGCATGGTGTTCGACACGAATGTCGTGTTGCGCGATGTCACGATGCACGTGAATCCGGGGGAGATCGTCGGTCTGATCGGCGAGAACGGTGCGGGCAAGTCCACGGTGATGGACATCATGTGCGGCGTGCTGCAGCCGACGGCGGGGATGGTCGTCATGGACGGCTCCGATGTGGAACTGCACACCCCGGTAGACGCCGCCCGGCGCGGCGTCTACCGGGTGTTCCAGGAGCAGAGCGTCATTCCGCGCCTTCCGGTCTTCGTGAATCTCTGCCTCGGCGCGGAGGATCACTTCACCATTGCGGGCGTTTTCCGAAAGCGTGCCGCCCAGCAGCATGCGCGAGACCTGCTCGCCGACCTCGGGCTGTCCTACGACGTTGACAAGCCAGTGTCGGCGTACTCGTTCGGTCAGCGTCAGCTGCTCGAGCTCGCACGAGCGGTCAGCCTGTCTCGCATCTACGAGACCCGAGACCCGGTGATCTTGCTCGACGAGCCGACAGCCGCGCTGTCGGGTGGCGAGCTGGAGTTGTTCTTCGCGCTGGTCACCCGCCTGAGGGATGCCGGGACCGGGTTCCTCTTCGTCTCGCACCGCTTGAACGAGCTGCTCGAGTATTCGGACCGGCTCTACGTCATGAAAGACGGCGCGGTCGTCGCTGAGGTCCCTGCGAGCACCTCTGAGTCGGAGTTGCACCGCCTCATGGTGGGCCGGGAGCGCGCCGAGGACATGTACCAGAAGGGTCGCCAGTGCGGGCCCGGCCCCGACGTTCGTCTGCGTGCGACTGATGTCAGTTCGGACGGCCTCAAACCGACGACCTTGGCCGTGCGCCGCGGTGAGGTCGTCGGCGTCGGCGGGTTGCTCGGGTCGGGCAAGAACCAGCTTGCCGCCGCGTTGTTCGGGGCCGCCGGCTACCGCGGCACGGTCGAGATCGATGGTGCCGTCATGAGCGGCCGGCTCGGCGATCGTGTCGCCGCCGGTGCGGGGTACATCCCTCTGCACCGGCATGCCGAGGGCGCGAGCCTCGGCCTCTCGGTGTCGCAGAACATCAACGAGGTGCGACTCGGTCGCGGGTCGGATGTCGGAGTGCGTTCGCCCCGCCGTGAGCGCGTGCGCGCGAAGGAATGGGTCGACAAGCTCCGGGTGCGCACGCGGTCTCCGGAACAGACCGTGCGCACACTCTCCGGCGGCAACCAGCAGAAGGTCGTCTTCGCCAAGTGGCTCAGTCAGGGTGCGGAGGTCATCATCGCCGACAATCCCACGCGCGGCGTCGACGCGGGAGCCAAGGAGGAGATCTACGCGATCATGCGCGACCTCACCGCGGAGGGCGCGTCGGTGCTGTTGGTCAGCGACGACCTGTCGGAGCTGATCGGTCTCTCCGACCGGATTCTCGTCATGCACGACGGTGAGATCGTGGGCGAAGTCGCTTCGACCCCCGACAGTCCGGCGCGAGAGGAGGACGTCGTCTCGCTCATGGTCTGACCGCCCCACCCACACTCATCACCCACACCCGAACGATCTCGAAGGAGAGAACATGACTTCACTGCAGACCCCCAAGCACGCCATCAGCCAGATTTGCATCGTCTGCTACGACATCGACAGGACGATGTACGAGTACTCCAAGCGTCTCGGCTGGGGCCCGTGGAAGGTCTACGACCACTCCGCGCCGATGCTGCACGACACCTACCTGCGCGGTGAGCCGACCGAGTTCTCCATGCTGGGGGCGGAGACCACCGTCGGCGGCATCGGGTTCGAATTGATTCAGCCCACCGGCGGCAAGAACATCTACCAGGAGTTCCTCGACGAGAAGGGCGAGGGCGTCCAACACATCGCGGTTATGAAGCACAGCGCCGAAGACTCCGACGCGCTTATCGCCGACGTCGACGCGCCCCGCCTGATGGGCGGCAAGATCGGTGAATCGATCGAGTTCTATTACCTCGAGACCAACCCGACGCTCAAGATCGTGATCGAGAGCGGCACAGGCCACGCGATCGATCTGCAGCCGGTTCGGACCTTCAGTCTCTGAGCTGTATCGACACGGCCCGCGGACGTCGTCTCGATGTCCGCGGGCTCGTCTTGTGTGGTGCCAGGCCCCCGTACAGGCTCTTCACCTGACCACGTGGGGTGGCCACGATCGCCGTCATCGGCGCCGTTCCTGCAGAAGTGGCTCATCGGCGAGCTGATGCGCGGGAGTGTGAAGTGAGGGTTGTCAGGCACTCAGATAGCGGGCAAGCGCCTCCGCAGCGTCTTCGGGTTCGAAGCCCGTCGCCGTAAGCCGATCCAGTGACAGCGCGCTGTTCGCCGGACGTGGCGCCACCGGCGAGGTGGCGTTCGCGAAGTAGGCGCTCGTTGTCGTCGACGTAACGCGGTCGGCGTCGTGGCCCGTCAGCTCGAAGACGTGGCGTGCAATGTCGAACCAGGTAGTCGGTTCGCCTGTATTGGTGACGTGGTAGACGCCGTACTCCGGTCGAACCTCAAGGACGTGCTGAATGGCTTCGGCGATGGTCGACGTGAACGTCAGCCGGCCCGTTTGATCCTCGACGACTGACGGATCGACCCCTCGCCCCGCCAAGGACGCCATGGTGCGAACGAAGTTGTTGCCATCGCCGATCACCCAGCTCGTTCGCAGAACGTAGTGCTTGTGTGCGGTTGCTGCCGCGACGTCGCCTGCCGCCTTACTCTGCGCATACACACCTAGGGGGGCGAGGAGTTCGTCCTCCGTGTATTCGCCTTCTTTGGTGCCGTCGTAGACGTAGTCGCTGGAGATGTGGACGAGGGTGATGTTGTTGTCGGTGGCGATGCGGGCGAGGGTGGCGACGGCGGTGGCGTTGATGGTCCACGCGAGGGTGCGGCCTTCGGGGGTTTCGGCTTTGTCGACGGCGGTGTAGGCAGCGGCGTTGACGATGGTGTCGTAGTCCCGCCACCGCCGAGCTTCGGTGAGAGAGCCGGGGTTGCTGAGGTCGATGTCGGCGCGGGTGGCGAATTCGACGTCGGGTCGGTCGCGCCAGATCTCGCGCAGTGCGCGGCCGACCTGCCCGTTGGCGCCGAGCACGAGGGTCTTCTTCGGCGGGATGGGGGTGACCTCAGAAAGCGGGGGGTGCTTCTTGTCCTTCTCGGACAGCTCCGCCTGTTCGAGGGGGATCGGCCAGGCGATGGCGATGGTCGGGTCGGCGAGGTTGAGGAACGCGTACTCGGCTTCGGGGGACCAGTGGTCGTTGACGAGATATGTGTAGGCGGTGTTCGGTTCGAGGGTTTGGTAGGAGTTCCCGACGCCCCTGGGGACGAAGATCGCTTTCGAGGGGTCGAGTTCGGCGGTGAAGACGGCGCCGTAGGTGGGGCCTTCGCGCAGGTCGACCCAGGCGCCGAAGATGCGGCCGGTCGCGACGGAGACGAACTTGTCCCAGGGCTCCGCGTGGATACCTCGGGTGGTGCCTTCTTTGTCGTTGAAGGAGACGTTGTTCTGCACCGGACCGAAGTCGGGCAGGCCGGCTTCGGTCATCTTCTCCCGCTGCCAGTTCTCCTTGAACCAGCCGCGGGAATCGCCGTGGACGGGAAGGTCGAACACGACCAGCCCCGGGATGGGGGTCTCGGTACGGGTGAGGGGTTTACCGAACTGCGTCATGGAAACCGGGTGATCCTTCGAAGCGAGAGTGGTCGTCGGGAGGCGTGCGGAAGTCTGGCGACCGTTGTCGGCCTAGTGGCCTTTGGTGGCGTAGAAGGCTTCGACGCCGTCTTTGGTGGGGGCCCACCAGGGCTCGTTGTTCCGGTACCAGTCGATGGTCGCGGCAAGTCCTGCTTCGAAGTCGGCGTACTGCGGGGTCCAGCCGAGTTCTTCGCGGAGGCGGGTGGAGTCGATCGCGTAGCGGAGGTCGTGGCCGGTCCGGTCGGTGACGTGATCGTACGCGTCAGGTGCCTGGCCCATGAGGGTGAGGATGAGTTCGACGACGGTCTTGTTGTCTTTCTCCCCGTCGGCACCGATCAAATACGTCTGCCCGATCTGGCCTTTGTCGAGGATGGTGAGGACGGCGGAGGAGTGGTCGTCGGCGTGGATCCAGTCCCGCACGTTCTCGCCCTTCCCATACAGTTTGGGGCGGATCCCGCGGATCACGTTCGTGATCTGTCGGGGGATGAACTTCTCCACATGCTGGTACGGGCCGTAGTTGTTCGAACAGTTGCTGATGGTCGCCTGCACCCCGAAGGACCGCACCCATGCCCGCACGAGCAGGTCGCTGCCGGCTTTGGTGCTGCTGTAGGGGGAGGAGGGGTTGTAGGGCGTGGTTTCGGTGAACCGTTCCGGGTCGTCCAGTTCCAGGTCTCCGTAGACCTCGTCGGTGGAGATGTGGTGGAACCGCACCTCGTGCTTCCGGGCCGCTTCCAGCAGCGTGTAGGTGCCGATGATGTTGGTGTCCAGGAACGGGCGCGGATCATCCAGACTGTTGTCGTTGTGGGACTCCGCCGCGTAATGCACCACCGCATCCACCCCGGCGAACAACTCATCCACCAGGCCGGCGTCGGCGATGTCACCCTTCACGAACCGGAACCGGTCCGCCGGCAACCCCTCCAGGGAGGCGAGGTTCCCGGCGTAGGTGAGCTTGTCCAGCACCGTCACCTCATGGTCGGTGTGCGAAAGGACGTGGTGGACGAAATTCGACCCGATGAACCCGGCACCCCCGGTGACCAGCAACCGCATCAGCGTTCTCCCCGCTCCAACAACCCCAACAAGTACGCCCCGTACCCGGACTTCTTCAACGCCACTCCACGCTCAGCGAGCTGATCGTCAGTGAGGAACCCCTGCCGCCACGCGATCTCCTCCGGACACCCGATCTTCAACCCCGTGCGCCGCTCGATCGTCCGCACATACTCTGCCGCGTCGAGCATGTCGTTGACCGTCCCGGTGTCCAACCACGCCGTCCCCCGGGGGAGGACCTGCACCTGCAGCTTCCCCCGCTCCAGGTACGCACGGTTCACATCCGTGATCTCCAACTCACCCCGCGCCGACGGCGTCAGGTTCCGCGCGATCTCCACCACATCGTTGTCATAGAAATACAGGCCCGGGATCGCATAATTCGACCGTGGCTGCGCGGGCTTCTCCTCAAGACTCACCGCACGCCCGGAGTCATCGAACTCCACCACCCCATACGCCGACGGCTCCGCGACCCAGTACGCGAACACCGCCCCACCATCAATGTCCGCGAACCGGGACAACTGCGACCCCAACCCCGGCCCATACAACAGGTTGTCACCCAACACCAACGCGACTGAGTCATCGCCGATGAAGTCCGCACCGATCGTGAACGCCTGAGCCAACCCATCCGGCGACGGCTGCACCGCAAACGAAATCGACACCCCGAACTGCGACCCATCACCCAACAACCGCTCAAACGCCTCCGCATCATGCGGCGTCGTGATTACGAGAATCTCATCGATCCCCGCCAGCATCAGCGTCGACAACGGGTAGTACACCATCGGCTTGTCATACACCGGCACCAGCTGCTTCGACACGCCTAACGTGATCGGATGCAACCGCGTCCCCGAACCACCAGCAAGCACAATGCCCTTCACGATCTACGCACCTCTCTTCGCGCGTCGGCCGACGCGGTCCCTCGCTGTACCTATCACTATCAGAACTCGGGTCTGCCGTACGGATAGGTGACGGCTCTTAGTCACGCCGCGAGGGCGACGTCGGTGTTCATGATTGCTTCGTACTCGACGGGGGTCAAACCGTGGAGCCGTTTCTGCCGGCGGCGTCGGTAGTAGGTGCGTTCGATCCAGGTCACGATGGCGATGCGGAGCTCGTCGCGGGTGGCCCAGGTGCGCCGGTTGAGGACGTTCTTCTGCAGCAGGCTGAAGAACGATTGTGACACTCGGACCATGCTGCGCGGCAAGGTGGTGTCGGCTGACGTGACCCGCAGAATGACCGACCCTCCGGTGTCCTCATTTGGAGATATGTCCGCCAGCCGCACCGCCGACTCTAGATGGCTTGATTAGGAGCCTGTCCCTTCGGGTGACTCATCACGGTCCTGCCTCGATCCCTTCCGTCGGTGGATTCCATCGAAGAAGAAGGAGGAAACGGACATGACTGATCTCGCAGAACTGGTAGACCACGTGATCGGGGTCGACCCTGACCGTGATCGCGTCACCGCAGCCGTCGTGAGCGTCACCACGCAAGGAGAACTGGCAGCAGCGACATTCCCTGCGACGCGACGAGGGTACGGCCAGGCGCTCCGATGGGCGAGGACCCTCACCGTCGACGAGCGCCGCGCCTGGGCGATCGAGTCGACCGGCAGCTACGGCGCCGGCCTCGCCGCGACCTTGACAGAGAAGGGCGAGTTCGTGATCGAGTTCGACCACCCGAGCACCCACGCATCGAAGGACGGAGCGAAGTCTGACTCGCTTGACACGGTGCGCGCGGCACGCGAGACACTCGGCCGCAAAACCTGGGCAACGCCACGATCTCGAGGACTTCGCGAGGGTTTGCGAACGCTCATCGTGGCCCGGGATTCCGCGAAACTCGCCCGCGTCGCCCCGATCAACGTGCTCAAGGCACTCATCGTCACCGCACCCGTCGATCTCCGGGAGGACCTCCGCGGGCTCACATTCGGACAACTCGTCGACCGGTGCATCCGGCTCCGTCCAGCGTGTTCTGGCGGGCGTAGACCCAATCAGTTCGCCGGGTGAGAGGCGTCGCCTTGGTCATGAGGAAACAGTATAGGTACGTCGGGACCGAAGGTCCTGTCGTTCGCTCGACAGCGTGGCAGCGGGCGTCTGCAGCTGAAGTCCAATGATCACGAAGACGAGGTAGCTGATCGGAAGAGTCTCAGTCGATGCGACAGTGAGTCCGAGCCCGAAGAGGGCGGCAAGCATAGTTGCCGCCAGCGTGCGACCAGCAGTACGCGACGCGGTACTTCGAACGATCACCACGATCAGAGCTACCCAAAGGCCGATTCCGATCAGCCCCGCCTCAACTGCGATCTTGAGGGCGACATTGTGGGAGGTGATGTGGATCCCCGTCCCGAAAGAGTCCCCGAGCGCGTCACCGGCAGCGCCAGACCCCCACCCGATGATCGGCGAATCCAGGAAATAGCCGATCCCTCGGGAGTATCCGGGTAGCCGCCCCTGGTATCGCGTGTCTTCGGAGACGTTGAGGATGCTCCCGAGTATCTCGGACGCGCCCGGGTTCACTGTTACCCAGATCGTGACGGCTATCACTCCCAGGCTCAGGACCATGATCGTCCGACGCAATGCCTTACCTAGCGAAGGTGCAACCAGTGCGGCGACGAGCGCCACGAGTGCAAGCGCGACGAAGGCTGTGCGTACGAGAGCGAGCGCCAGAGCAACGCCGCCGACAGCGATGGCAGTGAACGCAAGCGCGCGCGAGGTGGTGAACCTGACGAGGCCCCACCCCAAGAGGATCAGAGCAGCGAGGGCCACGTGGAACGGCCCTGCGAAGACGCCCTGTAGACGAGTCTGACCCTCGTATAGCGCCGTGTACTGATCAGCCTGTCGGCTGACGGATTGCTCAAGCCCAGGAAAGAGCAGGTGGAGGACGACGCTGACGGAAACTGCGAGCAGTACCACTTTGACGATCATCCGCTCCACAGCCGGAACCATGTGCACGGGGATACCAGCACCGAGTGCAACACCAGCTACTGCGAGTGCGGACTTACGAAAACCGAGGATGCCGACTTCGAGCGAAGGTACGTTCGGGTGGAGGATCAGGGCGACCCAGACAAGCACGATCGTGAATGATAGAGCCACCGCCCCCACTCCTCTTCGCGTGCTGGCGGGCTGCGTAAGCCATAGCAGGTATCCAACGGCGAGGGTGATTAGCTGGACGATGGCACTGATCGATGATGGTAGGACGCTTGAGAATGCAAACGCGAGAATCAGAAGCGTGAGCAAGCGAGGTGCCGCGCCGGCACGAGCTGGCAGTATCAGCCATAGGATGACGAGTATCGCCCCCAGTCCCATGATGCCGAGCGTGGGGTCCGTCTGTCCGAGGTAAAGCACTGTGACAACCGCCACGATCAATAGCGCAGCGGCAGCTACGACCGGCAGTACCCAACGGGCGATCAACATAGCGAGCATCCTCCCACGAGGTGTCCGTTCTTCGCTCTGGTGTGATGTCCAGGGACGTTGCTACGTGAATCGCGAGTGATTTGCTGACGGGCGAGGGCCTCCCCTTGTGAAGTGGAGCTGTCTAGGAACCGCTTCATGCAACAGGAGGCCCTCGGGTCCCACGCTAATGCTGCTCTCACGCCCCGCGCACGGCTCAGGCTCGCGCGATTGATCGTCGAGGATCGGTGGCCGGCGACGGTCGCGGCGGAGATGTTCATGGTGTCGCCGATCACCGCCCGTAAGTGGGCGGCCCGGTTTCGTGCCGAGGGGGCCGCCGGGATGACCGATCGGCCCGGCCGGCCCCGGTCGATGCCGAGCAAGACACCAGCGCGGACGGTCAAGCAGATCGTGCGGTTGCGGTGGCGGCGTCGTCTGGGTTCAGCGCAGATCTCGGAGGAGCTCGGGGTCCCGGCCTCGACGGTCCACGCGGTGCTGGTCCGGTGCCGGATCAGTCGGCTCAGCCATATCGACCGGGTCACGGGCGAGCCGATCCGCCGCTACGAGCACGACCATCCCGGTTCGCTGCTTCACGTGGACGTCACGAAGTTCGGCAACATTCCGGACCGCGGCGGATGGCGATACGTCGGCAAGCAGCAGGGCGACCGGAACCGGGAGACCACGGCGAAGCGCACCGGAAAACGGAGGGGCTACGAGCCCAACGTGGGGACCGCGTTCCTCCACGCCGTCGTTGATGACCACTCGCGTGTTGCCTACGTTGAGATCTGCACCGACGAGAAGGCAGTCACCGCGATCGGAGTGCTCGAGCGCGCCGTCGCGTGGTTCGCCGACCGCGGCGTGACCGTTGAACGGGTGCTCTCGGACAACGGGTCGGCCTACAAGTCGTTCGCCTGGCGAGACGCCTGCGCTGGGCTGGGCATCACGCACAAGCGGCGACCGAAGACGAACGGCAAGATCGAGCGGTTCCACCGCACCCTCGCCGATGGCTGGGCATACGCCCGGTTCTACCGATCCGACTCTGAGCGACGCGAAGCGCTACCAGGCTGGGTCCACTTCTACAATCACCACAGGCGCCACTCCGCAATCGGAGCCCCGCCCCCCACCAGACTCAACAACCTGCCTGGACATCACAGCTAGCCGGCGAGACTTAGCGCTCGGTACCTAGGCCGAGCGGCGGACTGTCGAGGCCATGTACCTGCTTTAGAGCGAGTACGGCTGCGTAGTAGCCGGCAAGGCCGTGTACTCCGCTCGCGGGGGGGGTTGATGATGAGGCGAGGTAGACGCCGCGGACGGGAGTTGCCCAAGGTCGAGGAGAGAGAACCGGGCGGGACAAGAGTTGCGTCATCGATATCTCACCGGAGGAAATGTCGCCACCGACCAGGTTCGCGTCGATGGTTTCGAGCTGCGTCGCTGAGTGTGACCGCGACGCCAGGATGGTGTCCCTAAACCCAGGGGCGTGACTCTCTATCGCCCTCGTGATGATATCCGTCGGGTCATGCGGTGAGGAGGCGGGGACGTGCATATATGCCCACAGCGTGTGACGTCCCCTAGGAGCTCGAGTCGGGTCAACTATGGTCGGCTGGCTAACGAGGATGTAGGGAGTCTTGGATCGGTCGCTACTTGCTACGGCCCGTTCGGCCAATTGCATGTTGCGCCTCGTCCCGCCCAGATGAACCGTTGGACTTAAGCGGGCCCCCGGGAACGACCAAGGGACTTGCTCCGATAGTGCATAGTCAACTTTCGCGACCCCGTTGCCATATCGGAAACGGCCGAGCCGGCGCACATATTGATCGGGCAACAGGCCAGCACCGATTCTTGCTAAGCCTTTCGCCGAAGTGTTCGCGATGACCACGCTTGCGCCTGCGAGTTCTCTTAGGCTCTGGACTTCGACACCGGCCTCAATGATTCCGCCGTGAGCGCGAACGTCGTCTGCCATCGCGTCAATGATTGATTGGGTCCCACCGATTGGGACAGGCCACCCACGTGCATGGGCGTGCCCTGCAAGAACCAATCCGACCGCGGCTGACGGCAGGGAGGGAAGCCGACCAATATTGTGAGCCATCACGCCGGTTAGAAGTGCTGGCGCAGTATCTTCGCGAAACCTAAGGTCCCAAGCCGGGCCACCTTGCTCAAGTGCGCGCAGCGCGAATCTAATGGCAGAGACGGGGTAGCGAGGAACCCGGAGCATCTGCTTAGCCGTGAAGTCGGAGATCTCGTCGATATGTGCTGCTAACGGGCCAAGGAGATGTCGCCACGCTGTTCCGTCTTTCCCCAGTTGCGCTGCGGTCCGTTGTAATGAACGGTACGCCAAGCCCCCGCGAGAACCAGCAAGAGGGTGAGCGTAAGAAACTTCGGGAATGGCGAAACTTACTCTGCGGTCCAGCTGGAAAGCCCTGAAGAATGAGGAGGCGAGCGCGAGCGGGTGCACTGCTGCCCCGACATCGTGCCGGTACCCGTCGATTGTCAGAGGGAGCGTTCTTGCGGCGCCGCCGATTGATGGGGCCGCTTCGAGCACTCGAACGCGTAGACCCGCTCGAGCAAGAGTAACTGCGGCTGCCAGCCCGTTTGGTCCGCTCCCGATAATGACTGCGTCATCCAAGTGAGTCTCCTGAGGATGGTTTGGCTTGACCGTCGCGCGCACGAATCTCGGTGTGCATCACTTCGCGCGCGCTCCGCCTCGATGCTCGAAGAAGCAGTAACCCGACGAGCTCCCACTCGATAAGGAAGAAGCAGATCAGTCGATACTCGGTGAACCACAATCCCATCATTATCCCAATGGTCGTGTGCATCGCGATGTAGCTGATCAATAGCAAACTTCGGACTTTCGGGACGAAGAGAAGCAAGCCAGCGAGTTCCAGCACGACCGTCGCAACTGCGATGCCTGCGAGGAGAACGGGCGAGCCCGCGACCCATTCGATCACGCCATCTAGCGGCGTGCCGCTCGCCTCTCGAAAGTTGCCGTACACATACATCTCGATACCGAGGTCGTCTCGCCAGCTGTCGGGCCCGCCTCCGACAAGTAGCACGGTGTCGTCGGTGTTCGTGTTGCTCAGGTAGTAGCCGAGCGTTTCGCCGTTCAGCCATTGCAGCCCACCGAACCGAAGTTTTGAGATTCCGGATGTGGTGTACGTGATGGCGAGGATCCCGAGGATGATGTATATCCCCCAGGATCGATACGGACGCATAAAGTACTGCCAGAGCGGCGGTCTACCGGCGCGAAGCCAAGAGATTGTGTTGTCAAGCGAGATTGCTTTGACGCCTGGGCAAAATGCCAGGACGAACAATACCTGTGTCGTAAGAGAAGATTCATGGTCGAATATCCCCTGGCTGGCTCCGACCGCTTCCACAAACAGTCCGAGAGTGGCCAAGGAGAATAATGCGAATCGCGTGGCCAGCCCGACCACCACAAGTCCGACCAAGATGAGTAAGGCGAGGGCGACCAGGTCGGCGTTCGCGATTGCAGTGACGATGAGATCGCGGGGAAGCTGAGCCAATAGCCACCCGCTGAATACCCTCTCGGGGGTGTCATTCTTCCACGGAGTAATCGATTTATAGACGCCATACCCGTACACGACCCCGAGGGTGATTCGCATCCAGCTCAAGCGACCTTGCCAAATCAACGGGATAGGCCAGCGAGCGAGCCACTCTGCAGACGTCGAAGGAATCATCTCGTCAGAGATCTTGCGCACGGCTATTGCGCCTCACCATAGGTGTGAACGTAGATCTCTTTGCACGGGAGATAATATCCGACGCGTCGAGTTTCTTCCACCTCGCCAGAAGCTGTTCTTTTGTCAACCAGCAGGTCGATGCTGTCATAATGGATTCCGCGCTCCGCCAGGTGATCAACCAGGGGTTTGAAGAATTGCACCATTGCGTTCTCGAGCATCTCAGCGTCCATGGTGCCTCTGGGGTCTCGGAGAGGTGAGGTGGGCGAGAGGGGCCGATAGAACTTCGCGACTAGCTGGCGCATTACCTCACGATTCCCTCTGTTTGTTTCAGCTAGCGGAAATTCCTCGGAAACGCCCTCGAAGTGGCTTTCAAGTCGAAACGAATAAAGCTCACTGTCGAGATCGACGTAGTGTGCAAACATCGGGGCGGCAGTGAACGGGTAGTCCTCGATACCAAGAGCGATGACCGTCACATTCGGCACACCGATGACGATCGCTACCGCTAGCGGTGCTGCAACCCGCCTGAATCTGTTGACTGCTGTCTTGCTACTCATTGCGAGCTGCGAGCGCCCTCTCTTCTAGCCGCCGTCACCTGGCCCCTGGGTGCTGGTGATGGGGCTGCGTCTTCTCCCCGGCCGTGCAGGTCGTGCGAGTGCCGCCAACGACATCTGCCGGTGCCCGTGCTGCGATACTTCAAGCTAGCAGTGAAGGTCGCCTGGTGTGTGAACGGCGTGTTTCGCGGCCGTGAGCCAGGGGAGCTGACCCACGAAGACGAGAGGCGCCCCGCCAGGTCATGCCAGTCTTCGGTGCGCCACGGGGCCCGTGGGGCGGGCATCCTCGGTGAGACATAGGTGTGAAACATGAAGGTGCTAATCTGCGCTGGGCCCACGACTTAGCCGCTGGACTCAGGGGGGAAATTTGTCGCAGAGCGAAGTGGGTGCGAAACCTCGCGCCGAAGTCCGCGAGATGTACACCGTGCGAGCGCTCGCGTGCCTTTCTATAGTGTGGCTCCACTCGATGCAGGCTGTGGCGCGGCTTCACCCGGACATGACAGGTGAACTGTGGGACAGCGTCGCTATCATCTTTTCGGTCGGCACGCCGGTGTTCGTGATGGTCACCGCGTTCCTCCTAGGCTACGCGTACGGCGTGTCGCGGCCTCTTCCCACGGGAACCTTCCGTCGACGGTGCGCAGTGCTCTTGCCACCGTTCGTTGCGATGGCAGTGTTCTACGGTCTTCTCTCTTGGTACATCGACGAACTAAGTTGGGCCGGTTTCGTAGGCCAAGTGCTGGCCAATGTGTTCCTCGCGTCCTATCACGGGTACTTCATCCTGATCGTGCTGCAATTCGTCGCCATCTTCCCATTCTGCATGCGCCTTGTGCGCCGTTTTGGCTGGCCGGTGGTGTTCGTTTGCGGCGCCCTAGCAAATGTTGCTTGGCTTGGTTTCTTCAACTTAGTTCCGGCGCAAAGTGGTTGGGAAGCGCTGTGGGAGCGAATTTCGTGGCTGCCGTTTCCTGGGTGGATCCTATACTTCTTGATTGCGGTATATTTCGGCATGAATTATCCCAAAGTTCGAGAACAGTTGTCGAAGCATCAAGTATTCCTGTACGCGTCGACCTTGGGAGTTGCGGCAGGAATCGTCTTGCTTCACTACACCCGTGTCGCCCCCTTGGATAGCTCGAAGCGGCTTGACATGCTGGTTCTTGCTCCGCTCGTTTTTCTGTGCTTTTTCGCCCTCGGGCGGCGAGGCAATTCGCCAGGTTGGTTGGTTGAGCGGGTAGCCGAGTATTCCTTTGGGATATACCTACTTCACTTCTTCGCCATCGCAGTGATGGATAGTTTCGCGGAGCCCTTGCTCGGAGCCCTCGGGCCACTCTTGTATGCAGCGGTGTTGATGTGCTGCGCCGTTGTGGTCGCCGCCGCGATCACCGTGGTGATCCAGAGTATGCCGGGTGGTGCTCTTGTGGTTGGCCCGCCCGGTAGAAGGACCGCGGGCGGCGCGCGGCGACGCAACGCGCCGCGGCAGACGCAGTGAGTTTCGCTTACGCGGTGGCGTTGTCAGTCTCGTCGACCTCCCGGGTGCCGGATAGTGTCCAACTCGTTAGTTCGACGCGGTGAATTAGGAGTTCAGTTGAGTGCATCGTTCCCGCGCAAGCTTGTAGTTCTATCGGCGTCCCTTAAGACCAATGCGCTCGGCAGGGCGCTCGTGATGCGGGACATCGGGACTGGTCTGTTCGAAGATGTCGAGGTCTACGCGCCGCCGTCCGATCGCCTCTGGGTGGGCGCCGTCGGGGAGCCGGTTCTGGAACTGACACGACATCGCTTGCATCGCCTCGCTGACGACTTGAACGTGCGCGCGGCGGATGGCAGGTCAGCGGTGGTCTGGATCTCGAAGGGCTACCCAAGCGCAGTGTCGCTGCTTCGGCTGCTTCGACGGGACATCCCAGTGGTTGCCGACTTCGATGATGACGACATTGCGTTGGCGCGCGAGTTTGTGTCGGCCTCGATTCCGAATCGCATAAAGCTCAACCCATTGCGTTCCGGCTCGCCGGGGCGCCTAGCCCGATCCCAACTGTGGGTACGGGAGCGAGCTCAAATGCTCACGTCGAGCAGTTTCGCGCTTGGGTCGTCGATCGACCCGCACGGCAAGTGGGTGCGAGTGCCGCACGCTCGAGAAGATTTCGGCGGGGGAGCAAAGCCGGTGACCGGCTTTCGGCGGATCGGCTTCCTCGGCACCGTCCGTCCCCATAAGGGCCTTAATGAGATTTGTCAGGCCCTTACCGGTGACGCCCGGCTCGAGTTCATTACTTTTGGCCAGTCGCAGGTCGTGCGGCCGTATACTTTCGCGGGTCGTTGGCACGAGTTGCCACCAGACACGCCGCTGGCTGATGCCTACAGAGAGGTCGATGTCGCGGTGCTGCCGATGAATGCCGCCAGCGACGGGGCACAGAGGCAGCTTCCCGCGAAGGCGGTCGATGCGGCCGTGATGGGGATCCCGATTGCGGCTGCATCGACGCCGGTGCTTGACGAGTACTTCAGTGGCGGGATGCTCCAGGTTGCTAATTGGAATCGCCTCGGTGCGCGACTTGAAGCTGCGTTCTTGAGCGGTGAATTGAACCGACTCGGCTCGGCTTCGCGGAAGTCCTGGGCGAATGAGCTGGCGCTCGACCGAGTGCGTGCATCGCTTGAGACCGCTATTGCCGATCTCTTCGCTCGGCCCGTGAAATGAGCAACGTACGCCAGCTCGCCCTTTTCTTGGCTATCCCGATCGTGGGGGCGTTGTCGTCCCTCGTGGCGTTGCCCGCCATCACGTCGCGATTCGGCCCAGACGGCTGGGCCGCAATCGCCATCGGTCTTTCTGTTGGGACGGGCGCCTCCGTGCTGGGAGAGCTAGGCTGGGCACTTGACGGTCCGCGGAGGGCAGCGGTCTCCGCGGACCGCTCTGGTAGACGTATCTTCGCCCTGGCGCTGACCACGAAAGTGGTTGTTCTGCCCATCACGCTAGTTGCGGCAGTCCTCGCCGCTTCGGCCCTTGCCGTCGAGTACCGCCTGGACTCTGCTCTCATGGCGGGGGCGACTTCGATGCTGGGCTTGACCATGACATGGTTCTTCATCGGTCGAGGCGACCCTCTTGCGATCTTGTTATCCGATACGTTGCCGAAGGTCGTTTGTGCGTCCGCGGCAGCTATCGGTATACGTCTCGGTGCCCCGCTTGGCCTCTACCCGGTCTGTTTCGCGATCGCAGCTGTCGCGGGCCCTCTGATCGCTCTTGCTTTGGTTGGCGGTAGTCGCGCCGATTTTGTCGGCCTCACTTGGAGGCGCGTGCGCGTTGCCCTGGTTGCGCAAAGAACAGCGCTTTCCGGTCGGACGGCAAGCGCTCTCTACATCTCTTTACCGGTGGCGATAGTGGGAGCGACCGCACCCCTCGCCGTGCCGGTCTTCGCGTCGGTTGAGCGGCTCCAGAGGATGTTCCTCATGATGCTCCAGCCCATCCCTAACTTCTCTATGAAGTGGGTAGCTGGTGCCCCAACGGATTACGACAGGACGCGACGCGCGACTCGGGTCATTGCAGCCAACGCACTTATCGGGGCAGTCGCCGCCGGGGTGTGGATTGCTGCTGCCCCAGTTCTATCTTCGTTGGTCTTCGCGGGAGAGATCACGCTTCCCATTGAATTGTGCGTGGGGTCAGCCGTGGTTGTCCTCCTGACCTGTATCTCTCGAGCAGTTGGAGGGGTTGGATTGATCTCGCTGCGCCGCACAAGGGACGTAAGCGCCTCTGCTATCGGAGGTGCAGCAGTTGGCGTGCCAGCAGTCGCGGCCTTCGCCTCCGTAGGTGGGGCAGTGGGGGCCCTTGTAGGAGAGATAGTCGCGGAAGTTGTCGTTCTGTCAATCCAGGTCGTTGGCTTCGCTAGTGCTGTTCGCCGCCTTAGACGAAAGCTGTGAGGTGCCTACTATGTAGGCTAAAGCGCGCCGGCAAGGCCGAGCTTGTTAAGGATCAGGTCAGCTTTAGCACTCCATTTGACCGATGTCGGCAATGGCGTGACTATGCGATTGACGCGGCCGCTCTTTGCCTGGGCCCCCGTAAGCCAATCTGCGTGTTCGCTCGGATCGAGCGCGTACACGGCGTCCAGTCCCCGCTCCTTCACACCGCCCACTGGGGTGCTCAGAACCGGGAGGCCAGCGGCGCGGTATTCGTAAGTCTTGATGACGTCTCCGCCAACTTCGCCGCTACCCACGCGATGGGGCACCCACCCGACGTCGAAGTGCGTGAGTAGTTGGGGCACGTCCGTGTAGTGGACATCGCCCAGAAGGTCGATGTTGGGCGTGCTCTCGAGTGGAGCCTTGTACTCGGAGTCGAGTATGGGCCCCGCGAAAACAAACTTCGCCCGAGGGAGCGCGTTCGCGCAGTGAAGAATAAGCTCCAGGTTCAGCCGTCGCCCGATCTTTCCGACATACCCGACCGTGAGTGGCCCCGTCGCACGCGATTCGGTGAGGAAACGGTCCGGGTCGCATCCGTTCGGCAACAAGACCACATCGTCCCGGCCGAAACGCTTCGCAAGATCGACGGTACCTTCTGCGTTCGCTGTGATGATGTCTGCGCGGTCGAATAGCTTCGCGTATGCGGTACGTACTTCCTTCTGCACGCCTTGAAACGCGTAATGAATGGTCCAGTCATCAAGAAGATCGAACGCAATCAGCTCGCGAGATTCGACGATACGGCGCCACGCATCCGAGATAGAGACAAATGGGTTCCATGTCACGATGGGTTGTGAAACCGCCGGCACCGCCCGGGCGTAGGCGCCCAACGATTCAATCCACCATCTCTGCCGATCACGCAGCACCGGTATGCGCCACGAGTCGTTCCTGACAGGTCGGGTGTTATATGCGATGGAGTGAAGGGGATAGCGTCGGAGAGGTGCCAAGATTCGCGGCTCCGGTCTCGACACAACAGAGACCGGACCAACCCCCGACAACTTCTTACCGAACCACTCAATCAGGTGGCCATCGCGCGTTCTGTATCCTTCGTTGCTGAGCTTGTGTTGGCCGTGCATAGGAAACGCAAGGAGAGCGGCATTCACGTCAGCTCTCCCTTCGTAAGAAGATCGGTAATCGCGGCCTCATACGCTTCGCACACAGCATCCCAGGTGTACTTGCTTTTTGCCCGCTCGAGATTCGATGTTGATGCCTCCCGCTGCGCGTTCGCGTCTCCTGCAAGCGTGAGGATTGTCGTCGCGATCGCGGTCGGGTTCGGGTCGCAGAAGAAGCCACCTTCTCCAAGGACCTCGCGGTTGTAGGGGGTGTCGCGCGCGACGACCGGGGACCCGGCGGCCATCGCCTGTACGAGAGTGGGGTTAGTTCCCCCGACACTGTGCCCATGAAAGTAAACCGCCGCGTGCTGCCATAGCGCGAGTAGTCGAGCGTCGTCGCTGATGTGTCCGAGCCAATGTACTTCGTCTATCTCTTTGGTGAGCTGTGCGGCTCTAGAATCGAGCTCTCCTCCGTAGCCGGTAGTGCCGACGATGACCACCGGAATCGCTTGTGAGATAGTCCGGGCGGCTTCCAGGAATTGTGGAATCGTGTTCTCAGGAACAAATCTGGCAACCACCAACACGTACCCGCGGTGCTCGAGTCCCGGCTCAACCGGAAGGCGATCGACCGAATCGCCACCGTATGGGATGAACGCGCCTGACCGGCTGAAGGTCTGCTTCCACCTTTGCCCAATCTCGTGGGAATCCATGACGAGAGCATCCGCAAACCATTTGGTCATACGTGCTCCTATGCGGAAAACCTTCTTCGCCGCGCGCCCCCACTTTTCGCGATGCCACTCAATGCCGTCCACATTCACGAGCGTTCGGATCCCGCGCAGTTTCAGGAGAGGCAAAAAATAACCATTCGCAACATTCATGACGATCACTACGTCCGGCTTCCGGCGCATCGCATCCCACGACGCGGTCAAGCCGTAGGAGAGGGTGCTGAGCGACTTAGACTCTATCCCGCGAGTACTGCGGCTGTGGACTCTCGGGTCACGTTCGGGATCATCCATTCGTATCGACTCTGGGCGACCATACACAGTGACGTCCCAACCAGCGTCTGCCAGATAGGGGGCGATTTTTCGGACTGCGGTCTCGAAGCCACCGTAGTAGCTGGGATATCCGCGAGTGCCAATGATCGCAACAGACTTTTTCACAGAGAACTGCTCCTGATCTCAAGTTTCGACTCAGTGGGCCGTGTCGACCACGTCACGCGGCGGTCCCGCCAGGCGCCACCGCGGCCTTGGCGGTTCGACCAAGGATCACGACGTCTCCAAGAAGGGTCCAATTCTCAACGTATGAGAGGTCAAGCCGAACTGTGTCCTCCCACGACAGGCTTGAGCGCCCACTGACTTGCCACAGCCCCGTGATTCCCGGCTTCACGATGAAGCGGCGATGCACGTGGTCGGCATACTGCGCGACCTCTGACGGGAGAGGCGGACGCGGGCCGACCAGGGACATAGACCCGCCGATGACGTTGAACAACTGCGGAAGCTCATCGAGACTGAACTTGCGCATGATCCGCCCGATCGGGGTGACGCGAGGGTCGTGCAACATCTTGAAGAGCACCTCGTTGCCGGCATCGCGCTCCTGCTTGGCCAGTTTCTCAAGGAGTTCTTCGGCGTTAACGACCATCGACCGGAATTTGATCATCGTGAACTCCTTGCCGCGGAGACCGATCCTGGTCTGGCGGAAGAACACCGGGCCCTCGCTCGACAGGCGAACCGAGATGGCGAGGAACGCAAGAAGTGGACTCAGGACGATCACGCCGAGCACACTGGCCAACAGGTCGACCATTCGCTTGAGGAACAGCTGTCCTTTGCTGAAGCGCGGAGTCTCGACGTGTATAAGGGGGAGACCTGCGACCGGCCGAGTGTGAAGCCGGGGGCCCGCGATGTCGACGATGCTTGGTGCCAGAACGAGGTGCTGCTTGCCGGCTTCCAGCCGCCACGAAATCTGCTTCACCTTATCCGGCGGGAGCTCGTCCGTGCTGGTGACGGCGACGGTGTCGGCGCCGGTTGCGGCGATCGCGGCATCCACGTCGTCGATGCCGCCGAGGATTGGCAGTTCGGATCCACGGACCGATAGTGAGCGCCCGTTCGAGGTGGTGCACGCGCCAACAACGCGGTACCCGGCAGAGGGGGTGCGATCCAGTTCGCGAGCGATCTGCGCGACGGAGTCGGGCGAACCCACGAGAAGGACTCGGGCAGAGTACTCGCTCATCGAGCGGTGGGCGATGAGCCACTGCCGCCACATCCATCTGGCGAAGACCAGGACGAGGATCCCGGCGGGGAGACTTATCAAGAGGTATCCGCGAGCGACTTCCACCTTGAGGAGGAAGGCGCCGATGGCGATGAAGCCGAAGAGGGTGATGCTTGCGCTCGCGACACGCACGTACTCGGTGGTGCCCGTGCCGATCACCCGGTCGCTGCGGGAGTCGATGAGGCTGAGCGCCCACATCCATAGCAGGATCAGCGCGGCGGAGAAGATCCAGTACGAGACCGCGCTGATGCGCGCATCGTCATGGATGGCCAGATCGACGTTGCCGGTTCCGAACCAGACGATCTGTGCCCCAAAGACCACCCACACGAGAACCAGGAGGTCCGTAAGCAGGAGTCGTCGCGCGTAGCGTCGGCGCCAGTTGGACTGCTTCGGCGTGGGTACGACAGGTTGCGCGCTCGCGGGCGCGCTCATTGGTGCTGCATTATTCGACGTCGTTGTCGTGTCGGATTCAATGGTCGACACGATTGCCTTTCACTTCTGATCTCCCCAACAGAAAGAAGTGCCCCCCAGATGAGATCCCCCTCATCAAGCGGCAACTCGATCATCATAGGGGGATACACGGGTGCATCCACGACCAGGGAGGGTTGCGGAACCTGACTGTAACGCGATCGTTTCGTTGCTGTCTGTCCCCTCTTTGGGGGATACGAGGCGTTCTGGGGCGGGTTGCGTCGGGTTGGTGGGGCGCGTCGGTTCCGGGGTGGGGGCTTGGGTGGGGCGGGTTGCGGGGTTTCGGTACGCCGCCTGTCGGCGGCTACTCAACCTCCGGGGGGTCGGGAGGATATGGGGCTGAGTTTCTTCGTTGGATCGGGGATTTTCGGGGGCGTAATGTCGGTGGTTCGTCGTAGTGTCGAGGGAGATCAGAGATCGAACCGGAGGCGTCATGACAGGCGACGAACAGCGCGAGGCGGATGCCCTTCGCACGCGCGACATCGTCGCTGAGGCTCGCCGACTCCGAGAGGTGATCGCGGCCGCTGAAGCCGAGCTCGAGCGCACCCATGCCGATGCGTACGAGCTGGTGCAGGAGCAGACCGACCGGTTGCGTGATGCGTCGACGCGGGAGCGGGAGATGCCGTTGCGGTCGATGGCGGCCGAGCTCGCGGTCGACGCACGGGTGAGCGATCGCACGGTGCAGTCGCGACTGTTCGAGGCGCACCGGACGGTGACGCAGTACTCGGCGACGTGGGAGGCGTGGCGCGACGGGCGGTTGTCTCGTGCGCATGTGCGGGTGATCGTCGACGGTGGTGCCGGGCTGCCCGACGGTGACGCGCGTGCCGCGTACGAGCACGACGTGCTGGCGTATGCGGAGGCGACGTCTGCGGCGCGTCTTCGGTCTTACGCCGAGCAGGTGGCCGAGAAGCACAATCCGGTGACGATGCAGGAGCGCCACGATCAGGCGGTGCAGAGCCGGCGGGTGTGGCTGGAAGACCTCAGCGACGGCATGTCGATGCTCGGCGCGATCGGGCCCTCGGTCGAGGTGCACGGGGTCTACGACCGGTTGACTCGGCAGGGGAAGGCGATCAAGGCCGCCGACCGGGTCGCGCGGCGCGAGGCCGCGGAACGGGAGATCGAACGCGAGGCGGCTAGGCGTGGTGAGCGCGAGGTGGTGGAGAGTCACTCCACGGGATCGGGCGCGGGTTTCGGCCTTCCTGAGTACGGCACCGCGGACGGTGCGGGGGATCCCGAAGTCGCCGATGGGTTCGCCGACGACGTGGCCGAGGCGGCGGTGTGGTTCGACCAGCGGACCCTCGACCAGATTCGCACCGACCTTCTGCTGGACATGATGCTCACCTCCACGCCCTCGGTCGATGGGGCCCGCGGGGTGGTCGAGGGTGGGTTGGGGGCGATCCGGGCGCACGTGCAGGTCACCGTGCCGGCCACCAGCCTCGCCGGGACGACCGCCGGGGGTGCGGAACTGGACGGGAAGTGCGCGGTCGATCCGGAGACGGCGAGAATCCTCGCCGGCAACGCTCCCGGGTTCGACCGGGTGTTCCTCGACCCCATCGGTGGGTCTGTTCTCGCGGTGGATCGGCGGCATGCGACGGCGGCGCAGAAACGGTACTTGATGGCGCGGGATGTGCGGTGTCGGTTCCCCGGATGCCGGAGACCGACGCGAGATTGTGAGTGGGATCACCGGGAGGACTATGCCCTCGGCGGCAAAACCGATGTCGAGAACCTCGGGGCCTTCTGCAAGAGACACCACACCCTGAAACACGCCGCCGGGTGGACCGTGGTGCAACACCCCGGCGGGAGGTTGCAGTTCACCGCACCCTCCGGGCTGGAGTACACCGACGACCCGCCACCCCGGGTGATGTTCATCCCCGACCCGTCACCACCGGATCTCGATCGATTCGCTGAACTCGACGCGCCGTTCTGAGCCGGAGGACCGTCTCAGCGATCCTCCGCGCGGCCCGCGGACGCGATGGCCGCGACGACCGTCTCGACGGCAAGATCGAGCCCCTTCTGCACCCGCGACCGATCGTCGCCCGGTGCGGCGACGCCCACGAGTTCGGACAGGGGATACGCCGTGAGGGCCTCGGACGAATCGGGAGCGGGGGTCGGTCGCCACAGCGGGGCCGGGGAAGCGGCATCGATCGCAGAGCCCAGCACCACGGCGTCGATCATCGCGGAGAAGGCCACCCGGCCTGCGAGCACAGCGGCGACAGCTACGGCAACGTCACCGGACCCGCTGAACCCGTGCCGAAGCGGACATGGGCGACATCGCCGGGAACCGCGAAGTCCGCCAGACCCAGTCGGAGGGCGGTCACGGCGTACTCCGCCGTCGACTGCGGCCCCGCCGCGATGAACGACGACCCCGGAGGAGCACCCGCCTGATCCGGCTGCACGTTCACCATCACCGACACGACCGTCGGGAGGGCATTCAGAACCCCCGCGACAACGTTCACCACCGGCGTCGACAATGTTGACAGGGTCGCGCCGAGCGTCGTGACCCGGTCCAGCAGCTCCGACGTCAGCAGGTTCGCCAACGCGGACGTGAGCGCACCCCCCGACCCGGTCAGGGCCGAGAGGATGTCGCTCAGCGTGGGGAGCCCCGCCGCGCCGAGCAGGATGTCGATGGTCGCAGGCAACCCGCCCAGCGCGGTCGCCGTGACCGCGATCGTCGCGGTGCCGTCCAGCACCTCGCCGATCGTCGCATCGAGGACGAGCGTCACGCTCGCCAGTTCGAGGCCGATCGCTGACACGGTCGTACTCAGATCGATCGTCAGCTGTGCGTCGCGGATGGCATCCCGCAGCGCGTCGGTGACGTCCTGAACCCACGCGTCGAGAAGGACGCCGGCTTCGGCGATGATGTCGTTGATCACCGCGGCGTTGAGCACGAGCTCGGTATTCGGGCCGGCATTGTTCAAAGAGCCGGTGAGATGCTCGACGTCGACGAGGATGCGGCCGTTCGCGAGATCGATCGTGAACCCGTTGCCGTCGAGGGTGATGCCGAGGAACGGCGCGACGACCGCGTTGAGATCGAGCCCCGTGATCTCCACCGTGCCCGTGAGGCTCGCGGCGGTGACCCCCGGCACGACCAGGTCGAGATTGGTCCGAAGGGTCTGGGAGATCAGACCGTCCTGGCCGACGAGCGCCGCCACCGCCGCTTCCAGCTCGCCCACGCCGGTGGTCACACCCCCGGTGAGCGCACCGATGACCGGCGCATCGATCACAAGACCCAGGCTGGCGATGCCGTAGTCACGTGTCACGGCCGGTGTCGCCGGAGCGATGCCCCAGATCTGCTCCCGAAGCGCGGCGCACCCGTCGAGCTGCGAGCTCGCCGCCACCGCACCGACCTCGAGCGTGGCATCGTCAAGGCCGGCCACCGGGGGGAGGAGGGCGGTGATGTCGATCGTCCCCGGAGCAGGCAGCTCATCGGACGGCGTGGAATCCGACACCAGCACGGCACCGGAGTCGTTGATCAAACCCGCCGCACCGGCCGTGTCGCCGCTGGTCGAACCCTGCGTCCACTGGCTCACGCCGCCGAGGGTCGCCGCTCCGATGGGAACCGCAAGACCTGTGAGGTCGACACCGACGATCCCCAGCGCGGTGACATCGAACGGATTCGCATACGTGTACGTCGGGGGTGTCGAGCCGAGGTCGATCGCGCCGCCCGGTGACGGCGTCGCCGTGCCGTCGGCGTCCACGGTCAGCCGCATCTCCTCCAGCGCGGCGATCGCGTCGAGGTCGACCCCCAGCAGCTCACCGGCGAGGAACGTCCCGCGGGAGACGGTGTCGAACGCGGTCGTGCCGTCGCAGGCGATCGACCCGGTACCCAGGGGTGCGCCGTGAGCCCACTCACGATCGTTCCAGCTCGCCGTGGTCGCCGTCACGCTCAGCGGAACCACGAGCACCGCGCCCAGGGCAGCCGCGAGAGCCGCGCGCGTCCCACGCGTCATGGGCGTCCTCCCTGCCGTGCGAGGCGCATCGATGCGCCGAGCCCCACCAATCCGAGCGCGAGCGCGCCGACCCCGACGAGCGTTCCGACGTCGACCCCGGTGGACGGCAACGGCCCGGGCGGTGTGACGGGGACATCGTCGATGGCTGTCGCCGTGAGGCCGATCCCCATCTGACCGCGAAGCCCCATGAGCGACTCGTCCGACCGTGCCGTGGCGGAGTCTTCAATCGAGAGTGTGACCAGCAGATACTGCGGCGCCGAGGGTGAGAGAGGGCGCAACTCGAACGTCGGCGACGAGGTCGTGTAGTCATCGGCTGGGGTGGCCACCGTCACCGCGCGGGCTCCACGAGAACACTCCGGCGCGGTCGGGCTGCCGGACCAGGGGGCGTCGCACACGTCGACCTGCATGACCAGGCCCCGGGGGTACGACGCGAGGGCGCCGTCCTTGCGCAACTCGAGCGAGAGGGTCGCGCGCGACGCATCCTCCAGCCGCGCACGGATCTGCCAGAAGGCGGGATCACCCGGGCTCAGGTCGAGGAACTGCGCCGGGTACGGGTCTGACGACAGCACCAGATGCCCCGGGGCACACGTCTCGGGGACGTCGATGAAGGCGGCGCCGGCGGCGTCGGCGACCAGGACGCTTCCGACACCGAGCGCCGCGACGGAGAGCGTCGCGACCACAAGGGCGCTGCCGCGCCGGCCGCGCGAACGGCGGGAGTGGAACATGGTTCTCCTGATCCGGGTCAGCCGGTGGTCTCCGGCGCAGCGTCCGAGTCGTCATCGGATGTCGCACGCACGGGCGAGGGCCACAACGCCCACGCCACGACGAAGGCGAGAAGGATGGCGCCGCCGAGCATCACCGCGGGCGACTTCGCCCAGATGACGACCCAACCCACGCCGGGGGCACCGGCCAGCACCCGCGCCGCCTCGGTGACCACATACGGTTCCAGATCGGCGTTCGCGTTCGCATCGCCGCGGAGCGTCAGACTGCGGGCGTCCGGGTTGGCCGCGACCGGCGCGATCTCGACGATGCGGTGCGTCACCTGCATGTTCGCGTCGGGCCGGCGGACGGTGACGATATCGCCTACGCTCAGGTCCCCGGCCGCCACCGTCTGGGTGACCGCGGCCGCGCCGGTGGGAAGAGCGGGGGCCATCGACCCGGTGACGAAGACGATGATCCCCAGACCCCATATCGCGCTCGCCGCGAGCCAGGTGACGGTGAGGATGCCGATGCACCCGAACACGGTGGTCACGGCATCCCGCACACGCTCGATCGGCGGCACCGTCGCATCGCCCGCCGACCGGCGGGTCGATCGGGGGGACGACGGCGCCGCATGCGCGGCGAGCGGGCGAGATGCCGTGACCGAGTCGCTCACGAGGTGGCCACGAACTCCCACGCCGGAGCGACCGTGCGACCCATGTACGACGCGGGGTCCGGGTCGCTGTTGATGGATGCGGGGAGGGTCACCTCGAAGCAGTAGTACTGCACCGAGCCGGCCGCCGCCGACAGCGACTGCGTCGCGGACCCGCCCGTGGAGGCGAGGTCTCCGTTGGCGATGACCGTGGGGCTACCCGGGTCGCCGGAGAAGGCCGTGGCGTCGCAATCGAACGTCGTGGCGCTGGTGGCCACCCGCACATCGAGCGCGGCGAACAGCAGGCCTCCGGTGTCGTTCGTCGTGATCCCCGTCGCCGGAACAGCGGCCTCGAGCTGCACATCGCCCGCGATCGACGTCGACTTCGTGCGCAACGCGACGGCGGCGTAGACACTGTCACCCGGCGCGAGCTCGGTGCCGAGGAGGCTGGTGGCCTCGAAGACCATCTCGCCGCCGGGGTTGTCGGGTTCGTCTACCCAGCTGCCCGCGTCATAGCCGGGAGCGTCGGTGTTCTGCTCGATGGCGAACGTCGATGTCCCGATACCGGGACCGCCGCTGCCGTCACCACCGAAGACCCATTCGGTGTCGGTCCACGCCGCGAGAGTGGCCGCGACCCCCAGCCCGAGGGCCGCCCCACCGGCGGTGATGGCAAAGATCCGGCGCCGGACGGTCCGGCGCTGCTGCTGCTCCATGAAAACCCCAATCATCTGCGAGCCGCCGTGACCGAGGTCGAGCGGCCGGGCGCGATGCCCCGTGTGTGGGAGCCTGGCGAACCACCCCGAGGGCGAGACAGGTGCACGGCGGAGAACCAGCGGGAAGAACCGTGAATCCCGGTAGCGGCGCGCCGTGAAAGGGGCACCGGAATCCGTAGTGCTCCTCGCACCACGGGTGGATGCCGACCACTACCTACCGGGGTGTGGGGGCAGACAAAGGCGGTAGTGCTCGCTATCGTGACATCCACACCGAGTCGATGACGTCGCGGGGGGATCATGCGGACGGCAGAGGACTCCCTCGTGGGGGGCGAATACAGGCGCGATGTTCGTCGCGCAGCAGACCCAAGCGACATCGCAGATCGGTTGGCGGCGGGGACGCCGGTCGTCCTTGTCGGTCCCGTGGGTGCAGGCAAGACCGTGACCGTGAACCGGGTGGTGGAAGAGCTCGCGCGGCGCGAGATCGCCACGGTCGTGGTGCGTGGAACCGCCTCGATGGCGGGCGGGACACTGTCTGCGCTCGATGGGGTAGGACAGCTCGTCCCGCACCTGTCGGCGCACGACGGCGCTCACGCGTCGGTCGCCCTCGTCGACGACGCGGACGACCTCGACACCGCGAGCACGTCGCTGCTGATGGACGCGGTCTGCCGTCAACACCTGGTTGCGTTGTTCGTCGTACGAGCGGCCGACACCGTTCGTCCCCCGTCCGACTCGGGCGCCGCCCTCACCGGGCTCGTCGCGCGCGGGATCGCTCATCGCGTGGACATCGAACCCCTCAGCGAACGGCAGGCGTGGGATTTTCTGCGGCCGTGCGGGAACGCCGTGGCCGACGAGGTGACACGCGACGCGATCATCTGGTGGTCCAACGGTTCGCGTGCGCTGCTCGACGAGTTCGCGGCCCTCGCGTGCGACGCCTCCAGGGAGGGGCGAGACCCGATCGCCGAGGTCTCGGAGCTGCCAGGGCTGACGCGATTGGCCGATGCCGCAGGCGCGCACCTCGCCGCGCTCGACGCCGGTCATCTGGGCACTCTCGCTCTCATCCACCATCTTCCCGGAATCGCATCCGCCCATGCCTCCCGCATCCGCCCCGTCGCCGAGCTCGATGCTCTGTGCGCCGCCGGCTACCTCCACCGCGACGAGGCAGTGGCACATGCCCTCTGGGCGAACCCCCTCCTCGGGCGGGAAGCGGAGCGGATGCTCGGAACAGAGCACGTCGAGCGGATGCTCATGGACGCTGTCGTCCGCATGCTTGCGGAGGACGGCGGGTGGTGGAGCCCCCCGATCGCCGCTGTCTTGGCCGACAAGATGCTGCGCGGTGAGCCGCTTGCTGTCGCCGTGCCGGAAACGATCGGCCGGAGAGCTCTGCGCGACGCCGCGGCGCAGAACAACGATCACGGGGATTTCGCGCTGGCCGAGGCGTATGCGACCACGGGGCTCAACAGCGCGCCCGACGACATCGGCCTCGGGCTCGAACTCGCGCATGCGCGAGTCGGCGCGGGAGAAACCGATGCGGTGCCGTACCCGGTCGGCATCGAGGGTGGCCTCGATCGGGCTCGCGCTGCGCAGATGCTCACCCTGTGGTCGAACCGGGGTGATTCCGCAAACGCTCGTGAGCTGCGCGCCGAGCTGGAGCGTTGCAGGCCCGGGGCGGAGGAACCCCACCTGCTGCTTGCAGATGCGGTGTCGTACTTCGCGTCCCTCGACTGGCCGCGGGCGCAGGAGGTGGCGCAGGATCTTGCGGCGCGGGCCTCGGGGCGGTGGCGCGCCGCCGCGTGGTTGGTGGAGGCGCACGCGCGCGCCCAGCTGGGAGATCCGCGCGGGGCGAAGAGGGCGCTCGCACGCATCGAATCGTTGGTGTACGAGGTGGGGGTGCCCGGTCTCAGCACGGCCGACCGACTCCGCTTCCTGATGACCGGCCTGGTGACCCATCTGGTCATGGGCGAAGACGCCCCGGGGGTTCGCGACCACATCGCGCGCGAGTGTCGTCGGGCGGTGCGCGAGGGCGATGATCGCGCACTCGGGACGGCAGGTTTGGCGGTGGCGTTGTCGGCGGCGGTGTCTGGAGACGTCGCAGGGGCCGTGGCCGGCCTGGACCACGCGCGAACCCGGTTCTCGCCTTTGCGGAAGGATATGACAGCGGCGACCGTCGAACTCTGGATCTCCCAGTTCCTCGCGCGAGACGGCGCCACACGGGCGGCCCGCACATCGTCGAACGTGTCGAGACGGTGTGGCCCGAGGCGCCGCCGCTTCTTCTCCACGCCTGTGCCTCCGCGCGTGCCGTGGTCGAGCTGATGGATCAGCGGCTCGACGACGCCGCACGCGCCCTCGGCGAGGCGCTGGCGCTGACGGCGACGCGGACGTCGCCGATGAAGAGGGTGCGCGATCTGTACCGCGGACTCGCGCTGGGTGTCGTCGACGACGACGCGGTCGTCGACATCGAGGGACTTCTCGCAGACACGAACATTCCGCTACACGCATCGCTTACCGATCCGCCTCCTCGGTTGCCCCGGGTACCTCGTGCCGCAGACATCCGTGCAGTGGTCACGCGCACTCTCGTCGCGGCGCCACGGCACGTGCCGCCCGAATCCACTCGCGCCGCCGTGCGCGGGAGCGAGGCGTCCCTGACACGTCGTGAGATCGAGATCGCCGGCCTGATCGCGGCAGGGCTGTCGAATCGGGACATCGCGGAGAAGCTGTTTCTTTCGGTCCGGACCGTCGAGTCGCATATCTACCAGGCGCGCAGCAAGGTCGGCGCGCTGTCGCGCGGCGAGCTCGGCGAGCACGTGGGGGCTGCGTCCGCCTCGCGGTAACGGCCTCTGGCAGTTTCGGAGTGCGCGGTCAAGGGGAGGTTCGCGATGAGGTCGCCCGGTATCGAGGGGTCATCGACGGCCAGCGGGCGGCTCGGGGGAGGTCCCCGGTTTCAGGCCGCGAGAATGCGCTCGTTCACCTCGCGCTGCCAATCCCGCAGCTGCCACATCGGATGGTGCGGCGCCGCGTTCGAGCAGAGCACCACGCCCCACACTCCGTGCTCGAGGGCCGTGTCGATGCCGTGCTCGGCGAGAGCGCGACCGATCGGACCCTCTTCGAACGTGCCGTGGAGCGGGGTGTAGCCCACCCACCCTTCGCCCACGACCGCGGGCACGCCCTTCCAGCGGGCCCAGGCCGCGATCGCGATCGTGCGGGATTCGATCTCGCGTCGCATCACCTGCTCGAAGGGCGGGTAGTGCTCCACGAGCCACGCGTCCCAGAGCGCGGGATCGAGGTGGTCGTAGCCGTAGAACATCTGGTCGGTCACGACCGTCGCCCGGTACTTCCACTCCGCCGCCCGGCCGTACGCGGCGACCGAGGGGGCGTCGGAGCGCAGCATCCGCTCGAACGCCTCGTTCGGGAAGACCGCACTGCCCTCGGACCGGATGTCGACGAGCTTCTGCAGCTCGTCGAGCACACCGTAGCTGTACACGTGGAACTGCGCCGCAGCGAGCCCGTCGGGCACGCGGTGCATCGCCAGGTGAGGAGGCTTGCCGTAGCTGGCCGTCACAAGCAGTTCGGGATGCGCCGCGCGCAGACGCGCGACCTCGGCGGCGCCACCGTCTTCGAGCGCCGGGAGGATCGAGAAATCCACCTCGTTGTGCAGCTCGACCAGCGCGATGCGGTCGCGGTGTCCGGCGTCGGTGAGCTCCCGCAGCAGGCGATCCCATGCGTCGGCGAGCACGCGGTAGCGGTCGGCGAGGGGCACGGCATCGATCGCGTCGAACCACGCCGACGACGCCGCGAACGCCGGGGACTGCTGGTACTCCCAGCTCGCGAGGATCACCACCAGGCCGTGGCGCTCGGCCGCATCGAACAGCTCGTGCAGGCGAGCGCGCACATCGATCTCGTAGCCACCCGGCGCGTCGTACCACCGGGTGCGCTGTCCGAAGAAGCCGCCGGCGGGTGAGGAGCCCATTCCCTCGATGGCGACCGTGCTGTCGAGGCCCAGCCCGCCGGCGAGGAGCAGCGGCGCGGCACAGATGCGCACGGCGTTGTATCCCAGCGACGCAGCGTCGGCCATTGCCGCGTCGACGTCGGCGTAGGGTTCCCCCTCACCGGCGCGGGTGTACCAGGAGAAATCCCACAGCGTGATCGTCAATCGTTGGGGGAGATGGGAGGGAACGGGGCCGGTCAGCGCCGTCTCGTCTCGGGCGACGGTTCCGGCTCCGAGATAGCGCTCGGTCATGCGGTTGCCTCCTGGCGGATCGACTCGTGTGCGGCGGCCCGCGCGAGGGCGCGGCCACGGGCGGCGAGCTCGTCGAGCTCGTCGGCGGTGCGCTGACGCGCGGCGGCGGTGCCGGTATCGAACACCGTCAGCTCGGGCAACGAGGTCGCGAAGTAGTCCACCGCGTCTGGCGCGGCACGCAACGCCTCGGCGCGCTCGCCGAGCACACGCCAGGCAGTCTCGGCCGCGTCCGTCTCGCGCAGGCGAAGGTGTGCGACCCCTCGCCAGAAGGTGAGCGCATCGGCCGGCCGCTCGGCGACCGCGAGCGGTGTCGGCGCAACCGCGCTCGCCCACGCCTCCCGCGCCGCATCCGCGTCGCCTTGGGCCGCACGCACATCGCCGAGAAGAACGATGCGCTCGAGCGCGGGCTCTGCGGGATGGCGGCCCTCGCCGAGGTGCGCCGGCACCGGGAGCGCGAGCAGCCGTGCCGCTTCGGCGAGCGCGTCGGGGGAGCCGTCGGTGAGGAGCGCGCGCGCCTGGGCGCAGATCGCGCGGTCGAAGGCGGCGATCACGCGTCCCTCACCTCCCTCGAACGGGCGGAAGGGGCGGGAGGTGAGCACCACCCACGCCTCGGAGATGCGGTCGCGGTCGAGCAGCAGCGTCACGTGCCGCAGCGCGAGGTCATCCCGAGTGCCGATGAGAGGGGCGTGCTCGTCCAGCAGGGCCAGGCGGGCGCCCGCATCGAGGCCGCGCCGCTCCGCCAGCAGGTCGCGCTCGAGCACGAGACGGGCATCGGCGCGCAGGCCCAGGGCGTGACGCAGTGCCGCGTCGGCGCCCTCGTCATGCCCGGCTGCCGCGACCCGCGCCAGAGCGAGGTTGCGCCAGGTGACGGGGTCGGTGGAACCGGCATCGGCGGCGGCCTGCAGCACCCTGAGCGCGTCGGTGTGTCGACCGGCATCGAGCAGCCACATCCCGAGCAAGCCCGCGGCGGTCGCATCGGCCGCATCGGCACGCACCGCGGCGCGCAGCGCGTCGTACTGATCGAGCCCCGCGGGGAACGCCAGCGACGCATCGGCCACGGCCGCCGCGCGTCGCTCGGCGCGCGCGGCCTCGGGCTGCCCCGCGCGTTCGAGCCACAGCGCGCGCAGGTAGTGGCGCAGCGGGCCCGCCCGCCCGGCCGATGGTGCACCCGGCGCGGGTGCTTCCGTCGCGGCCAGGGCGACGTCGAAGCGTCCCGCGCGTGCGAACTCCGCCCCGATGTCGAGCGCGGTGCGCTCATCGAGCGGGGTGAGGGAATCGGCCTCCGGCGCCTCGTCGGCGGTGCCGGGCGCCGGCGCGGAGAGTGCGCGCACCAGCGCAGCAGAAGCAGCGTCGAGCGGGTCGTCCCGGTGCAGGTGCGTCGCGAGGTCGAGGGCGCCCACGGCATCCGGATCTGCCAGGGCGACGAGGCGCCGCGCCTCGGGCACCGTGCCGGCCGTCTCCGCGAGGGTGCGCGCGTCGGCGGAGCGTCCGGCGCGCAGCGCGATGCGAGCCCGCGCGAGAGCAGAGGGAACGGCCCACGCCGCGTTCCATCCGGCACGGGCGAACGCGCGGTCGGCGGCCGCGTCATCGCCGAGGCGCTCCTGCACGAGGCCGAGGAGGTACAGCGGCTCGCCGTCGCGCGGGTTGAGGTTGCGTGCGGTCGCCCGGCTGACGGCGGTCTGGAGTGCCTCGCGTGCACGCGCGTCCTCGCCACGGCGGAGGTGCCATGCGCCGAGAGCGGTGGCGGCGCGGGTGTCACCCGGATCACGCCGCAGCGCCTCGCGCAGGTAGGGGAGGGCATCGCGCGTCGGGTGCCGGTACTGCTGCAGGTGCGTCGCGGTGACCAGGAGCTCATCGGTCGAGGCGATCTCAGCAGGCGCCGCGGGCTCGGTCGCCACCCACGGCTCCCCGCTGGTCGAATCACGCGCCCGCCACTCGACGAGCACGACGTCGCCGTGGCGCAGCGTCACACGATCGACGTCGGCGGCGTCACCCGACCCGGCATCGATCACCTGCACCAGCGGCGCGGCGGGGGAGAGCGCACCGGTCCATTGCCAGACATCGTCTGCGCCGACGGCAGCCGACACCGTGAGTCCGTCGGAAGCCCGGGTGACCGCGACCCCGATCCGCGTGCCGCCCGGAGTCGCATCCACCGCGATCGCCGCATCCGTCGTCGCCTGTCGCACCGGACCCGTTCGGTGGATCGGGTACCAATACTGACGGAAGCGCCTGGTCTCCCCGGGCAGCAGCCACGCGAAGTCGGGCTGATTGTCGGTGTACACGCCCGCCATCAGCTCGACGTACGGGCCGTCGCCGTCGGTCAGCTGCGCGTCCCAGGCGCGGCCGATCTCACCGTCCCCCCACGTCCATTGCTTCTTGCCGGGAGAGATCGCCGGGTCGGCCCAGTGCACGAATCCGGCGTCGGCGGCGTGATCGTATCCGCCGAAGAACGCGTCGTCGGTGTCGGTGATCATGTACGACGTGGGCACGGGGATGTTGCTGTACACGTCGATCCGGTCGGCGTCGGCTCGCTCTGCGGCCAGGGCGGGATAGTCGACGCCGTAGTACGGCCGATCCGCGCGCGGGAACGCCGAGATCGCGCGTCGCGCATGATCGGCGACGTAGGCCACGTCGTCGGGGAAGAAGGACTGGTAGCGCTCGTGCGAGGCGGCGGCGACATTCGCCCACCACAGGAAGGTTTGCGTCGCATCGGTGCGGTTGTGCAGGTGCACGTCGGCTTCGATGAGGGACGAGCCCGGCCGCAGGCGGATGCCGTGCGTTCCGCGCATCCGCTGCAGGGGGTCGATGTCGCTGTGCCAGACCACGACCGCGCCGTCATCTTCTCGCTCAACGCGTGCGTCCACCGGCAGGAACGTACCCGGGCGGTGATGCTGCGGCCAGTTGAACTCCACACCGCCCGAAATCCACGGGCCGGCGAGCCCCACCAGGGCCGGTTTGATGACGTTGTTGCGGTAGAAGAAGTCGTAGCCGGCGACCTTGTCGAACCCGATGTGTATGCGCCCGCCGATCTCGGGGAGGAGCATCAGCCGCACGAAGGCGTTCTCGAGGTGTATGGCGTGCCACTGTCGCGGCTTCTTCTCCGCCGAGACCGCGTCGATCATCGGCAGCGGATACACGCGCCCGCTCGATCCCTGGTAGACCCTCCTGTCCAAGAAAAGTGGGTAGGGGTCGGGGTCACCCGGGTCGTACGTGTCGATCCACACCGGCTCGCTCCAGCAGGCGACGCCGCCGTCGGCGAGGATCTCGGTCTGGTCGGCGGGGGCGTCGGGCAGCAGGATGCGGCTCGGGGCGTCGTCGTTGCGTGTCACCCGTGAACGCTAACCGGCACGCGGACGGACTCACCATGGTCGAAGGGCGCCCCGACCTGGACGATCCGCTGGCGAAGGACCTGGTTCGACAGTGACCCGTCCCGAGCTCGTGGGGGTGGTGCGACAATGGCGCGATGGACGGTGCACACCTCGAACGGCCCGACGGGTTCGAGCACCAGCTCCTCAGCGTCGTGCCCCGCCCGCAGGTCGAGACGGCGCTCGCGCGCGGAGTCACCCGCCGCATGACGGTCACCGACGCCGGGTACTTTCCCCGCGCGGAGCATCACGGTCGGCATCGCCCGAGCGGTGTACCCGAGACGATCGTCATCGTGTGTGTCGCCGGCGCGGGATGGGTCGACGTCGCGGGCGCCCGCACGCGGGTGGGCAGCTCGACGGCGATCGTCATCCCCGCGGGCACGGCGCACGCCTACGGCGCGGCGCCCGAGGATCCCTGGACCATCTGGTGGTGCCACGTGCGGGGAACCGATGTCGCCGAGCTCGTCGAGGCGTGCGGCGTCGACGGCGGGCACGTCACCCTGTCGCTGCGGAGCGTGGAGAAGGCGACCGCCCTGCTGGATGAGATCTCGCGGGCTCTTGCGCGCGACACCACACCTGCGCGACTCGTGGCGACATCCGGCATGGCCTGGCGCCTGTTCACGCAGCTCGCCGTCGACCGACGCCTGGCCGTCGACGGCACGCCGCTCGAACGCGCGATGCGCTACCTCGAAGAGCGGATCGACGGGCGCGTGTCGGTCCCGGAGCTCGCCGCGATGGTGGGGCTGTCGCCCTCACACCTGGCCGCCCTGTTCCGCGACGCCACCGGCGGGGGAGTGCTCGCCCACCACAACGCGCTGAAGATGGCGCGGGCACGCGTGCTGCTCGACACCACGGACATGACCGTCGCCGACGTCGGTCGTGCGACAGGGTTCGACGACGCGTTCTACTTCTCCCGGCAGTTCCGCCGCATGCACGGCGTGAGCCCCCGCGCCTACCGCGAACACCACAAGGGCTGAGGGCAGGTCAGCCCTTCGCCTCGTGCGCGTCCGGGGCTCGCGATACCGTCGAGGGGTGAGCGAGCGGAGCGAGTGGGTCGTCGACGCCATCCATCTGCTGGAGGCCGACGCGAATCGCACCTCCGACACCCACCTGCATGTCTTCCCGCTGCCGGCCGAGTGGGGGATCGACCTCTATCTCAAAGACGAATCGGTCCACCCGACCGGGTCGCTCAAGCACCGGCTCGCGCGGTCGCTGATCCTCTACGGACTGGTCAACGGAGAAGTCGGACCCGACACGGTGCTCGTGGAAGCATCCAGCGGATCGACCGCCGTGTCCGAGGCGTACTTCGCGCGCATGCTGGGCTTGCGGTTCGTCACCGTGGTGCCGCGATCGACCAGTCGGGAGAAGATCGAGCTCATCGAGTTCTACGGCGGTGAATGCCACTACGTCGACGAACCCATGGAGGTCTACGCCGAAGCCGAGCGCATCGCCCAAGGCTGCTGCGGGCACTACCTCAACCAGTTCGCGTACGCCGAGCGCGCCACCGACTGGCGGGGCAACAACAACATCGCCGAGAGTGTGTTCAGCCAGATGTCGCTCGAGCGGCATCCGATCCCGTCGTGGATCGTCGTCAGCGCCGGAACCGGGGGGACCTCGGCGACCTTCGGGCGATACGTGCGCTATCGGTGCCACGACACCCGCGTGGCCGTGGTCGACCCGGAGGGGTCGGTGTTCTACGACGCGTGGCGGCTCGGCGACCGGTCGGTGGTGACGGCGGAGCGTTCGCGCATCGAGGGGATCGGCAGGCCGCGAGTGGAGCCCTCCTTCGTGCCGACCGTCATCGACGAGATGCTGCAGGTGCCCGACGCCGCCTCGATCGCCGCGATCCGGCTGCTGCGACAGAAGACCCAGCACTGGGCGGGCGGATCCACCGGAACGAACCTCGTCGGGGCATTCCAGCTGATCGCGCGCATGCTCGAGGCGGGCGAGACCGGGTCGGTCGTCACCCTCATCTGCGACGGGGGCATGCGCTACGCCCACACGTACTACGACGACGCATGGGTGCAGGCGCAGGGGATGGACCTCGCGCCATGGCTCGAGCGGATGGAACGGTTCCTCGCCGACGGGGTATGGGTGTAGCGGGTCGGTCACAGGCGTTCACGAGCAGCGAGCTCGCAGGCGACGCCGCCCTCGCTATCGCGAACGACGTCTTCGGGTCGCTCTGACGCGGAGGCGTGGCGTCGGCCGGGCCTCCTGGCCCGGATGTCTCGGCGTGCCGCGCCGGCGGATCGTCAGCGCTCGTCGCGACGTCGCCGACGTGTGAAGCCGACGCCGAAGCATGTGATTCCGAGGGCGCAGAATCCGACTCCGACGAGCCTGTCTCCGGTGGACAAGCTCCATGCGCCGAGCAGCAGCCACCCGACGCCCAGAACGCACATGGTCGTGGTCGAGGCCGTGCGCGTCATAGGGTCGGGGCGTCTGATCGATCGGACCGGGCGCGTCGGATCTCCTTCGTCTTCTTCTCAATGACGACGGCGCTGACGAGAGTGAGGGAGGCGCCCGCAACGAGAAAGGCGACCGCGGTGGCGGCCGTGGGCTCATCCGCGCTCCGCCCGGCCGTAAGGGCGAAGCCCGTCATCGAGAAGTGCACGGCGCTGATGGTGCAGAGAAGGGCGCCGATCAGCGCGCCGATCGCGCCCGGACGTGTCTGGGCATGGGCGAGGGGGAAGATGCGCTTGGTCGATGTCATGATGTGGCTGGCGGTCGTCGACCGAGCACCACCGTAACGCGGTACGAGGCGCAGGTGAAGGGCCCGACGGTCAGAACGCAGACGCGATGTCGGTCTGCGCGAAGTCGTTGCCCTTGAACAGCAGCGGGGCTCCCAGATGGCGGGCGAGTGCGTACGCGTAGCAGTCGCCCAGGTTCAGGGCGGCCGTGTGTCGTCCCATGCCGAAGCGGCGCCACGCGGCCGAGGCGATCGTGGCCTGCGTGGCGTCGAGAGCAACGATGCGAATATCCGCCTCTCGGATGACGGCAGCAAGGTCTTGCGCGGCGGCAGCGCCCTGGCGAGCTTCGGCGACGATCGTCGCCTCGACCACCGTGGCAGCGCTGACGCACACGTCACCGCTGTTCGCGGCGATCGCGCGAGCGAACAGCGGCGCATCGTCTTCGCCGAGCACGATCGCCATGAGCGCCGAGGTGTCGACCGCGATGGTCACGTGGGCAATCCGGCATCGTCGTATCCCAGAATCTCATCTGCGGGACGGCCGTCGAGAGTTTCGCGTTGGCGCGCTCGCGCGATGATGCTCTCGAGTTCGGCGAGGACGCCGGGAGCGGCATCCTGCGCCTGCACTCGTGCCAGGCGTTCAGCGAACGCCGCGCGCGCGGCGACGGTGATGCTCTCACCGGTGGCGGCGGCGAGAGCCCGGGCGAGGCGGTCGGCCTCGGGGTCCTTGATGTTGAGCGCCATTGCGACATTCTATCTCCCAAGGAAGAAAAGTGCCCGAGATGGAAGAAAGGCGCAGGCAGTGGTGCTGCGGGGCGCCTCGACGGTGCAGGAAAGGGGTGTCTCGACGGCAAAGGGCAGGCTCGAGAGAAACTTGGTGATTTCTCCTGCGATCGGCGGTTTTCGAGGCGGGAATGTCGGTGGCCCTCCCTAGTCTCGAAGGAGATCGAACGAACGAATCGGGGCGCGATGGGTGACCAAGAGCAGCGTGAGGCGGATGCCCTCCGCACGCGCGAACTCGTCGCTGAGGCCCGCCGGCTTCGTCAGGTGATCGCGGCGGCAGAAGCCGATCTCGCACGGACCCACGCGGACGCGTTCGCGCTCGCCGAAGAGCAGACGGGCCGCTTGCGCGAGGCCTCTACACGAGAGCGCGAGATGCCGTTGCGGTCGATGGCGGCGGAGTTCGCCGTCGACGCGCGGACGAGCGACCGGACGATGCAGACACACCTGTTCGAGGCGCACCGGACGGTGACGCAGTTCCCGACCACGTGGGCGGCATGGCACGAGGGGCGGGTGTCACGGGCACACGTCCGGGTGGTCGTCGAGGCTGGGGCTGATCTCGATGACGAGCACGCGCGGGTGGCGTTCGAGCAAGACGTGCTCGATTACGCGGAAACGACGTCGCCGAACCGGTTGCGGTCATATGCCGAGCAGGTCGCCGAGTCGGTGAATCCGCGGAGTATGCAGGAACGCCACGACGCGGCCGTGCTCGACAGGCGGGTGTGGGTCGAAGACCTGCGCGATGGCATGTCGATGCTCGGCGCGATCGGGCCTTCCGTCGAGATCCACGGGGTCTACGACCGGATCACCCGGCAAGGGAAGGCGATCAAGGCCGCCGATCGGGTCGCGCGGCGCGAAGCCGCGGAACGGGAGATCGAACGTGAGGCGGCGACGCGTGGTGAGCGCGAGGCGGTGGAGCGTTACCCGGTGCGGTTGGGTGCGAGCTTCGGCCTTTCTAGGGACGGTCTCGCGGACGGTGCGGGGGATTCCGGGGTCGGCGACCTCGGCGGCTGCGGCAGCGTGGTGGCCGGTGAGGTGTGGTTCGACCAGCGGACCCTCGATCAGATTCGCACCGACCTGCTGCTGGACATGATGCTCACCTCTACCCCGTCGATCGATGCGACCGGCGGGGTGGTCGAGGGTGGGCTCGGGGCGATCCGGGCGCACGTGCAGGTCACCGTTCCCGCCACCAGCCTCGCGGGAACAACCGCCGGGGGTGCGGAACTGGACGGGACGTGCGCGGTCGATCCGGAGACGGCGAAGATCCTCGCCGGAAACGCCCCCGGGTTCGACCGGGTGTTCCTCGACCCCATCGGCGGCGCTGTTCTCGCGGTCGACCGGCGGCACGCGACGGCGGCGCAGAAACGGTACTTGATGGCCCGGGACGTCCGGTGTCGGTTCCCCGGATGCCGGAGACCTGCGCGAGATTGTGACTGGGATCACCGGGAGGACTATGCCCTCGGCGGCAAAACCGATGTCGACAACCTCGGGGCGTTCTGCAAGAGACACCACACCCTGAAACACGCCGCCGGGTGGACCGTCGTCCAACACCCGGGCGGGAGACTGCACTTCACCGCACCCTCCGGGCTGGAGTACACCGACGACCCACCACCACGGGTGATGTTCATCCCCGACCCACCGCCCGATCGGGGCCGGACGGGTGTCGACGACGTGCGCGCGCCGTTCTGACCGATCGCGGGCGCGTCTGGGGTGGAGCTCAGCGCGCGTGTGCGGTGGTCGCGTCCGTGTACGCCGGCATGGTCGGCGAGGAGGAGCCGGGGCGCCCCCTCGCCGAGCACGACTCACGACGAGCGCCGCGCCCGAACCACGACGATCGCGGTGCCGAGGCTGAGCAGGATCAGCGCCGCGAGGATCGCCGGCACCGGATCCACTCCGGTGAGCGGGAGCGAACCCGCGCTCGCGGTCGAACCGTCCGCGCTGCTGCCACCGCCGCTGTCACCGCCGCTGTCACCGCCGTTGTCACCGTCATCGGTCGTGCCGGGGGTGCTTCCGGTGTCCGTTCCGGAGTCGTCCGCCGCCGCGACGGTGATCGCGATCGACGCCGACCGGCCGCTCTCGCCGGTGGCGACGACGGTATGCGCACCCGGGGTGGTGTCGGCGGGGATCGTCACCGACCTCGTGAAGGCTCCGGCGTCGTCGGCCGACACCTCGGCCAGCACGACCGGATCCGAGCGCAGCTCGATCGTCACCGACTCGCCGGAGACGAAGCCGGAGCCGGACACCGTGAGCGACGCGCCTGCGGTCGGTGCGGCATCGTCGACGGTCAGCGTCGTCACCGGGGTCCCCGGATCCGGGTCGACGGGGTCGGTCGGCGGGTTCGTCGAGTCCTCCTCCAGTCCGTGCGAGCGGAACGAGTCGGAGTGCACCGTGAACGAATCGACCAGGTGCGGCATCCAGCAATCGTCGTTGTGACGCCCCTCGGGGTACACCGCCGAGGTGTATGCGACGCCCTTCTCCGTCAGGGTCGTGTCCAGTGTGCGCACCGCCTCGTCGAAGCGGTACTCGTCGTACTCGCACGAGTCGTAGAAGAAGCTGAAGTGGTTCAGCTCGTCGGTGCTCATCGAGGCCACCTGGGTCAGCGGGCTGGGGACGGCCCCCCGGGCGACACTCAACGCGCCGATGTGCGAAGCCACCGACGAGAACAGCTCCGGGTGCGACAGTCCGATCGAATATGCGCCGAACCCACCCATCGAAATGCCCGTCGTGCCGCGGAAGTCCGCGGACTCGAGCGTGCGGTACTCGCCGTCGACGAGCGGCATCAGCTCGGTGAGGAACATGCTCCGCCACGGCACGCCGCCGGGGTTGTCGATGTACCACAGCGACTCGCCGTCGGGCATGATCACGATGGACTCGGCCAGGCCGCCCGCCCACAGTCCATCGAGCACATCGTCGATGTTGCGCGGCTCCCATTCGCGACTGCCGCCGTTGATCCCGTGGAACAGGTACACGACCGGGTAGTCGCGGTCGGGGTCGTCGAGGTACGACGGCGGAAGGTATGTCACGAACTCACGCGGCTGGCCTTCGAGCTCGGAATCGACCGTCTCGCGGAAGAACCGCGACGCGTTCCCGGTCTCGAGGAGCGACTCCGCGTCGATGTGCAGGAACTCCTGCGCGGCCGGCTGGAAGGTGAAGGCGGCGCCCTCGCGCGTACCGGTGATCGTGCGGTTCGTGTCGACGATCAGATCGCCCCCGTCGCCGACGACCACCTCCACCTCGCCGTCGGTCAGCGTCAGAGAACCGGACTCCGCCATCCACGCGCGCAATTCGCGTTCGCGACGCTCCTTGGTGCGTCCGTCGTGGAAGTAGTCCTCGTCCAGCGTGGCGAGGAACCCGTCGACGTCACCGGTCGCAAGCGCCGCTTTCTGAGCCGCGAGCACGGCCGTGACGGCTGCCGTCTGGGACGACGACGCATACTCCCCGTCGATGCCGTAGACGGTCGCCCGCACCGCATCCCTCGAGTAGATCCCGACCGGGCCCTGGTACCAGCCGCCGCCGCCGTTCATGTCGTAGACCCGCACCGCGAGCACGTTCTCTCCGCCGAACACCGGCGCGGTGGAGGGCACCGGATACAGCCGCTTCTCGAACCACTGGCTGCTCGCGTTGGGCGGCATGGTCCCCGACCCGCCGATGCGCACGCCGTTCAAGAACGCCTCGTCGACGTCGTCCAGGAAGCCCAGAGACGCGACGAGGTTCTGGCCGCTCGCCTCGGACGGCAGGTCGAAAGTCAGGCGGTACCAGCCGAAACCGTCGTACGAGGCGAAGTTCGCCCCGTCCTCCGGCACGGTCTGGTCGGCCCACGACGAGTCGTCGAACGACGGATCCGCGTAGGCGGGATCGTCCCCCGTTGCGAACTTCCATGTGCCCTCGAGATCGATGGACACGGTGGACGGGCTCTCTGCGGCGCTCGCAGCGGACGGGATCAATCCCGCCGCGACGAGGACGACGCCGATTCCCGCGGCGACGAGCGTGCGGGCTCGTCGATGGAGTGACTTCTGCACTTTGCTCCTACTTCTCTGTGGGATTCACGGTGTGACACGGCGCGTCGGCGACGTCGCCGCGATGCGGCACGCACCGACGATGGTGTGTGCACGTTCACAGAGCAGTGCGAGGAGACTCTGTGAACGTGAACAGAGTGGCACCCCTCGGGGACCGGCGTCAATGGGGAATCGAGCGCGACCTATCCCGCGATGCGCTGCCAGGTCAGGTCGATCGGGTCACCGGCCGTTTCGTAGGGGACGACCATGGTGTCGTCGGTACAGGTGACCGGGCCGGCGGAACCGTCGAGCGGAGTGTGCTCGAGGAACTGGTTCGTGAGGTCGCCGAGGTCCATCGGCTGGCCGTCGACGGTGGCGTCGACGACCAGCGAGCTGTCGTCGGTGTCGAGGGTGATCCGGTCATCGTCGGTGGTGGCCCACGTTCCGCTGACCGACCCGGTCACGCTCACACGCGGCTCCATGGACGTCGGGCCGGCTTCGACGGTGAGGTCGAACCCGAAGTCCGAGTCGTACGACGAGGCCCCGTCCGCGCCGAGGGTGAGTTCGACGGTGCCGTACGGGGCGATCTCGACCTGATCGACCTGCTCGGACAGGGTGCCGTAGAAGCGCACCATCTCCGCCTCGGGGATGAGCCACGTCCCCACCGCGCAGTCCGCGAGGGAGGCGACCTCCGCCTCCGGAGTCTGTTCGACGTCGGGCGTCGCCGTCGGCTCGGCCACCGGCGTCTCACGCGACGCATCGTCGGTGCCGGCCGTGCAACCGGTGAGAGCGAGGGCCGCCACCGCGACGGTGGCGACGGCGGTCAGTGCGAGCGACGGTGTGCGCATGCGGATCGGTTCCTCCCCCAGAAAGATGGGCGCGACATGCCCGCTCCCACTCTGGTGCCTCGGACGGGTGCGCGCCACCTCCGACGCGGCCGTCGACCGGATCAGCCGGTCGCGACGAGGGGTGCGACCGCGGTGACCGTGACGGTGATCGAGGCCGAGCGCCCGCTCTCGCCGATGACGACGACGTCGTGCGTGCCGGGCTCCGCGTCGGCCGGCACGGTGACGCGCTCGGAGAGCGCGCCGTCCGCATCCGCCACGAACGTCGCCAGCGTGAGCGGCGTCGAGTGGAGCTCCACCGCGACGCTCTCACCCGCCAAGAAGCCGCGCGCGTCGAGCTGCACGCTCTCGCCGGCGACGAACCGCACGCGATCGAGCGTCACATCGACCGACGCAGCGGTCAGCTCCAGCGGGACCGATGCGGTCATCCCGAGCAGCACCTCCACCCGCTGGGTCGCCGGCTCGAACCCGGGAAGGCTCGCGGTGACCGTGTACGTGCCCGGTGTCAGCCGATCGACGCGGAAGTGCCCCGCCTCGTTCGTGACCACGTCGCGCACCGTCCCGGGCCCGGCGGGCACGACCTGGACCAGGGCGCCCGGCAGCGGCGTTGCACCGGCTGTCGTGACCGTGCCGGTGATGACACTCGCGTCGGGTTCGTCCGCCACCGGATCGGGTGAGGGGGTCGCCGGCGTGGGCGCGGGCGACGGCGCCGCGGTGGAGATCGGCCCCGGCGTCGGTACGTCGTCGGCCGCGGCGACCGAGGCGCCCACCCCGGTCACGAGGAGCACGGCGGTGACGACGGCGATCGGGGCGGTGAACCGGGCGGGGGTGATGCGGCGGCGTCGGGACGCGGACACGGGGGGAGCTCCTTCGGTCGGGTACGGAGGATGGCCCCTACGCTATCCCGTCCACCGCGCCCGGGCGATGTAGTCCAGGTGCGCCGTGCACGCAACCCCCGCGCGGGTGCATCCACCCGGGGCATACCGTCGGAATGCACTCATGAATCGACCGCGTTCAACGCCTTGGAGGTAATCGTGTCCTCGCCGACGACGACCCGCAACGACCACAGCACCCGCACGCAGGCGATCACGCGGCAGGTGATCATCCTGGTCAGCTCCGTGCTGGCCATCGTCGCCGCGTTCATCGGATCCGGCGCCTTCTTCGGCACCCCGATCCAGGAGGCCGCCGGCGGGTTCCTCAACTCCGACTCGACGCTCATCGCACCCGGCACCGGCGCTTTCCGCATCTGGAGCGTCATCTACACCGGCATGCTCGCGTATGCGATCTGGCAGGTCCTTCCCGGTCAGCGCCACGACGCCCGGCAGGAGCGCATCGGCTGGTGGGTCGCCGCGTCGCTGATCCTCAACGCCGTCTGGATCGGCGTCGTGCAAGCCGACCTGCTGTTCCTCAGCCTTCCCGTCATCGCCCTGCTGCTGATCGTCCTGTGCCGGATCTTCGTGATCCTGCGACGCACGCAGCCGAAGAACATCGTCGAGACGATCGTCGCCGACGGAGCCATCGGGCTGTACCTCGGGTGGGTGATCATCGCCACCGTCGCCAACGCCACCGCGATCCTCTACGCCAGCGGGTTCGAGGGCTTCGGGATCGCCCCCGAGATCTGGTCGGCGATCGTGCTCGGCGCAGCCGCCGTGATCGGCATCGCCCTCGCGTTCTGGGGCGGCGGGCGTCTGGCCCCCGCCGCATCCCTCAGCTGGGGGATCGCGTGGGTCGCCATCGCGCGCTTCACCGCCGAGCCGTACTCGCCCGAGACCGGCATCGCCGCGATCGTCGCCGTGGTGCTCATCGTGCTCGCCACCGTCATCGCCCGTGTGCGTCACGACATGCGCGCTCGCCGCTGACATCCCCGACACCCGCCCCGACACGCTGATGCCCCCGTCGCCAGGACGGGGGCATCAGCGTGAGAGTGGGCGCCGATTACTTGAAGGCGTCCTTGACGTTCTCGCCGGCCTGCTTGAGGTTGGCCTTGGTCTGATCAGCCTGACCCTCGTGCTCGAGGCTCTCGTCGTCGGTGGCCTTGCCGGCCGACTCCTTGCCCTTGCCCTGGAGGTCTTCCGCGGCGTTCCTGATTTTGTCGTCAAGTCCCATGACGGCTCCTTTCGACGGAATGTGTCGGCGACGCTACCCCCGCATCCCGACGGCGCCGGGGGCCTCGTCAAACGCCCCGACATCTGGTAGCGACACCGGCGGGAGGTGGGGTCAGCGAACTCGCAACGCGGCCGGCTGGATCGAGACGGTGAATCCGGTCGCCTCACCGACCTCTTCACCGTCGATCTCGAACACCCGAGGGGAGGGGAGGGAAACGCGGATGCGGCGCGCGCGACCGTGGGTCACATCGTCGGTGTCCGCCGACTCGCTCGCATCACTCCGTCGGATCATGCGGCCCAGGCCGCTGTCCCACAGCATCGTCTTGAGCGTCCCGAGCCACGGCGTCAGGCCCTCGGCGCTCAGCAGCAGGTAGTCCAGGTCGCCGTCGCCGGGATCGGCATCCGGCAGCAGGGAGAAACCGCCCTGCAGACTGCCGCAGTTGCCGATCAGCAACGTGTGACCGGATTCGTCACGACCGGGCCCGTCGTCGACGGTGAGGGTGAACGACACCAGGTCGCTGGCCTGCAGGGCGCGCCCGAGCGACTCGACGTACGCCAGCCAGCCCGCTTTGCTCTTCAGCGACTCGTCGGTCTCGGCGATCATGTTCGCGTCGATACCGAAGCCGATCATCACGACGAAGGCATGGCGCTCGGTCCCGGTCGTGAACTCGACGTCGACCCAGCCCACGTCGATGGGGCGCGCCTGGCCGGAGGCCGCGCGTTCCACGGCGTCCACGGTCCGTCGCAGCGGCACGTCGAGGTTGCGGGCGAGCAGGTTGCCCGTCCCGAACGGCACGATCCCCAGGTCGACGTCCGCGCGCACGTCCGCGAGGTGCTCGGCGACGGCCCGCACCGTCCCGTCGCCGCCGGCGACGATCACGACCTCCGGAGAGGTCTCCAGCGCCCGCGCCGCCACGCCCTGCCCGGGGTCTTCGACCGTCGTGTCGAACCAGGCGATCTCGTCGGCGGTGAAGACCCGCAGCAGGGGATCCTCGAGGTCTTCCCGCGTGGTCTTCGCGGGGTTCCAGATCACCGCGGCACGAACAGAGGTCATCAGACCAGCGTAGGGGCGCGTGACGGTGTGCCGCAGCGGTTTCGCGCCGCGGTGCGGCGTGGGTTCGCTAGCGTAGGACCAATCGCTTGGAAGGTCCTTCCCGAATGCCTCTCCCCGAGCTGTCCTCGTCGCGCGCCGCCGCGCGCGGTGTCCGTCGTGCCCGCAACCGGGTGACGCAGGCGCTGGGGCTGTGGTGGCTCGCAATCTCGGCGGGTGGGTTCTACAACCGGTGGAGCACCGGACTGTCGGCGCTGCTGGCCGTTTTCATCAGTGTCCCGACCCTCGACGACGGCAGCTTCGAGGGGTACCTGAAGGCCGTCGCGGTGGCCGCCGTCGGGTGGCTCGTGCTCGCGATACTGCTCCTTCCGGCGGCCATCGCCGAACGGCGCATGTCGCACCGGGGGGCGCGGGCGGCGACCGTGCTCGGAGCGCTCGTCGTCGTGGTCGGCATCCGCACACCGCTGAACGACTGGCTCGGCGTGCAGATGTGGGGCCTGTCGAGCGAGGGGGCGTTCGGCCCGCGTGTGGCGACCAACCTGATCTCGGCCCTGCTGCTCTTCTCGGTCGTCGCCGTCGCGCGCGACCAGTACGCCGCGCGCCATGTGATCACCGAACGTCTGAGCGATGCGCTGGCCACCCTGCAGTCCCGCCTGGGCCGGGCGCGCCAACAGTCCGCCGAGACCCGACGCCTCCTGACCGACACCGTTCACGGGCTGCTCGACGCCCGCGAACGCATGCTCGCCGGCACGGTCGACTTCGACGCGGTCCGGTCGTACTCCGACCAGGTGCGCGCCGAGAGCCATCACCTGAAGGCTCGCGCCCACGACGTCGCCGCGGACGTCGCCGACCTCGAGGTCCGCGAGGCGTCGCCCCACGTGCGCCGGTCGTTGTCCGAACGCCTCGTCGCAACGCCGTGGCTGCTGGTCGCGGTCTTCTACATGACCGGCACCCTGCCCTTCTGCCTCGCCGCCGGGGGAGTGCGCGTGGCCGTGATCGGCGCGGTCGGGGTGGTCGCCGTCGACCTGGCCGCCGGTGCGCTCGTCCGCTGGGCGATCCCGCCCCGCGGCCATCGCCTGCGGGCGCCGCTGTATCTCGCCGTGTGGGTCCTCGGCGGCGGCGCCGTGTGCGCGCTCGCGTACGCCCTCCTGCCGGGGCTTGGAGCCCTCGGGTTCGTTGCGATCGTCGCCGTCCCCGGCATCGCCGTCGTGGTGGCGCTCTGCGTCGACGCGGTCCATGAGGCGCGCGCGGCCGCGCGACGGTCCGAGGCCCTCATCCCCGATGTGGCCCGACAGGTCGCGCAAGAGACCGCCCGTGCCATCGACCCGCTCCGGCAGGCCGTCGACCTGCTGCACGGTCGGGTTCAGGGGCGCTGCGTCGTGCTGGCCGCGCAGGTCGCCGAGGGCGACGCCGGAACGCAGCACGTCGCCGACTTCCGTCGCCGCACCGACGAGGCCTTCGATGCGCTGGTGGCGCTCGCCGACGGGGACGACCCGATGGTCGTGGGCGAGGCAGGCCCGATCGTCGACCCGTTCTCCGACATGCCGGGATACGTCCACGACGCCGAGCCCGCTGCGGGACCGATCGAACGCATCCTCGGGGCGTGGGGTGCCGTCATGGAGGTGGCCGTCCGCACCTCCGACAAGGCCGCGGTCGCCCTGGCCGATCCCGATGTCGCCGACCGGGTCGTCGACATCGTCAACGAGGCGCTCGTGAACGCGGTCAAACACTCCGGGGCCCGCGCCGCGCTCATCCGGCTCACCGTCGCCGGCGACGGGCGACTGCGGGTGCGTGCCATCTCCCGCGGGACCCTGTCGGAGGAAGCGACCCGCCGTGCGGGGCTGGGCACGAGCGGGATGGATGTGCGCGTCACACAGTCCGGCGACGACGTGGTCTTCGATGCGCTCCTGCCGTGGCGCGATCCGGCCGCCGTCTTCGACTTCTGAGTGCTACGCGGCCGCCGGCGGTGGTGTCGGGCGGGCCGAACGCACACGGAACCACAGGCTGATCTCGCGGATCGCGCGCATGATGTGGGTGCGGTCGGCCGCGGCATCCAGGTCGTCGAACGTGTCTCGGAACCCTTCGGGCAGCTCCGACTGCGGCGTCGAGATCGGCTGGAAGCCCATGCTCCACGCGGTGAACTGGCGCTCGTCGATCGGCTCGTCCAGCAGCACCCGCAGGTCGGCGTGGCGCGGGTCGGCCGCGATCCTCTCGACGAGCGCGTGCACCGTGTCGGCGGGACCCTCGAGGATCTGCACGAAGCGACCGTTGCGGTGCAGCAGCATCCCGGTCACCCCCAGCCGGTCGTTGTTCTCCCGGCTTCCGGTCAGGATGCGCTGCAGCTCGGGGTCGCCGAGGGCTGCACGGGCGTTGCTGACGTAGACGAGCGAGACCAGGTCGGCGCTCATGCGACCGCCTGCGGCTCGGGCTCGTAGTGGGCGATCAGGGCGTGCATCGCCTCGCGCAGCCCCGACTCGCGCCCGACGCACGTCGAGCGGCCGTTGAAGACCAGCCACGTACCGTCGGCCTCGCGATCGAGGTAGCCGAGGAAGACGCCGTCGCGGTTGGCGACGTGGAAGCCGTCTTCGACGCGCGCCCAGACGATGCCGGCGCCGCGCCGAGCGGCGACCGTCCCACGACTCGGGCGAGCGGCGGCGGGGGGAGGGGCAGGGGTGACGTCGGAAAGCACGTTCCCACCCTGCCCTCTCCGGGCCGGATCGGCGGGCCCTTGCGCGGAAGGGTCCCGATGTGGAAGGTGATCCCCGGCTCAGCCGGACAGGAGGGCGCGCACCCGCGTGGACGCGGCGTTCGCCCCGCCGTCGCCCGGGTAGTCGATCACGACCGTCGCATTGCGGAGGAAGTCCAAGACGGTCGGACGGAACACGAGGATCGCCGAGCCCTGGTCGTCGAGGGTGGCGCTGCGACGCGCGACGCCGTCGACGACGAGCTCGACCTCCGCGCCGGGCGTGCCGTGGACCGCGACGTCGATGTGCAGGGCCGTGGACCCCGCCGGGAAGTACGCCTTCGACGACGCGATGTGCACGGGCGAGAAGGTCGGGGGATCCGGTGTCGGTTCGGGGGTCGGTTCCGGCGTCGGATCGGGCTCCGGTTCCGGCGTCGGCTCGGGCTCCGGTGACGGCGTGGGTTCGGGGGTCGGTTCCGGCTCGGGAGTCGGGGCGGATGTCGGCTCGGGTTCTGGAACCGGCGGCTCCGTCGGGTCCGGGGTCTGCGTCGGGGCCGGTGTCGGAGACGGGGTGGCGGGGGTCGAAGGTCGAGGACTCGCGGTGCGCGGCTCGGTCGACGGGCCCGGGTTCGGGGCCGCGGGTTCGGCCGCGCCGCCCGGCGCGGTGTCCGTCGGCCCCACCGCGGACGCCGTCGGTGCGGCGGTATCCGCTGCGGGATCGGTGGCGGCGGGGGTCGGAAGAGGGGTCGCGGTGTCGAGGGGGGTCGGGGCGGTCGCCGCGTCGTCGGCGTGGGCTGCCGCATCGGTCCGGTCCTCGTCGGTGGCCGCGATGACGACCTCCTCGGATGCGGCTGTCCGCGGCATCCAGGACGATGCCGTCGCCGCGGCGATCCCGCCGACGCCGACCACCGCGGCGGTGACCGCGGCGACGATGGCGACATTCGCCGACGCGAGAAGTCCTCCCGCCCCCGCAGCGCCCGCGGCGGCCGCGCCCCCGCCCGCTCCGCCCGCCGAGCCTGCCAGGCTCGCCGCGGCGCTCGAGGCGGAGCCGGGATCGGGCATCACGGGCATCCCCTCCAGCCCGGTCGCCGACATGGCGAGGGGCGCCGATGCGGGCAGACCCTGCAGTGTGGCCAGGTATCCGCCCGCCGCCGTCGAGCCGAGGACGAGCGGGAGGACGACGATGGCCAGACGCGAGCCGACGTGGCGGGCCTCCTCGGCCACGATGATGCATTGCGCGCACGTGGCGAGGTGCGCATCAATGCGCATCGTGTCCCGCCGGCCGGCTGTGGCCCGCGTGTAGGAGCCGAGACGCTCGACGGTCCAGCGGCACTCCGAATCGGCGGACAGGGTCCGCAGGTGGGCCTGGATCCAGGCGTCACGCAGTCCCTCCCGAGCCCGGAAAGCCAGCTGCGAGACCGCGTTGGCCTTCATGCCCACCAGCGTCGCCACCGCGGCGGGCTTCAGCTTCTCGATCTCGGTGTACCAGAGCACCTCCTGCCAGCGGGTGGGGAGGCTCCGGAAGGCCTGCATCGTCGTGGAGCGATCCAGCGCGGCATCGGCCTCGTCCCACTCGGTGCGCGGGTCGACGACCGCGTCGAGCTGATCGTCCGCGAACTCCCGCTGCCCGCGCCCCCACGCCGCAGCGGTGTTGCGGACGGTCGTGAACAGGTAGGCGCGGAAGCCGGTCGTCGGGCCGCCGCCGCGCATGATGCTGCGGTAGACCAGCGCGAACGACTCCGATACCAGGTCGTCGGCGTCGAATCCCGACGACAGCGATGTCGCGACCGTCAGGGCCGCCTCCCGGTGGCGTTGCCAGAGCTCGCCGAACGCACGGCGATCCCCGTCCCGCGTCGCCGCCACCAGATCGAGGTCCGAAACCCTCGCGGCGTCCTCCCGCATGCTGCCCCCAGATTCATCATCGTCCGCCGGGTGCGGACGATGAAGTGATGCACCGGTGCCCACAACCGTTACGCGAGTGCGGCGAACTCCCAGGTTCGCTGCGGGATCCCCGATCGCCGAGCGGGCGGGTGCGGACACACGCTATCCCATGCGAGCCCGCGAGGCCTCCGGGGTCTGTGGATCGGCGCCGCCGGCGTCAGCCGGCGCGTCGCTCGATGACGACGCTGCGCGCGGCGGCGAGCAGCTGCCCGCCGAAAACGGCGATGCCGGTGCCGGCGCCGATGATCGCCAGCGGATACCAGTGGCCCGCGGCGATGCCCACCGCCGCCATCAGCAGGCTCACGATCACCACGCCCAGCGGGAGCAGCAGCAGGTCGGCACGGTCGATCGCGAGAACGGCGACGACGGCCACGAGGGCGGGGGCGGCCAGGAGCAGTGCGGTGTCGGCCAGAGCCGTCGACGCGGTGGTGGTGAACGTCAGGAACTCGATGGTCCCGGGCATGGTGATCCTTTCTCGGACGGGCGGCACGCGTCGGTGCCGAAGGTGTGTTCCGCAGGCGGACATTCAAGAGATGCAGGGGAGGGGGATTCGTTACGCGGGTTCTCTCACAGCGACGCGAGGAGCTCGGCGCAGGCCTGCTCGCAGCGGCGGCACGTCTCGGCGCACACGCGGCAGTGGTCGTGCATGTCGGCGTGGCTCTCGCACTCCGTCGCGCAGGCGCCGCACGCTGCTCGGCAGGCCTCGAGGACGGCGCGGACCGTCGCGAGGTCGGGCTGTGTCTGGCGGGTGAGGATCCGCGCGGTCGTCGCGCAGACGTCGGCGCAGTCGCTGTTCATGCGGATGCACCCGACGAGGTCGGCGACCATGTCCTCACCGAGGCACGCATCGGCGCACGCCGTGCACACCTGGGCGCACTCGGCCGCCGCTTCGGCGCACCGGCGCACCAGCTCGCTCGCCTCGCCCGCGTCCACCTGCGGGTGGGAGGACCACATCTTCTCGATCGATGACATCATGTTCTCCTCTCGTGTCGGTTCGGCGAGGGTGTCGGACATCCAGGACACCAGACCCGGTCCTCGCAGCGTCCGGGCTTGACAGCCGGGGCGATCGTGACCGCGTCCTACGATGGCTCCCATGACCTCGATCGTCCGACTGCCCCGACTCGAGTGGGGCGACCCCGACGCGCCCCGCCACGCCCTTCTGGTGCATGGGCTCGGATCCAACGGCGCCCTCATGTGGCGCTTCGGCGTCGCGCTCGCCGAGGCCGGATGGTGCGCGACGGCCGTCGACCTGCGCGGACACGGCACGGCGCCGCGTGCTCTTGATTACACGCTCGAGGCGTACGCCGCCGATGTCGCCGCAACCCGATCGCGCCGGGGCGGGGCGCCGTGGGACCTGGCCGTCGGGCACTCGCTGGGTGGCGCGGCCGTGACGCTGGCGGCTGCGCAGCATCCGGGCTGGGCGCGCCGCCTCGTCCTGATCGACCCCGGCCTCCGCCTGACCGACGAGCAGCGCGACACCGTCCGCGCCAGCCAGGAAGAGGCATTCGCCGACGGAACCGTGGATGCCGTCCGCGCGCGCAATCCGCACTGGCACGAGAACGACGTCGAGCTGAAGGCGCTGTCCACGGCACAGGTGAGCCGGTGGGCGGTCGAGCAGACCGCCGCGCAGAACCCCGGCTGGGACGTCTCGGGCCCCGCGCGCACGCTCGACGTCCCCACGCACATCATCGGAGCCGATCCCGCCGTGTGGTCGATCTTCACCGGAGCGCTCGCCGACGAGGTGTGCGCCAACCCCCTCGTGTCGATGTCGGTGGTCGCCGGTGCCGGGCACTCACCGCAGCGCGATCGGCCCGACGAGACGATGCGTCAGTTCTTCGCCGCCATCGACTGACCGCCCGAGATCCGGCCGCATCGCACGACGAAGGCCCCGCCGCAGCGGGGCCTTCGTTCTGAGGGGTGGGCTCAGTGGATGGGGACGCCGCCCGTGACGGCGATCGTCTCGCCCACCACATAACTCGACTCCTGCGAGGCGAGGAAGACGAACGCCGGGGCGAGCTCCACCGGCTGTCCGGCGCGACCCATCGGGGTCTGCTCGCCGAAGTGCTCGATCTTCTCGTTCGGCACGTACGCCGGCTGCAACGGGGTCCAGATCGGACCGGGGGCCACGCCGTTCACACGGATTCCCCGCTCGATCAGCTGTGCGGCCAGGGCTCGGGTCCAGTTCGCGATCCCGGCCTTCGACACGGCGTACTCGGCCAGCGACGGCGAAGGCTGGAAGCCCTGCTCGCTCGAGGTCGTGATCACCGCGGCCCCGGGCGGGAGGTGCGGGCTGGCGGCCTTGGTCAGCCAGAACAGCGGATAGATGTTCGCCTTCATGACGTGATCGAGCGTGTGCGTCTCGAAGTCGTCGATGCTGTCCACGGTCGGCATCGCGCCGGCGTTGATCACGAGGATGTCGATGCCGCCGAGCTCGTCGACCGTTTTCGCGACCACGTCGACGTTCGTCTGCTCGTCCTGGAGGTCGCCGGGGAGGAGGACGGCCTTGCGCCCCTCCTTCTCGATGAGCGCGGCGACCTCCTCGGCCTGCGTCTGCTCTTCGGGGAGATAGCTCAGCGCCACATCCGCGCCCTCCCGGGCGTAGGCGATGGCGATCGCGCGCCCGATGCCGGAGTCGGCGCCGGTGACCAGCGCCTTGCGGCCGGGCAGGCGCCCCGTGCCGACGTAGCTGGTCTCGCCATGGTCCGGTGCCGGGTCCATGTCGTGGATCGTGCCCGGCGCGCTCTGCTGCTGCGGCGGGAACGGCGGGCGGGGGAACTGGGTGGTCGGGTCCTGCATCGTGTACATGTTCGTCATCGCAAGTCCTCCTCGTGGGTGTGCGGATGAGGGGAGCAGCAGGGCGCGGTCAGCGCTTCTTGGGAACGCGGTTCTCGGCGCTGACCATCCAGGCCAGCTGCTCGAGCCGTTCGAGGACCTCGTGGAGCAGGTCCGCGCTCGTGGGGTCCTCGTCGTCGATGCCGTCGTGCACCTCGCGCACGGTGCCGGTCACGGCCTCGAGACGCTCGGTCATGAGGTCGACGACCTCGGCGGTGTCGATCTCGCCCTGCGGGAACTCCGGCAGCGTGGTGGTCTCGGCGATCACGTCGCTGCGGCCGTCGGGCAATGCGTGAAGGGCCCGCATCCGCTCGGCGATCGTGTCGGTGAACTCCCGCGCGGCATCGATGATCTCGTCCAGCTGCAGGTGGGTGTCGCGGAAGTTCTTGCCCACGACGTTCCAGTGCGCCTGCTTGCCCTGCAGCGACAGCTCGATGAGGTCGACCATCACCTTCTGCATGCTCTCGCTGAGCTGCTTCGACGCGGTGAAGCCGCTCTCGGCGTTCTGCTCGTCGGTCAGTCCGGCGCCCGAGCCGCCGCGGGCAGGACGGCGCTTGTTCTTCGTCTGGGTGGAATCGGCCATGGGAGCCTCCCTTTCGTGAGGAATGGACGGATGAGACGCTAGGACGCGAATCCGACGCCGTGACCGGGGTTGCCGGAACGGCCATTCATTGCTACTTTTCGCGGTCGCGTCAGGTCCGGCCCGCCGGCCGGCGTGTACCCCGAAGACGACGAGGACGCAACCCTCCGCCGCCGGCGAGGGACGGTTCCTACCGTGGGGCCATGCCCGCCACGACCCGCGACGCCTCCGCCCCCGGCGCCGACCTGCGCACGTACGCGCCGATCGGCGACGGACGCACCGTCGCGCTGGTCGGCCGCAACGGGCGAGTCGACTGGATGCCGTTGCCCAACCTCGACTCGACACCCGTCTTCGCGCGACTGCTCGATGACGAGACCGGCGGATGCATCGATCTCGAGCCCGTCGACGAGTACACCGTCACCCGCCGCTACGTCGCCGACACCAACGTGCTCGTCACCACCTTCACGACGGCGGCGGGTCGGGCCCGTGTGACCGACACGATGGTCACCGGCGTCGCAGGGCGGTTGCCCTGGGCGGAGCTGGCGCGACGCATCGAGGGGGTCTCCGGCACGGTCGAGTTCGCGTGGGCCGTGACCCCCGGCACGCGACTGCAGACCGCGGGACCCTGGATCGAGCACGTCGGCGATCGGCGCATCCTGCGCGTCGGAGCCACCTCGCTCGCCGTCGACGGTGAGGAGCACGGCGAGTCCGATGCCGACGAGATCGACGGTCGACCGTCGGTCTCGGGACGCTTCACCACCTCGGAGGACTCGCGCCACCTGCTGGTGATCTCGGCCACCGACGCCGAGCCCCTGCACTTCCCGGTCCCCGCCAACGTCCAGCGCGGCATCGACCGCACCATCGACCAGTGGCGGCTGTGGTCGCGGGAGTTCGGGTACGACGGTCCGTGGGCACCGCACGTGCAGCGCAGCGCCCTCGCCCTGAAGCTGCTCGTCTACGCCCCCACCGGCGCGATCGCGGCAGCGGCCACCACCTCGCTGCCCGAGAACCCGCGCGGCGGAAAGAACTGGGAGTATCGGCTGGCCTGGGTGCGCGATCTCGCCTACACCGCTCGAGCGCTCGTGCGGTTCGGGCTTCGGGAGGAGACCCACGCGTCGATCTCGTGGCTGGTGCGCACCATCCGCGAACACGGTCCCGATCTGCACGTCATGTACGACCTGCGGGGCGGACTCATCGACGGCACGCGGGAGTTCGACGTCGACGGCTGGCGCGGGATCGGACCCGTCGTGGCCGGCAACCCGGCGAACGACCAGCTGCAGCTCGGCGTCTACGGCGACCTCTTCTCGATCTGCCGCACCTACGTCGACACCGGGAACGTGCTCGACACCGACACCGGACGCCTGCTGGCGAACATGGCCGACCGCACGTGCGACCTGTGGCGCAACCCCGACTCGGGCATGTGGGAACTGGGGGACCTGCAGCACTACACGTCCTCGAAGATGGGATGCTGGCAGGCGCTCCGAGACGCTGTCCACCTGGCCGAGCTCGGCGTGATCCCCGGCACCCCCGAGCGGTGGCGGGGAGAGATGGCCCGCATCGAGGAGTGGGTGCACCAGCACGGCTGGTCGGACGAAGCAGGCGCCTACGTGATGCATCCGGGCACCACCGACCTCGACGCCTCCGTGCTGCTGCACGCCGAAAGCGGGTTCGACCGGGGCGAGCGCATGTCGCGCACCATCGATCGGCTCACCGAAGAACTCGGTGCCGGACCGCTGCTGTATCGCTACACCGGCATGGACCATGAGGAGCACACCTTCGTCGCGTGCGCCTTCTGGCGCGCCGGCGCGCTCGCGTGCGTCGGTCGTCACGAGGAGGCGCTCGCCGCGATGGACGACCTCGTCACACGCGGCAGCGACGTCGGCATCTACGCCGAGATGATCTCCGAGCACGACGGAGCGTTCTGGGGGAACCTTCCGCAAGCCCTCAGCCACCTCGCACTCATCAACGCCGCGCTCACGATGGAGCAGCTGGTCCCCGCGGAGGTGCTCGGTGACCGCTGAGATCGAAAGCGATGTGGAGGTGTTCCGCGACCTGCGATCGGTGCTGGTGGAGAGCATCTTCTGGGATGACCGCACCGGCGAGGTCGTGTGGGTGGACATCACCGCCGGCACGCTGCACCGCGGTCGCCTGGCCGGGGCGGTCGACGGATCCGACGACCGCGTCGTCGCGCTTCCCGCCCCCGTCAGCGCCGTCCAACCCGCCGCCGACGGCGGGTACGTCGCCGCGTTGAAGGACCGCGTCGTGCTCCTCGGGGCCGACGGCGAGCTTCGAGACGAGCTCGCCCGCGTGGAACATGCGCACGACGGAATACGGTTCAACGAGGGAAAGGTCGACCCGTACGGACGGTTCGTCGTCGGAGCGATGGACGTCACCGTCGGCGATCCCGACGCCGGCCTGTACCTCGTCGACGAGCAGGGGCGGATCGACATCCTCCGCGGCGGGTTCGGCGTCGCCAACGGGTTCGAGTGGGCCGATGACGGCTCGGAGATGTTCGTCACCGACACCTCGACGTCGACGGTCTACCGTGCGCCCTATCGTGACGGGGCCCAGCCTCTCGGGGAGCTGCGGCCGTTCCTGGTCGGCCACGCCTCCGACGGTCTCGTCCGCGACACCGACGGCCGGTTCTGGAACGGGGTGTACGGCGGGGGCGAAGTGCTCTGCTGGTCTCCGGAGGGCGACGTGATCGCTCGCGTGCCGATGCCGGCACCGAATGTCACCTCCGTCGCCTTCGCCGGTCCCGAGCGCAAGGACCTTCTGGTCGGCACCGCGCGCGAGAACCTCACCGAAGCAGACCTCGTCGACTCGCCCCGGAGCGGCTCGATCCTGCGCATCCGCACCACCGCCGCGGGGCGCCCCGTCCACACCTTCGGGCGCCGACACGACCCCTCATCCACCGCACACCACTGACGAAGGGAACTGACATGGACCTCGGAATCACCGGCAAGAAGGCCCTCATCACCGGCGGGGACTCCGGCATCGGCTGGGAGACCGCACGACTCCTCCTCGACGAAGGGGTGACCGTCGTCCTGAGCGACAAGGACCAGGACGCCCTCGACGAAGCCGCCGCGAAGCTCGACGCCCCGGACGGCCGCCTGTTCGCGTTCGCCGCCGACGTCACCGACACCGCCGACCTCGCCGAGCTGCACCGCAAGACCGCCGCGGCCGTCGGCGCCATCGACATCCTCGTGCAGTCCGCCGGCATCACCGGCGCGCAGGGTCTGTTCCACGAGATCGACGACGACGGGTGGGTGAAGACCATCGACGTCGACCTGCACGGTCCTGTCCGCCTTGTGCGCGAATTCCTGCCCGACCTGCGCACCGGCGGGTGGGGGCGCCTCATCCTCCTCGCCTCGGAAGACGCCGTGCAGCCCTACGACGACGAGCTTCCCTACTGCGCCGCCAAGGCGGGGATCCTGGCGCTCGCGAAGGGCCTGTCCCGCTCTTACGCCCGCGAGGGACTGCTCGTGAACGCGGTCTCGCCCGCCTTCATCCACACGCCCATGACCGACGCGATGATGGAGAAGCGCTCCGCGGAACTCGGCACGTCCTTCGACGAGGCCATCACGTCGTTCCTCGACGAGGAGCGGCCCTACATGGAGCTCAAGCGCCGGGGCGAGCCGGCCGAGGTCGCCGCCGTCATCGCCTTCCTGTGCTCCGCGCAGGCGTCGTTCGTCAACGGCTCGAACTACCGGGTCGACTCCGGCTCGGTCGCCACGATCTGAGGAGGTTCTCGATGAGTGAAGACATCGCGACGTTCGATTACCTCATCGTCGGCGGCGGAATGGTCGCCGACGCCGCGGCCCGCGGCATCCGAGAGCGCGACACCGCCGGCACCATCGGCATCCTCAGCGCCGACTCCGACGAGCCCTACACGCGGCCGGCGCTGTCGAAGAAACTGTGGACCGACCCGGACTTCACGTGGGACCAGGTGCCCCTGAACACCGTCGCCGACACCGGTGCCGAGCTGCGGGTCGACACGCTCGTCACCCGCATCGATCGCTTCGGGCGGACCGTCGAGACCGCCGACGGCGGCGTCGTCGGGTATCGCCGGCTGCTGCTCGCGACGGGATCGGCCCCGCGGACGATCCCCGCACCGGACGGGGACGACCGGGTGCTGGCCTTCCGCTCCGCAGAGGACTACCGGCGCCTGCGCGAGCTCGCCGCCCGCGGCGGGCGCATCCTCGTCGTCGGCGGCGGCTACATCGGCACCGAGATCGCCGCAGCGCTCGCGCAGAACGGCGTCGACACCGAGCTGATCTTCCCCGACGCCACCCTCGGTGCTTCGCAGTTCCCGCCCGCCCTCGCCGAGCGCTACCAGGCGATGTTCACCGACGGGGGCGTGCAGCTGGTGCCCGGGCGTCGGGTCGAAGAGATCCGCGCCGAGGGCAACGTCCTGCACGCGGTCCTCGACGACGGTGAGGAGCGCGTCGCAGACGCGGTCGTCGTCGGTCTGGGCGCCGACCCCGTCGTCGGTCTCGCCGCCGACGCCGAACTCGCCCTCGACGACGGCGTCCTGGTCGACGAGCACCTCATCACCAGTGACCGTTCGATCTGGGCCGCCGGCGACATCGCGGCCTACCCCGACCCCATCCTCGGACGCACGCGCGTCGAGCACGTCGACAACGCCAACGAGATGGGTGAAGCGGTCGGCCGGTCGATGGCGGGGGAGGAGACGCCCTACACGCACACGCCGTACTTCTACTCGCAGGTCTTCGGCACCCGGTGGGAGGCGGTGGGCACCGTCGATGCGACGAAGGACCCGTTGACCGTCGACCTCGGCGACGATCGGGCCGTGGTCTACTACCGCGACGAGACCGGCGCACCGATCGGCGTCCTGCTGTGGAACGTCGCCGACGCACGCGATCGTGCTCGCGCCGTGCTCGTCGACCGCGAGACGTCGGAGCAGGCGCTGCGCGACCGCATCCGCTGATCGCTCGATTCGACGGGGTTCGCCGGTTCGGCCTGTCGGCGCTGTGAAAACGAGATGTTTCACGACAGAGTTATCCCATGCCGTGGGCTCCCGACGACCGTGACGTGCGATGGCGCATGCGGGCGGCGCTCCGCGGGCAGCTGCCGTTCCTCCTCGCGGTGCTCTACCTCGTCGTCGCGGCCGGCGTCGCGGCCCCGGCCCTGTTCTCGCTCGGCCTGGTCGTCGCCGGGTTCGCGCTGGTCGTCGTCGCGAGCGTCGCGGCGGTGGCCGTGCCGTGGGAGCGTCTGCCCACGGGGTGGCTCGCGCTCGTGCCGGCGATCGACATGGTCGCCGTCGCCTGCCTCCGGGTCGAGATGCTCTCGACCTTCGGGTGGGTCGGGGGTCTCTCCCTGTTCCCGATCCTCTGGTTCTCGTACGGGTTCGCCTGGTACGCGATCTTCGCCGCCGTGCTCGGTTCGGCGTTCATCACGCTGTTGCCGTACCTGCTCGATCAGGCCCCGCCCGAGACCGCGCTGCAATGGTTCAACGTTCTGGGGCTTCCGGTCCTCAGCGTCGGCATCGGGGTTGTGACGATGCTCGCCGCGCAGCGCCTGCGGGGGACCGCGCGAGCCACGCGCGAAGCGCTGCAAGCCTCGCGCGACGGTGAGATCCTGCTCGCGAATGTGCTCAACACCGTCAACGCCGGCATCGTCCACTTCGATGCGAGCGGGTCGCTCGTGGCCTCCAACGCCCACGCCGGGCGCTTCGCGGACCTCGCCGGCATCGACATCTCCCGGCCCCCGTACCACGGCCCCGCGATCCTCGCCGCCGACCGGGTGACCCCCATTCCACCCGACGACCAGATCGTGCCCCGAGCCCTGCGCGGCGAAGAACTCGACGACGGTATCGCCTGGATCGGCCCGCCCGGACGCCAGGTGGCCCTCGTCGCGTCGTCGCGGCAGGTGCGCCGCGACGACGGCGAGCTGCTCGGAACCGTGCTCGTCGTCTACGACGTCACCGAGATCGCCCAGGCCGCAGAGCTGCGAGAACAGTTCCTCGAGACGGTTTCGCACGAGCTGAAGACGCCGATGACCGGCATCCTCGGGTTCCTCGACCTGCTCGAAGAGGAGACCGACCCCGGGGCGGTGAAGCAGCGCGAGTACCTCGACGTGGTGCGCCGGCGAAGCGCCGACCTGATGGACCGCGTCCGCGAGATGCTCGCCGCCGCCGAATCCGACACGCCGCTCCACGTCGGCGGGGTCGACGTGGCAGGGCTCGTCGCGCGGGCGGTGCACGCCGTCGAGGAGAAGATGCCGGATGCGGGCGGCCGCATCGCGGTGTCGGCGCCGCACGAGGCGTCCGCCGAGATCGACGGTGCGCGCATGAGCCAGGCGGTGCGCGAACTCATCGTGAATGCGGTCAAGTTCGGCGACCCGGACGCGCCGATCGAGGTGAACGTCGCCGTCGACGACGAACGCGTGCGGGTGGAGGTCTCCAACCGGGGGCCCGACATCGCCGCAGCCGAGCAGGCTCGGCTGTACGACCGCTTCTACCGCGCGCCAGGCGCGATGTCGCGGGCGATCCAGGGCTTCGGTCTCGGCCTGACCGTGGTGGCCGCGACCGCCGACGCGCACGGTGGCGAAGTCCTCGTCGACAGCGGCGACGGAACCACCACCTTCACGATCGACATCCCCCGCGCCCCGGTCTTCGCCTAAGCTTCGCGCGACGCCCGGGAAGGGGGGTAGGGGCATTCCCCACGGCGATACGGGAATCCTCCAATGGTCGGCCACCGCGTCCGACGCTTGACTGAGGTGACCATAACGGGTCGCGATGAGGCGACAGAGAGGGAGCCCCATGCCTGGCACGATGCGCATCGCCTTCGGTTCGGATCCGAACGCGACAGACCTCAAGGAAGCTCTCATGGCCGTCGCCGAGGCCCGCGGCCACACCGCCGCCGACCTCGGCGCCACGGACCCCGTCTACGCACACGTCGCCACCGACGTCGCCACCGCCGTTGCCGCGGGCGACTACGACCGCGGGGTGCTCCTGTGCGGAACCGGTATCGGCGTCTCGATCGCGGCCAACAAGGTACCCGGTGCTTACTGTGCGCTCGTTTCGGATATCTACTCGGCGGAACGTGCGCAGCTCAGCAACAACGCCAACCTGATCTCCATGGGCGCGCAGACGTTGGGGGTGGAAGTCGCGAAGGCCCTGTTGGCGCGGTACCTCGAGTGCGAATTCGATCCCGAGAGTCGGAGCGGTCCGAAGGTCTCGGCCATCGCGGCGTTCGAACGACGGTCGGCATCGGCGTGAACACGGTCGACGTGAGCACTGCCGAGGACATCGAGTTGAGGATCCTCGCGACGCGAGCGCGTCGGAACGTGCTGCGGATGCTCGATGCCGGCGGCTCCGGACATCTCGGCGGCGCTTACTCGTGCATCGACATCGTTACGGCGCTGTATGCGAGGGTGCTTCGTCACGACCCGGCGAATCCGGGGTGGACGGGACGGGATCGATTCCTCTTGTCCGCCGGCCACAAGGCACTCGCCCAGTACGCGGTCCTGGCCCTGTTCGACTACTTCCCGGCAGAAGTGCTCGACACCTACGGGGCATTCGGAACCGTCTTGCCGGGGCATCCCGACATGAAGAAGCTGCCGGGTGTCGAAGCGAACACCGGGGCGCTCGGACACGGCACCGCCATCGCCGCGGGGATGGCCGTGGCAGCTCGGACAGCGGTCGAGCCCTGGCGCACATTCGTCCTGCTCGGCGACGGTGAGCTGGCCGAAGGGTCGAACTGGGAGGCGTTCGCGATGGCTGCGCATCATCGCCTCGGCAACCTCACAGCGATCATCGATGTCAACGGACTCCAGATCAGCGGGGAGGCTGAGCGCATTATGGGGATGGAACCCATCGCCGACAAGATGCGCGCATTCGGATGGGCGGTGCAGGAGATCGACGGCCACGACCATCGACAGATCCTCGACGCGCTCGGTCGCGCCCGTGTCGACGACTCCGCCCCGACCGCCATCGTCGCACACACCGTCAAGGGTGAAGGCCTGGCTCGGCTGGCGGGCACGGTGGGCTCTCACTATTGGACACCGAGCCGGGAGGAGCTGGGGGAGGCCTTCCTGGAACTCGACCGACGCCTGGTCTCGCTCGGACGTGAGCGTGTCGCATGACCGGCCGTGACCCGCGCAAGGCTTTCGGAGCCGCCGTCCACCGCATCGCACGGGAGAACGACGACGTCGTGGCGATCTCGGTCGACTCCGGTCTGAGTTCCGGGTTGGGGGGTATGCGGGATGAATTTCCGGAACGTTACCTCGAAGTCGGAATCATGGAGCAGGCCGCGACGGGCCTCGCTGCCGGCCTTGCCACGGCCGGCAGGATTCCGGTGCTCTGCGCGATCGCGCCGTTCGTCACCGCGAGGAACTTCGAGATGTTCCGGAACGACATCGGGTACATGCGCCAGAACGTGAAGATCGTCGGCCGCAACGCGGGACTGAGCTATTCGCCGCTCGGACCGACCCACCACTCCCTGGAGGACTGCGCGCTCGCGCGCCTGATCCCTGGTATCGCCGTGATCACACCCGCCGATTGCGGGGAGATCGAAGATGCGGTCGCGGCGATGATCGCTCATGAAGGACCGGTCTATCTTCGATTGGGCGCCGGGACCGTCCCCGATCTCTACGAGGCGGGCAGCTTCCGGTGGGGGCGGGGGCGGACGCTCTCGCGGGGGGACGACCTCACCGTGATCAGCTCCGGGCACATCACCGCCGAGGTCATCGACGCCGTTCTCTCTTTGCAGAAGCAGGGCATCGACGTGGAACACCTCGCGCTGTCCATGTTGGAACCTCTCGACCATGACCTCGTCGTCGAGGCGGCGCGCCGCACCCGGCGGGTCGTCACCGTCGAGGAGCACTATGTGCGTGGGGGGTTGGGTGGCGCGGTCGCCGAACTGCTCGCCGAGCGGTGTCCCGTGCCGCTGCAGGTCATCGGCGCACCGCACCGTTTCATCTCGAGCGGTCCGTACCGCGACGTCATCGTGGGGTGCAATCTGGATGCGCAGTCGATCGCCGACCGTGCGGCGGAGTTCGTCCGGACGACTGCGCCGGTCACGATCCCCGGATGACGGTCTTGCCGACCCCGTGGCCGGCGCCGACTCGGGTGAGTGCGGCCGAGAGAGTGTCCGGCGACAGGCGCGGGTAGACGTGCCGCGTGGGTGAACGCAACGCACCGGTTTCCGCGAGCGCGGCGACCCGGGCGAGGATCTCGGCGTGAGGGGTGCCGGGGCCGTTCCAGTCCGGGACCGCCTTGGTGAACATGAAGACCCAGTGCCACGTCCCGCTCAAGGGCTTCAGCGGTGTCACGTCGATGGGGCCCCGATCGACGCCGACGACGTGACCGAACGGCGCGAGGCACACGGCGAGGTCGTCGACGCGTCCGCGGGAGGCCGTCGAGATGACGGCGTCCACGCCTTTCGGGGCGATCCGGCGAACCTGCGGGGCCAGCGCAGACGCATGATCGACGATGTCGTGTGCACCGAAGCGCCGAGCCCACGCGGACGACTCCCGTCGTGCGGCGGTCGCGATCACTCGCACGTGGGGGAGGGTCGCGCGCGCGAGCTGGATCACAGCCGTGCCGACACCTCCCGCACCGCCGACCATCAGCAGCGTGCCGCGCGTGGATGAATCCCACCGGAGCTGGTCGTGCAGTGCTTCCCACGCCGTGATCATCGTCAAGGGCAGCCCCGCGGTGTCCACGGCCGACCAGCCTCGTGGTGCGCGCCCGCAAAGGCGCTCATCGACGAGGTGGTGAGGTTGAGCGGCGCCGTCACGGTCGAGGGTGCCGGCATAGAAGACGCGATCACCGAGATCGAAGGAACCCGCGTTCGGACCTCGGCCGACAACCTGCCCGGTCGCATCGAACCCGGGTACGACGCCGGCGGGTTCTGCCGCTGCGCGCTTGAGATCGACAGGATTGAGGCCCATCGCATCGACTCGCACCACGAGGTCGTGCCCGGTGGGCACCGGGACGGGACGTTCACGAGGAACGACCGTCAGGTGCCCGCCGGGCACGATTCGCGCGATCAGCGCCATGCCGACGCTCTCACGCGTCGAACGGTTCGGGCAGGCCGATCACTGCTTGGTCTCGTCGACCTTCGCCGGGTGGAACAGTCGTGTCGTCCCGGCCGCCTTCGCCTCATCGTCCACGACGGTGCCGTTCGGCGCCGAGACCACCTCGAGCTGCATCCCCCACGGGGCCATGAAGTAGCACCAGGTCAAGCCCAGGTTGGGCCCCTCGGTGTAGCTGGTCGGTTCCCCGAGGACTTCGACACCCTGCTCGCGCAGGTAGGCGATCGCTTCGTCGATGTCGTCGACATAGAAGGCGAGGTGGTGTCCGCCGATGTCACTGTTCTTCGGCGGTGTCGCGGCCTGGTCCGGTGCGTCGTACTGGAAGATCTCCAGGTTGCTGCCGTTGCCGAGGCGCAGATAGCGGAACTCCTTGATGACCGAGCGCGGATGCACCCGCAGGTGCTCGGTCATCCAATCGGTGTCGTCGTTTCGGAAGTCGGTGGCGGCGACGAACAGCTCTTCCGCGCCGAGCACGTCGATGAAGAAATCGCACGCTTCATCGATGTCGGGGACGGTGAAGCCGATGTGCTCCATGCCGCGGATTCCGGGGATTGCCATGGTGTCTTCCTCCTTGCGAGCGAAAGCTCAGACGGTCTGTTCGGTACGGGATGCCTGCACGACGCCGGCCATGGTCTTCGCCGCCAAGGCGAACGACACCGCACCGGGGTCGGGGTGGCCGACGGAGCGATCCGACAGCACCCGCGCGCGACCGAGGCGCGGCGACAGGTCAGCCGTGGCGGTGGCGGCGGCTTCCGCGACGTCGGCCGCCGTCGTCCATGCCTCGGCGGTGGATGCGCCGTCGGCGACGGCCGCGGCGAACGCGTCGGCGAACGGGACCATCGCGTCGAGCATCGTCTTGTCTCCGACGCTTCCGCCGCCGAGGCGCTTGATCGCCTCGACGAGTGCAGCGAGAGCCTGGGCCTGACGGTCGCGGTCGACCCGTGCGGTGTCGCCGAGCACGTTGCCGGCCGCGGTCAGTGCGGCACCCCACAGCGCGCCGGACGCACCTCCGGCGTTCTCCGACCAGCGGTCACCGGCGCCGACCAGCACGGTCTGGGCACCCGCTCCCTGCTCGAAGAGCTCACGCGCGGCTTTGGCTGCCGCAGCGGAACCGCGCGTCATGCCGATGCCGTGGTCGCCGTCGCCGGCGATCGCGTCGAGGTCACCCAAGGCGATCGCGTTCGCCTCGATCGCTTGGCTGATCAAGGTCAGTCCCTCGGTGACGATCCCCGCCGTCACACGTGACTCCTCGCTCGCGACGCGGCTGACCACCAGTTGCTCCGCCTCGGTGTTGAACACCACATCGCTGGGGAGGGGCTCGGCCATCGGTGTGCGTCGCCTGTACGCGGGTGTGTCGCACTCGGCGAAGTAGTAGGGCTCCAGCGTCTCATCGAGCCAGACCAGCGTGAGCGAGACCCCACCCATGTCCAGAGATGTCATGAATTCGCCCACTTCGCCTTCGGCGATGTCGACACCGGCATCACGCAGTCGATTGGCCACGGCTGTGTAGGTGACGAACAGCTCCTCGTACTTCGCCGAGCCCAGGCCGTTGAGCATCGCCACCACCCGGGAGCCGTCGGTGGGTCGCTCCTCGAGGAGCCGATCGACCAGGAGTGCGGCGACGTCATCCGCTGTCCCGAGCTCGGTCTCGTAGATACCCGGCTCGCCGTGCACGCCCAACCCCACGCCGATCTGTCCTTTCGGGACCTCGAACAGCGGGTGGTCTGCGCCCGGCAGGGTGCATCCAGAGAAGGCGACGCCGAAGGTCATCACGCGGTTGTTCGCATGGTGGAACACCTCGACGACCTCGTCGAGAGACAGGCCCGCTTCGGCCGCTGCGCTGGTTATCTTGAACACCGGCAGGCCCCCGGCGATCCCGCGGCGCATCTGCGGAGTGGCCGCCGGCGCCGACGCGACGTCGTCGGTGACGACCGCGGTGGCGACTTCGACGTCTTCCGCGCGGAGACGCTCGGCCGCCTGGCCGAAGTGGAGGACGTCGCCGGCGTAGTTCAGGTGGGCGATGAACACGCCCCCGCCCTGATCGGCGGCACGTGCGACGCTGACCGCCTGCGATGCGCTCGGTGACGAGAAGATGTTCCCGGTCACCACGCCGTCCAAGAGGCCCTGACCCACCCAACCGGTGAATGCGGGGTAGTGCCCCGTGCCACCGCCGGAGATCACGGCGACCTTCCCGGGACGCGATCGCGTCGCCCGGACCACGCCGCCGAAGACCGCGCGCACGTACTGCGGGTTTGCCTCGACGAATCCCTCGGCCAGTTGCCGGGGGAAGTCTTTCGGGTCGTTGAGCAGTGTTGTCATTGTGGATTCAACTCCTTCGTTGAAAGGTCGGGTGCCGGTGGCTCGGGTGTCGGAGCCGCTGGCGCTCAGGGGTGGGTGGGGTGGGTCAAGACACGGTCGAGGGTGTGCAGGTCGACGCGATCGCCGTGGAACACGTCCAGAGGATCGTCGATCACGTGGGTCGGGGTGCGATCGCAACCGAGCGAGTCGACGACGAGTGACGCGCCGGAGAAGTCGTCCCCCGCGGTGAAGCCACTGATGGTGACGATGGTCCGGAGCCCGGCAGCGCGGGCCGCGCGCAACCCGATGCCGCTGTCTTCGACGACCACGGCGTCGTCCGGGCTGACGGCGAGTTCGCGCACGGCCAGCTGGTAGATGTCCGGGGCGGGCTTCTTCTTCGGAACCACGTCCCCCGCGAAGACGCGGAACACCCGGGCCATCTCGTCGCCGACGGCGTGCCGGAGCACCGCTTCCACCGAGGGCTGCGCCGATGTCGAGGCGACCGCGAGCTTCCACCCCGCCTCGTGGGCTTCGCGGACGAGCCGTGCGACGCCGGGGCGGGCCGGTACAGCACCGTTTTCGATCAGGCGCGTGTACCGTGTGGTCTTCTCACGATGCCAGTCTGCGAGCAGCGTCGACTGCGCGGGCTCCTCGGAGGGAAGCCCCGCGGCGGCCACGAACGCCGGGGTGAGCACCGACCGCATGCGCTCCTTGCCGCCGCCGATTTTCACCTTCTCGGCGTAGGTGGGGACATCCCACTCCAAAGGGACCCCGAAGTGCGCGAAGGTGGCGTTGAAGGCGGGGAGGTGTCCGTCGCGTTCGGTGTCGGCCAGGACTCCGTCGCAGTCGAAGATGAGTGCGGGCACCTCAGGCCGCCTTCCCCGCGGAACCGAAGTCCTTGGCGAGCCCGACGACCAGATCGACGACCTCCTCGCGGGTGGCGGAGAACAGCGAAGGCGGATCCCACTTGTCGCGCTCGCGTGCACCTTCGAGGAACTGCAGAGACGACTTCATGTACGTCTCCTTCAATGCCGTGGAGATGTTCACCTTGGCGCACCCCCGGGCGATGAGTGCGTGGAATTGTTCCAGGCTCAAGCCGCTGCCGCCGTGCAGCGCGATCGGGATGGACCGGGCCGTGACGATGTCCTCCACCCGCTGATAGTCCAGCACCGGCGCAGCCTTGTACGAGCCGTGGGCGTTTCCGATCGACGGTGCGAACACGTCGACGCCTGAGCGGTCGATGAAATCGAGGCACACATCGAGGGCCTGTCGCGCCGCCTCCTCGTCGGAACCGTGCCCGTCCTCGACGCCGGTGATCGACTCGATCTCCCCCTCGACGTGCGCCCCGTACTCGCGAGCTTCCGCGACCACCTCGATCGTCTGCCGCAGATTCTCGGCGACCGGCATCTCGGACGCATCGAACAGCACCGAGTTCCAGCCGTTGCGGAGGCACTCCGTGACCACCTCGCGATCGGGGCAGTGGTCCAGGTGAAGGCACACCGGAACCTCGATCCCGTCGGTCATCGTCCGCCACATCGCGGCGAGGACCGGCGCGCCGATGCTCCGTACCGTCTTGACCGAGGTCTGCACGATGACCGGCGATCGCGCTTCGACGGCGCCGGCGAGGACCCCCTCCATCGTGAGGTCGTTGAAGATGTTCACCGCCGGCACGCCGTACCGCTCGGTGAATGCCGTTCCGAGGATCTTCTCGAGAGAAACCACGCCCATGTATTCGCTCCCATCAGGTTGCTCTCACGCTATTCGGGGCGCGGAAGAGCGGCCATGAGGGGTGTCCCCCCTCGGGAGTAGGGGAATCACGTAGGGTGCTCAGAAGGTCGGAGCGGTCTCGCCCATCCCGGCGAGCATGGTGCGGTTGTGTGCCCCGCACTTGCGTAGCAGTGACCCGACGTGCTTCTCGACGGTCTTGACCGAGATCCCCAGCTCGGTGGCGATCTGCTTGTCGGCCATCCCCTTGGCCACGAGACCTCTGACTTCGACCTCACGGGCGGTGAGGCGCTCGCCCGGCGATGTGGCACTGCCGCCGTTGTCGAGCAGGTGCTCGTACAACCCCGCATCGATCATCGCGACGCCTTCGCCTGCCGCGACGATGCTCCGGGCGATGGCGTCGGGGGAGGAACGCTTGGTGAGGTATCCGCGCACCCCCACATCGCGGGTCAGGCGGATCTGGTCGACGTTGGGTGACTCCATGTACGCGACGATCGCGGCCCGGCTGTTGACGGCTTTCAGACGCTCTGCGATCTGCGGGAGCGCACGCTCGTGGGTGTCGAGATCGACGACGACCACGTCGGGGGCCACCTGATCGATACTCGCGAGCAGGTCGTCCGAGTCGTGACCCTCGGTGACGATCTGCATCGACGGCTCGTGCAGCTGCAGCACCCGAACCAAGCCCGCCGAGACGAGGGGTTGGGTGCTGGAGATCAGCACCCTCCACGGGGCCGTCGTGGGCGTGGCGATCGCGTCCGGCATCTCCGGCAGCACCACGCGGACTTTCGTGCCCCATCCCTCGATTGATTCGATGTCGAGCTCACCGCCGAGATGGGTCACTCGGGAAGAGATACCGTGCAGTCCGAGTCCGCCCGCGGGGGAGCGGGGGCCGGTGTACCCGTGGGAGGCCGGGACGAACCCGCGACCGTCGTCTTCGACGAGGAGCGTGACCGAGTGCGAGCTGTAGAGGAGCCCCACCCGCACCGTCGCGGCGCGCGCGTGGTTGACCACGTTCGTCAGAGCCTCCTGCGCGATCCGCAGCAGTTGGTGGGAGACTTCGGCCGACACCTCGCGCCGTGAGCCCGACACCGACAGTGCCGTCTGCAGCGGCGCGACCGATGACACCCAATTCAGCTCGTCGGACAGCGCCTGCTCCAGCGTCCCACCCTCGAGGGCGGTCGGTCCGATGCCGGCGGCCGTGCGGCGGGCTTCCATGAGCGCGGCCTCGGCGCGTTGCCGGGCCTCGTCGATGTGCTCGCGCGCCGGGTGCGAGGGGGAGAGGAGCTCGTTGGCCTGGTGCAGGTCGATGACCATCGACCGCAAAGCGTGGCCGACGGTGGATTGCACGTCGCGCACGACGCCCTCGCGTTCGTGCGCGACGGCGATCTCGCGGTCGCGCTTGGACAGTCGCGTGTGCATCTCAGCGTTGGCCAGCGCGATCGCAGCGTGGCTGGCGAACAGCTCCGCCAGTTCGGCGTCGGTCGTGGTGAACAGCCGATGCGGCTCGTCGCCGAAGATGACGCAGCTGCCGATGATGCGGTCGCCCCATCGGATGGGCACGCCGAGGACGGCGCAGCTCCAGCGCGGGTCGTCGGCGGAGATGTGTCCGGCGCTGATGGCCGAGTAGGAGTGCAGCACCACGGCGCTGCGCGTGCGCACGATCTCCCCCGTCACGCCCTGGTCGAGGGAGAAGGTCTGCCCTTCGGAGCAGCCGACGCCGACGTCGACGCGTTTGGTGTACGTGCCCGCGACCTCGTCGACCAGGCTGATCGATCCGGAATGGCACCCCAGCAATCGCGTGGCGCTCCTGAGGATGCGCTCCAGCAGCGGTTGGAGTTCGAACTGGCCCGCCAGCTCGGCGGCTGACTCGGTGATCGCACGAAGGTGCCCGGAGGGTGTCAAGACCTCGGGGGCGGTCTCTACGTACGCGAATTCCTGTGACATGAGCGGTCCTCCTCGACCGTCATCGGAGTGCGACGACTGATCCGGAGTGTACACCTCGCGGGTATGCGCGCCACCGTCGCCGGATTCCGCCGAGAGCGGGGTGTATTCCCTACGCGGCATCGGGGGAATCCCGTATGGGGGTGGCTGGCTCAGCAGGCTAGCGTCGTCGTCGTGGGCACCGCACGACGCCGATTCGGCGTTCTCGCGGGCGGCGATGACTATCCCGGACTCAACGGCGTGATCCGGGCTGCCGTCCTTCGGGGAGCGCAAGCGCACGAGGCCGACTTCGTCGGCTTCGTGGACGGATGGCGTGGTGTGCTCGACGTGCAGACCATCGAGCTCGGCTGGCGCGCGGTCCGCGGGGCCGCAGCGGCCCCGGGGACCGTCCTCGGGGCGTCGCCCCACAGCGACGCTGTGGCGCCACCGGATCTCGATGCCCTCGTGGCGGGCGTGCGCATGTCGAACCTCGACGGGCTGCTCATGGTGGGTGGGGAGCAGACCATGTCGGTGGCCGAATCGCTCTCGCGGGCCGGTGTCCCGGTGCTCGCGGTTCCGACGTCGGTCGAGAATGCACTCGGGTGCACGGAGCAGGCGCTCGGTTTCGACACCGTGGTCGGTGTGGGGGCGGAGGCGATGAGCCGGCTCCGCGCCGTCGGAGACGCCCAGCAACGGTGTGTGGTCGCCGAAGTCATCGGGCGCGATGCCGGCTGGATCGCCTTGTACGCGGCTCTGGCGGCGTCCGCCGACGTGGTGCTGATCCCGGAATGGCCGCAGACCAGCGAGCAGATCCGGGAGCGGCTCGGGATCACCGCCCGACGTGGCCACCTGGTCGTGGTCGCCGAGGGCTTCGCCCTCGCCGCCGAATCGTCGCAGGAGGAGGGAGCCGGTCGCCGGCTCCGCCAGATCATCGAATCGCACACGGGTGTCGAGCCGCTCGTCAGCGGCCTCGCGCCGGTTCAGCGCGGGGCTGCACCCACCGCGGCCGACCGAGTGCTGGCCGCGCAGCTGGGCTATGCCGCCGCGGATGCGCTCGTGCGCGGTCGGCACGGCGCGATGGCCACCGTGGCCGGCCACGACGTGAGGCTGTCGACATTGGAGGAGCGGGGCCGATCTCGCAGCGTCTCCCTCGAGCAGTATCGACGCTTCCAGTCACTCCTCGGGTGACCGGGGTGGGCGTCGGTGGGGTCATCCCTACCGCGACGGCGGGAAAGCCCGCATACCGGCGGTGTCATGCCGTCCCTAGCATCAGGACGAGGGTTGCATCGCCGCGGATGCCGACTCAGAGATCGAGGATGACCTAGATGACGACGAAGAAGAAGCTTGCTCCCGCTTCCCCGTGGGTGGAACTTCGCACCACCACGAAGGACTGGGACGCCGCAGACCCGGCCGTGCTGACCACGATGGCCACGCAGCTCCACCTGATCCGCGCGTTCGAGGAGAGCGTGCTCGACCTGGCAGGGCAGAAGCTCATCAACGGCCCGGCACACTCCAGCATCGGGCAGGAGGGCGGGGCGGTGGGATCGATCCTTCCCCTGACGGTCGCCGACCAGATCAACGGCTCCCATCGTGGGCACCACCAGTTCCTCGCGAAGGCGCTCACCGCCGTGCAACCTGACGGGTTCGACATGACGGCGGGGTTCTCCGACACCGTTCGAGAGGTGCTCTCGCGCAGCCTGTCGGAGATCTGCGGACTCGCCGCCGGCTACTGCGGTGGCCGAGGTGGGTCGATGCACCTGCAGTGGAAAGAGATCGGGGCCATGGGCACGAACGCCATCGTCGGTGGAGCCGTCCCGTTCGCGGCGGGCTTCGCATGGTCGGACCGGCACGCCGGCACGGACGCCGTCTCGGTGACCTACTTCGGTGACGGCGCGATGAACATCGGCTCGGTGCTGGAGAGCCTGAACCTCGCGTCGGCCTGGTCGTTGCCGGTGTGCTTCTTCGTCGAGAACAACCAGTACGCGGTCTCGACCACGGTCGAGGAGGCGACGGGTGAACCGCGCCTGTCGGCTCGTGCACTCGGGTTCAACATCCCGAGCTGGCGTGTGGACGGCATGGACCCCCTCGCGGTGCACCTGGCCATGGAGGAGGCGCTCGCGCACATGCGTGCGGGCAAGGGCCCGACGATGATCGAGGCCGACGTCTACCGTTACTTCCACCAGAACGGCCCCTTCCCGGGCAGCGCGTTCGGCTATCGCGACCGCGACGAAGAGGCATCCTGGCGTGGTCGCGACCCGCTCGAGGCCATCGGTGGACACCTGATCCGGCGCGGTATCGCCAGCGCGGACGATATCGCCGACCTGCGTGCACGGTGCAAGGCGATCATGTCCTCGGTCTGCGACGACCTGCTCGAACCCGACCCGGACCGCAAGGGTCAGCAACGCTTCCGGCTCGAGCTGTGGCCGGATCCCGGGGCGATCGATGAGGGTATCCGGGGCGACCTGTCGGAACTGGACGGGGCTCGCTACCTCGAAGCCGACGAGGTCACCGGCGCCACGACCTCCGTGCGGTTCGTCGACGCGGTCGCCGAGGTGATGTCGCGGCGCATGGCCGAGGATGAGCGCATCGTCGTCCTCGGGGAGGACGTCCACAAGCTCAGCGGAGGACCGCGTGGAGCGACGAAGGGTTTGAAAACGGCGTATCCCGACCGCGTGCTGGGAACGCCGATCAGCGAGGCGGCCTTCAGCGGTCTGGCCGGAGGTATGGCGCTGGACGGGCGCTATCGTCCGGTAATCGAGCTCATGTACGCCGACTTTGTGTGGGTCGCCGCTGATCAGCTGTTCAACCAGATCGGCAAAGCGCGTCACATGTTCGGCGGCCATCACAGCATGCCGTTGGTGATGCGCATCAAGGTGGGCACTCGCACCGGTTACGGATCCCAGCATTCGATGGACCCCGCCGGGGTGATGGCCTCTTCCGCCGGGTGGCGCATCGTGGCGCCTTCGACACCCCACGACTACGTCGGAGCTATGAACGCCGCTCTGCTGTGCGAGGATCCGGTCGCGGTGCTCGAGCACGACGCCGACCTGTACCGCGCCGAAGGCGAGATTCCCGAGGGCGATCTGGACTACCTGCTGCCCGTCGGATCCGCCGCCGTGCGCCGCACGGGCGAGGCCGTGACGGTACTGACCTACCTGTCGATGGTCGCGCCGAGCGTGGAGGCGGCGGAGAGGAGCGGCGTCGACGCGGAGGTCATCGACCTTCGGTGGCTCGACATGGCCAGTGTCGACTGGGCGACCATCGAGCAGAGCATCACGAAGACGAACCGGGTGATGATCGTCGAGCAGGGATCTCGCCAGACCTCCTACGGGGCGCTCTTGGCCGATGAGATCCAGCGCCGGTACTTCGATTGGCTGGACGCACCCGTCGCGCGGGTCTCCGGAAGTGAGTCGTCGCCGAGCATCAGCAAGGTCCTCGAAGAGGCGGCTCTCGCGAACGCGGACGACGTCGCGGCGGGCCTGACCAGACTCGCCTTCGACACGGAAGGGGCCGACTGATGGCCAGTGCGCTGCGGATGCCCGGTGTCTCGGCCGATTCCGAGGAGGCGGTGCTCGTCGAATGGTCCGTCTCGAGCGGAGCGAGCATCGGTGAAGGCGACGCCCTCGCGGTTGTTGAGACCGAGAAGGCCAATGTCGACATCGTCGCGGACGCCGCCGGAACCGTATGGCGACTGCTCGCCGAACCCGGCGAATCGGTCGTGGTGGGAAACCCCATCGCCGTCGTCCTGGCGGCGGGGGAGGGCGACGACGCGGGAGAAGCGCTGCTGACGAGCCTCGGACTGGGTGATGGCGACGACGCGGGATCCGACTCCGAAGCCTCCGACCCCGAGCGCGCACCAGCGCCCGAGCGTGCCCTCGACACCGCACCCGCCGGCGAACCGGCCGCGGCCGCGGCGTCGAGTGCCGTCGCGCCGAGCCCCGCGGGAGAGGGGCGACGACTGTTCGCCTCACCCCTGGTGCGCCGGTTGGCTCACGACGCAGGCGTGTCGCTGGAAAGCGTGCCCGGAAGCGGTCCGCACGGCCGTGTCGTCAAACGTGACCTCGAGAAGGTTCTGGCAGCCCCGGAAACCTCGCTCCCGTCCACGCCACCCCCGGCTGCGCCGACCCCGGCTTCGGCACCCGTGACCGAGGCCACCCCCGCGGCGGAGGGCGACATCCCCCACACCCGCATGCGGCGCGCCATCGCGACCGCGCTGGCGGCGAGCAAGCAGCAGTCCCCGCACTTCTACCTGTCTCGAAGCGTGCGCATGGACGCCCTGCTCGACCTGCGCGAGACCATCAACGCCGCGTCGACCACACGTGTATCGGTCAACGATTTCATCGTCAAAGCGATCGCGGAGGCGTTCGTGTCGGTCCCCGAGGCCAACGTCATGTGGCTCCCCGACGCGGTCAGACCCCTTCCCTCGATCGATGTCTCCGTGGCCATCGGCAGCGAGAAGGGCCTGGTGACACCCGTTGTCCGCGACGTCGATCGGCTACGACTGACGGAGGTCTCCAAACGTGTGCGGGACTATGTCGCACGTGCCGACGAGGGACGCCTCCGACAGGAGGACCTCGAGGGAGGGTCGTTCACGGTGTCCAATCTCGGCATGTTCGGTGTGGAGGAGTTCTCCGCGATCATCAACCCGCCGCAGGTCGGCATCCTCGCCGTCGGGGCCATCGTCGAGACGCCCGTGGTCGAAGACGGCGGCATCGTGCCCGCCCGCGTGATGAAGGTGACGGCGTCGTTCGATCACCGTCCGATCGACGGGGTGCTGGGTGCCCGGTGGCTCGCGGCGTTCGCCGCCGCCCTGGAGAACCCCTACACGCTCCTGGCCTGACGCCCTCTCGGCGGGTGGGGGAGTCCCTACCCGCCGATAGGGAAAGCCCCAATTACGGGGTCGGAGGGCACCTGGAAGCGTGAGAAACGACAAGCGATGTCCTGTCGCAAGTTCAAGGGAGAACGCGCATGAAAATCAAGCACACCCGGCGCTCGGTCGCCGCTGCAACGATCGGCATCGCGGCGCTCGCCGCCGCAGGATGCACCACCGTCGGCGCCGGCGACGGCGGCGACGCCGGATCCGGTGACGACGACGGCAAGTACCGTATCGTCACCGTCTCGAAGGTCGAGGGGATCACCTGGTTCCAGCGGATGTCCGAAGGCGTCGACATGTTCAACGACGAGTATTCGGACGAGGTCGAGGCCTACCAGACCGGCCCGGACTCGGGCGACCCCGCTCAGCAGGTCCAGATCGTCGAAGACCTCATCGCCCAGCAGGTCGACGCCATCATCGTCGTCCCCAACGACGTGCTGGGAATCGCCCCGGTGCTGGAACGCGCACGCGAAGCGGGCATCATCGTCGGGGTCACCGAGGCCACGCAGCTCGTGGGCACCGACTCCATCGACTACGACGTGGAGGCCTTCTACAACGCCGAGTTCGGCGCCGGATTCGGTCAGCAGCTCACCGAGGCGATGAACTGCGAAGGGGAGTACGCCACGAGCGTGGGCCTGCTCACCAGTGAGTCGCACATGGAGTGGCTCGCTGCGGCCAACGAGTACATCGCCGAGAACTGCCCCGACATGGTCAACGTCTCGCCGACGCCGTACGAGAACGAGAACGACGACCAGGTCAGCCGCGACCTCGCCGAAGAGATCCTCAGCGCGTATCCCGATCTCGGCGGGTATTTGGCGACCACCCCGTCGGGTGGATCCGGCATGGCCAGTGCGCTCCGCGACAAGGGGCGTCAGGACGTCCAGGTCGTCGCCCTGACCCTGCCGTCCGTGGCCGGTCCCGACCTCGAAGAGGGGTACATGTTCGCCGGCCAGGGATGGGACCCCGCCGGGTGGGGATGGGCCCTCAACGACGTCGCCCTCCGGATGCTCAAGGGTGAGGACGTCGCCACCGGGACGGATCTCGGTTGGCCTGGATACGAAGAGGTCGTGGTCGACGGTCAGCTCATCATCGGCAACGACATCCAGCAGTACTACCCGGGTGACTTCGCCGACGGCGACTACCCGTTCTGATCCCTCGCGGGCGGCGCATTCCGTGCGCCGCCCGCTCGGAAACCGCACAAAGGAGTCGCGTTGCCCGAGACGAACCCCGCCGCATCGTCGCCGCTGCTGTCAGCACGTGGCCTCGAAATCTCCTTCGGCGGAATCCAAGCCCTTCGCGGTGTCGACCTCGACATCGCACCCGGAGAGATCCACTGCCTGGCCGGCGAGAACGGGTCGGGTAAGTCGACCTTCACAAAGATCGTCGCGGGCGTCTATCAGGCCGACGCCGGTGAGATCGCCTTCAACGGTGAACCCGCGCACTGGCACCATCCGAGCGACGCGGTCGCGGCGGGGATCCAGGTCATCTACCAGGATCTGTCGCTGTTCCCTCACCTCTCGGTGGCGGAGAACATCGCCGTCAACCACATGATGCAGGATCGCTCGCCGATCATCAGCCGCAAGCGGATGCGGACCATCGCGAAGGAGCAGTTGGAGCGGATCGGGCTGGACCTGCCGCTGGATGCTCCGGTGGGCTCGCTGTCGATGGCCAATCGTCAGCTGGTCGCGATCTGTCGGGCACTGAGTATGGACGCGCGCCTGTTGTTCATGGACGAACCAACCACGGCGCTGACCAATCGTGAGGTTTCACGACTGCTCGAGATCGTCCTTGACCTCAAACGACGGGGACTGTCGATCGTGTTCATCAGTCACAAGCTCGACGAGGTCTTCTCCATCGCCGACAACATCAGCGTCTTCCGAGACGGGATCAAGGTCGGCGACTTCGCGGCGGCCGACCTGGACGAGGTCGCGCTGAGTCGCCACATGACCGGTCGCGACGTGACCTATGAGCGTTATCACCGCACCCAAGACGACGATCGCCCCGTCCTCGAAGTCAAGGAGCTCGCGCGCGAGGGGCACTACACGGACGTCACCTTCGACGTGCGCCGCGGTGACATCCTCGGTGTCATCGGGCTGCTCGGTTCGGGCCGCACCGAGATGGCGCTGTCGTTGTTCGGACTGAATCATCACACCGGAGGCTCCATTGTCGTCGACGGCGAGCCTGTGACCATCCGCGCTCCGTGGGACGCGATGCGGCACGGAATCGCACTCGTCCCGGAAGACCGTCACGAGCAGGGGCTCTTCGGCAAGCAGTCCGTGGCGGTGAATGCCACGGCGACCATGCTCGAACGAATCCTGACGTCGGTGCGCACGCTGTCGCCGGCGAAGGAGAGAGCTCTGGCCCAACGGGTCGTCGACGAGATGAAGGTGAACAACCGGGACATCGACACCCGGGTGTCGAACCTCTCCGGCGGAAACCAGCAGAAGGTCGTCATCGGCAAGTGGCTCTTCCGTGATCCGAAGGTGTTCATCCTCGACAGCCCCACGGTGGGCATCGACATCGGATCCAAGTCCGAGATCTACGACCAGATCCACCGGCTCGCCCGAGAGGACATGGCGGTGATCATGATCTCCGATGAAGCGGAAGAAGTTGTGGCCAACTGCAACCGGATCCTCGTGATGCACGACGGTCGCATCCTGCGCACCTTCGAGGAGGAGGAGATCCGCGCGGAGGGATTCCGGGATCGCCTCGACGGGATCATCTCCAATCCCGACGATCAGGATCAGCCCGAGCAGCAGGAGGTGGCGCGATGACCCGTTCGCCGTTCGCCGCGGTCTTTCACCGCAAGATGACGACGATGGAGAAGATGCTCTCGCTCATCATCGTGGGCTACATCATCCTCGTCGCCACACAGAGCGCGAGCTTCTTCACCATCTCGACGCTCTTCGATCTCATCCGCTCGGGCGCCGCCCTGACGATTTTCGCCTTCGGCGTGCTGATCGTGTTCATCTCCGGGGGTATCGACGTCTCCTTCGCCGCGATCGGCATCGTCGCCGGGTACTCCGCGGTCCTGATCTCCAAGGCGACCGGTGTCGATGACATCCTGTTCATCATCGTGGTCGCCGTCGCCATCGGGTGCGGCCTCGGCTCGATCAACGCTCTTCTGATCCATCTCCACAACCTCCCGACGCTGATCGTCACCCTCGGCACGGCCAGTGTGTTCCACGGCGCCATGGCGCTCCTCCTGGGCATGGAGACCTTCACCCGCTCCGGCGTACCCCAGTCGATCCTCGACTTCGGGTCGGCGCGTTTGTTCACCGTGGGCGGCGAGTCCGGACAGGCGGGCCTGTCGATCTTCCTGCCCCTCGTGATCGGTGTCGGTGTGCTCACCTGGTTCCTGCTGTATCGGACCCGGATCGGGCGTTCGGTCTACGCGCTCGGGAGCAACGCCGAGTCGGCCTCGCGGGTGGGGATGAGCATCCTCAAGACACAGCTGTTCATCTACATGTACGTCGGTGCCCTGTCAGGGCTGGCCGGCATCGTGTACTTCAGCGGTCTGGCCTATATCAACCCGGCGGCGTTGATCGGAACGGAACTCGCGGTCATCGCGGCGGTCGTGATCGGCGGGGCGAAGCTCACCGGCGGAGAGGGGACGATCCTCGGCACCGTCCTCGGCGTCATGATCTGGCAGCTCCTGCAGAACACGCTCATCCATCTCGGGCTCGACTCGTCGTTCCAGGACCTCTTCTTCGGTGCGGTCCTCGTCGCGATCCTCGGGTTCATCTATTTCCGGCAACGCCAGGCGAACCGACGCGCTCTGGTCTTCTCGTCGAACTGAAGGGCCCACCCATGAACAGGTTCACCACCTTCCTCGCCCGCGACAAGGACTTCACGGTACTGGCGATCACCACCATCGTCGTCACCTTCGCGCTGTACATGCTTCTGGGTCAGCGGGTGTTCTCGCTCGCCGGCGTGCAATCGATGTCGATCCAGGTGAGCGAGTTCGGCCTCCTGGCGATCGCCATGGGCTTGGCGATGCTCACCGGCGGCATCGACCTCTCGATCGTCGCGGCGGCGGGGTTGGCAGGGGTGATGGCCTCGCTCGCGATGAGCGGCCAGATCATCCCGGTCACCGAGGACAACTCGGGAATGCTGTTCGTGCTCGGCGTCGTCGTCGCGCTCGTGACCGGGTTGTTGACCGGCCTGCTGAACGGCCTGATCATCGCCAAGCTGTCGGTCCCGCCGATCCTCGCCACGCTGGGCACGATGATCCTCTTCACCGGGATCGGCATGGCCATCACCACGGGAAACAGCGTGGGGATCCTCGTGGGGGGATTCTCCGACATCGCCGCGCTCGCGATCGGTCCGGCGCCGCTTGTGTTCGTGATGCTCATCGTGGTCTTCGTCGCTGTCGGGCTCACGCTGACCAAGACGCGCTTCGGGCGGCGGATCTACCTCTTCGGCGAGAACGACGTCGCGCTGCGGTTCTCCGGTGCGCGGACGGAACGGACGATCATCTTCACCTACATGCTGATCGGCATCATCGTCGGGCTCGCCGCGATCGTGATCATCGCGCGGGCGAACTCGATGCGGGTCGGTTTCGGAGAGTCCTATCTGCTTCAGACGATCCTCGCGGTCGTCCTCGCGGGGTTCAATCCGTTTGGCGGCAAAGGGCGGATCGTCAGCCTCGGCTTCGCGCTCGTGCTGCTCCAGACCCTTTCGACCTCGATGACGGCCTTCGGCTTCTCGCCGTACGCCAAGAATCTCATCTGGGGTCTGATGCTCCTGCTGGTGATGGTCGTCACGTACTACGTCAATCGTCCGAGGGCGAGGGGACGACACCCCAGGGACATGAGTGGCGGACTGGTCGCCCCGACCGGGACGTTCCCGACAGTGCGGAGCAAAGCAGGAGCTCGATGAGTCGTCCGCTCGGCAGGCGGGTCATCGGTGTCGGACTCAAGATGTACCTCGACCATCACGACACGTTGCGATGGGCCCACCGCCTGGGCGGCGCGGTCGAGGGGCATCCTGCCCTTGCCGATGGATCGACGACTCTGGTCGTGCTGCCCACGTTCCCTTCCTTGGTCGAGGCGCGCACGCTCATCGCGGACAAGGCGGTCTCGATCGGCGCACAGAACGTCGCCGCCGACGATCGCGGGGCTTTCACCGGCGAGGTCAGCGGGGTGGAACTGCGCCAGATCGGGTGCGAGTTCGTCGAGATCGGTCACGCGGAGCGCCGACGTCACTTCGGTGAGGGTGACGAGTTGCTCGCGCGCAAGTGTGGGGCGGCATGGCGAAACGGTCTCGTTCCCATCGTCTGCGTGGGGGAGCAGGTGCGGGTCGGTCCGGACGCCGCTGCCGACGAGTGCGTGCGCCAGCTGAGGGCGATCACCGGAGGAGGCTCCTCCGGGAAGAAGCTCGTGGTCGCCTACGAGCCCGTCTGGGCGATCGGCGCATCCCGACCAGCTTCCAACGACCACATCCGGCATGTGTGCGCGGCACTCCGTACCAGTGTCGACGCGGACGCAGCCCGCGTGATCTATGGAGGCAGCGCGCGGCCTGGAATGCTCGGTGAGCTCGGCGGAGCGGTCGATGGGCTCTTCCTCGGTCGGTCTGCTCACGATGTGAGGGCGGTCGCGGCGGTTCTCGATGAATGTCTTTCGCAGTGACGGGACGCCGCTGGCGGGCGTCGATGCGTTGTTCCTCGACCTCGACGGGGTCGTCTATCGCGGGCGAGCCCGGATTCCGCACGCGGTGGAGGTCATTCGGCGCGTTGCGGAAGCCCTGCCCGTTCTCTACCTGACAAACAACGCCTCCCGCACGCCGGAAGAGGTCGCTCGCCGTCTCCGGGAGTTCGGTCTTGCCGCAGGCCCCGACGACATTGTGGCGAGCCCGCACGTCGTCGTCGACCTCCTTCGGTCGTCGGTGCCGACGGGGGCGAGAATCTTGGTCGTCGGCGGACAGGGACTGGTCGATGCCATTCGCTCGGCCGGGTTCGTCCCGGTCTCCCGTGCATCCGAATCCCCGGACGCGGTCGTTCAGGGGTTTGACCGGTCCGTGTGCTGGCCCGACTTGGCCGAGGCCTGTCTCGCGCTGGCTCCCCGGGGCAGAGCGAGCGAGATTCCGTGGGTCGCATCGAACGGCGACCTTTCGTTGCCCGTCGAGGGCGGAAACGTGCCGGGTAATGGCGCACTGGTCCTGGCGGTCCGAGTAGTTGTCGGTCGGGATCCTGTCTTCGCGGGCAAGCCGGAACGGGGCATGTTCGACCTCGCATGTGCCCGAGTCGGCGCGAGGGCGCCCTTGGTGGTCGGGGATCGTCTCGATACGGATATCGCCGGAGCCCGCCGGGCAGGTCTGAGGTCGGCTTTGGTTCTGACGGGCATCACGACGAGGCGGGATGTGGCGGCAGCCCCTGTTGACCGGCAACCTGATTTCATCTTCGAAGACCTCCGCGATCTGTTCGGCACGTCCGCGACCTGACGCTGCGACGGACGCTCGGTGGGGAGGGGTGAGAGCGTTCTCATAGACGGAGGGAAAGCTTGGTCCCGGCGGCTGTGTGCCGATATGGTCAGCAGGTTGGACATTCGGGGGGATGGAAAACCGATGCTGTTGATCACCGGGATCGTGCTCGTTCCGGCCGGCCTGCTCATGCTGTGGGTGGCGTGGGCGAGCCGACGCGATCGTCTGCGCCGCAACGGCGCCGTCGGCGTGCGCACGCCGCTGACGATGGAGTCCGATGCCGCGTGGTTCGCCGCTCAGCGGGCTGCGGCCTCGGCGACCGCCATCGGCGGGTGGGGGGCGCTGCTGGGGGGAATCGGGGCGATCGTGATGGCGATCGTCGAGACCAGTCGCCCGGGCCTGTCCTTCCCGTTCGCGATGGCCACCTGGACGCTCCTCGCCCTGGGTGCCGCGGGGTGGAGTCTCGCATGGACCCTCATCGGCGCCGGGCGCGGTACCCGCGCCGCGGAGGCGCTGTGCGCCGCGCCGGCGACATGCGCGTGAGCGCCGACGTCACGCGGACGCGGTGTCGAGGCGTGCGGCCAACCACGCCGTCGCGCGGTCGACGAGCTCCGATGCCAGGTCGGTCTGCCACGCCCACGATTCGAATCCGTGCGGTGCCCCCGACACCACATCGAGCGTGACGTCGACCCCCGCCTGTCGCAGGCGGTCCGCGTAGGCGACGTCTTCGTCGTGGAACAGCTCGATGTCCGTCGTGTACACCCACGCCGGTGGGAGGCCGCGAAGGTCGTCGCGCCGTGCCGCCGCGGCATAGGGCGGTCCTTCGGCTCGGCCGAAGCCGTCGCCGAGGTACGCGCGCCATCCGACGAGATTGGACCTGTTGTTCCAGACGGGGTGGTCGACGGCGTCCCGGGGGCGGTCGGCGGCGGTGCGGTCGTCGAGCATGGGGCACCACAGCCACTGCGCCGCGACGACAGCGCCCTCGTCGTGAAGGCGCTGCACGAGGGCCGCGGCGATGCCGCCGCCGGCGCTCTGCCCGCCGACGGCGATGCGGCCCCGGTCGATACCCAGTTCCCCGGCGTGACCGTCCAGCCACGTGAAGCCCGCGGCGGCGTCGTCGAGCGCGGCGGGGAAGGGATGCCGTGGCGCGACCCGATAGTCCACCGAGACGACCACCGCGCCGGTTCGCGCGGCCGTCACGCCGCACAGCCGGTCGTCCATCGCGGGTGCGCCCATGACCAGTCCGCCGCCGTGCAGCCACAGCAGGGCGCCACCGGCCGGTCGCCGCGGCGTGTACACCCGCAGTCGGACGCCGCCCGTGCGCACCGTACGACGCGCGACCCCCGGCACGCGGGTTCCGGGGCTGACCCGCGTCAGGCGCGCCATCGCCCGGCGGTACAGCGGGTTCTCGAGGTGGAACCGGGGCACGCGGCGCGTCGCGGCGCGCAGGGTGGGGTCGATGCGGTCGATGTCCATCGGCACTCCTTGTCTCGAGTCGCGCAGGCCCAGGCTATCCCGCGCTGAAGGAGGCAATATGCCCAAGATGAGGCTGCTCTGCGCTGACGATCTGCTCAGGTTCGCCCGGTACAGTGAGCAGGACTCTTACCGATTCGAAGAAAGGTGACTCGAGATGGAATTCGCATGGGAAGCGGCCGTGGTGATCGCCGCGATCGCGGCGCTGGGGGTTGTGACGCTGCGGGAGACCGTCCGCGACGGCTACCGGGCGCGAGTGACCCGCACCATCTACGACACCCGTCGGCCGCAGTAAGCGGTCCGCGCCCAACGGTTTCAACGCCCCCGCCGATCCGGTGGGGGCGTTCTTCGTCCCCGCGAGCGGTCGCGTTCACCCGGCGTTCACATAGAAGGTCTTCTATCTGTTTCGGATAGATGAGCTTCTATCTGACTGTTGTCCCGACAGTCGTCCACCAAGAGGCCCACCCGGCCGGAGGAACATCACCGTGAAGAAGACCACAGCAAGCGCCGCGCTCGCGACACTGACCATGGCCGCTCTCGCCCTGAGCGCATGCGGCGGCCAGGAGACCGGCACCACGACCTCGGCCGACGGCGGACTGTCGGGCTCGGTCACCACCGATGGCTCGTCGACCGTCGCGCCGCTCACCGAAGCAGCCGCCGACCTGTACCGCGACGAGGAGCCGGGCGTGAACGTCTCGGTGGCCACCTCGGGCACCGGCGGCGGGTTCAAGGCGTTCTGCGCCGACGAGACCGACATCTCCAACGCCTCGCGTCCGATCAAGGACGAAGAAGCCGAAGAGTGTGCCGCCAACGGTGTCGAGTACACCGAGATCATCGCCGCCAACGACGGCCTCTCGGTCATCCTCAACCCCGAGAACGACTGGGCGACCGACCTGACCGTCGAGCAGCTGCAGACCATCTGGGCGCCCGAGTCCGAGGGTGAGGTCACCAGCTGGGCCGATGTCGACCCCAGCTTCCCCGACGTGCCGCTCGCCCTGTTCGGCGCCGGCACCGACTCCGGAACCTTCGACTACTTCACCGAGGCCGTCAACGGTGAGAGCGGTGCGATCCGCACCGACTACAGCCCCTCGGAGGACGACAACATCACCATCCAGGGCGTTGCGGGCGACGAGGGCGGCATCGGCTTCCTCGGCCTCAGCTACGTCGAGGAGAACGAGGGCGTCATCATCGCCGCCTCCGTCGACGGCGTGTACCCCTCGGTGGAGACCGTGCAGGACGGCACCTACACCCCGCTGGGTCGCCCGCTGTTCATCTACGTCAACAACGCCTCCTACACCGGCAACGAGGCGGTGAAGTCGTTCGTCGACTTCTACGTCGAGAACTCGCTCGAGGTCGCCGACCTGGCCCTGTTCGTCCCGCTGACGGATGACCAGATCACCGTCGCGCAGGAGGAGCTCGCCTCCCTCGGCTGAGCCCCGGCTTCGTCTGAGAGATCACTTCGATGACAACCGTCACCGACAAGCCCGGGGGTGCGAGCATCGGCTCGGACCCCCGGGTCCTGCCCGCCTTCGCCGGACGTGCGCGACCCGGCGAGGCGATCATCCGGGCCGTCCTGCGCCTTGCCGCCGGCCTCACGATCGTCACCACCATCGGCATCCTCATCGCGCTGCTGGTGCCCTCGATCAGCTTCTTCCTCGAGGTCCCCGTGTGGGACTTCCTGTTCGGAACGCGCTGGGCGCCGCGCTTCGCCGACGCCTCCTTCGGGGTGCTGCCGCTGGTCACCGCCACGCTGTGGACGACCCTCATCGCACTGGTCGTCGCGGTGCCGTTCGGCCTCGGCGCGGCCATCATGCTCGCCGAGTACGCCAGCCCGCGTGCGCGCAAGGTCCTCAAGCCGCTACTGGAGATCCTCGCCGGCGTCCCCACCGTCGTGTACGGCTTCTTCGCCCTCCAGTTCGTGCAGAACGTCGTGCTGAAGGACTGGCTGAACCTGCCGACGGGTGCCTTCAGTGTCCTCGCGGCCGGGCTTGTGATGGGTGTCATGATCATCCCGACCATCGCGTCGATCTCGGAAGACGCCATGTCGGCCGTTCCCACCGCGATGCGACAGGGAAGCGCGGCCCTCGGCGCCAACCGCATGCAGACCTCGTTGCGGGTGGTCTTCCCTGCGGCGCTGTCGGGCATCGTCGCCGCCGTGGTGCTGGGCGTCTCCCGTGCCGTTGGCGAGACGATGATCGTCGCGATCGCCGCCGGAAACCAGGCGCAGATCGTCACCAACCCCCTCGAACAGGGGCAGACGATGACCGGCTTCATCGCCAATGCCGCCCTCGGCGACTCGCGCGTGGGGAGCCTGGAGTACAACACCTTGTTCGCCGTCGGCCTGCTGCTGTTCCTCATCACCCTGCTGATCAACTTCATCAGCATCCGACTCGTCCGCCGCTTCCGGGAGGCCTACTGATGTCCCTCGCGACGAAGGACCGCACCCGTGAGGTGCGCATCACCGACAAGCTGGACACCAGCGGGCGCAGCGGTGAACGCAAGCCCGGTCCGCTCCTGTTCTACATCGCCCTGTGGCTGTCGCTGCTCATCGCCTTCGCGGTGCTGGCGACGCTGCTCGTGACGATCCTCCTCGACGGGTGGACCAAGCTCACCCCGACGCTGTTCACGAACTACCCCGCCGCCGACCCCGACGAGGCCGGAGCGCGCCCGGCGATCCTCGGCTCGCTGTGGGTGATCGCCACCACCGCCGTGATGACGTTGCCGCTGGGTATCGCCGCTGCCATCCACATGGAGGAGTTCGCCGACAAGAAGAACTGGTTCAACCGGCTGATCGAGCTCAACGTGCAGAATCTCGCCGCGGTGCCCTCGATCATCTACGGTCTGCTCGCGCTCGGATTCCTCGCGATGCTGCAGGTGGCGAACAAGAACATCGTCATCGGCGGCGCCCTCGCGCTGTCGCTGCTGATCCTGCCGGTGATCATCATCTCCACCCGCGAGGGGCTCCGGGCGGTTCCCGGCGAGATCCGTGACGGATCGCTCGCGCTCGGTGCGACGCGGTGGCAGACCGTGTGGCGGCAGGTCCTCCCGGCCTCGGTGCCGAGCATCGCGACCGGCTCGATCCTCGCGCTCTCGCGAGCGCTCGGTGAGGCCGCTCCGCTGCTCGTGCTCGGTGCGCTCGTCTACATCACCTTCGACCCGAACGGTCTCATGAGCGGGTACACGACCCTCCCGATCCAGATCTTCAACTGGACCGGGCGCCCGCAGGAGGGGTTCCACCAGCTCGCCGCCGCGACCAGTGTGCTGCTGCTCGGCGTGCTCCTTCTCATGAACGCCTTGGCCATCTTCATCCGCAACAAGTACCAGAAACGGTGGTAACCGTGAGCGACACCTCCACGACCCAGGACCAGCCGCACCCGCACTTCCATGCTGCCGGCGGTCACGCTCCTCTGCCTGAGAACCCCAGCACGCTCATCAGCGCCCAGGACGTCGACATCTCCTACGGCGATTTCCGTGCCGTCACGGGGGTCAACCTCGACTTCGGCAAGAACGAGATCACGGCCCTCATCGGTCCGTCCGGATGCGGCAAGTCCACCTTGCTGCGTTCGCTGAACCGCATGAACGATCTCGTCGAGGGTGCCCGCGTCGACGGCAAGGTCATGTTCCTCGATCAGGACATCTACGCCAAGGGCGTGGATCCGATCGAGGTCCGCCGCCGCATCGGCATGGTCTTCCAGAAGCCGAACCCGTTCCCGAAGTCGATCTACGACAACATCGCGTACGGTCCGCGGGTCACCGGCATGAAGGTCGACTCCATGGACGATCTCGTCGAAGAGGCCCTCACCCGCGCGGCGCTGTGGGGGGAGGTCAAGGACAAGCTCAAGCAGTCCGCGTTCGGGTTGTCGGGTGGTCAGCAGCAGCGCCTGTGCATCGCCCGCACCATCGCCGTTCAGCCCGACGTGATCCTCATGGACGAGCCGTGTTCTGCGCTCGACCCGATCGCCACGATGCGCATCGAAGACCTCATGCGCGAACTGCGCGACGACTACACGATCGTCATCGTCACGCACAACATGCAGCAGGCCGCCCGCGTCGCCGATCGGACCGCGTTCTTCACCGCGCTGGCGGATGAGACCTCGGGCGACCGCACCGGCGTGCTCGTGGAGTACGGGCAGACTTCGCAGATCTTCGAGAACCCGCGGGATCAGCGCACCGAGGACTACATCAGCGGGCGATTCGGATGACCCTCCTCGCGCCACCGGCGTCGCGAGCGGGAGACGACCCCATCGCGGGGGCGGCCAAGGTCGTCGTGCTGGGTCGGGGGCCGCGCCTGGTGCGCGGCACCCCGGCCGAGTATCGCCGTGCCGGGATCGCCGTGCACACGCGGGAGGAGATCCTGCCGGCGCTGACCGACGTGGTGCACGACCGGCACGCGATCCTCGTGGTCGCCGCCGACTTCCCGTGCGACGACCTCGTCGGCACCCTCGAGGTGGCCGTGGCCACCAGCGGTGCCGGGGTGCTGCTGGGAATGCCGGTCGGGGTGGCGCCTTCGCTGGCGGCCCCCGCACTCGATGTGGGCGTGCGGGGGATGGTGTCCTTACCGCTTTCACCCGACCGGCTGGCACGGGAACTCAGTGCTCTCCCGATCGCCGCAGATCCCCTCGCCGCCATCAGCGTCGGCGAGCTCACCGTCGACGCAGGTCGTCACCGCGTCGAACTGGCGGGGCGACCGGTCGAGGTCACCCCGCGCGAATTCGACCTGCTGTGGGATCTCGTGCGGTGCCACCCCCGCGTCGCCCCGATCGGTGAACTGGCGCGGGCGCACGCGGGCGGCACCGCCGACCCGTTGGCGACCGTCCGCGTCGCGGTCGCCGGCGTGCGGCGCAGTCTCGAGGCGACCGCCGCCCGCGGCGCGACCGCCATCGAGACGGTGCGCGGCGTCGGGTACCGCCTGGCGGTCTGAACGCCCGGTCTCCGTCAGCGGTCGAAGCCGAGCTCGATCAGCAGGTCGTCGATGCGCGTGCGGATCTCGTCCCGCACGAGCCGCATCCCGTCCTCGTCGAGATCGAGGGGGTCCGGCAGATCCCAGTCGCTGTAGCGGCGCCCCGGATACACCGGACACGCGTCGCCGCATCCCATCGTCACGACGTAATCGGCCGCCTGCACGACCTCATCCGTCAGAGGCTTGGGGTACTCGTCGCTGATCGGCACCCCCACCTCATCGAGTGCGGCGATGATACGCGGATGCACCTCGCCCGCCGGCGCGGATCCCGCCGTGCGGACGTGCACGCGGTCGCCGGCCAGATGCCGAAGGAACGCGGCGGCGAGTTGCGAGCGGCCGGCGTTCTGCACGCAGACGAAGAGGACCTCCGGCGTGTCACGCAGGATCAGTCCCTGTGCGGAGGCCAGCGCATCGAGCCGGTCCGCCGCGTAGCGTGCGGTCAGGGCCGCCAGGTGCGTGCGCACCCGGGCTCGCTCGCTGAGGAGCAGGTAGCTCTCGGCGACGTATCGCGACACGGTCTCGGGGCTGAAGGTGGAGCTGAACCGGTAGGACAGATTGCGGGCGACGCTCGCGATGGCGACCGGCAGGGCCGTGGGCCGCGGGGTGGCGGGTTCGTCCCCCGAGTGCTGCGGCGGCGCCTCGACGAGCAAGCGCCCGAATCGCACCCACGTCTCTCCGTTCAGGGCGTACCCGTCGGCCCCGTCGGGATGGATCAGTCCGACGGATGCGAGGCGCAGCAGCGCCTCTTCCGCTCGTTCCGCAGAAAGGAAGAGCACGCCGGCCAGGTCGGGCGCGGCAACGCCCGCAGCCAATGCGCTGAGCACGCGCAGGGCCGCTGAGTCGCCGAGCGCCGCGGCCTGCTGCGCGCGCATCCGGGCTGAGTCCGCATCGAGCGGCCGCCCGACGCGGTGCGGCGCGGCGTTCATCGCAGCACATCCTCGACGGCGGCTCGGCGCGCGGGATCGATGGAGAGCCAGATGAACTTCCCCTCGCGTTCCCGCCGGAGCAGACCGTCTTCGACGAGGATGCGCACGTGATGGGTCACCGTCGGTTGGGTGAGGTGGAGAACCTCGGTGAGGTGCGACACCGTCGCGCGCTCGCCGGCCGACGACAGGATGACGCTCAACAGCTGCAGACGTGTCGGGTCTGCGACGGCCCGAAGTGTGCGAGCGAGGTCCTCCGCCGATCCGCGATCGAGCCACGACCCGCCCGCGCCGGGCCCGTCGGTCGGTGAGGGGAGCACCCGGACATCCTATGTCAGATAGACGGACACCTATGCAAGTATCGCGACTAGACCATTCCGCGCGATCCGTCAAGGGCCTCCGGTCGAGCCTCGCGACGCGGGAGGATCGATCCTGCAGGGCACGAAACGATCTCCATACGGCAGTTCGGGACGTCGCCAGCGCATCCGATTTTCTCCCAGTGCTCGGATGTCAGCGACGTATCTGCCGCCTGCGGGAAGACGTGGACAGCGACCTTGGGGAAGGCACGCGGACACCACGGATTCCGGGCCCCTCGCCATCGGGTAGGCGAGGGGCCCCTTCGTGTCTGTGCGATGCGGACTGCGCCGCTATCCGGGCTGCGCCGATCTCCGGCCTCGCCGGCCCGTCACCGGGGCAGGAGGGCGGCGATGCGATCGACCGCCCCCGGGACGACGCGGAAGTACGCCCACGTGCCGCGCTTGCTGCGGATCAGAAATCCGGCTTCGGTCAGGACTTTCAGGTGGTGTGAAACGGTCGGCTGCGACAGGCCCACCGGCTCGGTGAGATCGCACACGCACGCTTCGCCGTCGGGCGAGGCCGCCACGATCGACAGCAGTCGCAGCCGAGTCGGATCCGCGAGTGCCTTCAGTGCGCGCGCGAGGTCGGTGGCGTCCGTGTCGGAAAGTGCTGCGGCAGGGGCGGGGCGCCCGCACGCGGCGTCGTCGCTCTCGCGCGGAAGGAGGGGGAGGGCGGTCGGCATCCATCGATACTAATCGATATTGACAAACATCGATATAGGCGCGGAGACTGTATCGACCGATCTCGATATCTCCGGAGGATCCCGTGACCCTGCTCGACCTGACCCCCCGTGCGTCCGTCGCCGACGCCCTCACCGGACTGCCGGTCGCGATCATCGGAGCCGGGCCGGTGGGTCTGGCCGCCGCCGCCCATCTGGCCGAGCGGGGGATCGCGTTCGAGGTCCTCGAGGCGGGCGAGCGGGTCGGCGCCGCGATCCGGCGGTGGGGCCACACCCGGCTGTTCTCCCCGTGGCGATACCTCATCGATCCGGCCGCGCGGCGCCTGCTCGAGGCGGACGGGTGGGAAGAGCCGAGCCTGGGGCGGGTGCCCAACGGCGCCGACCTCGTGGGGCGCTACCTCGAGCCGCTCTCGCGCACCGCGGCGCTCGACGGACGCATCCGCGTGGGGGTGACCGTCACCGCCGTCGCCCGACGCGGCATGGACCGCACGCGCAGTGCCGGGAGGGACACCACGCCGTTCGTGCTGCGCGTCCGCGAGAGCGACGGGCAGGTTCGCGAGATCGTCGCGCGGGCGGTGATCGACGCGTCCGGCACCTACACCTCGCCGAACCCGCTCTCGTCGACCGGCCTGACACCGCTCGGGTCCGGAGCGGGGGACCGCATCGTGCACGCCCTGCCTGACGTGTCGGGGGTCGATCGTGCCCTGTTCGCCGGCCGCCACACCACGGTCGTCGGTGCCGGGCACTCCGCGGCCAACACCCTGCTCGCGCTGGCCGACCTGGCTGCCGACGATCCCGAGACCCGCGTGACGTGGCTCATCCGCAACGCCGCCGCCGCGCGCGTGACCTCCTCCGAAGACGATGACCTGGCGTATCGTGCGGCGCTCGGGTCGAAGCTCGACCGACTGGTGGCGCAGGGGCGCGTGCAGAAGGTCGACTCGTTCGAGATCTCGGCCGTCGACGCCTGCGAGGCGGGAGTTCGCCTGACGGGCACGCGACACGGCGAAGCGGCGACACACGTCAGCGACGTCGTCGTCAATGCGACCGGGTTCCGCCCCGACCTCGACATGCTGCGCGAGATCCGCTTCGACCTCGACGACGTCGTCGAAGCGCCCCGGCGACTCGCGCCGCTCATCGACCCGAATCTCCACTCGTGCGGCACGGTCGAGCCGCACGGTTTCGGGGAGCTGACCCACCCGGAGAAGGGCTTCTTCATCGTCGGTATGAAGTCCTACGGCCGCGCTCCGACGTTCCTGCTCGCCACCGGATACGAGCAGGTGCGATCCATCGCCGCGTGGCTCGACGGCGATATGCGCGCCGCGACGGCGGTGCAACTGGACCTGCCGGCGACGGGGGTGTGCTCCACCGACATCGGCGGGGGAACCTGCTGCAGCTGATGTCTGCCATTCCCACCTGAGGGTGGGAGGCCGGCGCGGGGAGTGGGGGTCTCCGCCGCGCCGGCCGGGGAAGGAGCACCCGGTCTGAGGGGGGTGCTCCCGATGGGTCGGCCGATCAGGCGGCGACCGTGGTTCGTGCGCGCACCGGTGTGCGCGATGTGATCGGTCGCATCCGAGTGGGCGCCTGGGGCGCCTCCATCTCGGGGATCTCCTCGTCGAGGTCGACGGTGAGGCCCGCCGACGAGTTGGCCATCTCGGCCATGTGCTTCAGGATCGGCTGGTTGAGCTTCTCCGGCTCGGCGGATTCGAAGACGAAGCGCAGGGGGATCGACGGCTGGAGCCACAGCGTGGTCCGCCCCTCCTCCTGATCGGCCGCGTGCTTCCACGAGAGCGTGAAGCTCTCGCCGCGGCGCAGCTTCGTGCCGACGATCACCTTGACGTGCGCCAGGAGCCGGTCGGGCAGCTCGATCGGTTCGACGGCGTTCGCGTAGTAAAGGCGTCCCATGAGATTCCCCTTCAAGCTCAAGTGGATTACGATGTGACTTACTCTTACGTATTTTTACTAGCTTGTCTAGTTACTTCGCAAGAAAGGGAAAAATCGATCGGTCGCACGGAGAGGAGGAAGCGGTGAAGACAGCACAAGACATCGAGCGGAGCACGTCCGCTCCCGTCCGGCCGAATGTCGGTGCGGCGACACCGATGAACGTGGACCTCGCCGGCTACTGGTACGAAGCGGACCTCGCCGATGCCCGCGCGAGATCGCGCGCCGTGCTCGAGGCCCTGCGGTTGTACCGCGCCGCTGAGATGGCGATGCGGCGACGTACCCGGGAATCCATGGCGATGGGCGAGAACGAACTGCTCGTCCTGCGCTACCTCATCCGACGCGGCGACACCCTCGTGCGTCCGGTCGAGCTCGCGGCCTACCTCGGGGTCTCCACGGCCTCCATGACGGCTCTGCTGGATCGCCTGGAGAAATCCGGTCACATCACGCGGGTGGCCAACCCCGACGATCGGCGCAGCATCTTCGTCCGCGCCACCGCCTTGACCGAAGACGAGGTGCGCGAGACCCTGGGGAGCATGCACGACCGGATGTACGCCGCCGTCGAGGGGATGAGCGCGGCCGAGGCCGAGGCCGTGATCGCCTTTCTCGATCGGATGTCGGCCGCCGTCGATGCGGTGGCGGTGGATGCGCCGTGATCTATGTTCTGGTCGGCGGGCCCCGTGACGGGCAGTACGTCGACGACATCCCGCGCGGCTACCGGCCGGACCCCTCCGAGCGGTCCACTTCGCCCTACGACGCGATCGAGGGCTTCGAGATGATCCGCGCGGTGTGGTTCGATCCGGTGCGGCTCCGGGCGCTCAGCGACTGACGGCGGCTGCCGCCGCCGCTCCGTCAGGACGACGGGGAGCGATCACCCGCCTCGATGTCCGCACGTCGATCGGCGCGGGTCTTCGCCAGACTCGCGATCGTCGCCACGGCGATCGTGGCCGCGATGAACAGCAGCGAGAACCAGATCGGGATCTCCGGCGCCCACGCCACACCGTTCCCACCGTTGATGAACGGCAGCTCGTTCACGTGCAGAGCGTGCAGGATGAGCTTGACCCCGATGAACCCCAGGATCACGGCCAGCCCCTGCGCCAAGTAGACCAGGCGCTCCAACAGTCCGCCGATGAGGAAGAACAGCTGGCGCAGACCCATCAGGGCGAAGGCGTTGGCGGTGAAGACGATGTACGCCTCCTCGGTCAGTCCGTAGATCGCGGGGATCGAATCCACGGCGAAGATGAGGTCGATGAAGCCGATGGCGACGATCGTCAGGAACATCGGCGTGACGAAACGTCTGCCGTCCTTCATCGTCGTCAGCCGGTCGCCGTCGTACGTGTCGCTGACCGGCAGGTGCCGCCGGACGAAGGTCATGAAGCGGCCGTGGGCGGGGTCGTGGTCGTCTCCCGCGAACGCCTGGCGATAGGCGAGGACGAGCAGGAGGGCACCGAAGACGTAGAAGATCCACGAGAAGTTCGCGATGAGGCCCGCTCCGATCGCGATGAAGATGCCACGGAGCACCAACGCGATCACGATCCCGATCATGAGCACCTTCTGCTGATAGATCTTCGGCACCGCGAAGCCGGTCATCAGCAGGAGGAAGACGAAGAGATTGTCGATCGACAGCGCCTTCTCGGTGAGGTAGCCGGCGAAATACTCCCCGCCGTAGGTCCACCCCGCCGCCGCACCGAGGCCGACGCCGAACAGCAACGCGAGGCCGATGTAGAACGCCGACCACCGCGCGGCCTCGCCGATCGAGGGCTCGTGCGGCTTGCGCACATGCGCGAAGAACTCGTAGACGAAGAACGCGACCGTGATCGCGAGGGTGACGATCCAGACCAAGGGGGTGACGGACATGGCGGCTCCTGAAGGGACGGTGGCTGACGGGCCAAGGTCTCTTCCGGTCGCGCGGACCCGGTGGACGCGGAACGCCTCGTCGCGTCCGTCATGACGCGTCCACCGCAGACGGGAGTACTCCCCTTGCGTCCGACCATCATACGGGTGCATCCGGGAGGGCGCTCCATCCGGAATACCTCTCCGGAGGTCGCCATGAAGACGAAGAAGTCCCCTGCCGCATACGCCTATCGCTACACCCACTACGGGAACGCCGACGTGCTCGCCAAGCACTCGTTCCCCCTGCCGCCCCCAGGCCCGGACGAGGTGAGCGTCGAGGTCATCGCGGCCGGCATCAACCACATGGAGGCCTTCCTCCGCAACGGACGCGAGGAGACGTGGGCGGATGACCCGTGGCCGCGCGGATCCGGAAGCGATTTCGCCGGCATCGTCATCGCGACGGGCGAGAACGTCTCGTCGGTGCGGGTCGGTGCGGACGTGGTCGGTCACGTGCGGACCGGGGCGCACGCCAGTCACCTCAACGTCCCCGAGACCCATGTCGTGCCCAAGCCCGGCGGTGTCGACTGGGAGACCGCCGGAGGTCTGTACCTCGCCGGAGCCACGGCCTTGGAGGTGCTCGAAAACCTCCGCATCGGACCCGACGACACCCTCGTCGTCACCGCGGCCGCCGGAGGTGTCGGAAGCATCCAGGTGCAGCTGGCCGCGCACCGCGGCGCACGGGTCATCGGCACGTGCGGGGCGCGGAACTTCGACTACCTGCGGCAGATCGGCATCACGCCCGTCGAGTACGGCCCCGGGATCGTCGAGCGCATCCGGAAAGCAGCCCGTGGTGCTCCGGTGACCGCGTACATCGACAACTTCGGCAAGGACACCGAGAACGTCGCCGACGCCCTCGGGGTGCCCGCGGAGAAGTATCGCTCCAGTGAGGACCGCCGCGACATCGAGCTCGCGCTGCTCCGCGACGACCCGGAGTCGGTCGCCCACGGCACCGAGCGCCTCCGTCAGGTCTCGCGACTTGCCGGCACCGGGAGCTTCCGGCTGCTCGTGTCGGGCCTGTATCCGCTGGAGGAGATCGTCGAAGCCTACGACGACCTGGAGAAGCTGCACTCGCGAGGCAAGGTCGTGCTGGCCACCCACCCGGTGACCACCTCTCGCACGCTCCGCGCGCGCGAGCTGCACGAGTCGATGCCGTGACGCGTGCCGCGGACCGACGCTGCGGCGCCCCTCAGCGGGAAACCGGCGTGAGGTCTTCGCCCGCCCACACGACGAAACCGTCGGCGGTCGCGGCGATCGCGGTGGGTGCGTCGGCCGCGGTGCCCTCGGCGCATCCCACGGGCTGCGCAGCCTCGGGATCCGCGCCGAGGTAGCGGGTGAGTGAGACGCCGTCGCAGTCGGGGGAGGAGCCGGCGAGGACGATGTCGGCCCCGTCGACCGAAACGGCCGCGGCGTCCGCCACCGGCGCCCATGTCTGCCCATCGGCGCCGAGAACCCACGCCTGGGCGTCGCAGATGAGCGCGACGACATCTCCCGACGCGCGCAGACCGCGGGCTTCCGAGCAGGGCGCGTCGACCGCGCCGGACGGGGTCTCGACGATGGCGGCGTCGACCGGTGAGATGTATCGCCCCGCCGACAGCACGAGATCGTCGTAGGGCTCCCAGAAGGTGCCCTGCGTGAACGTGCGCCACCCCTGGGTCGTGCAGTCCTCGCCGACACCCACCACCATCTCGGCTTCGGTGTCGGCGAAGGCATCGAGCGATGCCACGGCGGCGATGTCGCGGTAGCGCCCGGTCACGTCGACCCACGTCTGGCCCTGGTCGTCGGAGCGTTCCACGAGCGGTTCCGCGCCCCCGCATGCCCCTGCGGTGGACCGCCACCACGCGGCGCTGCCGATCGAGAGGAAGCGGTCGTCCTCGCGTGCCACCTCGGTCGTCTCGGTCGCGGCGGCCGTGGGCGTCGGCGACGCCGTCTCGACCCCCAGCGAGAAGGTCGGCACCGGGGCGGCGCTCTGCCCGTCGGCGGCGGGATTGGCGCGGTCGTATGCGAGGTACGCGACCGCGCCGACCGCCAGCGCGAGCACGACCACGAGCGCGATCGCGCCCCACTGGGCACTCGCGGGTGTCCCCGATCTTCCCCCGGCCATCCGGGTTACGGGGTGTTCGGGCGCCAGGCGGAGTCGTCCTCCGGGGCCTGTTCGGGGGCGGTCCCGGACGCTTCGGCGCGCGTGGCGGGCACCGGCGGCGCATCTGCGGTCGCCGTCGAGCGACGCCGCGCCGGGGCTTCCGCGACGGTGGTCTCCGGCGCCGTCGCGGGGTCGTCGGGCGCGGCGAGGCCGAAGAAGCTCTCGTCCATCGGGGCGGCCTCGGTCTCGGGCTCGACCGGGGCGGGCGCGGCGGTGCGTCGCGTGCCGCGCTTCTTCGCCGGCTGCTCACGGTAGCCGTAGCCATAGCCGTACCCGGCGCCGTAGGCGTAGTAGGAGTCGGGGCCGCGGGTGGGAACCATCGTGAGGGCGACCCCGGCGATCTTCGCGCCGACCGTGCCGAGGGCGTCGATGGCTCCGGAGAGCTGGTGGCGGTTCGTGCGTCCTGCTGCGATCACGACGATCGCGCCCGAGGTGGACTTCGCCAGGATCGCCCCGTCGGTCACCGGCAGCAGCGGCGGAGCGTCGCACAGCACGACGTCGAAGTCGCGCTCGAGCACGTTCAGCAGTGTCTCCATCTGCTTCGACCCGAGCAGCTCGCTGGGGTTCGGCGGGATCTTCCCGGCCGGGAGCACATACAGGCTGCGGTGGCCCCAGGGCAGCATGACATCCCCGACGCGCGCGCGGCCGATGAGGACGTCGGTCAGGCCCGCGCCCCCCTCGATGCCGAGGTACTCGGCGACCTTCGGCTTGCGCAGATCGGTGTCCAGAAGAGCCACGCGCTTTCCGGCGTCCGCGAGCGCGATCGCGAGGTTGATCGTGGTCGTCGACTTGCCCTCGCTCGGCACGCTCGAGGTCACGACGAAGCTCGACCGGCCCTCCATGTCGAGGAACTGCAGGTTCGTGCGCATCGTGCGGAACGACTCGGCACGTGGGCTCAGCGGATCGGCGTGGACGATCAGCGGTCGTTCCTTCGCCTTGGGGTCGAACGCGATCGCGCCGATGAGGGGTGTGTCGGTGACCAGCTCGACATCGCGCGGGGTGCGGATGCGGGTGTCGACCACCGATCGCAGGACGGCAACGCCCACGCCGAGGGCGAGGCCGACCAGAGCGCCCAGCGCGAGGTTCAGCGGCACGTTGGGGCTCGAGGGGCTCAGCGGCGGGATGGCGTCTTCGACGCGGGTGAGGCGGACGGGGCTGGTCTCGGCACCGGTGGTGTTCTCGATCGCTTCGACCGCCGAGGACAGGCTCGCGCCGAGCGCGTTGGCGATGTTCGCCGCCTGCACCGGGTCGGGGTCGGTGACCGTGATCGTCACCAGCTGCGTGTTGAGGGGGTTGGAGGCGGACACCTTCGTCGACAGCGAGTCCGAGGTGACCCCGAGACCGAGCTCGGCGATGACCGGATTGGTGACGATCGGCTTGGTCACCAACTCGGCGTAGGTCGTCATGCGCGACTGCGTGAAGTTCGCCCCCTGCTGCAGCTCCGAGACGGTGAAACCGGACTGCGTCGAGACGAAGACCGTGCTGGACGCCTCGTACTGCGGAACCCGGGTGAGGGAGTACGCGGCGGCGGTGCCGACGCCGAGGAGCGTCGCGACCACGATGATCAGCCAGTTCTTGCGCAGAATGCGGATGTAATCGGTGAGCTCCATACTGGCGCCAATCCTGCCACAGCCGATGTGTCAGGCGGTGACGCGGTGTGGGGCGGTCGTTCAGCGGCCCGTCGCCCGCGGAGAGCCGCTCAGCGGGGTGCGCAGACCAGCCGGACGACGCGGACGACCTCCTCGACGGCGGGGACGAGTTGCGCTGCCGACCGCTGATAGACCTCCCACTCACGCCGGAACGGGTCGACGACGTCGTCGTCTCCCGGATCGGCCGGGGGAGGGGTGAGGCCGCGTCGGGCGGCGAGCACCTCCGCGGCGGCCCGGAGTCGATCGCCGTCACCAGCCCCGGCGCCGTCGGCGGCCGCGAGGAGGTCGGCGTCGGGTGTCGCGACCGCGAGGCGGGCGAACTCGCGCGCCGTGAAAGTGTGGCGCAGGCGGGCGGGGGCGAGCTCGGCGATGTCGCGACGGTGTTCGCGGGCCATCGCGAGGACCAGGTCCGGGGAGTGGAGGTCGGACTCCTGCAGGAACCGCGAGCGGTGCGCCGCCGACACCTCAGCGGGCACGCCGAGATGCTGCGCCAGGTAGGCGGACTCCCGGGTCATCGGCGCCGCCGCCAATCCGCGTGTTCCGGCACTGGTCACCCGCGGGCCGAGATCGGCCAGACGTGTCTGCAGCAGCTGCGCCGCCAGCGGGGAACGGCAGATGTTGCCGGTGCAGACGGTGATGAGCTCGACCAACCGTGGACTCCTCGCGTGCGTGGGGCGTCGCCGGCCCCGGTAGCGTGTTCGCGTGCCCGCCCACTCTAGCGACGAGGTCGCGCCGACCGTCGAGCGCCTCGAGCACCTGCCCGAGGAGTCGCCCGTGCGCCGCGATCGCTCCCGTCGGCGTTCGCGGCGGACCGACTGGCGGTTGGGCGGGCGGACCGTGCGGCGATGGCGGGAGTGGGTGCTGGCCGTGGCTCTGGGCGGGCTCGGCATGGGGGTGCTCGCCGCGACCGCGGTCACCGTGCTCTGGCCGGGGATGTCGTCGGCGGCGACGGTGCTGCTGTGGGCCGGCATGGTCGGGCCGGTCGTGTTCGCCTTCACCCGCTCACGCCCCGCGGGGCTCCTGCGCGTCCGTGCGATCGACGTGCTGTTCGGCCTCACTCTCGGCGTGATGCTGCGTCTCGTCCAGGGCTGGCTCGAAGCCGCGTCCGGGGGCGGGGCGGACTTCCCCGCCTTCGAGCGGATCGGCGGCCGGCTTCCCGACGGCTGGGTGTTCGCCGATGTCGTCGCCCCGGTGATCATCGCCCCCGCCGTCGAGGAATTCTTCTTCCGCGCCGTCGTCCTCGTCGCGCTGTACACCGTCCTGCGTCGCCCGTGCGGCGCGGTCGTCGCGGGGGTCGCGGCGGTGCTGTTCTCGAGCGGGCTGTTCGTGCTCGTGCACGGCCTCATCGGCGACCTCGCGCTCGACCAGGTCGTCTCGGTCGGGCTGCTCGGACTCGTCTGCGGAACCCTCGTCCTGCTCACCGGCCGCATCTGGGCCGCGATCCTCACCCATGCCGCCTTCAACGGGGCGTGGGTGGCGTTGGCTCTCGTCGGCACCGCGTTGAGCTGAGGCATCGGCCCCGTTCGGTGTTTTCTCAGGGCATCCGTTTACAGGACGTTTACGTCGCGGGTTTGGTTCGCGGCACCTCAGGCTCTAGCCTGGGAGAACGTGAGGGGGGTAGCCTCTCGTACACACAGCAGTCACACAGGTCACTTCAGCCTCTCGTCGGGCGAGGTCCGAAGACCGCTTCCTCGAGAATATTGCCGCTACTCGGAACTGTTGGGAGTCCCGTGTTCAAAAAGTCTTTCGCCGCGCTCGCTATCGCCGGCGCGCTCGTCCTCGGTGGCTCGACCGCCGCAACCGCGTACACGCCCTCGGGCGGCGCCGTCTCCGACCCGGTCATCGCGCCGGGCGAGTCGACGACCATCACTTTCACCGGACTCGGCGGCTACGACCAGGTCGTGTTCGTCATCACCGGTCCGAGCGGCGCCTCGCTCACCTCGATCGCGTACGCCGCGTCCGGTGACACCGTCTACTCGGTCACCAAGGATGTCGACAACGGGTCGGCGTCGGCGACCTTCACCGGCGGCGGCGCGGGCACCTACGAGGTCGTCCTCACCGACACCGACGGCAACTTCATCACCTCGACGTCGATCACGGTTGCCGCCGACGGCGGCTCCGGCTCCGGCGAGCTGCCGGCCACGGGTGGCGACGTGCCGATGGGCGCGATCTGGCTCGGCATCGGCGCGGTCGGCCTCGGCGGCATCGCCGTGACCGCCGCGGCTGCCCGCCGCCGCGCCGCGCAGAACAGCTGACGCTGTCCTGATCGACACCACGGTTTCGTGACGGAAGCCCCGGGTTCATCCCCGGGGCTTCCGTTTTTCTCGTTCCGACGCCCGGGCCGCGCGCTCGTCCTCGCCGCGGTGGGGCTGGTCGCGACGATCGCCATGGTCGCACTCGCGCCGGCGTGGCGGTCGCCGCTCGTCGATTCAGGTGCGCCGGCGTGGACCATCACGCTCGCCGACATCGTCTTGATCAACCTTCCGATGGTGCTCGCCGTCATCGCCGCCTGGCGGGTCGCCGGCGTACGACGGCGGGACCTTGATCGTCGCACCCGGATCGAAGCCCGCGGACTCGATGTGCTCCTCGGCCTCGCGCTCGCGGCCACGATGCGGGGCATCGTCGAGCTCGTGGTTCCGACCAGCGGGGGGCTGGGCGGGGCGCTGCTCGACGCTGACGCCGCAACGGTCGTGCTCGGGCTGGTGGTGCTGGTCATCGGATACGTCCTCGTCTCGCCGATCGTCGAGGAACTCTTCTTCCGCGGGCTCACGCAAGGTGCGATCACGCAGCTCGGCGGGTGCTCGTGGCTCGCCCGCGCGGCGGCCATCGCCGTGAGCACCGCCATGTTCGTGCTCGTGCACATCGGTCCGATCGGCGTGACCCCGACGGGGGCGCTCGTCGTGGCCTCGATCGTGGTCGGTATCGGCTGCGGAAGTCTCGTCGCGGCGACGGGGAGGGTGACCGGTGCGGTCGTTGCGCACGTGGCCTTCAATGGGAGCGGTGTCATCCTGTTGTTGGCGTAAGTCATGGCGCAATCCTGCGGACCGCTTGCGGAACACGTCTTGAGAACGACCCGGTCGCGGCGTTCAATGTGAGTGTCGGAATGCTGCTGGGGAAGGTTGCACTCCTGACAGACACCCCACTCGATGGTGACGGGGTCACAGAGATTCGAAGCGCTGCACGGCGCACGCGAGCAGACCTGTCCCGGGGGTCGACGGCGGCAGGGTTGCGCCCAACCGCAACCCTGCCGACCTCGACCGGGGTTTGGTGATCGGGGCGGCGTGTCGTATCCTTGATCTTTGGTGCCTGTGCCCTGCTGGCCCGGCACCGCGAACGTGAGCCCTCCACCCGGCCTGTTCCCCGCGGCATCCGCCTCGGAACGACCACCGGAGCGGGATTCACGAACCTCTCCGTTCGATCAAGAAAGCAGCACTACTGTGACGCGCACTTACACCCCCAAGGCTGGCGAAGCCCAGCGCGAGTGGCTCGTTATCGACGCCACCGACGTCGTTCTCGGCCGCCTGGCTTCGCACGCCGCCGCTCTGCTCCGCGGCAAGCACAAGCCGACGTTCGCGCCGCACATGGACATGGGCGACTTCGTCGTCATCGTCAATGCGGACAAGGTGGCCCTCACCGGCCAGAAGCTCCAGAAGAAGATGGCCTACCGCCACTCCGGGTACCCGGGCGGTCTCAAGGCCGTCTCGTACGAGGAGCTCCTCGAGAAGAACCCCGTCCGCGCCGTCGAGAAGGCCGTGCGCGGAATGCTCCCCAAGAACAGCCTGGGACGCCAGCAGCTGTCGAAGCTGAAGGTCTACGCCGGTGCCGAGCACCCGCACGCCGCTCAGCAGCCCCAGACGTACACCCTCGACCAGGTCGCCCAGTAAGCGCCGCCTCAGACAAGGACACACTCGTGGCGAACATCCAGGACTCCGCAGACCTTTCCAACTTCTCGACCGAGACACGGGCCGACGAGACCGTCGTCGCGACCGAGCGCCCCGTGCTCTCGGTTCCCGGCGCAGCCGTCGGCCGTCGCAAGCAGGCGATCGCCCGCGTGCGGCTGATCCCGGGCTCGGGAACGATCACGATCAACGGTCGTGCGTTCGAGGACTACTTCCCGAACAAGCTGCACCAGCAGCTGATCACCGACCCGTTCACCCTCCTCGGCCTCGAGGGCGGCTACGACGTCGTCGCACGCATCCACGGCGGTGGCCCCTCGGGCCAGGCCGGTGCCCTGCGCCTCGGCATCGCCCGCGCGCTGAACGAGATCGACGTCGAGAACAACCGCCCGGCGCTGAAGAAGGCCGGCTTCCTCTCGCGCGACGCGCGCGTCAAGGAGCGCAAGAAGGCCGGACTCAAGAAGGCCCGCAAGGCGCCTCAGTACTCGAAGCGCTGATCGAGCAACCGTCCTCCATGCCGATCTTCGGTACGGACGGGGTGCGGGGGCTGGCCAACGGCCCCCTCACCGCCGATCTCGCTCTCTCCCTGGCCCAGGCGACCGCGGTCGTCCTGGGCCAGGGTCGTACGGCGGACGCGCGTCGTGCCGCCGGCAAGCGGCTCTCGGCCGTGGTGGCCCGCGACCCGCGGGTGTCGGGGGAGTTCCTCACCGCCGCCGTCTCAGCCGGCCTGGCCTCTTCGGGTGTCGATGTGTACGACGCCGGAGTGCTCCCGACCCCGGCCGCGGCCTTCCTCATCGCCGACACCGACGCGGCGTTCGGTGTGATGGTGTCGGCGTCGCACAATCCGGCGCCCGACAACGGCATCAAGATCTTCGCGCGCGGGGGCGTGAAGCTCCCCGACGTGGTCGAACAGCGCATCGAAGCGGCGATGGACGGTCCCAAGCTCCAGCCGACCGGCGGAGACGTCGGGCGCATCCGTCGGTTCGCCGACGCGGAAGATCGCTACGTGGTGCACCTGCTGGGTTCGCTGCCGCATCGCCTGGAAGGTCTGCACGTCGTGCTGGACTGTGCGCACGGTGCCGCTGCCGGGGTGTCGCCTGAGACGTTCGCCGACGCCGGCGCGACGGTCACCGTGATCGGCGCGGACCCCGACGGGCTGAACATCAACGACGGTGTCGGGTCGACCCACCTCGGCCCCCTGCAGGCGGAGGTGGTCCGCCTCGGAGCCGACATCGGCATCGCCCACGACGGCGACGCCGACCGCTGCCTCGCCGTCGACGCGAACGGCACCGTGGTCGACGGCGATCAGATCATGGCGATCCTCGCCGTCGCGATGAAGGAGCGCGGGCGCCTCGCGAACGACACCCTCGTTGCAACCGTCATGAGCAACCTGGGTCTGCATCGCGCGATGACCGCGCACGGCATCCGCGTCGAGCAGACCGCCGTCGGCGACCGCTACGTCCTGGAGCGCATGAACGAGGGGGGTCACTCCCTCGGCGGAGAGCAGTCGGGGCACGTGATCATGAGCGAGTACGCCACGACCGGCGACGGGCTGCTGACCGGTCTTCACCTCGCGGCCGAGATGGCGCGGCAGGGGAAGACCCTCGCAGAGCTCGCCGCCGTGATGACGGTCTACCCGCAGGTGCTGGTGAACGTCACCGGGGTCGACCGGTCCCGCGTCGGCGACCCGGTCGTCTCGCAGGCCGTCGTCGACGCCGAGCGCGCGCTCGGTGACAGCGGCCGCGTGCTCCTGCGCGCCTCGGGAACCGAGGCGCTCGTGCGGGTGATGGTCGAGGCGGCATCCGAGGGCGACGCCCGTGCGCACGCCGATGCGCTCGCCTCGGTGGTCGCCACGCGTCTGGGCTTCTGACCCCGCGAGGAGCCGCGGCGTCAGGGGTCGGATCGTCCGTGGGCGTCTGAGGTCGGCGCAGCCACTGAGCTGTGCCCTCGGCCCGGTGGCGAGGGCCACGCCTCCAGGGTGAGGCGAGCCACCGTCTCGACACGGTCGCTGACGGCGCGCGCGATACCGGCTTCATCGAGCCCGGCGATGACCGCTTCGGTGGCGGCTGCCTCCCACGCCTCCATCGCCATGCGCGCGAGCTCGGGGATCGCGACGCGTGCCGTCTCGGCGGGGATGTCAGCCGCGACGGTGATGATCTCAGCGACCTGGGCCAGTGTCCGCTCGCGGAGCACGCGGTAGGCCTCCGCTGTCTCGGGGTCGCGCATCGCACGGATGCGGACCTCCGCCATGAGGATGACCCCGGTCCGGCTCTGCGTCGCATCGACGGCGATCCGCTGGATGACCCCTGCGAGACTCTCCGCCGAGGTCTCCGGCAGCCCGGGCGCCGACGCCGCCGCGCGCCACCGCCGGACCAGGTCCTCGGCCTTGTGGATCTGCGCGCCGGACACGTGGTCGATCAGTTCCAGGAACAGCTCGTCTTTGGTGCGGAAGTTCGAGTAGAACGCCCCGCGGCTGAATCGCGCGCGTGCGCAGATGGTTTCCACGGTGGCCTTGTCCAGCCCCACCTCCGCGAAGACCTCATATGCGGCACGCAGAAGACGAGCTCGGGTCGCTTCGCGGCCCGAGCCCTCGATCGACTCGTACAAGGTTCGGCTCCCCTCCCGACGTTGCCTGGCAAGGCTATCGGGGCGTCGCGGTCAGGAGACGGGAAACGGGCCGCGTCGATCCGCAACAAAGCCCGAAGAAGCGCCTAGGGGAGCATTCCGCGCAGAATGTCACGCAAGAAAGCCTCAAGGGTGGGCGATTTATCGCGCGATACACGCATGAATCGATCATTTGTATTGGCTTATAAGGACTTTATGTAGTTAAGTTTCGAGTGCTTCGACACCGAACACACGCTGCGGGCCCACCCCCGCGCGAGCGATTCGCCGTCGCCCGAATCGGCGGCGAGTCAGTGCTGTCGGCGTGCCTGTGCACGCCGACGCGGGGAGTCGGTTGCGTCGTCCACATCGAGGGGAAAACCACGCCATGCAGTCATCGAGGTCCGAGAACCGGAAGGTCGCACAGAGTGACCGACCGTTCCGCGCCACGGTCATGTCCGTCGTCGCCGGCCTACTCACCGCGCTTCTGGCCCTGACCGGGGTCGTCCCCGCGACGGCGGCCGAACCCGGCGCGATCAAGGTCACGCTGAACCCGGGGGGAACCGACCAGTACGGCGACAACACCGTCGTCACCACCGGGGTCGACTACACCCTCAACATCCAGTACGACAGCACCAAGCTCACGGACGGGCAGGAGATCGTCATCGGCGTGCCCGAGGGTGTGACCATCCCCGACTCGGCCCTGACGATCCCGCCCGGGAACACCGTGCTCGACACGATCGAGCGACTGCCCGACGGCTCGCTGAAGCTCACCGTGGACGACCCCCGCGACCCCAGCATCAACCAGGGGCTGTGGGGCCTCACGTTCCGCCTCGACGAGGTGCAGTCCTCCAGCATTCAGAAGCTCACCTGGAGCGTCGACGCCGAGACGACCGACGTCACCGTCATCGTGAAGAAGCCCGGCGATGCGTTCGAGAACGTCGCAGATGCGCGCGGCAAGAGCGTCGGCACCCACAGTTTGAGCAGCAACATCTCGGTGTCGGGCGGTGTCGTCGCGGTCGCCGCGAGCGCGCTCCAGGTCGCCATTCCCTACACCGTCTCGATCGACACCACCAGCGCCGTCTCGGGGATGACGATCGCCGACGCGATCGACCCGCGCCTGAACATCAACGCAGACTCCTTCGCTGCGGAGCTGACCTCGTGGGATGAGAACGGGCTGAACAAGAAGACCGAGGCCTTCCCGATCAGCGCCACCGTCGTAGACGGCGGCTTCTCGACCGTGGTCGACCTGCCCGCGAACTCCCAGCTGCGGCTCACCTACACCGCGAGCATCGCGGACGCCGCCGCCCTCGCGAGCATTCGCGACACCCTCCAGGACGCGTACGACGCCGTCGAGCTGGATGGCGGGAACTACCGGACCACCTTCGCCAACACGGTGACGTACTCCGATACCGGTGCCACCTCGAAGGCGTCGACCTGGATGGGCAAGTCGGTCGCCGCGCCGGCGCAGCCCAGCCGCGGCAACGCGTTCCGCAAGACCGTCGACGTCTCCCAGGTGAACCCCTTCACCCCGGTGGATCCGACCTCGTCCGGCGCCGAGCTGAGCGCCCCGCAGGACGTGACCTACACCCTGCGAACCGACCTCACGCAGTTCGCGGCCTTCGACGGCGAGCGCTTCGGGCTCACCGGGAACGTGATCGTCAAGGACACCCTGCCGAACCAGGCCGACTGGCTGACCGACGACGCGTCGTTCTTCACCGCCACGACGAAGAACGGCACCGACGTCGTCTTCACCGAGGCCACCGGCCTTACCGGGAACATCGAGCAGACCATCGCGGGCGACGCCTACGTGAACCAGTACGCCGTCGACGGCCAGACGCTCTACGTGAACGTCGGCCAGGACACCACCACGTACTACAACCTGGCAGTGAAGGCCCGGATCACGGATCTCCTGAACACCAACCCGTCCACCGACGGCGTCGGGTTCACCCGCTACACGGTGCGCAACACCGCCTCCTTCATCTGGAACGACGACACCCAGAAGCGCACCCACAACAACTCCGCGACGACGACGTTCGTCGATCTGGGCGACCCCGCCGAGACCCGCACGGACAACGGTGTGTTCACCAAGCGCACCGCCGACGACGAGCTCTCGGTCGCCCCCGGAGAGACGGTGACGATCCCGTACGTGTTCACCGTCGCCGCGGGGCAGTCGATCGCCGCCGATACGCGCATCGTCGACTTCGCCGACACCAACGTCTTCGACGTGACCGACCTCGCGTCGATCGAGGCGGAGATCCGGGTGATCTACGACAGCAAGTCCGAGAACACCCTCGGCTCCGTCACGCTCGATCCCTCGTTCTGGGACCTCACCCGTGACGACGCCGGCGCGATCGCGTTCACCTTCACCGACAAGTTCGCGCAGGCCGTCTCCGACCAGAACCTGTCGGAGGACCGCAAGCTCGAGGTGCTGATCCCGCTGACGACCAAGCCCGTCGTCGGCAAGCAGACCCTGGAGATCACCAACAACGCCCGCCTGATCGGTGCGAAGAACGGCCTGGTCTACAGCTCCAGCCAGGAGATCACCGCGTCGAGTTTCGGCGATGAGCTCGAAGTCGCCAAGACCGTCTACAACGCCGACAGCGAGACCTGGACGCAGAATCTGCGCGTCGGTGTCGACGGCGGCGAGATGGACACCGACAGCTTCATCTACCGCATCCGCGTCATCCCGCACGGCTCGTACGGCACCGCAGGGGTCTCGATCGCCGAGATCCGCGATGTGCTGCCGGCCGAGCTGAGCTTCGACGGGTTCGTCAAGGCCGCCGACGTCGACAGCGGCACCGTGACCGCCGGCTCGACCTTCTCGCTGCCCGGCAACCTCGTCGCGGCGAAGGTCGACGTCGAGGGGCGCGAGGTGATCACGATCAACAACCGTGAGAACACGGTGCTCAACAGCTCCGCCGCCATCGACCTCTACGTCAAGGTCTCGGTGGACTCCTTCACCGAAGACGTCGGCATCACCAACGCGATCGGTGGCACCAGCGCCACCATCACGCCGACCAACGCCTACCCGATCAGCATCCTCAAGATCGACACCGACGACCAGAGCGTCTCGATCACCGACCGCGACGCGCGGTTCGAGATCCGGGATGCCGCCGGCGACGCCGTGGTCGACGACGCCTACGTCGTGGACGGACGCCTCATGGTTCCGGGCGCGGACGGCGGCGACAAGGCCGTGACCGTTCCCGAGCCCGGCACGTACACCCTCGTCGAGATGCGGGCGCCTTTCGGCTACCTGCGCGACGACGAGCCGGTGCGCATCGTCGTGGCCGAGGACGGTGCGGTGGAGACCGTGCGCTTCTACAACGACCCGTCCGAGGTCCCGACCGTCGTGTCGGTCGGTGACTACGTGTGGTACGACGCCGACGGCGACGGGGTGCAGGGCACCTCCGGCGACGAGGAGCCGATCGCCGGCGTGACGCTGACCCTCACCGGCCCCGACGGTGCACCCGTCGTCGACGGTGACGGCGCGCCGCTGACCGCGGTGACCGATGAGAACGGCTTCTACGAGTTTGTCGACCTGCCGATCCTGGAGGAGGGGCAGTCGTACACGGTCGCCATCGACCGGGACGATGCCGGAACGATCGCCGCGCTCGAGGGCCTCATGCCCACCACCCCGGGCGCGGGCGACGACACCGCGGCGGACTCGAGCGACTGGACCGCCGAGTCGACCGATCTCACCGAGCCCGGTGACCGTGACCCGACGCTCGACTTCGGCTTCGTCGACCTGACCTACGCCATCGGCGATGTGGTGTGGATCGACGAGAACCGCGACGGTGTGCAGGACGACACCGAGCTGCCGCTGGAAGGCGTCACCGTCACCCTGCTCGACGCCGACGGTGATCCCGTGGCCGGGGTCGATCCCGCGGTCACCGGCGCAGACGGCCGCTACATCTTCGATGAGCTCGTCGCCGGCGAATACCGCGTGCAGTTCACCCTGACCGCCGAGCAGTCGCTCATCTACGGCTTCACCGCAGCCGACGTCGACGCCGGGGCCACCGGCGCCGACTCCGATGCGGCGATCGCGACCGGCGTGACCGGCGTGATCTCACTGGATGCCGACAACGCCGAACTGACCTCCTCGTACACCGACCAGGCGTTCACCGCCACCGAGGGCATCGACCCGACGTGGGACGCCGGTGTGGTGCGCAAGAAGGTCGCCGTCAGCGACTACGTGTGGCTCGACGTCGACGGTGACGGCATCCAGGGCTCCTCGCCCGACGAGAAGCCCCTCCCCGGTGTCGTGCTGGTGATCACCGGCCCGAACGGTCAGGCGGTGACCGACCTCGACGGTGAGCCCGTCGGGCCGCAGGTCACCGACGAGGACGGCCTGTACCTGTTCGACAACCTGCCGGCGCTGCCGGCGGGAGAGTCCTACACCGTCACGATCGACCGCGACGCCCCGTCCACGGTCGAGGCGCTGCGGGAGCTGCGGCCCACCCCCGCCGGCGAAGGGGACGACCCGACCCGCGACTCCAACGACTGGAGCGCCGTCAGCGGCGACCTGGTCGAGAACGGCGCGATCGATCCGACGCTCGACTTCGGCTTCATGCCGCGGAGCTACGCGATCGGCGACATCGTCTGGATCGACGAGAACCGTGACGGCGTGCAGGACGACGCCGAGCTGCCGCTGGAGGGCGTGAGCGTCACCCTGCTGGACGCCGACGGTGACCCCGTCGACGGTGTCGCTCCGGTGATCACCGGCACGGATGGTCGCTACCTGTTCGACGAGCTCGCGCCGGGGGAGTACCGCGTGCGGTTCACCCTCACGGAGGAGCAGCAAGCGCTCTACACCTTCACCACGACCGACGCTGCGGCCGGCGCGCTCGGCGCCGATTCCGACGCGGCCGTCGAGACGGGCATCACCGGTGTCATCGCGCTCGGCGAAGGCAACACCGAGCTCGACCTCGACTACGCCGACCAGGCGTTCGAGGCGACCGAGGGTGTCGACCCGACGTGGGACGCCGGAGTCATCCGCAAGCAGGTGTCGGTGGGTGACTACGTGTGGCTCGACGAGGACGGCGACGGCGTGCAGGGCACCTCCGACGCCGAGACCCCGATCGCCGGCGTCAAGCTGGTGCTGACCGGGCCCGGCGGCGATGCGGTCACCGACATCGACGGCGACGCCGTGGAGCCGGTGTACACCGACGAGAACGGGTTCTACGAGTTCACCCGCCTGCCCGCGCTCGCCGAGGGCGAGAGCTACACCGTCACCATCGATCAGGAGGACGCCTCGACCATCGAGGCCCTGACCGAACTGCGTCCGACCCTCGTGGACGCCGGTGGCGACGCCGCACTCGACTCGAGCGAATGGGTGGCCGTCAGCGGTGACCTCGTCGACAACGACGCCCGTGACGCGACGCTCGACTTCGGCTTCATCCACCGCACCTACGCGGTCGGAGACGTCGTGTGGATCGACAGCGACAAGGACGGCGTGCAGGCCGACAGCGAGCACACCCTCGACGGCGTGATCGTGCGCCTGTTCGACGGGGACGGCATGCTGGTGGACTACACGACCACCGACGAGAACGGCCTGTACCTGTTCGACGACCTGCGGGCCGGTGACTACACGGTGCAGTTCGAGCTGACCGACGCACAGCAGGAGATGTACGCGTTCACCTCGTCCCTCTCCGGGGACGATGTCGCCGGCGACTCCGATGCCGATGAGACGACGGGGCTGACCGCCACGATCACGCTCGGCGAGGGCAACGCCGCGCTGACGACGGACTACCCGTACGCGGTCATCAGCGCCACCGAGGGCATCGACCCGACGTGGGACGCCGGTGTGATCGAGCTGCCCGCGGCGCCGGAACCGGCCACCCCGACGCTCGGGTCCCTCCCGCGCACCGGTGGTGAGCCTGCGCTGGGCCTGCTCTTCGGCGGTGTCGCTCTGATCGGCCTCGGCCTGATCGCCGTCGGCGTCTACCGCCGCCGCGCGGAGGTCTGATCCGCACCGCCGAGGCCTCGGCCCCGGCGGCATCCCCGAGTCCACCCCTTCCCGACGATTCCATCCCGAATGGACGCCAGGAAGGGGTGGATTCGTCGCGATCGGGTGGTTTCGGCGAGCGGCCGAGGGCGGGGTGGGGTGGGGTGTCGGGGTGGTGGACCGAGTGGTCGGTTGGGGAAAGGTGGTGGGGAAGCGGGGCGGTGAGTACGCTGAAGGCGTCCGACTGACACCGGGGGAGAGTACGTGTCGCGCCGAACGCCAGCACACCGCGCATCTGCAACACCGATCGATCGACCCCGCTGGCTCAGCCGGCGCCACGGGTGGCTCGCCGCGTCGCTGTCCTTTCTGCTGGCGATCACCATCGCCCCGCTCCCGGCATACGCCGAGACCGACACCGACGGACAGAACACGATCGGTGTGGAGAAGACCGTGGCCGGGGCGGATGGCGCGGTCCCCTCGCTCGCCCCCGGCGATCCGGTCACGTACGAGATCGACCTGGAGTGCTCGTCGCTGAGCCTCGGCATCTGCCTCGGCGCGCACCTCACGGATTCCGTCCCCGAGCCGCTCGAACTCGAGAGCGTCACCGTCTCGCCGGGAGGCGTCTCCCGCGACGACAGCGATATCGCCGCGGGCCTCGTCGACGTCGTCTTCACGCAGTCGAATGAGGCCGGGACGGGGCTCCTTCCGTCGACGGTCACGGTCACCGTCAACGCCCGCGTGCCCGACGACATCACGTGGCAGGAGGCGCAGGACCTCGGCGAGGTGACCAACACCGCGACCTTCGTCTCCGACGGGCTCGAAGCCGACAGCAGCGCCGGCATCCGCGTCGAGGTGCCCGAGGAGCTCGCGGCGACGGCGACGAAGACCGTCGATCCGACAGACACCATCCCCGCGGTGGCGGGGCTGCCCGTCGATTTCACCGTCGGCGGCGCGAACACCTCCAACCGGCCGGTCGACTCCGTCACGGTCACCGAGCCGGGAGCCGGAACCGAAAACCTCGAATACCTCGACATCACCGGCTTCGGGCCGATCACGCCCCCGGCGGGCGCGGACCAGTTCACCCTCAGCTGGACCGACGACACCGGTTCGCACACGGCGGGCCCCTACGACGCCCCCGCCGACGCGATCCCGGACGAAGCGGGAGTCGACCCCCGGACCGTCACCGAGATCTCCTTCACGTTCACCGCCTCCGACGGCGGGCAGCTTCCCCCCGCCGACGACGAGGGGGACGTCGCGTCGATCGGCGTCGCGACCGAGACCAACGCGCTCGTGGACGACCTGGAGCCGAACGAATCGGTGCAGATCACCAACGTCGTCGAGGCGACGGTCACCGTCGACGACCGCTCGGCGAGCGACACCGCCGACGCCACCGCCACCGTCACCAGCACGCCGCCGAGCGTCGAGATCACCAAGGGGTACGACAAGAACGTGCTCATCGGCGGGGAGTCGACCACGGCGACCGTGCGCGTGGACAACACCGGCCCGCCGGTGGAGTCCATGACGATCACCGACCCGACCGCGGGCCAGCCGGACTTCGCGGCCCAGGGCATCGTCTTCGGCGGGTTCACCGACGACCTCGAGTGGCCCCGCGACGCCACCTCCGCCGAGATCACCTACACCTACGCCGACGGCACCACCGAAACGCTGACCACCGACACCGTCGACACCCTCCCGGCCGCTTCCGATGCGTCGGAGGTCGTCGGATTCGAGGTCACCTACACCGGCGACATCCGCTCGTCGGCCTACGCCGCCCTCCCGTACACGGTCACCGCCGAGCCCGTCACCGGCGACGACGACGTCGTCACGACGAACACGGTCGACACGGCCGTCGTCGACCCGAACGGCGAAGACGCCACCGCCGACGCCGAGGCGGACCTCACGCGGCGCCCCGTCCGGGTGTGGACCGAGGTCGACAAGGAGATCGTCCAGGACGACCTCTACTCGCGCCCCGGCGCCTCCTCGACGGTGCAGATCGAGGGGAGCGTGCGCCCCGACTCGTCGGTGGGGTCGGAGTACCTGGTGATCCAGGACCCGGTGGACCCGTCCGGTACGCCGTCGGCGTTCTGGAACCACTTCGACCTCATCGCCGTCGGCCCGGTCGACGTGCCGCAGAACGCCACGATGACCGTCGAGTACTGGGATGCCGACGCCGAGGAGTGGGTCGCGTTCCCGGGCATGCCGGTTCCGCCCGGCGAGACCTGGAGCTACTCCGTCCCGGCCGACATGCGCGACGACATCTCCGGCATCCGCTACACGTTCGAGCCCTCCGAGCCCGGTGAGGTCCTCGAGCCCGGCTTCACGGTGCTCACCTACATGCAGGTCGGCCTGCGCGACGAGCTGCGCGACGGATCCGGGCCCGCCTCGGGCAACGACGTCACCGGAACCCTCGCCAACGATGCGCAGTCCCAGGTCGAGAACCCTGACACCGGACAGGGCGTGGTCACCGACGACGACCTCGACGACATCGAGCTGCTGCCGATCGACGGCGACGGACCGGACCTCGTCGACAAGACCTGGTCGCCCGATCAGGTCACCGCCCTCTCGGGAACCTCGACCGACGTGACCCTGTCGTGGGGCACACGCGGCATCCCGATGGACACGATGACCCTCACCGACCCCTCGGGCGCGCAGGGGCTGCCGATCGAGGACTCGGTGTTCGACGCGTTCGACCTCACCGGGATCGCGGCCATCACCGCCGACACCGACCCGGGCATCCCGTTCGACCAGGTGTACTTCGAGCGGCTCACCGCCGCGGGCGACTGGGTGACGCTCGGAGACGGCTTCACCGCCGCGAACCCGTCGATCGGCGGATACCCGGGGTATTCGCTGACCGAGGCGGAGCGCGCCGACACGGTGGGCCTGCGGGCGGTGTACGCCGAGAGCCCCGATCGGGCGTCGGCGATCACCGATCCCTCGAACGACCCGGCTGTCGGCTCGGGCGTCGCCGCGACGGTCGGGCAGGACCGCGACCTGACCCTGCGTTTCGGCCTGCGCGACTACCTGCGCTCGATACCCACCCAGCCGGTCCTCGGAACCAACCATGACTACACCTACAACACCGGCACACCCGGTCTTGTCGTGAACACGGTCGAGGCGGTCGGCGTCGAGGGAGACGAGACCTACCGCTCGGCGGACTCCGACGACATCACGATCGTCGATCAAGTGATGGACGTGCGCCTGACCAAGCGTTTCGTCGATTGGGATCCGAACCTCGACAACCCGTGGCGCGACAGCGTCGATGTCACCACCGTCGGGCTCCCGCAGGCCGGCACGCCCGCGGAGGAGTACCCCGGCGTGACCGCTCTCATCCAGGGCAACAACGACTCGGTGACCAAGGTCGCCACGATGACCATCACCGACCCGGATCCCGACATCGCCGAGACGATCACCGACGAGTTCGATCTGTACCGGATCGCGGACCTCACCTTCCCGGTGGGTTCTGACCACTCCGCCTCGGTCGTCACCGTCTTCTTCGACGGGGGCGGCAGCGCCGAGTACACCATCGCCCAAGCCGAGGCACTCGCTCCGGAAGAGCTCCGCGACGTGGTGGGGATCTCGGTCTTCCACACCGGTGAGGTCGCTGCCGACGGCACGTACACGAGCATGATCGAGCCGGGCGCCCATGCCCGCATGCGGCTGGAGTACCAGCTGCGGGCCACGAACCGGACGACCGAACAGTCGCTCGCGACGACGGGCGGCACGCCCCTGGTCAACCACGCCGTCGTCGATCAGACCCGCCCCGGTGCCGACGCGAGCGGCCCGGTGACAGAGGAGGCCACGGCCACCGCGCAGGACGACCTGACCATCTCCGAGCCGACCTACGGCGTCGAGTCGGCGAAGAGCATCACCCCGGACTCCCGGACCGAGCTGGAGTCCCGCGAGGGCTACACCGTGCGCCTGACCGGCCAGCCGACCGGGACGGTGCGCACCACGGAACTGACGCTCACCGATGACACCGCGACCTTCTGGAACGCGTTCGCCTTCGCCGGCTTCGACAGCCTCACACTGCCGCAACCCGTCGAGCAGGTCCGCGTCGACCTTCTGACCGGCGTCGCGTACGCCGTCGACGGTGACGACGACCTGGTGCAGACGTGCGGCGGGTCGGCGGACCTCGATGCCTGCTGGACCGAAGGCGTCTGGCTGACCGCGGCCGGCGGCGGCGTCGTCACCGCCGCGCAGCTCGAGGACAGCGTCACCGGTGTCGACCTCGCCGAGGTGCAGGGCATCCGCTACACCGTGCGCCGTCTCGACGGCCTCAACTGGGAGCGTCCGTCCAACCCGCTCGTCGATGTCGAGTTCTCCGTCGACCGGCGCGAGGTCCTGGTCTACGGCATCGCGGGCGCCGACGACACTCCCGTCCCGTCGACCCGGCCCGGCCTCGACCCGGCACCCGGCGAACCCGTCGCGGGAGTCTTCACCGACACGGTCGTCGTCGACGCCACCGGGTCTTGGCAGCAAGGGCCCTCCGGTGGACCCTGGACCGCCACGGACTCCGCGGAGGACACCACGACCCTCACGCACGTGGAGAACGGCGTGTCGGTGACGAAGGTGCACGGACGCGAGAACGCCACCACCAACCAGGACACCTTCTACCCGGGTGAGCAGATTCCGTACGCCATCACGGTCGTCAACACCGGCGACTGGCCCATCGAGGGGTTCACCCTCGTCGACCAGGTGCAGACCGACAATGCCGGAGCGATGCTCGTCGAGATGCCGCGCGAGTACGACGACGACACCCCCATCTACACCGGGAGCGTCGACGGCGAACCGATCGACCCCTTCACCGGCGCGCTCGACACCAGCACCGGAGTGATCACCTTCACCTTCCCGGATGATTTCGTGCTGGAGCCCGGTGCGGAGCTCGTCGTCACGGCCGCGCTGATGTTCCGGCAGGAACCGGTGACGATCGATCCCGGCACGGACGTCGACAACATCGCCTCGGTGTCCTCCGACCGCTGGTTCGACACGTGCGAGTACACCGTGCAGGCGACGTGGCAGGACGCCACGGAGGGCGTGGAGACGTGCTCGTCGAACACGATCGCCGAGCCGCAGGCGGTCGGACCGATCGCGACGTCGAAAGCCGTCAGGGGCGTGGGCGCCGGCGTCGAAGGTGCCTCCCCGGGCGAGGCGAACGTCGACGACCTCGGCGTGATCGCGGTGGGCGTCGCCGATCCCGACGCGTTCTGCGCCGGCCCCAACGCGGGCGCGGATTTCTACGCCACGCCCTGCGTGCCCATCACGCGACCCGGCGGCATCGAGGAATGGCGTCTGGACTTCACCAACGCCGGCAACGTGCCTGTCACCACCATCGCCAGCATCGACGTCCTCCCGCACGTCGGCGACACGGGCGTCATTCTGTCGGGGGAGCGCGACTCCCGCTGGAGCCCGGTCTACCTCGGCAACATCACCAGCAACTTCGCCGAGCGCAACGCGACGAGGCAGATGTGGTTCGCCACCGAGATTCCGAACGAGGCCTGCAACGCCGCGGAGATCGAGTCGCTGACCGGCGTCATCGCACCGGAGAACGCGGACTGCGCGGCGGAGGTGGCCGCGCGCGACAGCGACCTGTGGCAGCCGTACACCGACGACCTCACCCCCGACGAGCTCTCCGAGGTCGTCGCTCTGAAGATCGTCGGAACCTTCGGCGAGGGGGATGCGCTCCTGCCGAACGAGACGGTGAACCTCACCTTCCAGACGCAGACGCCGTGGTACTCCGAGGCGACCGCGAACCCGGCCACCGGCGAGGACCCGATCGCGTGGAACAGCCTCGCGGCCGGTTCGGCCGGCGTCTACGACGGCGGCTCCGTGCAGAGTCGCGTGGTGGAGCCCCGCAAGGTCGGCGTCGCCCTCGCGTCCGGCCAGCTCGCGTTCGTCAAGACCGTCGAAGACGCCGACCCGGACTGGGGGGTGACCTTCCCGGACGAGTACGTGTTCACTCTCGCGTGCACGTCAGGAGGGGAGGACGTCCCGCTCGTCGGTCCTGACGGGGCTGACATGAGCCAGGTGCGCATCGCCGCCGACGGCACCCCGTCGGCGTACAACGACGGCACCGGCGAGTGGGGGGTCGTGACCCTGCCGCTCTACGCGGAGTGCACCTTGACCGAGAACGCCGGCGACCCGTCGTCCCAGGGGGCCGCGGTGACGTACGACCCGGCCGGATCGGATCCGCAGACCTCGGGTGAGGTGGCGGCGCTCCGGTTCTCGTTCGGCGACGACGTCGTCAACCCGGCCGAGACCTCGGACCCGGCGCAGGCGACGATCTCGGCGGTCAACACCTACCTCGAGGGCGGATTCGCGGTCCGAAAGGACGTCGTGATCGGAGACGATCCCGCCCCCGGCGATCCGTACGCCTACGACGAGGTCGAATACAGCTTCGACGCGGAGTGCACGTTCCTCGGCTCGACGGTCCTCGACGCGACGTTCTCGCTCGCCTCGGGCGAGGCGCAGGAGTTCACCGGTCTGCCCGCGGGTGCGGCGTGCACGGTGACCGAGACCGACGACCGGGGCGCGGATGCCACCTGGAGCCGCGTGATCGTCGACGGCGACACCGGTGACCAGGTCGACGGCGCCGAGGCGGAACTGACCGTCGAGCCCTACGCCGCGGGGACGGGCGACACCGTGGTGATGGTGGCGTTCACCAACAGCTACGTGCCCGGCGCGCTGGAGATCACCAAGGAGCTCGCCGGGGCGGGTGCCGAGCAGTACGGCACCGGGCAGGTGTTCACGGTCGACGTCGTCTGCGCGTATGACGGGTACACCGTGCTCGACACGCAGGCTGAGCTCAGTGCCGCCGACGACTGGACAGTCCGGTATGCGCCGCTGGTCGCCGGATCCGAGTGCACCATCTCCGAGCAGGTGCTGAGCGGGGCAGACGCCGTCGTGGTCACCCCGAACGCAGGTGACGACCGGGTGGGCGTCGTCACGGTTCCCGCCGCCGACGACGCCACCGCGGAGATCACCGTCACCAACTGGTACCTGACCGGGTCGCTCGAGGTCACCAAGACCTTCGAGGGCGATGGCGTGCCGGTCTACGGCACCGGACAATTCGTCCTCACCCTCTCGTGCGTGCGCGACGGGGAACGGGTCGACATCCCCGGCTCCGGCATCCGCATCGTCGATCAGGGATCGCCCAGCGCCGTGTGGGAGAACCTGCCGACCGGAAGTGAATGCACGCTCGCGGAGCGAGGCGACGGGGGCGCGACCGAGACCGGAATCTACGACGCGGACGGTGATCTGCTCGTCTCCGACGCCGAGGCGGGGTATCCCTTCACGGTCGAAACCGACTCGACGGTCCTGAGCGTGGACGACCAGCCTCAGCCCGGTCTGGAGGTGCGCAACACCTTCCGGCTCGGCCAGGTCTCCGTGCGCAAATTCGTGGTCGACTTCGCCGTCGACGGCGACGGGAACCCGCTCGAACGAGGACCGTTCACGGTGGAGCTGTCGTGCCTGTATGAGGGCGAGTCGGTGACGGCCGCCGAGGACATGACCCAGATGATCGTCGGGGGTGAGACGGTCACGTGGACCGGGCTTCCCGAGGGGGCCGAATGCGTCGTGACCGAGACCGAGGCCGGCAGTGCTCCGCTGACCGTCGCCGTCGTGGTCGAGGACGGCGAGGTCGCCGGTGCGACGGTGGGCACGAGCGTCGCTCTCGATCCGCTTCCCGACGCGGATGACGCTCAGGCGCTGGTGGTGATGGTCAACGCGTTCGCGACGGGCGACCTGACCATCCGCAAGGTCGTCGACGGCACGGACGCCGCCAGCGTCGACCGCACCTTCCCGGTCGACGTCGTCTGCGTCCTCGTCGACGATTCGCACCCCGACCCCGGCCTGATCGTCTTCGACGGGTCGTTCGAGATCGGTGGTCCCGATGACATCGTCGCCGTCGTCGAAGATCTGCCGGCCGGTGCCGACTGCACCGTGACCGAGAGCGACACCGGCGATGCCGATGCGACGACGATCGCGGTCGACGGCGTGGAACAGGACGGCGAGTCGGTGATCGTCCGCGTGCCCCGCGGAGATGTGGAGATCGTCGTGACCAACACGTTCGACGAAGAGCCTCCGCTCCCGGCGACCGGCGGGACCGTCGCGTGGTCTTCGGCTCTCCTGGCGCTGCTGCTCATCGGCGGAGGCGCGCTGTTCGTGACGATCTCGCGCCGCCGCCGCGTGGAGGTCTGAGCGGACCTCGGCGCGGCCGGCGGATGCCGTGCCGAGGTCAGACGGCGGGGGCGCTCCAGGACAGCGACTCGATGTAGCGCAGCAGCACGCCTTCGCGCAGCGCCCACGGCGACACCTCGAGTTCGTCCACGTCCATGGTCTTCATCGCCTGATGCAGCACGACGGCGGCCGCGACGATCTGCAGCGTGCGGTCGGCGGTGATGCCCGGAAGTTCCTGCCGGGCGTCGGCGGGAATGCGTGCCAGCCGCGGGATCCAGGCCTTGAGCGCCTGACGCGGCAACACCATCCGCTCGGTGCCCGACCAGCCGGCCATCGGATAGCCGGCGAGCTTGGCGAGCGACCGGATCGCCTTGGACGAGCCGACCACGTGATCGGGGCGGGGGAGAGCGGTGAAGGTGTCGACGAGGGGCTCGAGCTTCTTCTTGGCGTGTTTGCGGAGCTTGTCCACGGCGTCCTCGCCGGGAGGGTCGTCGGGCATGTACCGCAACGTCATGCGCCCGGCGCCGAGCGGGACCGACGCGGCAGCATCCGGAAGCTCGTCGGCTCCCGCCGCGATCTCGAGCGAACCGCCGCCGATGTCGAACAGCAGGATCTGCCCGGCCGACCATCCGAACCATCGCCGCACCGCCAGGAAGGTGTAGCGCGCCTCGGTCTCACCGCCGAGGACCTGCAGCGGCTGGTCGAGCGCCGCTTCGATCGCCTCGATCACGGCGGGCCCGTTGGCGGCCTCCCGCACCGCGGAGGTCGCGGTGGCCAGCAGCTCCGCGACGTTCTCGGCCGCGGCGACCTTTCGCGCCTCGCGGACGGCTTCAACGAGCGCGTCGACGCCGGCGGGGCTGATCGCGCCGTCCGCATCGAGGTACCGCATGAGCCGGAGCACCGTCCGCTTCGACGTCGTGGCGAGCGGACGCCCGCCCGGGCTCACATCCGCGACGAGCAGATGGACGGTGTTCGATCCGATGTCGAGGACTCCCAAGCGCACGCCGCAAGCGTAGTACCCGGCCCGCGTCCGCCGTTCCGGGGCCGGGGCGGGCGTGCGGATACGATGGGGCGGATGTCCATCGACGACCAGGTGCCCCCGCACACCCCGGCGCTCTCGCTCTACCGTGAGATCGAACGCGCGGAGTGGGCGCGGATGGCAGGCGGGCTCGCACAGCCGCTCGCCGAGACGGAGGTCGTCCAGATCCGGGGGATCGGCGATCGGCTGAGCCTCGATGAAGTGGCGCAGGTGTATCTGCCGCTCAGCCGGCTGCTGTCGCTGTACGCCAGCTCGACGAAGGAGCTCGGCGCCGACACGAGCGCCTTCCTGGGTGAGGAGGACACCACGACGCCTTTCGTCGTCGGCGTCGCCGGGTCGGTCGCGGTCGGCAAGTCGACGATCGCACGTCTGCTGCGCGAACTGATGAGCCGGTGGCCGGGCACTCCGCGCGTCGAGCTGGTGACCACCGACGGGTTCCTCTACCCGAACGCCGAGCTCGAACGCCGCGGCCTCATGGACCGCAAAGGCTTCCCCGAGTCCTACGACCGGCGGGCCCTGGTGAGCTTCCTCACCGAGGTGAAGTCGGGCGCCGACGAGGTGCGTGCCCCGTTCTACTCCCACATGCGGTACGACATCGTCCCGGATGCGCACGTCACCGTCCGTCGGCCCGACGTCGTGATCGTCGAGGGCCTGAACGTGCTCCAGCCGCCGCCCGCGCCGAACGACGTCGCCGTCAGCGACCTGTTCGACTTCTCCATCTACGTCGACGCCGAGCCCGACGACATCGAGCAGTGGTTCGTCAACCGCTTCCTCGCGCTGCGGCAGGCGGCCTTCAGCAACCCGAACTCGTTCTTCAACCGCTTCGCCCAGATCCCCGACGAAGAGGCCGTGCCCCGCGCCCTCGGCTACTGGCGGGACATCAACCTGCCGAACCTCGTCGAGAACGTCCTCCCCACCCGGCACCGCGCGAGCCTCGTGCTGAAGAAGGCCGCCGACCACGCCGTATCGAGCGTTCTGCTGCGCAAGCTCTGACCCCTCTCTCTCTCCCTGCCGCCGCATCCGCTCCCCGCGGGTGCGCTTGAGACGCGCGGGTGCAGAGGAGATCGCGTCTGCAGAGGACCCGCGAAGACGCATGCGTCCTCGTGAACCGCGATCTCCTCTCGACGGATCGCATGCTCGGCGCGGGTGAGCAGAGGGCGCGGATGCACCGACGTATTCCTCCGGGACGCAACGGCGCACTCTCGGGGATCGGGACGCGTGACTACGGGCCGCACTACTGGCTCGACTACTGAGGAGAACGGCCCGCTGCGGGGCTTTTTCTGAGTTGCGCGCTCACCCTGATCTTTCCCTCCGAGGGGGCTGTGAGCCCGCGTTACGTTGGCGCGGCGAGCGGTGGAAGAGTGCCGCCGCACGCAACTCAGACGAACGGATACTCCGTTGGGGGAGAGAACGTGAACCACCCATCCACACCGCAGGACCGACCGCTTCGGACACCCTCCCGCACGACGCCGTGGCTGCGCGCCGCGGCCGTCGCGGCGACGACGGCACTCTTCCTCTACGGGGGTGTGAGCAGCGCGAGCGCCGCTCCGGGTGACCAGTCGAACGCGACCGGCACCTACCTCGGCGGCACCGTCCTCGACTTCATCGACCTCGGTGCGATCGCGAACATCGAGGGCGCGGAGGCCTCCAACGACGGCACGGTCCTCCCCGACGAGACGGACGCGAACAACCTCGACCTCACGCTGCTCAGCCTGGTGAACGTCGAGGTCGGCGGCGGTATCCAGCTCCCCGTCTCCTTCGTCGACGCGGGCGTCGTCGGGCAGTACGCCAGTGCCCTGCCCGACGGCTCGTCCGTCGGCGCGTCCGGCCTGGTGGGCGAAGGCGGAGTCATCGGCACCGGCGTCGATCCGCTGCCCGGTGTCGCCCCGGGGCCCCTCTCGGTGAATCTGAACGACGTGGTCAGCTCGCTCACCGGGGACGTCGCCGCCGATCTCGTCGACGACATCGCCGAACTCGACCTCACGCTCGGCGTGACCAGCGCGAGCGCCTCCCAGGCGGCGCCGGGCGCCCCCACGGGCGACTACGAGATCGCCGGCGCCACCCTCGACCTCCAGAGCGACACCGTCGCCGCGCTGACCGGCACGGTCAACGGCCTGGTCGGCGATGTGCAGACCTCGCTCGACGGTGTGGATGCGCTGCTCGAGGCGGCGCTCGAGACGCTGCTGAGCCCGTTGAGTGCGGTGGGTGCCGCGGACGCGAGTGTGTCGGTCGAGGCGACCAGCCTCACCGACGCCATCAGCGGTCTGCTCACCGGCGAGATCACCGACCCGGCCTACCCCGGCGTGACGATCGACCTGTCGACGGGGGTCGTCTCCGTCGACCTCGACCAGATCCAGCCGCTGAACGACCAGGCGCCGGGCACCGAGGTCCTGAGCGGGTCGACCGTGCAGGCCATCGAGGACGCCGTCTTCGCCCTCATCGACGGGCTCCTCGACGACGTCGCGGACGAACTGGTCGAGGCGGTGCGCGGGCTCGCCGTCACCGGGAGCGTCGAGCTGCTCACCCTCGAGATCCTGTCCATCGACACCACGGTCGGCGCGATCCTCGACGGTGACACCTCCGGCCTTCAGCTGCTCGGCCTCGGGTTGACCCTGCCCGGCGGGCTCGGAGCCGTCGTCGCCGCGCTCGCCGTGCCGCTGCAGGCGATCATCACCGACATCGCCGGGGTCGCGACCACGGCGATCGAGCCGGTGAACGACATCCTGCTGCCTGCCATCGACGCGATCATCCCGCTGGTGGCGAGCCTCACGGTCAACAACCAGTCCACCTCCGGTGGGGTCTTCAGCGAGACGGCGCTGTCGCTGACGGTGCTGCCGACGACGCTGTCGGTCGTCGCCCTGCAGCTGGCCAACGCGACGGTCGGCCCGAACGCCCTCGACGACAACGACGACGTCACGATCACCGCCCCCGAGGACGGCGACGTGATCCTCGTGCCCGACACCGGCGATGTCACCGACGTGGTCGTCGCGGGAACGGGTGAGCCGGGTGCCGAGATCACCGTCGTCCTCGACGACGGGACCGGTGACACGGAGCAGACCGCCACCGTCGACGGTGCCGGTGACTGGTCGGCGACCTTCGTCGACGTGGGCGAGGGTGACTACACCGCCACGGCGACGCAGGACGTCGACGGCACCACCGCCGAGGTCGACTTCCAGGTCGCGGCCGCGGCGGACGTCGTCATCACGGCTCCGGAGGACGGCGCGGAGTATCCGGTCGCCGGGCCCACCGACACCGTCGACGTCACCGTCGAGGGCACCGCGGAGCCGGGCGAGACCGTCTCCGTCCAGCTCGACGAGACGACGCCGGTCGAGGTCGACGCGGATGAGACCGGCGCATGGTCGGTCACCTTCGAGGACCTCCTGCCCGGCGACTACGACGTGACCGCCACGCAGCCCTTCGACGGTTCGACCGACAGCGTGTCGCTCAGCGTCGTCGAGGCCGTCGACGTCGCGATCGTCGACCCGGCGGACGGTGAGGAGTTCACCGTCGACGGGCCGACCGACGCGACGGATGTGCCGGTGTCGGGCACGGGCGCCCCGAACGCCGAGGTGAGCGTCGAGCTCACCGACGACGGGGGCGTGGTCGACACCCAGACGGCCACCGTCGACGCCGAAGGCGACTGGACCGTCACGTTCGCCGACCTGCCGATCGGCGCCTACACGGCCACGGCCACGCAGGACGCGGACGGGTCGACGGACGCGGTCGACTTCTCGGTCGTCGAAGCGGCGGACGTCGTCATCTTGGCCCCGGCCGACGGCGAGGTCTTCACGGTTCCGGGTGCCGACGACACCGCATCCGTGACCGTCTCGGGCACCGGAGAGCCGGGAGCCACCGTCAGCCTGCAGCTCGATGAGGACACTCCGGTGGATGTCACCGTCGACGGAGAGGGCGAGTGGGAGTACACGTTCCCCACGGTGCCGGTCGGCGACCACACCGTCACCGCCGAGCAGTCCGACGGCTCGAGTGACTCCGTGGACTTCTCGGTCGACGACGCCGACGATGTGACCATCACCGCTCCGACCGAGGGGGAGGAGTTCGAGGTCGCGGATGAGGGCGACACGGCCTCCGTCACCGTCACCGGCACCGGACAGCCCGGCGACACCGTGACCGTCACCATCCCGGGAGCCGGCAGCGAGACCGCTGTGGTCGATGAGGAAGGCGACTGGTCGGTGACCGTCGACGACGTCCCGACCGGAGAGCACACGATCACCGCCACCCAGGAATCCGACGACTCCGAGTCCACCGTGACCATCACGGTGACCGCCATCGAGGATGTGGCGATCGTCAATCCCGCGGACGGTGACGTGATCGTCGTGCCCGACACCGGCGACACGACCGACGTCACCGTCACCGGAACCGGCGACCCGGGGAAGACCGTCGACGTCTCCCTCGACGACGGACCAGCGCAGCAGGTCACCGTCGACGGCGAGGGCGAGTGGTCGACGGAGTTCACCGGCGTCGGTGAGGGCGAGCACACCGTGACGGCGACGCAGACGGCGGACGGGTCGAGCGACTCGGTCACCTTCGACGTCGAAGCCGCGGACGACGTGATGATCGAGGTTCCGATCGATGGCGCCGAGATCGTCGCGGGGGTCGGCGACACCGCAGACGTGACGGTCTCGGGTACCGGCCAGCCCGGCTCCACGGTGACCGTCGAGATCGCCGGTCAGACCGATGAGGTCGCCACGGTGCAGCCCGACGGCTCGTGGCTCGTCGGCTTCGACGACCTCCCGCCGGGCGAATACACCGCCACGGCCACTCAGGACGTCGACGGCTCGACCGACAGCGTGGACTTCACCGTCGTGGCTGCCGAGGACGTCGTCATCACCGAGCCGGCCGACGGCGCGGAGCTGACGGTTCCCGCCGAGGGCGACGTGCGAGACGTGACGGTCGCCGGAACCGGCCAGCCCGGGGCCTCGGTGTCGGTCACGGTCGATGGTGGGGACACCGAGAGCGACACCGTCGCCCCCGACGGTTCGTGGTCGGTGACCTTCACCGACCTGCCGACCGGCTCGTACGACGTGACCGCGACACAGGCGTTCAACGCCTCCAGTGATGACGTCTCCTTCACCATCGCGGCCGAGGGAGGTGCGGATGCCGACGCGGATGCGGATGCGGACACCGATGCTGACGCTGACACCGATGCGGATGCGGATGCGGATGCGGACGCTGACGCGGATGCCGATGCGGACACCGATGCGGACGCGGATGCTGACACCGATGCGGACGCGGATGCTGACAC
>NZ_JAWHUE010000002.1:411467-977880 GCF_034531355.1 Microbacterium xanthum
TGATGCTGATGCTGATGCTGATGCTGATGCTGATGCTGATGCTGATGCTGATGCTGATGCTGATGCTGATGCTGATGCTGATGCTGATGCTGATGCTGATGCTGATGCTGATGCTGATGCTGATGCTGACACGGACGCGGATGCGGATGCCGACGCCGACACGGACGCCGATGCTGATGCTGATGCCGATGCCGATGCCGATGCCGATGCCGATGCCGATGCCGACGCCGATGCCGACGCCGACGCCGATGCGGATGCGGATGCGGATGCTGACGCTGACGCTGACGCGGATGCGGATGCTGACGCTGACGCTGACGCGGATGCGGATGCGGATGCGGATGCGGATGCGGATGCGGATGCCGATGCGGATGCGGATGCCGATGCTGACGCGGATGCCGATGCCGATGCCGATGCTGACGCGGACGCGGATGCTGACACCGATGCGGATGCGGATGCGGACGCGGATGCCGATGCGGACGCGGATGCCGACACCGATGCGGATGCGGATGCGGACGCCGATGCCGACGGTGGTGACTCCACGGCCGAGGCGACGGTGAAGTACACGACCATTCAGCGCGGCACGGGTGTGACGCAGGAGGTCTACGGCACCGGGTTCGAGCCGGGGGAGACGGTCACCGCGACGGTCTACTCCACGCCGTTCGACCTCGAACCGCAGGTCGCCGACGCGGCGGGCAACGTGACGTTCGCCTTCGCCGTCGACGCGGACTTCGACCTCGGAGCCCACCGCGTGGAGGTGACGGGATCCGAGTCGGGTGCGCTGCCGATGGATCGGGAGACCACCGACTTCACCGTCACCGCGCCGGCCCTGCCGGCCACCGGCGGCGGCGGAGACGGTCTGCTGATCGGCGGACTCGGGATCGGAGCCATCCTGGCGGGAGCTGCCTTGTACGTCCTCCGCAGGAAGAAGGCGACGATCTGACATCCTCGAGGAACGGGCGCGTCGCAAGGCGCGCCCGTTCCGGCATTCCACTCGATGAAGCGAGGAACCGTGCACGACAGCGCAGCACCGAGCGCCGATGCCGACGCGACTCCGCAGCCGAGGCGAACACCCCGGACCCCCGGGCGAGGCGCGACCGTCGCCGGGATCCTCACCGCGGCGATCATGGCCGCGTACGTCTTTGTGAGCATGGCGTACGTCACGCCGTCCTCGCCGGTCGAGACCGCCGTCCGCGAGGTGCTCTCGCCCTACTTCACGCAGCGGTGGAACGTCTTCGCCCCGAACATCCTCAAGGCCAATCGCGAGCTGGAGGTCCAGGTGCAGTGGCGCGAAGACGGCGAACTCGTGCACAGCGACTGGATCGCCCTCACCGACATCGAGTACGCCGCCGTGCGCGGCATCCCGACGCCCTCGCGCATCTCGAAGAACAGTTACAACGCGATGTCCGCCTACATGAGCCGTTACGTGGCGCTCACCGACGATCAGCGCGACCGCGTGCGCGACACGTTCATCGAGGCGGCCGACGGCGGCGACTTCCGGGCGATCCCGAACTCCGAACTCATCGACGAGATCGACGAGCTCGGTGACAGCCGCAGCAGCGTCATCCGGTTCCTGCGCTACGACTACATGCTCATGCGGTACGCGCAGGCGGTCGGGGAGGCGTACTTCGACGAAGACGTCGAGCGGGTGAGATGGCGGGTCGTGCGCGACAAGCCCAACGACTTCCTGCACCGATTCGACGACGAGAGGCAGACCGAGGTGACCACGACGACGTTCGGGTGGCGGATGCCGTGGAGCGAGGTCGATCCGGCGGTCGCCGAGATCTACGACGACGTGATCGAGAGGTACGCGGGACGATGACGGCGATCACGTCGGTGTGGCCGCGCTTCCTCGCGTGGCTGACGGGCGAGAAGCGGGCGACCGTGAGCTTCTCGATCCTGCGCATCCTCTTCGGGATCGCGATGCTGATCGTGCTCGTCCCGAGCCTGCCCGATCGGCACTACCTGTGGGGTCCCGGTGCGTGGTGGACCGAGCCGGAGGCCAGTCGTCGAGGCTGGTGGGAGTGGGTCCGGGCGCTGTATTCCCAAGACAGCATGTTCTTGTTCGACCTCGCCTACGGCGCCCTCCTCGTCCTCGTCGTCGTGTTCATCGCGGGCTTCCGGACGCGCTGGGTGACGCCCGTGCTCCTGCTGTTCTGGGTGGCGCTGTCGACCAACAGCACGGTGCTCACCAACGGCGGCGACACCCTCATGCGCATCGTGCTGCTGTTCGTCGTGTTCGCCGACCTCAGCCGTCATTTCTCGGTGGATGCCTGGCTGCGCCGCCGTCGACCGCGCACCGCTCCGGCGCGGACGATCCGCCGTCGCCGCATCCCCGACTGGGTCGCGCCGTGGTTGCACAACACCGCGCTCATCCTGTGCGTCTACCAGATCCTCCTGGTGTATCTCGTCTCGTCCGTGCTGAAGCTGCAGGGTGAGGAATGGCTCGACGGCACCGCGATCTACTACGCCCTCAACATCGATCAGTTCCGCGTGTTCGGGGTGCTCAGCGACCTCGTCTGGCAGTTCACCCCGGTCATCGTGCTGGGCACGTGGGTGTCGCTGTGGGTGCAGCTGCTGTTCCCGGTGCTGATCCTGTGGCGCCCCACTCGCTACGCCGCCGTCGTACTGATCACGGGGATGCACCTCGGAATCGGTCTCCTGCTGAGTCTCTGGCCCTTCTCGCTGGCGATGATCGCCCTCGATCTCCTCCTCATCAGAGACGCATCGTGGCGCGCCGCCGTCGGATGGGTCGGGGCACGCGTGCGCCACGCGAGGCGGGCGGTCGATCTCGTCGATGCCGATCGGGCGGCGGCGTAGCACCGGCTCAGCGGCGGGCGGTTCGCTCAGCGTCCTCGCACCCCGCGCCTCCTACGATTGACCTCATGTGTGGAATCGTCGGATACGTCGGCCCTCGGCAGAGCCAGGCCATCCTCCTGGCAGGGCTCTCGCGCCTGGAGTACCGGGGCTACGACTCGGCCGGCATCGCCGTGATCGATGACGACGGCGCCCTGGACATGCGCAAGCGCGCCGGCAAGCTGCAGGTGCTGCGCGATGACCTCACCGGTCACCCGATGACCGATGGCACCACCGGCATCGGTCATACCCGCTGGGCCACGCACGGCGGCCCCACCGACGAGAACGCGCACCCGCACCTCGCCGACGACGACAAGCTCGCCGTCATCCACAACGGCATCATCGAGAATTTCGGTGAGCTGCGCGCCGAACTCGACGGGCACCCGTTCCGGAGCCAGACCGACACCGAGGTCGCCGCCGTCCTCCTCGGGCGCGAGTACGCGGGCAACGGCGGGGACCTCGTCGCGGCGTTCCGCGCGGTCGTGGCGCGGCTGGAAGGCGCCTTCACTCTGCTGGCGATGCACGAGGACCACCCCGGTCTCGTGGTGGGTGCACGTCGCAACTCGCCGCTGGTGATCGGCCTCGGCGACGGCGAGAACTTCCTCGGGTCAGACGTCGCCGCGTTCGTCGAGCACACCCGCAACGCCCTCGCGATCGGGCAGGATCAGATCGTGGCGATCACCCCGTCCGGCGTGGAGGTCACGGACTTCTTCGGCGAGCCGGTCGATGTCGAGCCGTTCGAGGTGACGTGGGATGCCGATGCCGCCGACAAGGGCGGCTGGTCGTCGTTCATGGCAAAGGAGGTCTCCGAAGAGCCCGAGGCGGTGGCCAACACGCTCCGCGGACGCATCCGGGACGGCGCCGTGGCGATCCCGGAGCTTGAGGGCCTCGACGACCTCTTCCGCGACATCTCGCGGGTCATCGTGGTGGCCTGCGGCACCGCGGCGTACGCGGGCATGGTCGCCAAGTACGCCGTCGAGCAGTGGGCGCGGGTGCCGGTCGACGTCGAGCTTGCGCACGAGTTCCGCTACCGCGACCCGGTGATCGGGCCCGACACCCTGGTCGTCTCGATCAGCCAGTCCGGGGAGACGATGGACACGCTGATGGCGGTGAAGTACGCACGGGAGCGCGGCGCGAAGACCCTGTCGATCTGCAACACGCAGGGAGCGACGATCCCGCGCGAATCCGACGCGATCGTCTACACCCACGCCGGCCCCGAGGTCGCCGTCGCCTCCACGAAGGCGTTCGTCGCCCAGATCACCGCGCTGTACCTCCTCGCGCTGCACATCGGGCAGGTGCGCGGTGCGATCGCCGCGGACGACGTCGCCGCCCAGATCGAAGAGTTCGAGGCCGTCCCGGGCAAGATCCGCCGGATCCTGGAGACCGAGCAGGAGCGCATCGAGCAGTTCGCCCACTGGATGGCCGACACCCGCTCCGTGCTGTTCCTCGGCCGTCACGTCGGCTACCCGATCGCGCTCGAGGGTGCGCTCAAGCTTAAAGAGCTCGCGTACATCCACGCCGAGGGCTTCGCCGCGGGTGAGCTCAAGCACGGCCCGATCGCGCTGATCGAGCCCGGTCAACCCGTCTTCGTCCTCGTCCCATCGCCGCGCCACTCCGCGCTGCTGCACGCCAAAGTCGTCTCCAACATCGAGGAGATCCGCGCCCGCGGCGCCCGGGTCATCGCGGTCGCCGAGGAGGGCGACGCGGCCGTGCTGCCCAAGGCCGACGAGGTGTTGCGCATCCCGCTCGCCGGGCCGCTGTTCGAGCCGCTGCTGTCGGTGGTGCCGCTGCACATCTTCGCGATGGGGCTCTCCACCGCCAAGGGCCTGGACGTCGATCAGCCCCGCAACCTCGCCAAGTCCGTCACGGTGGAGTGACCGCGCGGGGGAGCGCTCTCATCGTGCTCTCATGGAGCGTTCGCGCGGAGTTCACCCGCGTCGCCTCCGACGTCACTACCGTCGAGGGGTGATCGAATCGCCTGGCCGCCGTCGGACCCTCAGAGCCCTGGTGGCCGCGACGCTCACGGTCGCTGCGCTCGTGCTCTCCGGGTGCGCGTACGACACGAACGGGGCGGTTCCTCTCGGTGCTGACGGCCTCTCGGTCGGCTATCGCCTCGCCGAGGCGGAGGTCCCGATCCTCTACGCGGCGGGCGACAGCGGTGGTGTGGCCGTCCAACGCATATCCGTCGAGCCTTCCGGTGACGGAGAGCTCAGCATCGACATCTCGCACGACGAGGTGGCGGGCGTCGGAGACATGACACAGGCAGCATCGTGGAACGCCGTTTCCGTCGCCACGCTGCTGACCGGCGCTCCACTGGATCAGTCCTACCGCTTCGCCTTCGACGGCCGCGTCGACGGTCCGAGCGCGGGGGCGATCACGACGGTCGCGCTGCTCTCGCTCTTCCACGGTCATCAGCTCGCGCCGGACGTCGTGATGACGGGAACGATCAATCCGATGGGGACGATCGGTACCGTCGGCGGCATCCCCGAGAAGGTCCGCGGTGTCATCGAGCACGGGGGGATCACCACGGTGCTGATCCCGACCGGACAGCGCAACGTCATCGACGCCGCCGGCCAGGAGATCGACGTGGTCGCGCTCGGGGCGGCGGGCGGAGTGGATGTCGTCGAGGTCGCGGACATCGCCACGGCGTATCCGCTCGTCACCGGACAGACCCTTCCCGGCCCCGCCGCATCGGGAGCACCCGCGGTCAGTGCGGCCGGATACGACAAGTTCCGAAGCGCGACCGACGGGATGCTGGCCACCTACGAGCGTGCCCGCGGCGACTTCGCCAGTCTCGACGCGTCCCTCCAAGCCGCGGCGGGCACCATCCCGGAGGATGCCGCGGCGTACGCCGAACGATCGCGTTCGCTGCAGGCGCAGGGTCTTCAGGGGGGCGCGTTCTACGAGGCCTCCCAGGCGGCTCTGCTCATGGATGCCACCGCCTCGGCGTTCCGCACGGTGCAGGACCTTCTCATCACCGGCGGTGACGCCATATCCACACGATTGGATTCCGCTGCGTCGGCCGAGGGGGAATTCCTCGCCTTCCTCGATCAGCTCGGGACCTTCGAACCCGAGACCCTGGGAGACGCCGAAGCGCTGATCACCGCCTACGGGAACGCCTTCGACTCGTACACGCTGCTGCAGTTCGCGACCGCGGCGCTCGAGGAGGTCGCCGCCGGCATCGCCGCAGCGACGTACACGGACCTCGACAGCCTGCTCTTCGACGCGCTCATGCCCCTCGTCTACTACGACGTCGCTCGTGGCAATCTCGAGTTCGCCAAAGCGGTCTTCGAGGTGGGCCGCGACAACGGCGGCGCCGCCCTGGAGCCCGATGCCGACCTCGAGGCGATCGCCTCGTTCTTCCGTCGCGCCGCAGACGCGGACTGGGCGGCCTTCGAGACCGGTGTGATCCAGCCCGCGGCCGAGCAGCGGGGCGCGTCCAACGACGTCTTCCGGAACGCCCTGGCCGCCGTCGACCTGGACGTGGCGCTGTCCTACACGGCGCAACAATCGGTCGCGTCGATCGAGCGATACCTGGCCGAGGGCGGCAACGCGCCTTTCGCGACGATGGGATACGGCTACGCCAACTACGCGCGCAATGCCCTGCTGATCGAGAAGTACTACAACAACGGCGTGCTCGACGAGAACCTCGAACTCGTCGGCGTCGCGTCGGAGGCGGTGCTCACCAACGCCCTCGAGAACGGCCGGGACCAGTCTGCGGCCGGGATCGCCGCCCTCGAGGCGCAGGAGACGGACCCGGTCCTGACAGCCGGCGCGTACGAGCAGGCCGGCGTCGCTCGCGAGGGCGACCTGTCCGAGAAGTTCTCCGCCATCGCCCAGTACTCGGCCGCGTACGTCCTCACACGCATCCTCGCCTACGCCGGCGGCTTCGAGCGCGAAGGCTATGCGGCCGAGGCGGCCGACTCGCGGTAGGTGCGCGCCGACCGACGGCGCCGGCTCGCGACCGACGGCGGGCGCCGCGATAGGCTGGCCAGGCGTCGTCGGACGCCACGGCGGACGGCGAAGGGAGCGCGATGATCGTCGGAATCGGCGTCGATCTGGTCGACATCGCCCGCTTCGAACGCACCATCTCCCGAACGCCCCGTCTCCTCGAGCGACTCTTCTCGCCTGCCGAACGCCCGCTCAAGCCCCGCTCCCTTGCCGCCCGGTACGCCGCGAAGGAGGCGCTCATCAAGGCGCTCGGCGGATCGGACGGTGTGCACTGGACCGACATCGAGGTCACGAGTGAAGCCTCCGGACGCCCCTGGTTCGCGCTGTCGGGATCGACCGCCGACGTCGTCTCGGCGCGAGGGATCACGACCTTGCATCTGACCATGTCGCACGACGCCGGGTTCGCCATCGCCTACGTCGTCGCCGACGGCGAGGTGTCGCCGTCTTCGCGAGAGGAGACCCCGTGAGAGGCATCCACCACGGCGACATGCGCGAGGCGACCGTCGATCTCGATGCGATCACCGCCAACGTGCGTCACCTCCGTGCGCTGGCCGGGGTGCCCGTCATCGCGGTCGTCAAGGCCGACGGCTACGGGCACGGCGCGCCGCGCGTGGCGGCCGCCGCTCTCGAGGGCGGCGCGTCGCGTCTGGCCGTCGCGGACCTCGACGAGGCTCTGGCGCTTCGTCGCGCGGGGGTGGATGCGCCCCTGATGGCGTGGTTGCACGCCCCGGGCGCCTCCTTCGCCGACGCGGCCGCGGCCGGGGTCGAGATCGGCGTCTCGCGCATGGATCAGCTCGTCGCGGCGGCGGATGCGGCCACCGCAGGGCGACCGACCGCGGTGCATCTGAAGCTCGAGACAGGGCTCGGCCGCAACGGCATCGCCCCCGCCGACTACCGTGTCGTCTTCGCCGAAGCCGCGCGCCTCGAACGGATCGGGCGGCTTCGGGTGCGGGGGATCTTCAGCCACCTCTCCAACGCCTCGCCGGACGACGACCGGGCTGCTCTGACGGCGTTCGAGGCGGGCGTCGCCGAGGCGGCGTCCCTCGGCCTCACGCCGCAGATCCGGCATCTGGCTGCCACGAACGCCGCGATCTCGCTCCCGGAGACCCGGCTGGATGCGGTCCGCATCGGCATCGGACTGTACGGGCTGTCACCCTTCGACGACCGCACGTCCGCCGACCTCGGCCTGCGCCCGGCGATGACGTTGCGCGCGCGCGTCGCCGCGGTCCGGCGCGTGGCGGCGGGGCAGGGGGTCTCGTACGGCTACGACTACCGGGCCGTCCGCCCGACGACGCTCGCGCTCATCCCGCTCGGATACGCGGACGGGGTGCCGCGGCAGGCCTCCGGACAGGGGCCGGTGGCCATCGGCGGCGAGAGGTTCCAGGTCGCGGGACGGATCGCGATGGACCAGTTCGTCGTCGACGTCGGAGACCATGACGTCTCGGTGGGCGATGAGGCGATCCTCTTCGGAGATCCCACCCTGGGCGCCCCCTCGGCGGACGAGTGGGGCGACGCGGCCGGGACGATCAACTACGAGATCGTCACCCGCATCGGATCGCGCGTGCCCCGCGTCTACGGGAGCCCGTCATGACGGGGTTGGATGCGATGCTCGGCACGCGGGAAGTGACGAGTCCCGCCGACATGCACGCCTTCGGCGTCGAGATCGGACGGATGCTGTCGGCCGGCGACCTCGTCGTGCTCACGGGCCCACTCGGCGCGGGCAAGACGACCCTGACCCGCGGGATCGCCGAGGGTCTCGGGGTGCGCGGGCCGGTGCAGAGTCCGACGTTCGTGCTCGCCCGCACGCATCCGTCACTGGTCGGAGGCGCACCCCTCGTGCACGTCGACGCCTACCGGCTGGGGTCCGCCGCAGAGCTCGACGACCTCGACATCGACGTGGACGCTTCGGTGGTGATCGTCGAATGGGGCGCCGGCATGGTCGACGGACTGCGCGAGATGTGGTGGGAGATCGAACTCGATCGCGAGTGGCACGGCCGCGGTGTCGACACCGCCTGCGGAGTCACCGCGCACGAGGCCGACCTCGACGCCGATTCGCCGCGGGCGGTGACCGTCACGCGCCGTCCCTGACCTCCGCGATCGCATCGAGGACGGCGTCGGGGCGCTCGACATGGGCGAAGTGCGCGGCGCCGGTGACCGGATGAACGGTGAAGCGCGGGATGCGCGCGGCGAACGCGGCGTCGTCGCCGGGTGAGGCGAACACGTCGGCCGGGCCGCGGACCGAGACCACCCGGCACCGGATCGCGCGCCACGCATCCTCGTCGTAGACGGCAGCCGCCCGCGCGACCCGCGCGAAGGAGGCCGGGCGGATCTCGGAGCGGAACGCCGCGACCACCGTGGGGTCGACCCGAGCGGCGAACAGCGGGCGGGCCAGCGCAGGAAGGAGGCCCGCGGCGGCGACCGCGCCGACGACCGCGTCGCCGGCCGGCCCGAGAGCGGCGAGCACACGCATCGTGGCCCGCATCCCGGCGAAGCCCGGCAGTCGCATCCCGCCCCGGAGCGGTCGGCGGGAAGCGTCGAGCGCCGCGGCGCCGGTGGGGGAGACCAGGACCGCGCCGAGCGTCGTGTCCGGCTCCCGCGCGGCGACGTCGAGTGAGACCAGGGCGCCGAGGGAATGACCCACCACGATCGCTTGCTCGTAGCCCAGTGCGACGACCACCTCCGCGACCGCGCGAGACACGTCGGCGACGGTGGTGGATTCCTCGAGGGGAGCGCTGTCGCCCCACCCGGGCAGGTCGACGGCGACCACGTCGGTGAGTGCGCGGCCGCTGCCCTCGGCGTATGCGGCGAGCGGCGTCCACGTCGTCCACGTTCCCGCCGCGCCGTGGAGGAGAACGGTCGCGACCGGACCGGTGCGCCGCGAGACCCGCGCGGTCAGATCGCCCACACCGGTGGCGACGCTCACGGTGCGCCAGCGGAAGCGCGCCGGCTCGGCGACCAACGGGGGAGTGCCGCGTTCGCGCACGTACCGGGGGAGCATCCGCATACGGGGTGTTCGTGGCCGCGCGCCGGATCGGATCGTCGCCGCGCTCGCAGACCTGCTCTCCGATTACGCTGGAAGGCGTGATTCTGGGCATCGACACGTCGATCGGCACCGCCGTGGCGGTGATCGAGCCGGACGGTGTCGTGCGGGCGCAGCTCGACAGCGGCGACCCGCGCGGGCACGCCGAGGTGATCGGCGACCACCTCGCGCGAGCGCTGGCAGAAGCGCAGATCTCGAGCGGCGAGATCACCCACGTCGCGGCGGGCATGGGCCCGGGTCCGTTCACGGGACTCCGCGTGGGTATCGCCGCCGCACGCACCTTCGCGCTGGGTCGAGGCATTCCCGTGGTGCCCGTGGTCAGCCACGACGCCGTCGCCCTGGACCGCCTGCTGCTCGCGGCCCTCACCGATGCCGGCGAGGAGCGTTTCGCCGTGGTGACCGACGCCCGGCGCCGCGAATTCGCGTACACCGTCTACGAGGGCATGGACGACGACGGCCTGCCCGTCCGCGTCACCGACCCCGCGCTGGTGCCCCGCGACGAGATCGACGCGACCCTCGAAGCGCTCGGCGCCCGCCGCCTCGACGCCACCGTCGTGCCGGCGGGGATGCTGGCTCTCGCCGCCGCCCGCGCCGTGGCCGCCGGACGCCGCATCGCCGGCGATGACGCGCTCTACCTGCGTTCACCGGATGTGTCAGCCCCGACGGCACCGAAGCGAGTGGGCGGATGAGGCTCCGGCCGGGCGGAACAGCGGACCTCGACGCGATCATGGCCCTCGAGCGTGCTTCTTTCCAGGGGGATGCGTGGAGCGAAACGGCCATGCGTGCCGAACTGGCCTCGCCCCACAACCACTACATCGTCGCCGAGCAGGCCGGGCGTCTCGTCGGGTATGCCGGGCTGCGCGCTCCAGACGGGGCGAAGGACGCCGATGTGCAGACGATCGCGCTCGACCGGTCCGCGCGCGGACGGGGGCGGGGTCGGACGCTGTTCCGTGCCCTGCTGGCGGAGGCATCGCGCCGAGGCGTGCGCGAGGTGTTCCTCGACGTCCGTGCCGACAACCCGCCGGCTCAACGGCTGTACGCCTCCGAGGGCTTCCTCGAGATCGGCCGCCGCCCCAACTACTACCCCGACGGCAACGTCGACGCGATCGTGATGCGCCTGGACGTGCCCGGATGGGCTGCGGCCCGCGCATCCTCCTCCCCGATGTCGGAGAATCGGGCCGATGTCGGAGAATCGGGCGCGAATCCTCCGACATCGGGCCGGATCTCCGACGAACGCGGCGAGGCAGGAGCGTGCACGTGAATCGCGACGAACCCCTGGTGCTGGGGATCGAGACCAGCTGCGACGAGACCGGCATCGGGATCGTCCGCGGCCGCACCCTGCTGTCGAACACCATCGCGTCGTCGATGGACGAGCACGCCCGGTACGGCGGTGTCGTGCCGGAGGTCGCCGCGCGCGCACACCTGGAGGCACTGCAGCCGGCGATCGAGGCCGCGCTCGCCGAGGCGCACGTGTCCCTGGCGGACATCGACGCGGTCGCGGTGACGAGCGGGCCCGGCCTCGCGGGTGCGCTCATGGTCGGCGTCGGTGCGGCCAAGGCGCTCGCCGTGTCGCTGGACCGCCCGCTGTACGCGGTGAACCACCTCGTCGGGCATATCGCCGCCGACATCCTGGATGCGGATGCGCCCCCGCTGGAGTATCCGACCGTCGCGCTGCTGGTCTCCGGCGGCCACACCTCGCTGCTGCTGGTCCGCGACCTCACCACCGACGTCGAACTCCTGGGGGAGACCGTCGACGATGCGGCGGGGGAGGCCTTCGACAAGGTCGCCCGCCTGCTCGGTCTGCCCTACCCCGGCGGTCCCGAGATCGACCGGGCTGCGGCGAGCGGCGACCCGGATGCGATCCGGTTTCCGCGCGGCCTGTCCCGCGCCAGCGACCGGGCCGAGCACCGGTACGACTTCTCGTTCTCGGGCCTGAAGACCGCCGTCGCGCGCTGGACCGAGCAGACGCGTGCCGGTGGGGGGGACGTCCCGGTCGCCGATGTCGCGGCGAGCTTCCGCGAGGCTGTCGTGGATGTCCTGGTCACCAAGGCGCTCGACGCCTGCGCCGCCTACGGCGTGCCGCGCCTTCTGCTCGGCGGTGGGGTGATCGCGAACCGGCGCCTGCGGGACGTCGCCCTCGAACGGGCCGAAGCGGCAGGTGTCGCCGTGCGCATCCCCCCGCTGTCGCTGTGCACCGACAACGGGGCGATGATCGCCGCGCTGGCGTCGCAGCTGATCATGTCGGGGCGGCCGCCTTCGACCTTCGCCTTCGGCGCCGACTCGACTCTGCCGGTCACCGAGATCCAGGTCGCCGAGAGCACCGACGGACGGACGGACGCCGCATGAGCGAACGCGAAGAGACCCCGGCGGAGCCTCCCTCGGAGGACCTTGCGCCGGTCGCCGGTGAGTCGCGACTGCCGGGGGAGCACCGCGGCGGCTTCTCGCGCCTCCCGACGGGTCCGCTCGGCATCACGGAGATGACGGCCCCGCCCGAGCCGGAGGCGGCGCCGCCGACCGACTCGTGGGCGACCCCGGCTCCGCCGTTGCGCAGTGCGCTGTCGGGCTGGGCCCTGGGGGTCGCGATCCTCGGACTGGTGGTGTCGTTCTTCGTCGGGTGGGCGTTCCCCCTCGGACTCATCGCGATCGTCGTGGCGGCGATGGCGTTGCGTCGCCTCGTCGAAGACCGCGCGATGGCGATCTGGGCGATCTGCATCGCCGCCGCCTCGGTCGTCTTCAGCGCCGGCTGGCTGGTCTTCGCCGCCTACAGTGCGAGCCTGTTCAGCTGAGCGAGTCGCCCCCGGGGGATGCCGGGTCAGACGCGGTCGGCGAGGATCGCGCGCCTGGTCTCGCCGACGCGGGTCAGGAGCAGCGTCGCGGAGTCCTCGCCACGCAGCTTGAGAGAGGTTCGGAGCGCGGCGGGATCCACGTCGACGCCGCGCTTCTTGATCTCCAGGCGCCCGATGCCGCGGGCGCGCAGCGCGCGGGCGAGCGCCTTGGTGTCGGGCGGCAGCTCTTCGCGGACCCGGAAGGAGGACACGAACGGGCTGGTCAGCGCGACGTCGGAGGTGAGGTAGGCGATGCGGGGGTCGAGCATGCCCGCGTCGAGTGACCGGGCGACGTCGCCGATGAGTCGCGCGCGGATGACCGCGCCGTCGGGTTCGTGCACGAATGCGCCGAGATCGCGCACCGGAGCGTCCTCGGCATCCGCACCCGCGGTGATCTCCCACGCCTGGTCGCCGCGGGTGACCAGGGCCGCGCGACGAACGCCCTGCCGGGCGAGGTGCTTCGACCACAGCACCAGCTCGATCGTGGAGCCGTCCGCGCTCACCCACTGCGCCTCGACGTCCTCGGGGATGACATCGCGGTCCAGCCCCGGTCCGAGCTTGACACCCACCGGGCGTCTGCGTGCGAGGTCGAACACCCACTCCAGCGACGGCGACCACTCGTCGTGCCGCGTGCGGGAGGTCTCGCCGCGGCCGGCGGTTCGTCGTGCCGGGTCGAGCCAGACCGCGTCGACGCCGGAGAGGTCCTGGTCCTCCGCCCGGCCGTGCGCGACGGTGACGGCATCCCCGAAGGGAGCGAGGTTGTAGGCGGCGATGGCCGCGGTGATCTCGTCGGCGTCGACGGCCGCGACGTGGAGGCCCAGGCCGGCCAGACCCAGCGCGTCGCCGCCGATCCCGCAGCCGAGGTCGGCGACGCGGGTGGCGCCGGCATTCCGGAAGCGGCCCGCGTGCAGCGACGCGACCGACATGCGGGTCGCCTGTTCGAGACCGGCGCGGGTGAACAGCATGCGGTGCGCGAGGTCGCCGAACTTCGCTCCGGCTTTCTCGCGCAGTCGGGCTTGACCCACCAGCGCCGAGACCAGCTCGGGGGAGTGTCCCGCCGCGCGGAGAGTCGACACCGTGCGTTCGACGTCGGCCGATGAGCGCACCGGGGGCATCTCGGCGAGCATCCGCAGCCCGTCGGGGGTGAGCAGGGCGGTCAGTTCCGACGACTCCATCCGATCCAGCGTAGGCGTTGCCGCGTCAGCGCCGCGCCGTGCCGTGCGGTGTGGGGCCCGGCGAAACCCCGGACCCGCACCCCGAACCCCGGATGAGACCCCTAGGGGATCCCGGAAAGGCTCCGGGGGTATCCCGGATGTCTCCCGACGCGATCGGGCGGACTATGGATCCGCAAGGCCGCTGAAGGCTTCACTCGAAGGGACTGGGACAATGGCTAACGGGAACGACCTGAACCTGGGGACGATCGTCGACGACTCGCTGAACGACAACGAGCTCCTCTCCGACAACTTCTCCGACAACGACAACTCGATCAACGACTCGGGCAACACCGAGGTCGAGACCGAGGTCGAGATCGAAGACAACAACGTCGCAAGCGTCGTCGGCAACGAGGACTCGGGCAACAGCAACTCGTACAACGACCTGCTGTCGAACAACGAGCTCGACGACCACTCCGACAACCGCGACCAGTCGGACAACTCGGACAACTCGGACAACTCGATCGACCTCGATGTCGACCTCGACGCTCGCGACCAGTCGGACAACTCGACGAACGACTCCTACAACGACAAGGACTCCTACAACGACGAGGACTCGTACAACGACTACGAGGACTCCTACAACCAGGACTCCTACAACGACACCGAGATCGAGATCGACAACTCGACGAACCTCGAGGACGAGTCGGTCACGGTCGGCGTGCGCCAGTACAACACCGGCTTCGGTGACTTCCACGTCGGCGGCATGGCCGGTGCCGGCGCCGCCGCGGCCGGGGCGGCTGCGATGCACATCGAGATCGACAACCGCGCCACGCAGGTCGACCAGTCGGTCAACCAGGCGATCAGCGCCGACGGTCCGGTCACGCAGGGCTTCGCCAACGGAGCCGTGGTCAACACCGGTGACTGGGGAGCTGCCGCGGGTGACGACGCCGAGGTCAACAACACCGAGACCACCATCTCGGTCGGTGACGTCATGATCGGCAACACCACGATCGACACCCACATCGCCGACTCGTTCAACGACCAGTCCAGCAACACGTGGACCGAGTACGAGATGGAGATCGAGGACTCGTTCAACAGCTTCGAGCAGGAGACCGAGATCGAGGTCGAGGTCGAGGACTCCTTCAACGAGTTCGACTCCGACGTCGACAACGACTGGGAGTGGGAGAACAACGGCAACATCTTCAGCCCCGGCGGAGACGTGGTCGAGTTCGACCTGTGATCGTCAGCTGATCATCACCTCGCCCGGCCGCCCTCGAGGCGACCGGGCGAGGTCGTGTCATCGGTCCGCACGACGCCCTACCCCCGCCGCGGGGATCGGGATAGCGTGGGCGCGGGGACGGATTCGAGGGGGATGCGTGAGCGACGACATCGCGAAGCGAGACGGGCAGGAAACGGACGAGGCGGCGCTGGTGTCGCCGCAGACGGGGAAGCAGCTGGTCGCCCTCGTCGACAACGTCGAGAAGCTGGCGTCGGCGACGGGCCGGGCCGACCTCGCCGAGCGGCTCGACCACACCCGCAAGCGCCTGCAGGACCCGAACGTGCGAGTCATCGTGGTGGGCGAATTCAAGAAGGGCAAGAGCAAGCTCATCAACGCGCTCGTGAACGCGCCGGTGTGTCCCGTCGACGATGACGTGGCCACCAGCGTGCCGACGGCGGTCGGCTACGCCGAGACCCCCCGCGCATGGGTCGTACAGCAGAAGGGCGACGAACCGGGTGTCGTCGAAGAGCTCGACATCCCGCTCGAGGCGCTCGCCGACTACGTCTCCGAACGCGGCAATCCGAGCAACGAGCAGCGACTGCTGTCGGCCGAAGTGGTGCTGCCCCGCGAGTTGTTGCGCGGCGGCCTGCGACTCGTCGATTCCCCGGGCGTCGGCGGGCTCGACTCCACGAACGCCCTCACGACCCTCGCGGCGCTGTCGTCGGCGCATGCGGTGCTGCTGGTGTCGGATGCGTCGCAGGAGTACACCGAGCCCGAGGTGCAGTTCCTCCGACACGCCATGCGGGTTTCGCCGAACGTGGCCGCGGTGCTGTCGAAGACCGACCTGTACCCGCAGTGGCGCGACATCGAGCGCATCGACCGCTCCCACCTCGGCGACGTCGGTGACGTCCCGATCTTCTCGGTCTCCAGCGATCTGCGCCTGCTGGCGGCGGAGCATCACGACCGTGAGCTGAACCAGGAGTCCGGGTTCCCCGAGCTCGTGCACCACCTGCGCGGGGAGGTGCTCGGCCACGCCGAGGTGATCCACGCCCGGAGCGCCGTGCACGACGTCGTATCGGTGGTCGACCAGATGGAGATCTCGCTCACCTCGGAGCTGAACGCGATCCTCCACCCGGAAGACACCCCCAGGATGATCGCGCAGCTCGAAGACGCCAAAGCGCGAGCGGATGAGTTCCGCGGCCGATCCTCGAAGTGGCAGACCACCCTCAACGACGGTGTCGCCGACCTCATCTCCGACATGGAGCACGATCTCCGCGACCGGTTGCGCCGCGTGCAGCGCGAGGCGGAGGCCTCGATCGACGAGGGCGATCCGGGCCCGATCTGGGATCAGATCACCGAGTGGATCGACCAGCGGATCAACGCGGCCGTCTCCGAGACGTTCGTGTGGACCGACGAGCGTTCCCGATGGCTCTGCGAAGAGGTCGCCGAGCAGTTCTTCGAGGGGCAGACCGAGATCCCGCTGTTCGCCGTCGGTGACACCGAGGGGGTGCTGGACCCGGTGGACCGCATCGGCGACGTCGACTCCGGGCAGATGGGCGCAGCGGAGAAGATCTTCATCGGGGTGCGCGGCTCGTACGGCGGTGTGTTGATGGTGGGCCTGGCGACGGGCCTCATCGGGCTGTCGCTCATCAACCCGCTGTCGTTGCTCGCCGGCGTCGTGGTTGGCCGTCGCGCGTACCGCGAGGACATGACCAATCGGCTGGCGCGACGGCGGTTCGAGGCCAAGACGGTCGTCCGTCGCCATATCGAAGAGGTGATCTTCCAGGTCGGAAAGCAGCTGAAGGACCGCCTGCGGCTGGTCCAGCGGGCGGCCCGTGACCACTTCGGCGGCATGGCCGATGAGTTGCACCGCTCGCTCGGCGACGCCGTTCTGGCCGCCAAACAGGCCGCATCGACCTATGCCGCCGGGCGCGACACCCGGGTCAAGGAGCTGCAGGCGCAGATCCGGCAGCTCGAGACCCTCAAGGGGAGGATCCCGGCGGTCGCCCCGGCCAAGCAGCTCGCGACGGCGCGCTCGTGAGCGTCCGCGACGACGCCGCGCGGCTGCTCGAGCAGACCCGTGCGGTCTACGCCGACGATGCCGAGGCGACCGCGCAGCTCGACGCCCTCGATCGTCGGCTGCACGAGCCGCTTCGATTGGCGCTGGCGGGTATGGTCAAGGCCGGCAAGTCCACGCTGCTGAACGCGATGCTCGGCGAGCGGATCGCCCCGACCGACGCGGGAGAGTGCACGCGGGTGGTCACGTGGTATCGCTACGCGGACACGCCGTCGGTCACCCTGCACCGTCGTGACGGCGAACAACGGCGTCTGGCGATCCACCGCGACCGCGGGCGGCTCGTCTTCGAACTCGGTGAGGCGTCGGCGGACGAGGTCGACTGGATCGACGTCGGCTGGCCGTCGAGCGGCCTCCGGTCGCTCATCCTCATCGACACCCCCGGCATCGCGTCGTTGTCGCTGGATGTCTCCGCACGCTCGACCGATTTCCTGGTGCCCGAGGCGAAGCCGTCGTCGGCGGACGCGATCATCTATCTGATGCGGCATCTGCACGCCTCCGACATGAAATTCCTCGAGTCGTTCCGCGACACGGCCGCGGGGGCGTCGCAGACGGTCAACGCGGTGGCCGTGCTCTCGCGTGCCGACGAGATCGGCTCCGGTCGCATCGACTCGATCCTCTCGGCGAACAAGGTCGCCCGGCGGTACGAGCTCGACGGCGACCTCGCCTCTCTCGCGCTCGGTGTCATCCCGGTGGCGGGCCTGCTCGCCGAGAGCGCCCGCACACTTCGCGAGGACGAATACGCCGCGTTCAAAGAACTCGCCGGCCTCGACCGCGAGGCGCGGGAGCGCCTGCTGATCTCCGCGGACCGGTTCGTGCGACCCTCCGACGCCACGGCGCTCGGAGTCGACGCCCGCCGTGCGCTGCTCGCGCGGTTCGGCATCTTCGGCGTCCGGCTGGCGACGGCGCTGCTGCGGCGCTCGACGCCGACATCAACGGACTTCGCCGAGATGCTCGTGCAACAGAGCGGACTGAACGAGCTGCAGCAGTTCGTCCGCGATCAGTTCCGCACCCGGGCGGCGATCCTGAAGATCCGCGGCGTGCTCGACGGTCTCGATCAGGTGCTCACCGATTTCCCCCGCGACGACATCGACGACGTGCGGGCGGGGATCGAGCGGATCCGCGTCACGGCGCACGCGCTGCGCGAGCTCTCCACGTTGGCGCGTGCGCGAGCCGACGGACTGCCGCTCACGCCCGCCGACGCGGCGGAGGCCGAGCGGCTCATCGGGGGCAAGGGCACCTCGGCGACCGCGCGTCTCGGGCTCGCCGACGACGCATCGGACGAGGCGGTCCGCGACGAGGCGGACCGCCTGCTGGCCCGCTGGCGCGGGCTGGGTCAGTCCCCGCTCACCGAACGCAGCGCCGCGGAGGTCTGTCGGGTGGTCGTCCGCAGCCTCGAGGAGATCGTCTCAGTACTCCCCGCTGTCACCGGATCGCCGGACGTCGTGCTTGCGGGCCGTCCAGGCCAGGGCGCTTCGTAGCGTCGAGAGCAGCAGGGCGAGCACCGCGAACCCCGCTTCGCCGATGAACAGCTGACGCAGCATCGAGCCGTACTCGCCCCCGCCCACCAGCTCGAGGGCGATCAGGAACGCCACGATCTGGACCATGACCGTCGCGAACTGCCACCATCGTGCGCCCGGTTTGCGGCTCGAGAACGACACCAGAAGCACGATCTGCATCAGCACCAGTGTGACGATCACGGCGAACACCGACCAGTACACGATGTCGGCGGCGGCCTCGTAGGTGTCGTCCGTGCGGTCTTCGCTGACCGCCTTGATCGCGTCGATGATCAGCGGCAGCTGGTCTTCGCGGATGACGAAGTAGAAGACCACCGTGACGGCGCCGAAAGCAAGGCTGAGCACCCACAGGAACTGGCTGAGCCGCACCGAGAACGGCGGCGGAGCCTTGGTGAGCACCGGGGCGCTGTTGCCGCTGGCGAGCGTCGGTCGCTCCGGGGCGTCTCTCGGAGGCTTCGGAGGCGGCTGCGTCCCGGACCGTCCCGGTTGCGTCCGAGCCGGGAGCGGCGGGCGAGGCGGGATCTCTTGACGGGCGGGCGAGGTCGATGTCTGCGACACGATGGGCTCCGGTCTACGTGATACCTCACCCGCGCGCCGCGACGAGGCCTCGGCGCGCGGGTGAGGGGGCCTGCGATCTGGGGACACGAGCGCGCCTTACGGCTGCTCTTCGAGTTCCATCTCCATCGGCTCCTCGACGAAGTCGGCGGAGGTGTCGGCCTCGTAGCCGTAATCGCTCTCGACGGAGGCGGTCTCGACCGCGACCTCGTTCTCGACCGCGACATCGCCGCCCACGTTGCCGTTGTTCACGGTCGTCTGCGTGTTGTCGACCTCCGCCGACGTGTCGTTGAACGACTCGTCGACGCTGACGTCGGCGGAAGCCTCGTCGGTCTCGCTGTTGAACGACTCGTCGATCGCGGCGTCGGTCTCGGTGTTCGTGTTCGTCGACTCGTCGTTGAACGAGCCGTCGATGTCGACATCGGTCGTCTCGTTGCCGATCGCGATGTCGCCGGTCTCGATGTCGGTGTCGGACGTGTCCACGCTGGCTGTTTCGCCGGCTGCGGCGCCGTAGTCGCCGCTGTTGACGATCGCCTCGTTGTCGAAGATCTGGTTGACGTCGCCGTTGGCCCAGATGTTCTGGTTGACCGACTGATCGACGATGGTCGCCCGGTTGTCGATCGTGAACGTCTGCGTGATCGTGTTGATCTCCTCCACCGGCGTGGGCTTCGGGCCCGGCGGGTGGGGGTGCGGATGCGGGTTCGGGTGGACGTCGTGGCGTTCGACCACGACAGGTGCGACGGCGCGGACGTCGTCGGCGCAGATGTCCGACAGGCCGTTCGCCGCGAGGGTGCCCTCGGGGTCCGCCTCGAACTCCGCGGCCGCCTCCGGGTCGCGCAGCAGGCTGAGGATGAACTCGATCAGTGCATCGGCGATGGTCGCCAGCGGGGTGGTCATGGTCTGTCTCCTGTCGTTTCGAGACTCGATCTCGAGGCTATGCAGATATGCGAGGTTCGGAATCGGGGGTTTGCCCGAAAGATTCGGTGGGCCGTTAGGGGTCCGGAGTGCGTGACCGGGGTCATCGTGGGGCTCCTTCGGTGGCACCCAGGGCGACACGCAGCTTCGCGAGCAGGTCGGAGCGGGAGGTCGCCGCCAGCCGACGGCGGATCTGCCCGATGTGGTGCTCGGCGGTGCGCGGCGAGATGAACAGCTCCGCGCCGATCTCGGCGTACGTGCGTCCCTGCACCACGAGGTGGGCGATCTCCTGTTCCCGCTCGCTGAGTCCGCCGACCGAGGCGGTGGACACCGGCCCCGTGGCCGCCTCGCGCGGTGCCGGGGTCTCCCGCGGGTGCAGTTCGCGCGCGCAGGCGAGCAGGCGCGCCCCCACCTTCTTGTCCTTGCTGCGACGCGCGCCGTGGCCGGCCAAGCGAGCCCCGTCCCACGCCAGGCCCACGGTGGCGAGCCCGCGGGCGGCGGCCTCGACCGCATCCGGGTCGATCGTGCCGGCGAGCACGGAGGTCCACACGCGCCCGGCCTGCGCCATGCGGGCAGCCAACGGGTTCCGGCGGGCCGCGTCGACGAGCGCCTTCGCGTGCGGCGCCAGGTCGTCGGGGCGGTTCTGCAGGATTCCGCGCTGGATGCCGGCCCAGTGCAGCGAGGTGGCCCACACCGATGGCTGGCCGAGGCGGTCGACCAGGCCCAGTGCGTCGCGGAACGCCGGCTGCATCCAGTCGGCGTCGCCCAGGCGCGCCGAGACGATGACCAGCTCGCTGAGCGGCAGCAGCGTGTACAGGTCGGGTTCCACGCGGCGCACGCTGCTCTTGAGCGATTCCCACGCGGCGGAGAGGGCCGCGGCGTCGTCGTAGCGGCGGGCGAGTTCGACGGTGATCGCCGCCGCGATCAGTTCGTCGCGTGCCGTGAGGGCCGCCTCGTCGCCGGTCGCCTCCGAGAGCGATCGCCGTGCCTCGGCGACCTGCTCGCGTTGCACCGCGATCCACGCGTTCCACAGCAGGAGCCGCGGGCGCCAGCGGCGGCACCGTTCGCTGTGCCCGAGCGCGTCGGAGACAACGGTGTGCGCGAGCTCAAGGTCGCCGATGCCGATCGCCGCGGTCGCGGCGATCACGGCGGGAAGCTCGGGGGTCGGCGCGGTGTCACGGGCGGCGCAGGAGAGGTCGGCGGCCCGCCGAAGGTCGTCGACGGCCTCTCGGGGGCTTTCGCCGCTGAGCGTGGCGCGGAGTCCCCGATCGAGCAGGTCGAGGGCGACGCCGAGGGTCGACGGGGCGGCGGGACCGCTCGGCGCCCGCTCGGGGAGGGGCGCCAGGGGCGGATCGATGGCGCCTGCGCCGGCTGCGGCGACGAGAGCCCGCGTGCCCCCCGCCGCCGAGGTCGGGGGCATCGCGCGATAGGTGTGGTCGGCGACGGTCATCATTCCGCGATCGGCCCACGTGACCGCGAGGATGTCGGCGGCCAGGTCGTGGTCGGCGTGATCCCTGCCGATCCCCACGCCGGCGAGCAGCAGCCCGGCGCTGTCGCCGTCCCCGGCAGCCCACAGAGCATGGGCGCGTACCGCTGCGATCTCGGACTCCGGCACACCGCAGGCGACGGCGCGCTCGAACAGCACCGCGGCGCGTGCCGGATCGCAGGAGACCTCGGCACGGGCACGCTCGGCGATCGCGGCGCCCAGCGCCGGGTCGACGACCCCGTCCAGACACGCCGCGAGATCGGAACCGGGGACGAGGTCGAGCGACCCGTGCCGAATGAGCTCGATCAGGACATCGACAGACGTGCTCGCGCGGGCGACCTCGGCGACCAGGGGCACGGGGCGGCCGTTGGCCGTGAGCAGCCCTTCGGCGCACCCCTCGGCCACCACCCCCGCGGAATCGATGTCCTCGGTCCCGACCCGGTCGCGGGCTCCGAGGCTCAGGACCTCGATGCGGCGCCGGAGGGCCGGTGAGACGGTGTCCAGGCGATGCCGGATCCGGCGGTGGACCACGCGCGCGAGTTCGCGATGCTCGGGGTCGGCGGTGCAGTCCTGCAGGTCGTGGGCCTCCACGCACGCCGCCACGAGCCACGCGATGCCGCCGGTGGCGTCGAGGATGTGCTGAGCGCATCCGGCGTCGGCCGACATCAGGTCGGTGCGCACCTCGGCGAGGGTCACCTCGCCGAGCAGAAGAGGCGGGCTGTCGTGCTCGACGATCCGCGTGATCTCCACCAGAGCCGCGGGGGCGGGCCACGTCCGGTAGGCGATCACGAGGCCCGCTTCGGGGCGGTTCGCACGGTCCAGGAGCGCGCCGAGGTGCGCGTCGTCGAGTTCCTGTGCGTCGTCGACCAGGAGCGTCACGGCGTCCTCGACGGCCGCGACCTCCATGCGCGGCGACAGGGCGCGAGTGGGCCGGCCCTCCCGCTCGAGTCGCGTGCGCAGATAGGCCAGCGCGTCCGACTTGCCCGAGCCGGCGCCCCCGACGATCGCGGCGCGCAGTGGGGGTCTGCGCGTGACGAGGTCGTCGAGAGCGCCGAGCGCATGGGCAGCCCGGGGGAGCGCTTCGACCGCCGGATCGGTGGTGTCGGCGAGTCTGTTCATCTCCGCCCCCGCACGTCAGCCCGCCACCGTCGTGCCGGACGGTTCGGGGCTCGGTGACGTCGGGGGAGTCGTCTGGGTCTCGGAGGGGGTCGGATCGGGCGCGGTCGTGGGCGCGCTCGACGTCGACGGCGAGGGATCGCTGGTCGGCTCGGCCGCCGGGGGCGTCGTCTGCGCCGGCGTCGGGTCGCTCGAGGGCGAGGGATCGGTGGTGGGTGACGGGTCGGTCGTCGGGGTCGGGTCCGTCGTCGGGGTCGACGTGGCGGTCGGCGTCGGCGTCGCACTCGGCGTCGTCGGTGTCGGCGTGGAGCTCGGCGTCGTCGGTGTCGGCGTCGAGGCGGGCGGGGGCGTCGACGACCCACCGGAACCCGTGGACCCCGAGGACCCCGAGGACCCCGAGGAGCCGGCGGAGCCGCTTGCACCGCTCGAGCCGCTCGAACCACTCGATCCGGCGGACCCGGACCCCGACGACCCGGTGGAGCGGGGCGGTGTGGACTTCGACGGTGACGGCCGACCCTGCGTCGCGCTCGAGGACGATGACGTCGGGGTCGTCCGGGTGTTATGGGCCATCGGGTTGCTGCGCGGTGTGGTCCACCCGCCGGTGTCGGCCTTCGGCTGAGGTGCCTGCTTCGGAGCCGCGGCGGCGGGTTCCTCGCCGGCGGCCTCGGGGTCGCTGGTTTCGACGGCGCGCTGCGAGCTGCTGGCCAACTCCATCCCCAGCCACTGGCTCAGCGACTGCGGGCTCGTATCGGCGGCGAGGGTGCTGTTTCCGAGACCCGTCGCGTTGGCCAGGACCAGCCCGCTGGCGAGCACGAGCGCCCCGGCCGCGGAGGCGGCGATCGGGATCGCCCGCGATCTGCGCGGGGCGATCGGAGTGACGTTCGGGGCCGCCGCGGGGTCGGCGGCTGTCGGACCGGCGGCGGCGTCCGTGTCGAGGGCGGCGGCGCCGGCGGACACGACGGCGAGACCGATGGTCGGCACCGCGGCAGGTGCAACGGCGCGCGCCGCGCCGAGCGCGATGGAGGACTTCGGATCGGCGTCGATCGCGATCGGACGGTCGAATCGCTCCGACAGCATCTGCGCGACCAGCGGAATCCGGGATGAGCCGCCGACGAGCAAAATGCTCTCGACATCGTCGGGCGCGAGGCCGGCGGTGTCGAGGGTGTCCTCGAGGGTGTCGGCGGTCCGCGCGACGGCCGGGGCGATCATGTCCTCGAACTCGGCGCGGGTCAACCGCACGCTCGACGCGCCGGTGGGCAGCAGGACCGGGATCGTGACGTCCGAGTCGAACGAGAGAGCTTCCTTGGCGTCGACGCATTCGCGGCGCAGCTGCGAGAGCGCCAGGCGGGTGTCCGTGTCGTCGGCCTGGAGATCGGCGGCGGTGACACCGGCGGTGCGCAGGACGTGCCGGAGCACCTCATCGTCGAAGTCGGCGCCGCCGAGGTTGTCGATTCCGGATGCGGTGCCGATCGGGGCGAATCCGCCCGCGTCGTCCTTTCGCAGGATGACGGAGTCGAACGTCCCGCCGCCCAGGTCGTAGACGGCGAGCGACCGTCCCGTTTCGAGCACCCTCCCGGCTTCGTACTGTCGGGCGGCGGCTTCCGGCTCGGTGATCAGCGAGACGTCGCCGACCTCGGCGCGTTCGAGAGCGCGACGCACCAATCCGATCCGGTGTCCGCCCCACCCGGTCGGGTGGGTGAGCATGACGGCGTCGGGCGAACCGCCCTCCCGCTGGATCACGGTCTCGATCACCGATGCGACGGTGTGGGCGTACAGCAGGTCGGAGGGCAGAGTGCGCCCACCGACCGACAACGGCACGTCGTCGCCGATGCTGCGCTTGAACTCGCGGATCAGCCGGTCCGGCTGGCTGATGCCGCGTCGCTCCGCGGCGTCACCGAACAGCAGGCCGTCGGTGGTGACGAACACCGACGACGGGGCGCTGTCGCTGCTGCGTCCGAGCGGAAAGCTGCGGGTGTCGAGTGTTCCGTCGGGCGCGGAGCGCGCCGTCGCGGCGGCCGTCCGGCTCGTTCCGACATCGATACCCAGAAAATACGCCGTTGCCATGATCCCCCCACGGATCGGGCGCGGACTGGCGAGAGCCCGTGTTAGTCCCAGTTGTTCCCAGTGCGGCAGACCGGTGTCGCGCCCGTGAGGCGAACGCCGTCGTCTGCATCCGATGCCAGGTCACCCAGCTGACCCGGTCTCGGTGGTGTCATCGTACACACATAGGAGGGGAGTCGACCAGGGCCTCGGTGATACCACTCGAGCGAAATCTGGCACTCGCGTTGCAAGAGTGCCAACGCTTCCCTAGACTTGCTGTTAGCACTCTCAGTCCGAGTTTGCTAACGAGTCTTGACGTCTCATAGGAAAGCAGAGGTAGACCCGTGTCGGTTTCCATCAAGCCGCTCGAGGACCGCATCGTCATCAAGCAGGTCGAGGCCGAGCAGACCACGTCCAGCGGTCTGGTCATCCCCGACACCGCCAAGGAGAAGCCCCAGGAGGGCGAGGTCGTGGCGGTCGGCCCCGGTCGTATCGATGACAACGGCAACCGCGTCCCGCTCGACGTCGCCGTCGGCGACCGCGTCATCTACAGCAAGTACGGTGGCACCGAAGTGAAGTTCGGTGTCGACGAGTACCTGGTGCTGTCGGCGCGTGACGTTCTGGCGGTCGTCGTCCGCTGAGACACCCGCGTAGACGGAGGGCCCGGATGCTTCGGCATCCGGGCCCTCCGTCCGTTCCGGGCCTGCCGGGGTGGCGTGCGGCCGTAGGATGAGCCGGTGAGTCCAGAGGTGTCGGGTCCGGTCCCCGACGACGCCACCGGGGAGGCTCCGCACCTCGGTGAGGACGCTGCGGCGACTGCCGGCGTGACGGTGGCCGATGAGCCGGCACGCGCCCGTGGCATCGGGGGGATCTCTGCATTCTCCGCCTATGTCATCTGGGGCTTTCTGCCGCTCTACTTCATCGCACTGGCGCCCACGGGACCATGGGAGGTCGTCGCGTGGCGCATCCTGCTGTCACTGGTGTTCTGCGCGATCCTGCTCACCGCCGCCCGCACGTGGCCGCGGCTGCGCGCCGTGCTGCGCTCGCCGCGCCTGGCGCTGTGGACGGTCGCCGCGGGCCTGCTCATCTATGTCAACTGGCAGGTGTTCGTCCTCGCGACGCTCACCGGCCACGTGATCGAGACGAGCTTGGGATACTTCATCAACCCGCTCTTCACCGTGCTGCTGGGCGTGGTCATCCTGCGGGAGCGATTGCGGCCGGCGCAGTGGGCGGCGGTGGCCGTCGCCGCCGTGGCGGTCGTGGTCATCGTGGTCGGCTACGGCGCGTTCCCCTGGATCGCGCTGGCGCTGACGGCCTCGTTCGGGCTCTACGGGCTCGTGAAGAAGCGGATCGGGCCCTCCGTCGACGCCGTGAGCGGTCTGACGCTGGAGTCCCTCTGGCTCGCTCCGGTCGCGGTGGTCCAGCTGACGCTGGTCGCGATGAGCACGGGTATCACGCTCGGCGCCGCCGGACCCGCGCACGCGGTCGTGCTGCTGCTCGCGGGGGTGGTGACCGCGACGCCGCTGCTGTTCTTCGCCGCGGGCGCGCGCCGCGTGCCGCTGACGCTGATCGGGCTGCTGCAGTTCGTCACCCCCATCCTGCAGTTCGCCATCGGGGTGTGGATCCTGCAGGAGCCGATGCCTCTCGAGCGCTGGATCGGATTCGCTCTCGTGTGGATCGCGCTCGCGGTGCTGTCGATCGACTCGGTGATCGCAGCGCGGGGGTCACGCCGAGCCGTCGCGGACGTCGCCGACCTCGCCTGAGCGCGCCCGCGTTCCTCGGTCCGCCGCTCGGCGGGCTCAGCGCACCAGGCGTGCGATCGCCTGCGACGCTTCGGCGAGCTTCGTCTCGGCTTCGACGCCGCCGGCGCGGGCGGCATCGACCACGCAGTGCCTCAGGTGATCGTCGAGCAGTCCCAGGGCGACCGTGTCCAGTGCGCTCGTGAGGGCGCTGATCTGGGTGAGGATGTCGATGCAGTACCGCTCATCCTCGACCATCGTGCGGATGCCGCGCGCCTGCCCCTCGATCCGCTTGAGACGGTTGAGATAGCGATCCTTGTCGGTGATGTAGCCATGGGCGTGGGACTCCTCGGTGTGCGAGGTGGTGTCGGTCATCGGAGCTCCTCGGGGACGGTGCTGCGGAAGCGGCGCAGCAGCAGGCTGTTGCCCACGACGAAGACGCTCGAGAACGCCATCGCCGCGCCGGCGATCATGGGGTTGAGCAGCCCGAGGGCTGCGAGCGGGATCGCGGCGGTGTTGTACGCGAAGGCCCAGAACAGGTTCGTCTTGATCGTGCGCAGCGTCGCCCGCGACAGCCGCAGGGCGTCCACCGCGGCGAGCAGGTCTCCGCGCACCAGGGTGAGGTCGGATGCGGCGATCGCGGCGTCCGTTCCGGTGCCCATCGCGATGCCGAGGTCGGCCTGCGCGAGGGCGGCGGCGTCGTTGACACCGTCCCCGACCATCGCCACCGTCCGACCCTGCTCCTGCTGTGCGCGGATCGCGGCGACCTTGTCGTGGGGGAGGACCTCGGCCACGACGAGGTCGATGCCGACCTGTGCCGCGACCCGACGAGCGACCTGCTCGCCGTCGCCGGTGAGCAGCATCGGTTCGAGCCCGAGAGCGCGCAGTCGGCTGACGGCCTCGGCGCTGGTGGCCTTGACGGTGTCCTCGAGCGTGATCGTGCCGCGGACCTCACCGTCCCACGCGACGAGCACGGTCGTGCGATCCGGGCCGCCCCCGGCGGGCGCGTCGATGCCCCAGGCCCGCAGCAACGCGTCGCGACCGACCAGGACGCGTCGCCCGTCGACCACGCCGGCGACCCCGGTGCCCGCGGTCCCCGTGAACGCCTCGACCGTGGGAAGCGTGCCGAATCGGGCACGCGCCGCCGAGGAGATCGCGCGTGCCAGCGGGTGCTCCGAGGCGTCCTCGACCGCTCCCGCCGCACGGAGGACCTCGTCCGCATCCGTGCCCGGGGTCGGCGTGACGTCCGTGACGGTCATGCGGCCGCTGGTGACGGTCCCGGTCTTGTCCAGGGCGATCGTGTCGACCGTGCGCGTGGATTCGAGCACCTCGGGCCCGGTGATGAGGATGCCCAGCTGCGCGCCGCGACCGGTGCCGACCATCAGGGCCGTCGGCGTCGCCAGGCCCAGTGCGCACGGGCAGGCGATGATGAGGACGGCGACCGCGGCGGTGAAGGCGGCCTGCACGGAGCCGCCGAACACGAGCCACGTGACCAGCGTTGCCAGCGCGACGGCGATGACGACGGGCACGAACACGGCAGAGACGCGGTCGGCGAGGCGCTGCACGTCGGCTTTGCGAGACTGGGCCTGCTCGACCAGGCGCGTCATCTGCGCCAACTGCGTGTCGGCGCCCACGCGCGTGGCGCGCACCACGATCCGGCCACCGACGTTGAGGGTCGCGCCGACGACGTCGTCGCCCGCGGACACGTCGACGGGTACGGACTCGCCGGTCACGAGAGCCGTGTCGATGCCGCTGTCGCCCGAGACGACGATCCCGTCGGTGGCCACCTTCTCGCCCGGGCGCACGATGAACTCGTCGCCGACGCGCAGCGAGGCGATCGGCACGCGGACCTCGGCGCCGTCCCGCAGGACCGCCGCGTCCTTCGCGCCGAGCTCCATCAGCGTCCGCAGGGCGGCTCCTGCCCGCCGCGTGGCGCGCACTTCGGCGTATCGGCCGGCGAGAAGGAACATGGTCACCCCGGCGGCGACCTCGAGGTACACCGCCGGCTCGGAGGAGGCGAACCACTCGAAGCCGTGGGTCATCCCGATCATTCCCGCCGGAGTGAACAGCAGCGCGTACAGCGACCAGAGCGTCGCCACGGTGACGCCGAGCGAGATCAGCGTGTCCATGGTGACGCTGCCGTGGCGCAGGTTCACCACGGCGGCGCGATGGAACGGCCAGGCCGCCCAGGTCACCACGGGCAGGGCGAGGGCGAGGGAGACCCACTGCCACGCCGGGAACTGCCATGCCGGAACCATCGAGAGGGCGATCACCGGGATCGCGAGCGTCGCGGCGACCAGCAGCCGGGTCCGCAGTCCCCGCGCCGCCGCCGCGGCCCGGGCGTCGTCGTCGGCCTCCGGGTGGGGGATGCTCGCGTCGTAGCCGGTGCGCCGGATCTCGGCGATCAGCTTGTCGGCGTCCACACCCGGGGGCAGGTCCGCGTGTGCCCGCTCGGTGGCGTAGTTGACCGTGGCGCTCACGCCCTCCAGTCGGTTCAGGCGCTTCTCGATGCGTGCGGCGCACGATGCGCACGTCATCCCCTGGATATCGAGGTCGACCGCCGCGGTCGGCGCCCCGTGAGCGGTGGGCATCAGGCGCGAGACGCCGCGTAGCCGGCCTCGTCCACCGCGGCGAAGACGTCGGCGTCGGCCAGCGCGGTGCCGTCGGTCCTCACCGTGAGGCGTCCCGAGGGTGCGGTGACCTCGACCGCGGTCACACCCGGGATGCGGGAGACCTCTTCCGCCACGGCCCGTTCGCAGTGGTCGCAGGTCATCCCGGTGACGAGGTAGTGGGTGGTGGGGGAGCTCATGGTGCCTCCTGTCCGTCGATCGCCGGGGTCCCGGCTCTCAGCCCAACACGATACCCCCGGTGGGTATTCCGCGAGCCGCGCGCGGGATTCCGTGCAAAGTCGCCGTTGCCGGATCGTGACCTTCTCGCGGCGTCCGTTACAGATCGTTAACGAACGGCAACATCGGCGAGACGTCGACGCGGCTAGGTTGTGATCACTGGGTGGGCGCCCGAGCCTTCCCGTGGAAAACACACACAGCAAGGAGCAACATGAGCGTCATCACACGTTCGCGCGCGACCACTCTCGGCGGCCTGGCCGTCGTCGGTGTGAGCGCTCTCGTCCTGGCGGGTTGTGCCGGGGGTGGGAGTGACGACAGCGGAGACAGCGGCGACGCGGCCGGTCCCGTCGAAGACATGACCCTGACCATCGGAACGGCTCTTCCCCAGACGGGAAACCTCGCGTTCCTCGGACCGCCGGAAGAGGCGGGTGTGGCCTACGCCGCCTCGCAGATCAACGAGGTCTCCGACACCACGGGCCTCAGCATCGACGTCGTCTACGGCGACTCGGGCGACACCGACAACAAGGCCTACGAGACCGAGATCCCGCGCCTGCTCGGCGAGGACGTCTCCGCGATCATCGGTGCGGCCTCCTCGGGCGTCTCGCTGCAGTTCATCGACCAGGTCACCGGTGCCGGCGTCATCCAGTTCTCGCCGGCCAACACCTCCGACGCGTTCACCTCCTATGACGACGGCGGCCTGTACTTCCGCACCGCTCCGTCGGACGTGCTGCAGGGCGAGGTGCTCGGCAACCTGATCGCCGCCGACGGCGCCCAGACCCTCGGCATGATCGTGCTGAATGACTCCTACGGCACCGGCCTGGCCGGATACGTCACCGAGGCCTTCGAGGCCGCCGGGGGCGAGGTCGTGGCCGCGCCGACGTACAACACGGGTGACACGACCTTCGATGCGCAGATCAACGAGGTGCTGGCGGCGGACCCCGACGCGATCGCCCTGATCACGTTCGAGGAGATCACCACCATCCTGCCGAGCCTGTTCGGTCAGTTCCCGGCGGAGAGCATGTACTTCGTCGACGGCAACCTGTCGAACTTCGGCGACGAGTTCCCCGAGGGCTCGCTCACCGGCGCGAAGGGCACGCTGCCCGGTCTCTCGATCGACACGCTCGGTCAGTTCACCGGTGAGCTGGACTCCTTCCTCGAGGCCGAGGGCTCGGACCCGCTCGAGGAGTACAGCTACGCGGCGGAGTCCTACGACGCCACGATCCTGCTGGCCCTCGCCTCGCTCGCGTCCGGCTCGACCGACCCGGCCGACATGGCCGCGGCGCTGCAGGAAGTGTCCGGCGGCTCGGGCGACGGTGAGACCTGCACGTCGTACGCCGAGTGCGCCGACATCATCGTGGGCGGCGGCACCGCCGACTACGACGGTGTCTCGGGTCCGATCACCTTCGACGAGGTCGGCGACCCGACCGAGGCGTCGATCGGCATCTACGAGTACGGCGACGACAACACCTACGCCGCCTGGCAGGGCTGAGCCCCGCCGACCCACGGAAGACCCCCGGGAGCTTCGGCTCCCGGGGGTCTTCCCGTACGCACCCCGTGAGGGGGGCGGTCACGCCTCGGACGTGGGGCGGGGAACGTGCTGATCGATGAGGACCGGGTTGCCGTCCGGGTCGATCACGGTGACGCTCGCCGGTCCGTCGCCGGCGTCGTCGACGGGGTCGACGATCTCGACACCCCGCTGGCGGATCGCGCGCTGCAGGTCACGCACGTCCGTGAAGGGCGCACCCGTGGGGCCCTCGGCCGACCAGCCGGGGGTGAAGGTGAGGATGTTGCGGTCGAACATGCCCTGGAACAGACCGATCACCGTGCCGCCGCTGCGCAGCATCCGCCACCCGGAGGCGGGATCCCCGCCGATCGAGGCGAAGCCGAGCTTCTCGTAGAAGGCGGTGGAGGCGGCCAGGTCGCGGACGGCCAGGCTCACCGAGAAAGCGCCCAGGTCGAGGTGTGCATCGTCGCTCATGGCGCCGACCCTACTCCCGCCCGCGCGCGAAAGGTCCGCGGCTCCCGGATTGGAAGCCGCGGACCCTTCGCGTGATCAGGCCCCGAGCGTGCCGAGGTACAGCTCGGTGACCTTGGGGTCGTTCAAGAGCTCGCGTCCAGAACCGGTGTACGCGTCACGCCCCTGGTCGAGCACGTAGCCACGGTCGCAGATCTGCAGGCACCGACGGGCGTTCTGCTCGACCATGATGCAGGTCACGCCCGCCTTGTTGATCTCCGACACCCGGATGAACGCCTCGTCCTGCCGCACCGGGGACAGGCCCGCCGAGGGCTCATCCAGAAGAAGGACCTTCGGGTCCATCATCAGCGCGCGGCTCATCGCGACCATCTGGCGCTCACCGCCGGAGAGTGACCCTGCGCGCTGTTTGAGGCGCTTGCCGAGTTCGGCGAAGATGCCGGTGACGAACTCCAGGCGCTCCGCGTAGACCGACGGGCGCTGATACAGGCCCATCTGGAGGTTCTCCTCGATCGTGAGCGAGGGGAAGACGTTGTTCGTCTGCGGAATGAAGCCCACGCCGCGGGCGACGAGCTTGTTCGCCTTGAGGCCGGTGATGTCGTCGCCTTCGAGCGTCACCGTGCCGCTGCGGACGTTCACCTGCCCGAAGATGGCCTTCAGCAGCGTCGACTTGCCCGCGCCGTTCGGTCCGATGATCCCGATCAGCTCGCCCTGGCGTGCCACGAGGTTGCAGCCGTTGAGGATGTTGACGCCGGGCAGATAGCCGGCGTGCACGTCATCGACGGAGACGACCGTGTCGGTGGTGGTGGCGGTGCTCATCGGGCATCCTCCTCGTCGTGACGCCGCTTGGCGGAGTGGGCGGCCTCCTCGGCCGCGAGCTCCGCCTCGGCCTCGGCTTCGATGTCGGCCTTGGAGACGCCGGGCGAGACCGAGCCCTCGCCTTGCACGGGGATGCGACCGGTGACCTCGCCGAGGTCGACGTCCTGATGTGCGCCGAGGTAGGCGTCGATGACCGCGGGGTCCTTCATCACCGAGTGCGGGTCGCCCTCGGCCACGATCTTGCCCTCGGCCATCACGACCACCCAGTCGGCGATGTGCCGCACCATGTGCATGTCGTGCTCGACGAACAGCACCGTCATGCCCTCGTCCTTCAGATCGAGGATGTGGTCCAGCAGCGACTGGGTCAGCGCCGGGTTCACACCGGCCATGGGCTCGTCGAGCATGACCAGCGTCGGGTCGGTCATGAGCGAGCGCGCCATCTCGAGGAGCTTCCGCTGACCGCCGGACAGGCTCGCGGCGAAGTCGGCCGACTTGGTGTCGAGCTTGAACTTCTTCAGAATCCCCGTCGCACGGGTCTCGATGTCCTTGTCCTGCTTGCGCCACAGCGGCGGGAACAGGCCGCCCCAGAAGCTCTCGCCCCGCTGACCGGTCGCGCCGAGCTTCATGTTGTCGAGCACCGTGAGCAGGCCCAGGGCCTTGGTCAGCTGGAACGTGCGCACCAGGCCCATCCGGGCGACCTTGTAGGCGGGCACGCCCGCGAGATCGCGTCCGTCGAAGCTCCACGTGCCCTCGTCGGGCTTGTCGAACCCGGTCAGGAGGTTGAACAGGGTGGTCTTTCCCGCGCCGTTCGGCCCGATGAGGGCGGTGATCGCCCCGCGTGGGACCTCCAGGTGATCGACGTCGACGGCGTGCACGCCACCGAACGAGCGGCGCACATTGTCGGCGACGATGATCGGGTCGACCTTGGCGCATCCCGGCGCCGGGTCGCCCTTGTGCAGACCCGTCGTCTTCGGGCGCGGCGTGGGAGAGGTCATCGTGGACGGCTCGGCGCCCGCCGGCGTATCACTTGACAAAGGTCAGCTCCTTCTTGTTGCCGAGCAGGCCCTGCGGCATGAAGATCACCAGCAGCATGAGAGCCACGCCCACGAGGATGAATCGCAGCGTCGCCGCCTGGATGGACGACATGCCGAACAGCAGACCGGCCGAGGCCATCGCGGGAAGGACGTTGGAGAGGAAGGTCTGCAGCACCCAGAAGATGAGCGACCCGAGAAGCGGACCGAACACGGTGGCGGCGCCACCGAGCAGGAGAGCGGTCCACACGAAGAACGTCAGCGACGTCACGTACACGCCGGGGCTGATGGCCGCGGGCAGGGCGTAGACGATGCCTCCCGCGGCGGCGATCACACCGCCGAGCACGAGGGTCTGCATCTTGTAGGCGAAGACGTTCTTGCCGAGCGAGCGCACGGCGTCCTCGTCCTCGCGGATGCCCTTCAGGGCGCGTCCCCAGGGGCTGTGCGTGAGCATCCACACCACCAGCACCGCGAACGCGAGGGTCAGCAGGCCCATGATGCGCACCCACCACTGGGTCTCGTTGTACGTCCACGGCCCGAACCCGTACGTGCCGTCCGGAATCGGATTGGATGCGCGGAAGCTCGCGTGGTAGCCGCTCAGCCCGTCGGCCGAACCGGTGACGTCGTCGAACGCGGTGGTGAGGAACAGCAGTCGCACCACCTCCGCCGCGGCGATCGTGACGATCGCCAGGTAGTCGCCTCGCAGCCGCAGCGTCGGGATGCCGAGGATCAGCGCGAAGATCGCCGCGGCCACCAGCCCCAGGATCGCCGCGAGCCACCACGGCAGCCCGAAGGTGAGGACCGAGATCGCATAGCCGTATGCGCCGATGGCCATGAACCCGGCGATACCCATGTTGATCAGGCCGCCGTAGCCGAAGTGCATCGCGAGGCCGAGCGCCGCGAGGGCGTAGCCGATGGTGGCAGGGCTCAGAATCGAGCTTGCCGAGTTGGAGAGGATCTGAAGCCAGTCCATTGTCTGCGCCTAACCTATTCTCTCGCGTCGACCGAGGATGCCCTGTGGTCGGAACAGCAGGATCACGATGAGGATGAACAGTCCGCTGGCGAACTTCAGATCCGACGGGATCCACAGGCTCGACGCCTCGACGACGATGCCGACGATGAGCGCGCCGATGAGGGCGCCGTATGCGGTGCCGAGGCCGCCGAGGACGACCGCCGCGAACATCAGCAGCAGCAGCTGAGCCCCCATGTCCCAGCGGATGCCGGGGCGGTAGTAGGCGTACAGGATGCCCGCGAGGCCCGCGAGGGCTCCGGCGAGCACCCACACCACGCGCACGACGTAGTCGACGTCGATGCCGGAGGCGGCCGCCAGGGAGGGATTGTCGGAGATCGCCCGCGTCGCCTTTCCGATCCGCGACCGCGTCAGCCACAGGGCGAAGATGATGATCACGACGATCGAGATGACGATCGATGCCAGGTCGATCACGCTCATCTGGACCGCGCCGAACAGCGGGATCTTCGGTGCCGAGGCGCCCGGCAGCTGTGCCGTGCCGCCGCCGATGAAGAACTGGAACGTGTAGCGAAGGGCCAGGGACAAGCCGATGCTGACGATCATCAGCTGCACCACACCGACCCGGCGCCGACGGAGGGGCCGCCACAGCGCCGCATCCATCACGAGCCCGAGAGCCGCACTCAACACGACCGCCAGCGGGTAGCCCAGCCACCAGGGGAGGGCGAGGCTCGCGGGGCCGACCAGGACGAAGGCGACGATCGCGCCGAAGGTGACCATCTCGCCGTGCGCGAAGTTCGAGATGCCGGTCGTGCCGTAGACCAGGGTCAGGCCGACCGCCGCGAGGGCGAGCATGAGGCCGAAGCTGATGCCCTGCACGACCCGCTGGACGAGTTGGTCGAAGAAGGAGGTGACGTTGCGCTCGCCCTCGCCGATGAAGAAGTTGACCGCCGCGAATCCGCCGGGGCCGACGACCACTTCGAGCACGTTCGGGGTGTCGTCCTCGGGGTCGACGACCGCGATGCCTTCGGGTAGGGAGTTCTCGTCCAGGGTCACGGTGTATTCGTTCTCATCACCGCGCTCGGGGACCTGCACGCTCCACTGGCCGTTCTCGTCCGTCTCCACCTCCTGCGCGCCGCCGGGCCCGTCGATGACGAGGACGACGCCGGGCAACGGCTCACCGTCGAGTTGGACGTTTCCGCTGATGCGATACGGGTCGCCTTCTGCAGCGCTCGCCGGTGTCGCGGCCGCGAGGACGCCCAGCAGCGCCAGCATCAGACCGAAGACGACCGATATCGCGCGCAGACGCGATCGTGGCGTCGCGATCGTGGTCGAAGGACTCACTGAACCTCCCAGTTCGGCACATCAGCGCACCGAAGCTTCGAGTCGCATCGGCTGTGATGATCGACGGTACGAGCGTAATGTGTCGCCGTTGTTTCAGGCCAACAACACATTCGTGGCATGGATCACTTTTTGATCTCGATACAAGAGAGCGCTCCCGCAACCCCTTGTCTTCGCGAGCGTCGCATCCTAAAGAGGCGGGAATGAATGACGACCTGCGCGCCTTAGAATCGAGACGCCGGCTTTTCGCCTCGGCCGTCGACATCCCCGATCTGCACGCGCCCGTCCGTCACGGCGCAGGAGGACCCATGGAGCACCACGACCCCTTCGGCTTCGTCGGACTGACCTACGACGATGTCCTGCTTCTTCCGGGACACACCGACGTGATCCCGAGCGAGGCGGACACCTCCAGTCGTGTCACCCGCCGTATCACCGTGGCGACCCCCCTCATCTCGGCGGCGATGGACACCGTCACCGAAACGCGGCTCGCGATCGCGATCGCGCGTGAGGGCGGCATCGGCATCATCCACCGCAACCTCTCCATCGCCGATCAGGCCGCGATGGTCGACCGCGTCAAGCGCAGTGAGTCGGGCATGATCACCGACCCGATCACGACCACGCCCGACGCGACCATCGAAGAGGTCGACGGGCTGTGCGCGCAGTACCGCATCTCGGGGCTGCCCGTGGTCGACGACGACGGGCGTCTCGTGGGCATCGTCACCAACCGCGACATGCGCTTCGTGTCGGGCTTCGAGCGGCAGACCACCCTCGTCAAAGACGTCATGACCAGCGAGGGCCTGGTCACGGCGAAGGTGGGGATCGGCGCGAACGAGGTCATCGCGCTGTTCGCCGAGCACCGCGTCGAGAAGCTTCCGCTCATCGACGACGAAGGCCGGTTGGCCGGACTCATCACGATCAAGGACTTCGACAAGAGCGAGAAGTACCCGCTGGCGACCAAGGACGAGCACGGACGCTTGCGGGTCGGCGCCGCCATCGGGTTCTTCGGGGACGCGTGGGAACGCGCCGAGGCCCTCCGCGATGCGGGCGTCGACGTCGTGGTCGTCGACACCGCCAACGGTCAGTCCGCGGGAGTCATCGACATGGTCCGTCGCATCAAGGCGGATTCGTCGTTCGACCACATCGACGTCATCGGCGGGAACGTGGCGACCCGCGAGGGTGCTCAGGCGCTGATCGACGCGGGTGTGGATGCGGTCAAGGTCGGCGTCGGCCCGGGATCGATCTGCACCACCCGCATCGTGGCCGGCGTCGGCGTGCCGCAGGTGACGGCCATCTACGAGGCGTCGCTGGCCGCCCGCGAGGCCGGGGTGCCGGTGATCGCCGACGGCGGTCTGCAGTACTCCGGCGACATCGCCAAGGCGCTCGTCGCCGGCGCCGAGAGCGTCATGCTCGGTTCGCTCCTGGCCGGGACCGACGAGTCTCCGGGCGAGGTCGTCTTCCAGGGCGGCAAGCAGTTCAAGCTGTACCGCGGGATGGGCTCGCTCGGCGCGCTGCAGACGCGCGGCAAGAAGACCTCCTATTCGAAGGACCGGTACTTCCAGGCCGATGTCCCCAACGACGACAAGCTCATCCCCGAGGGGATCGAGGGTCAGGTCGCCTACCGCGGCCCGGTCTCGGCTGTCGCGTACCAGCTGGTCGGCGGCCTGCGTCAGTCGATGTTCTACGTCGGCGCGCGCACCATCGACGAGCTCAAGTCGAAGGGCCGTTTCGTGCGGATCACCTCGGCGGGGCTGAAGGAATCACACCCCCACGACGTGCAGATCGTGGTCGAGGCCCCCAACTACAAGCGCTGACCCGGGTCGCTCCGAGCGCCGACCCGGGCATCCCTCCGCCGATGTCGGAGAATCGCGTGCATGTCGGAGGATCGACGCGGCAGTCTCCGACATCGGGCCGATTCTCCGACATCGGCATTGAGGATCCCCGGAGCAGGGGGCACGGGGTGACGCGGGGCCGGACGGGGCGTACCCTCGGCGGCATGTGCCGGAACATCCACACGCTCCACAACTTTGAGCCGGCGGCGACGGGCGAAGAGGTGCACGCGGCAGCGTTGCAGTACGTGCGCAAGATCGCGGGGACCTCGAAGCCGTCCGCGGCCAACCGCGAGGCGTTCGATCGTGCTGTCGCCGACATCGCGCATGCGACGCAGCACCTTCTCGATGATCTCGTCACCCATGCGCCGCCGAAGAATCGCGAGGCCGAGGCCGCGAAGAAGCGCGCCCGCGCTGAGGCGCAGGGACGATACTCCGCGGCCTGACCCGCGCATCCCTCTCCGCGATGTCGGAGAATCGCGTGCATGTCGGAGGATCGACGCGGCATTCTCCGACATCGGGCCGATTCTCCGACATCGGCATGAGGGTGCCGACAGGGGATGCGGGCGGGCGGCGCGGCGGGCGTCGGGCGGTCCCGGTAGGCTGGCCCGGTGAGCATGGAGATCGAGATCGGCCGCGCGAAGCGCGCCCGCCGCGCATACACGTTCGACGACCTCGCCGTCGTGCCCTCCCGCCGCACGCGCAACCCCGAAGACGTCTCGACGGCGTGGACGATCGACGCGTTCCAGTTCGACATCCCCGTCCTCGGCGCGCCGATGGACTCGGTGGTCAGCCCCAAGACGGCCATCATGCTCGGTCAGCTCGGCGGACTCGGCGTGCTCGACCTCGAGGGTCTGTGGACCCGCTATGACGACCCGGAGCCGCTCCTGGCCGAGATCGCGTCGCTGCCCGACGAGCAGGCCACGCGTCGCATGCAAGAGCTGTACGCCGAGCCGATCAAGCCCGAGCTCGTCCGCGACCGGATCGCCGAGATCCGCGCCGCGGGCGTCACCGTGGCGGGATCGCTCACCCCGCAGCGCACGCAGGAGCTGTACGAGACGGTCGTCGCCGCGGGGGTGGACCTGTTCGTCATCCGCGGCACCACCGTCTCCGCCGAGCATGTCTCGTCCGTTGCGGCCCCGCTGAACCTCAAGAAGTTCATCTACGACCTGGATGTGCCGGTCATCGTCGGCGGTGCGGCCACCTACACCGCGGCTCTCCACCTGATGCGCACCGGCGCCGCCGGCGTGCTCGTCGGTTTCGGCGGCGGGGCGAGCTCGTCGACCCGGGCGACCCTCGGCATCCACGCCCCGATGGCCACCGCCGTCGCCGACGTGGCGGGCGCTCGTCGCGACTACCTCGATGAGTCGGGCGGACGCTACGTGCACGTCATCGCGGACGGCGGTGTCGGCACCTCGGGAGACGTCGTGAAGGCTCTGGCGATGGGGGCGGACGCGGTCATGCTCGGCGTCGCCCTGGCCCGCGCCACCGATGCTCCCGGCCTCGGCTACCACTGGGGGCCCGAAGCGCATCACCCGAAGCTCCCGCGCGGCCGACGCGTCGCGGTGAACCAGCTCGCGACCCTCGAAGCGGTGCTCTACGGCCCGGCCCCGGTCGCCGACGGCACCGTGAACCTCATCGGTGCGCTGAAGAAGTCGATGGCCACCACCGGATACTCCGATCTCAAGGAATTCCAGCGCTGCGAGGTCGTCGTCGCGCCTTATCACGCAGGATGACCGCACCCGACACCGACCCGGCGCCACCGGAGGTCTTCCCCCCGACGCTGCGCGAGGTCATGCTGCGGCCGCAGTGGCTCGGCGTCCTCGGCCTGTGTCTGGTGGTCGCCGGGGTCTTCGCGTGGCTCGGCCAGTGGCAGCTCGCACGTGCGATCGACATGCAGCCGCTCCCCGAGGGCGTCACCGAGCAGGTGCAGCCGATCGACGAGGTCGTGCCGCCGGGGGAGTACCTCCCCGAGCCCCTGGTCGGCCAACGCGTCACGGTCACCGGCGAGTTCGTCGCCGACGACTTCGTCATCGTCTCCTCCCGGTTCAACGACGGGGTCGAGGGGTACTGGGTGACCGGGCAGTTCCGGGTGGCGACGGCGGACGAGCCGACCTCTGTCGCCGTGGCCGTGGGGTGGGCGGCGACCGTGGAGCAGGCGTTGGCCGCCATGGATGAGTTGGCCGAAACGGCCGCGACCCGCGCGCCCGATGCTGCGGCGCTCGCGATCACCGGCCGACTGATCTCTGACGAGGGCCCTGTCCCGCCGCCGCAGAGCGCCGATCCGTCCACCCTGACGCGTATGTCGCCCGCGGCGCTCCTCAGCCGCTGGAGCGATGTGGAAGATCTGGATGTCTACCGGCCGTACCTCGTGTCCGAGACCGCGTCCGGCCCGCTCGAGGACATCACGACACGGCCGCCCGACCAGGGGGCCGGCGTCAACTGGCTGAACGTCTTCTACGCCGCCGAATGGGCGATCTTCGCGGGCTTCGCGTTCTACATGTGGTACCGCCTGGCCCGCGACGCGTGGGAGAAGGAGGTCGAGGACATCGAGGACGCGGCCGCCGACGGGTCGCGCGGATCGGCCGCCCAGGCGTGACGAGTAGAATCAAGACATGCCGCGCGCCCCGAAACTCTCCTCGTTCCCGGCGATCCGCGGCGCTCTGAAGTTCTACCAGGTGGCGTCGATCATCACCGGGGTCGGCCTGTTGCTGCTGGTGGCGGAGATGATCCTGAAGTACACGCCGCTGCACGTCGAGCTGTTCGCTGGGGGTTCCGGTGGAGCGCTGTGGTTCGCGACCGTCATCCCGGGCGCCGACTGCCAGTGGTGGTCGTTGTTCGCGCCCTCGACGAACGACTGCGAGATGATCTCGACCGGCGACGGGCTGAACATCTCGCTGTTCATCCTCGTCGCGCACGGCTGGTTCTACGTGGTGTACCTGTTCGCCTGCTTCCGCATCTGGAGTCTCATGCGGTGGCGGTTCGGGCGCTTCATCACCCTGGCCCTCGGCGGCATCGTTCCGCTCCTGTCGTTCTTCATGGAGGCCCGTGTCGCCCGCGAGGTCAAGGACTACCTGCGCAGCCGCGAAGACGCCGAGCTCCACACCCACGCCGCCCACTCGACGCTGACCCACGAGATTCCCACGGAGAACCACCGGTGACAGAATCCCCCGACCACATCGACCGCGCCGACACGTTCGACGGCGCTGAGACCAGCCCCGCGCTCGAGGGCGACACCGAGTTCCGGCCGGTGCTCGTCGTCGACTTCGGTGCGCAGTACGCCCAGCTGATCGCCCGCCGTGTGCGCGAGGCCGGCGTCTACAGCGAAATCGTGCCGCACACCGCATCCGCCGCCGAGATCGCGGCCCGCAACCCGCTCGGGATCATCCTGTCTGGAGGGCCCTCGTCGGTGTACGAGGAGGGCGCGCCCTCGCTCGACGCAGGCGTGTTCGACCTCGGTGTGCCCACACTCGGTATCTGCTACGGCTTCCAGGTGATGGCCCGTGCGCTCGGCGGCGAGGTCGCCAACACGGGTCTTCGCGAGTACGGCGCGACCGACGCCGCTCTCGCGGGTGAGGGCGGCGTGCTGCTGGGCGGACAGCCGGCCACGCAGAACGTCTGGATGAGCCACGGCGACCAGGTCTCCCGCGCGCCCGACGGCTTCGACGTGCTGGCCTCGACGGAAGCGACGCCGGTCGCGGCGTTCGGGAACGACGAGCGCCGCATGTACGGCGTGCAGTGGCATCCGGAGGTCAAGCACAGCGATCACGGCCAGGCCGTGCTGGAGAACTTCCTGCACAAGGCGGCGGGGCTCCCTGCCGACTGGAACAGCGGCAACGTCATCGCCGAGCAGGTGGAGAAGATCCGCGCGCAGGTCGGCACCGGCCGCGTGCTGTCCGCCCTGTCCGGTGGGGTCGATTCGGCCGTCTCGACGGCTCTGGTGCACGAAGCGGTCGGCGACCAGCTGGTCGCGGTCTTCGTCGACCACGGGCTCCTCCGCAAGGGCGAGCGCGAACAGGTCGAGCAGGACTATGTCGCCTCGACCGGGGTGCGTCTGGTCACCGTGGATGCGCGCGAGCAGTTCCTCTCCGCTCTGGAGGGCGTGAGCGACCCCGAGCAGAAGCGAAAGATCATCGGCCGGGAGTTCATCCGGTCGTTCGAGAAGGCGCAGGCCGACCTCATCGCCGAAGCGGCAGCCGAGGGGGAGCCGATCCGCTTCCTCGTCCAGGGCACGCTGTACCCCGACGTCGTGGAGTCCGGCGGCGGAACCGGCACGGCCAACATCAAGAGCCACCACAACGTCGGCGGGCTCCCCGAAGACCTGCAGTTCGAACTCGTCGAGCCGCTTCGGACGCTGTTCAAGGACGAGGTGCGCGCGATCGGCCGGGAGCTCGGACTGCCCGAGGTCATCGTCTCCCGGCAGCCGTTTCCGGGGCCCGGCCTCGGCATCCGGATCGTGGGTGAGGTCACCGCTGACCGTCTCGAGATCCTGCGTGACGCCGACGCGATCGCCCGCGAGGAGCTGACCAAGGCCGGCCTCGACGGTGAGATCTGGCAGTGCCCGGTGGTGCTGCTCGCCGACGTGCGGTCCGTGGGGGTGCAGGGGGACGGGCGCACCTACGGTCACCCGATCGTGCTGCGTCCGGTCTCGAGCGAGGACGCCATGACGGCGGACTGGACGCGTCTGCCCTACGACGTGTTGTCGAAGATCTCCAACCGCATCACCAACGAGGTGCGCGACATCAACCGGGTGGTGCTGGATGTGACGTCCAAGCCCCCGGGGACGATCGAGTGGGAGTGAGCTCCCGCTCGCATTGATGCCGGTGGCACTCGGTCGCGTCAGCGATCGAGTGGGAGTGAGCCCGCTGTCGAACGCCGTCCTCCGGGGCGGCGTTCGTTGTTCGGGACGGCGGTCGGATACCGGGTGGACGACGAAACCGGGCCCATCCTCCGGAGAGGGCGGGCCCGGTTTCCAGCGGAACGTCAGCGCGCGGGGGAGACCCGTAGCGTGACGAGCTGGAACGGACGCAGCGACAGCTCGACCACGGCTTCCGACTCGGCCGTCAGCGCATCGGCGGGCAGGGGGCGTTCGAGCAGGTCGGTCTCGTGCGTGCCGGATTGGGCGAAGCCCCATGAAAGGGTCGTCCGGGCTCGCCGGCCGAGGGCCTCGTAGAGGCGCACGACGACGTCGCCCGATCCGTCTTCAGCGAGCTTCACGGCTTCGATGACGACCCCGGCGTCCGCCACGGAGACCAGCGGTGCGATCTCGTCGACGGCGGAGTCCGTGACGGAGCGCACGGGCAGGTTCGCACGGTACCCCTCGACGACCGCGTCCGATACGTCCGCGCCGACGACCAGGCCGACATGGAGCACGTGGCGGCCCTGGTCTTGACCAGGGTCGGGGAACAGGGCGCCGCGCACGAGCGAGAGTCGCACGTCGGTGATGGTCCCTCCGCCGTCTCGCGCGTCGCGGGTGATGTCGTGACCATAGGTCGAGTCGTTGACCACGGCCACGCCGAAGTCGGGCTCGGCCACGCGCACCCATCGGTGTGCCACGGTTTCGAAGCGTGCCGCGTCCCACGACGTGTTGGTGTGGGTCGGACGCTCGATGTGGCCGAACTGGATCTCTGAGGCGGCGCTGTCGGTGTGGAGGTCGACGGGGAATGCGAGTTTCAGCAGCTTCTGGCGCTCGTGCCAGTCGATGTCGAAGTCGAAGTCGACCACGCTCGAATCTGCGGCCAGCGAGATGCGCGACACGATGCGCGAGTCGCCGAAGGAGCGCGTCACCACGACGGCATCGCCGTCCAGCTCGAGCGCGTCCGCACCGAGGAGGTCTTCGACGTGATGCCGGTAGTGCGTGTCGATGTCCCAGGCATCCCACTGGGTCGGGGTGTCGCGGTGGAGCTGAAGGAGCCCCGCGACGCGTCCTGGGGCGACCACTTCGCGGTCGGCACGGAGGTCGCGGATGCTGCTGAGCACGCCGCGCCCGTCGATCACCACGCGGACCCGCGTGTTCTCGAGCACGTAGCCGTCGTCGTGCGCGAGCGGGGTGACCCGTGCGGCCGGCGTGGCGGCCGATGCGCCCAGGGCCGGGATCCCGTCGCGGGTGTGCGGTGCGGCGTTGGCTTCGAGGCGTCGCGACCCGGTACCGGCGAGGGCTCGGAGACTGTCGCCGATGATCTTCTCGAGTTCCGCGGCGACGTGGGCGTAGTTGCGCTCCGCGTCCTTATGCACCCACGCGATCGACGAGCCGGGCAGGATGTCGTGGAACTGCTGGAGGAGGACCGTCTGCCACAGTTCGGCGAGACGGTCGGCGGGGTAGGCCGCCCCCGTGCGGACCGACGCGGTGGTCGCCCACAGCTCGGCCTCGCGCAGCAGGTGCTCGCAGCGGCGGTTGCCCTGTTTGGTCGCCAGCTGGCTGGTGTACGTGCCGCGGTGGAACTCGAGGTACAGCTCGCCGGCCCACACCTCGGGCAAGGGATACTCGTTCTCCGCGGCCTCGAAGAACGCGCGCGGGGTGGAGTGGACGACGCGCGGGGATCCCTCCAGCGACTCGGTGCGGGCCACCATCGCCGTCATCTCGCGGGTCGGGCCGCCGCCGCCATCGCCGTACCCGTAGGGCAGGAGCGAGACCGTCCCGCGTCCCTTGTCGGAGTAGTTGCGCTCGGCGTGGGCGAGGTCCGCCGATGAGACGTCGGAGTTGTACTTGTCCACCGGCGGAAAATGCGTGAATAGCCGCGTGCCGTCGATGCCTTCCCACAGGAACGTGTGGTGCGGCATCCGGTTGGTCTCGTTCCACGAGATCTTCTGGGTCAGGAACCAGCGGGCGCCCGCGGCCTTGGCGATCTGCGGCAGGGAGCCGGTGTAGCCGAAGGAGTCGGGCAGCCACACTTCAGGGGTGTCGATGCCGAACTCGCGCTGGAAGAAGCCCTTGCCCTGGACGAACTGCCGGGCCAGGGCTTCGCCGCCGGGCATGTTCGTGTCGGACTCGACCCACATCCCGCCGACGGGGATGAATCGGCCCTCGGCGACACGCGCCTTCACACGTTCCCAGAGGTCGGGGTAGTGCTGTTTGATCCACGCGAACTGTTGTGCAGAAGAGCTCGCGAACACGAAGTCGGGGTCTTCGTCCATCAGTGACAGCACGTTGGAGAAGGTGCGGGAGACCTTCCGGGCCGTCTCGCGCACCGGCCACAGCCAGGCCGAGTCGATATGCGCATGGCCGATCGCGTGCAGGGTGTGGGCGCTGTCGTGCGCGCCGCGTGCCAGCAGCGGCGCCAAGACGGCGCGTCCGGCGGAAGCGGTGCCTGCGACGTCGTGGGGATCGACGGCGTCGATCATCCGCTCGAGGGCGACCAGGACTTCGGCGCGACGGGGGGAGCCGGTATCCAGTTCGGCGACGAGTCCGCGCAGCGCGACGGTGTCGGCGAGGAGGGCGGAGACCTCGAGGTCGCGCAGTGCCACATCGACCTGCCGCAGTCGGTAGAGAGGGTCCGTGCCGGCGGTCTCCGGGTCGCCCACGTCGGTGGGCTCGAAGGTGAAGAGGCTTCCGACGTCGGGGTTGGATGCGGCCTCGACGAACACGTCGATGGATCCCGAGTCGGAGACTGCTTCGACGGCGACGTTGTTGAACGGGGCGATGCCGCGAAGGGGGGTTCCTTCGGGGCGCCAGAGCAGTGCCTCGCACTGGAATCCAGACTGCCCGCTGGTGAATCCGAGGTCGATCACGACCTCAGCGCGGGTGTTCGCCGGCAGGCTCCCGTGGTCATCGCGCCAGGAGCGTGGGAGGTCGCCGGTGACCCGGAACCAGGTCGTGCCCCAGGGGCGGCCCCACAGATGTCCGGTGGCGAAGGGCTGGAAGTCGCCCGCCGCGGCCTCTTCGAAGGAGACAGGCTCCCCCGGGGCCTCCCAGGCGGTCACCTGTAGCGGGGCGGTGGTCCGGTGGATGTTGGCCTGGAGGCGTTCACGGATGAAGCGGTCGATGCGCAGTTCGGCCAGAGCCGTACGGTCGTGCATGAGGTCGTCCTTTCCGGGACGGGAGGGGAAGAAAGATGGGTCAGCCCTTGACGGCACCGGCGAGCGCCGACGATCCGCCGATGCCGCGCTGGATGACGACGTACAGCAGCAGCACCGGCAGCGAATACACGATGGAGTAGGCGGCGAGCTGGCCGTAGGCGACGGCTCCGTAGGACCCGAAGAAGTTGAAGATGCTTACGGCGGCCGGTTGGAGCGAAGGGGTCAGCAGCAGGACGAAGGGGACGAAGAAGTTCCCCCATGCCTGGATGAACACGAAGATGAAGACCACCGCGATTCCCGGGCGCATGAGAGGCAGCACGATGCGGGTGAGGGTCCGCATCGACGAGGCGCCGTCGACCCACGCGGCTTCTTCGAGCTCGACGGGTACGCCGTCCATGAAGTTCTTCATCATCCAGATTGCGATCGGCAGGGACGAGGCGGTCATGAACAGGGTCGTTCCGGCGAGGGAGTCGATCAGGTTCAACTGCACGAACAGGCTGTAGACGGGGACCATCATCGCCGTGATCGGCAGGCACGTCCCGAACAGGATCGCGTACAGGTAGGGCTTGGTGATCCGCATGTTGTAGCGCGAGAGCGGGTAGGCGGCCAGGGCGGCGAACACGACCGTCAGCAGGGCGGTCGAACCCGACAGCAGGATGCTGTTCCACAGCGGGATGAAGGTGAGGTCCGGTTGCAGCACTGCCGCGAAGTTGTCGAGGGTGATCACCTCGGGGATGCCGATCGCGAGGGTCGGGTCCGCATCGAGGGAGGCGGTGATCAGCCACACCAAGGGGATCGTGAAGAGCAGCCCGATGACGATGAGCACACCGTTGGACAGTGCGCGCATGCCGGTGCGGTTCGGGGAGGACATCGAGGTGGTCATGTCAGCGGGTCTCCGAGCGCAGGGCGCGAATGTAGAAGATCGAGAAGACCGCTCCGACGATCAGCATGATCGTGGCGATCGCGGTGCCGAAGCCGAGCTGGCCGAACTTGAAGGCCTCCTGGTAGGCGAGGATCGGCAGCGTGGTGCTGTTCACGCCCGGGCCTCCGCCGGTCATGACGAAGATGAGGGTGAACACCGAGAGGGTCTGGAGCGTGACGATCATGGAGTTCGTGGCGATCGTCGGGCGGATCATCGGAATGGTGATGAGGAAGAGGCGCTTGGCCCCGCTGGCGCCGTCCATCTGGGCGGCCTCAGTGATCTCCGGCGGGACGTCGGCGAGGGCGGCGGAATAGACCATCATCGAGAAGGCCGTTCCACGCCAGATGTTGGCGATGATCACGATGAGCATGGGGAACTCGTACAGCCAGCTCGTCGTGGGGACCCCGAAGAGCTCGAGTGCCGTGTTGAGGGACCCGTCGTCGCGGAAGAAGGCGTACATGGCAAACGCGGCGACGATCTCCGGCAGCACCCACGCGGTGACCACGATCGTGCCGACGACCGCCCCGACCACGCGGCTCGCTCCCCGCATGAGGAATGCCAGCCCGAGTCCGAGGATGTTCTGACCGATGACGGCGGAGAACAGGACGAAGACGACGGTGTTGACGACCGCGATCGGGAAGTCGGGGTCCTGGAAGAGCGCGACGTAGTTGTCGAGTCCGACGAAGGTCGTCGAGACGGCGGACGTGCCGGAGAGTGTCGCGTCGGTGAGTGAGCCCCACAGCGACACGATGATCGGACCGACGAGGAAGATCGTCAGGAGGATCGTCGCGGGCAGCAGCGGCAGCGAGCGTCCGGCGACCCGGAGGCCGCGCGCCTTGGCGCGCGACCCCGGGGTGCTCGAGCCCGTCGGTGTGACGTGAGGGGCTGTGGTGGTCATGCGATCAGTCGGCCGTCTGCGTGTTCTCTTCGCCGACGATCCCGATCACGGCGGCGTCATATGCCGCGGCGGCGTCCTCGACGCTCTGCTGACCGGTCATGACGGCCTCCATGGCGACGACGATCTCGTTGGAGATCTGGTCGTAGTCCTCCGTGGCGGGCCGGAAGTGCGTGACCTCGACGAGGCTGGAGAAGAAGGCGAAACTCGGGTTCGCGTCGATGTAGTCCGTGGATTCGGCGACGTCCGCGCGCACGGCGATCTGGCTGTTGTCGACGTCGTACGACAGGGCATTGTCGTAGTTCAGCGCCGTGGTGAGGAAGTCGAACGCCAGTTTCGGGTTGTCGGTGTTCGCGCCGAGGGCGAGGGTCCAGCCGCCGGACATGCTCGTCGCGCCGGGCTCCTGGCCATCCTGCGTCGGCATCGGGGCGATGTCGAGAACCTCGCTCCACTCCGGCCACGGGGAGGTTCCGCTTTCGACCCACGCCGCCGACTGCCAGGATCCGTCCAGCGCGATGGCGAGCTCGGCGTTCGGCAGCCACTCTGCGGTGACATTGGTGAAGATGTTCGGGTCGAGTGCCTGCTGCGGAGTCGGTCCGAGCTCGTTCTGGTAGAGGTCGGCGACGAACTGCAGCGAGTCCTTGAAACCCTGGCTGCCGACGACCCACTTCTGGGTGTCGTAGTCGTAGAGCCAGTCCGGCGTGCCCGACAGGAGCATCTGGAAGCCCTGCATGGAGGCGGCCTCTCCGGCGGCCTTGCCGGAGTAGAGGTTCATCGGGATGACGTCGGGCAGCGCGGCTTTGATCCTCTCCGCAGCGTCCATGACGTCGTCCCAGCTCTGCGGCTCCCACGGGGTGTCGATGCCGGCCTGCTCGAAGAGCTCGGTGTTGTACCAGAGTGCGCGCGTGTCGGTGCCCAGCGAGACGCCGTAGGTCTGGCCATCGGGGCCGAGGCCGGCCTGCTTGGCGCCTTCGGCGAACTGGTCCCAGTCCTCCCACTCGGCGAGGTACTCGTCGAGGGGGAGGAGGTATCCGGCAGCAGCGTCTGATTGAACCTTGAAGGTGTCTTCGTACTGCACGTCGGGGGCGGTGCTCGCAGAGCCGTTCATCAGCGCCAGCTTGGTGTAGTAGTCGGCGCCTTCGGCCTGGATCGGAACGAGCTCGACGGTCACGCCCTCGTTGGCGGCTTCGAACTGCTCTTTGGCGGCCTCCATGAGAAGCTGCATGGAGTTGAAGGTGGCGGTGGTTTGGTACGCGACGCGAATGGTGTCGCCGTCGGAACCGCCGCTGCTGGAGCATCCGGCCAGTGCGGCGGTGATGCCGGTGACGGCGACCACTCCCAGGGTCGCCTGCGTGCTCTTCTTCATGTGAAGCTCCCTTGCTTGGAATCGGGCTGCGTTGCGCGCACTCACATTTATAAATCAAATGGAGTAACTCGTCAAGAAGAGAATCTTCGCCGTGCCTCGCTGAGCCGCTCGTCCCAGGTCAGGGGGTGATCATCATGTCGGCGGGACGGGCGGTGAAAGCACCGTCGAGAACCAGACACGCGGCCCCGAGGGCAGCCACGTCGGTGCCGAGTCGCGTCTCGAAGATCTGCGTGGTGCGGGTGGTGGTCGCCGAGGCGTCGGTGGCGACTGCGAGGCGCACACGCTCGAGCAGACCGCGCGAGAGGCGGGTCCACACGGGTCCGCCTATCACCGCGACGTCCACGTCGAGAAGGTTGTTCAGCGCCACGATCGCGTGGGCGATGAGGCCCGCGGTATGGGTCAGTGTCGCGCTGGCCGCCGCATCGCCCTCGTCATCGCGTCGGAGCAACGCGTCGAGCTCGAGGCGCGCGTCGGGGAGGCGAAGCTCGTCGTCCGTCGACGCTCGCATGCCCGCTGAGCGAAGCAGGTGCCCCGGTTCGATGGATTGACCCAGGCACCCGCGATGGCCGCACTCGCAACGGATGCCCTGCGGATCGACCTGCAGATGGGCGATGTTGCCGGCATTGCCGGTGCGACCGCGAACCACGGCGCCGTCGACGGCCAGTCCCAGACCGACGCCGGCGCCGTAGTACAGGAACATCGCGTCGCGCAGATCGTCGTCCGTGTCGACCCACATCTCGCCGACCATCGCGGCGGTGACGTCCTTCTCGAGTTCGACTGGAAGACCTGTCGCAGCTGCCAGCTCGTCGCGCAAGGCTACGCCGTGCCACGCGGGTAGCAGGGGAGGATTCAGCAGGGTGCCGGTTTCGCCATCCAGGGGGCCCGGTGCGGCGACGCCGATGCCCAGCAGACTCTCTCGGGGAACCTCGGCACGGGCGACCAGGTCGGCGATCGCATCGGCGACGCCTTCGATCAGCTCCGTGGTGGATCCGCTCGAGCGCGGAGGATGTTCGGCGTGTGCGACGACGGTTCCGGCGAGATCGACGACGACGAACGTGTCGATCGCGGGGTCCAGGTGCACGCCGACGGCGTAACGTGCGCGGGGGTTGAGGGCCAGCATGGTCCGTGGCTTGCCGGGCCCGGAACGTACTTTCGCACCTTCGATGATCAGACCGCCCTCGGTGAGTCGGCGGGCGACATTGCTGAGGGTTTGCGCGCTCAAGCCCGTCCGATCGGCGAGCTCGACACGGCTGAGTCCGCGCGGCGCACGCCGAATGAGGTCGAGCACGAGCGTCTGGTTGTAGGTCCCGACCGCCGGCAGATTCGAGCCGCGTTTCATCGTCCCCCCGGAGGAATATGTTGCGGCCACCGATCATACGGCGGTTCACGGAAAACGCGGGGATGCCCGGGGGATGCGCGGCCGCTGGGGGCTGCGGCGGCTGATTCAGACGCGACGGCGGGAGTCGAACCCGCAACGCGATCGGGTATGAACCGTCGCCCGGGACCGCCCGGATCGCCGCGATGTCCCCACGCTAGCGGGACGCAGCCGCCGGCGGGGGAGTGTGTCGCCCGATGACGCCGTCGGTGGTGCGAGACGGCCGTCGTGTTCAGTACGGGCGGTGGGAGGGGATGGACGTGGGGCGCTCGTGGCGCTCGTGAGCCGGCCGCGGCGCCCGTGTGTCGGCCGGCGCTCCGGTCTCCTGGTCGACGACCGTCGTGTGCCTCGGGGCACGCACGACGTCCCGGTCGGCGAACCGTCGTCCCGTGATCGAATCCGGAGTCAGGCGGAAGACGTGCGGCTTGTAGCGCGGGCTCGCGGTGAGCAGGCGTGACACTCCGCTGCGCTCGATCTCGGCGGGGTCGGCGAGCCGCACGGCCCGTCCGCGCAGCACGACGCTCCACCATCCCTCGTCGTCGTGTCCGTCGACTTCGAAGGCGGCGGCCGGGTGCGTCGTCAGGCGAACGACCTTCGTGTCCGATGCCGTGCGGAAATACACCGCGCCCTCGTAGGAGGCGATGTTCACGGGGAACAGGTCGGGTCCGCCGTCGTCTCGAACGATCGCCAGGCGGCCGACGCTCTCCCCTTCGATGAGCGTCCAGCACTCCGCGGTGCTCAGGTGGTGCTGGGTGGAGGTGGTCATGGCTTCTCCTTCCCGTTGCTTCCTCCAGGATCCCGCCGTGGTGAGCCGGGAGCAAGGGGTGTGACGGCGTGTGTCAGGCTGAGCGCCCGGCCCACGGATCGTACGTCGCGACGAGCTCCTCCTGCGGCGGTCGGTCGGCGTCCTCTACGTGCTGGAGGTTCACCCGCACGCGGTACCAGAGCGAACTGGACCCGCGCATCCCGTCGAGGAGGACGTCGGCGGCATGCAGCTGCGCGGCCGCGCGTGGATGCCGGGTGCGCCATGTCTCGAAAGCCGCCTCAGCCTCGCGCCGTGTTTCGGTGCGGGCGACCTCGATCAGGGGCATCGAGCTCGACCGTCGCCCCGAGCCATCCTTGAGCCTCGGGGGCTTGTCGGGCGGACCCATCTCGTCGGCGAGCGCGAGGAGGGCCGCCAGGTCGCCCGGTGTCTCATCGATCGCGGCGTGCGGGTCGCCGATCGCCGCGAAGCGCTCCGGCACCGTCACCACGGTGAATTCCTCGGGGCGGCGTTCGCGCACCTCGTCCCACCGCAGCGGCGCCGACACTCGCGCATCCGCGCGCGGACGGATCGAGTAGGCGGAGGCGACGGTGCGATCTTTGGCGTTCTGGTTGAAGTCGACGAAGACGCTCTCGCCGCGCTCCTCCTTCCACCACCGTGCGGTCGCCAAGCCCGGCGCGCGCGCCTCGATCTCGCGGGCCAGTGTCTCGGCGGCGCGGCGGACGGCCGGGTAGTCCCACGACGGGGTGATCCGCACCAGGATGTGCAGGCCGCGCGAGCCGCTGGTCTTCGGGTATCCGACGAGCCCGACGTCGTCGAGCACGTCACGCGCGACGAACGCCGTGTCGACGATCTGACTCCAGCCCACCCCCGGCATCGGATCGAGGTCGATGCGGAGCTCGTCCGGATGCTCGAGGTCCTCGGCGCGCACGGGGTGCGGGTTGAGGTCCAGGCAGCCGAGATTGACCACCCACGCCAGCCCGGCGGCATCCCGGATCACCGTCTCTTCTGCGGATGTGCCTCGGGCGTAGTGGAGGGTGGCGGTGTCGATGAAGGCCGGGTGGTTCTCGGGCACCCGCTTCTGGAAGAACGGTTCGACGTCGATCCCGCGGGGGAATCGCTTGAGGACCATCGGCCTGCCTCCCGCGCCGCGCAGCGCACCGTCGGCGACGGTGAGGTAGTACCGCACGAGGTCGCGCTTGGTCAGTCCCGGGTCGGGGAAGACGACCTTGTCGGGACTGGAGATACGCACCTCGGCGCCGTCGATCTCGAGGATCTCGGCGCGTCCCTTCGCGGGTGTCATGCGCCGGACGTTACCCGGACCGCCTCGCTGCGGCCAGAGCTTGCCTCCTCTCCGCACCTATGCGTAGACGCCACGCGGTGTGGCCGCGTGGCGTGCACCAACTCAGGCTGGGAGCGGGGCGCGGGTGTGACGTTCGCGCCCCGACGGTGTCGCCTCTTCGCTCAGCCTGAATTCGTGCCGCGGGGTGGGCGGGAACGACGAAGGGCCGCCCCGAGCGGGACGGCCCTTCATGTGGAGGGGGTGTCACTCACCGCCGCGGACGATGGCGATGATGCGCAGGATCTCGACGTACAGCCAGACGACGGTGACCATGATGCCGAAGCCGCCGAGCCAGCCCATCTGACGCGGGGCGCCATTGCGGACGCCCTGCTGGATCTGGTCGAAGTCGAGCACCAGCGAGTACGCGGCCATGACGACCACGAGCAGGCCGATGATGACACCGAGCGGAATGCCGAAGATCTGGACCTCGCTGCGCAGACCGAACGCGCTGTCGGTGACGCCGAAGAGCATCAGGCCGACGTTCACCAGCGAGAAGACCAGGTAGCCGACCATCGCGATGAGGAAGATCTTGGTGGCGCGCTTGGAGGCGCGGATCTTTCCGCTGGCGAACAGCGCCAGGGTCACGCCGACGACCACGAGCGTCCCGAGGGTCGCCTGCGTGACGATGCCGGGGTAGATGAACTCGAAGAACGCCGAGATGCCGCCGACGAACAGGCCCTCCGCCGCGGCGTAGGCGAAGATCAGGCCCGGGCGCACCTTCTTGCGCGAGGTGAAGATCACCACGAGCGACAGGACGAAGCCGACGAGGCCGCCGACGATCATCGGCAGGGCGGTCGGCACGGGGTTCTGCGCGGTGACCGGGGACATCGTCCACAGCCATCCGGCCACGGCGCCGACCAGGAGGATCGCGAACAGGCCGACGGTCTTGGCGACGGTGTCCTCGACGGTCATGCGGCCGGTGTCGGACGAGCCGGCCGGGGGCGCGGCATACATGCCCTCGAGGTGGGCCTGGGCGGCGGCGTCGGTGCCGGCGCGCTGTGCGGTCGAGGTGGCGCCGCCGAGGTTGGCCGCGTTCGCACCTCCCGGATAGCTCTGCACGGCGCGTGCGTCTTGGAACGCCGGGTTGTTGAATGCGGGGTTGTTGAGGGCCACTGCTCTCACACTCCAAAGTCGCGGGGTTTCACAGCATCGTGCTGTTTTTCAACACTAACGGAACCGCGCTATTCCACGGGAGTCGGCGGGCTGTGAGAGGGCTATGAACGGATGCCGGTGGCACGCGCGCGGAGTCGTACGCCGTAGCCTGGAGCGGTGTCCCGCCCCCTCGTGATCGGCCATCGCGGTGCATCCGGTCATCGCCCGGAACACTCCCGCTCCGCGTACGAGCTCGCCCTGGCCTCAGGGGTGGATGCCGTGGAACCGGACGTCGTGATCAGCCGAGACGGGGTGCTGGTGGTCCGGCACGAGAACGAGATCTCCGGCACGACCGACGTCGCCGACCGGCCGGAGTTCGCCGAGCGGCGCACGACGAAGACGATCGACGGCGTCGAGTGGACGGGCTGGTTCGTGGAGGACTTCACGTGGGAGGAGCTGTCGACCCTCCGCTGCCGGGAACGGCTTCCGGCGCTGCGCCCCGGCAGTGCAGCGCACGATGACCGCGACCCGGTGCTGCGGTTGCGCGACGTGCTCGACCTGGTGCGGGTCTCCGGCGGTGGACGCGTGGGCGTGGTGCTGGAGATCAAGCACGCGACCTTCTTCGCCGACATCGGGTGGGACGTCGCCGCACTCGTCGCGGCGGAACTCGCCGTAGCGGGGTGGCGCGAGGGCGCCCTCCCGCTGACGGTCGAATCGTTCGAGCAGACGGTGCTCGCCGACGTGCGTGCGCAGGGGGTCGTGGCCTCTTTCGTGTATCTGCTGGAGGCTTCGGGGAGCCCCGCCGATCTCGTCGCGCGCGATGGCGCCGACGCGCCGACCTACGCCTCGGTCGCCACGCCCGACGGCCTGGATGCCCTCGTCGGAGCAGTCGACGGCATCAGCGTCCCCAAACGGATGCTGCTGGCGCCCGACGCGCTCGGTCGTGCCACCGACCGTTCGCGCATCATCCCCGACGCCCATGACCGGGGCCTGTCGGTGTTCACGTGGACGTGCCGGCCCGAGAACGCCTTCCTCATCCCGCAGTTCCGCTCAGGCCTCGGTCGCGCCGCCCACGGCGACTGGCGTTCCGAGTGGATGCTGCTGCGGGATGCCGGCGTCGACGGGGTGTTCGTGGACCATCCCGACCTCGGCGTGTCCCTGTTCCACTCCTGACAGCCCCCCGACCCGCCCCCCCCGATGTCGGAGATGCGGCCCGATGTCGGAGGATTCGGGCTGGATTCTCCGACATCGGCGAGACTCTCCGACATCGCGCGGGAAGGGCGGCAGGCCCTGGCTCAGGTGGGCGAGACGTGTTCCAGGACGCGTCGGGCCGTCTCGGCCGTATCGCGCCACGTGGGAAGGCCGTGGCCGGCGCGGGCGGCAGCCTCGGCCATCGCGTCGCGCCGTGCGGGGTCGGTGAGCAGCAGCCGCAGGCCGGCGGCGAAGGCGGTGGGGTCCTCGGGAGCGACCAGCAGGCCCGCGTCGGCGGGCACGGTGTCGGGGACGGCCCCGACCCGGCAGGACACGATCGGCAAGCCGTGCGCGAGGGCCTCGTCGAAGACCAGCCCGTAGCCCTCGTACCGCGTGGCGAGGGCGAAGACGCTCGCGGCGCGGGCCAGGCGGTCGCGTTCGGCATCGCGGATGCCACCGGCCAGTCGGACGCGATCGGCGAGGCCGAGTTCGTCGCGCAGACGGGCGAGCTCCGCGGTATGAGAGCGGTCGTATTCCGTTCCGGCGATGACGGCGCGGAACTCCACGTCGTCGAGCAGGGCGAGGGCCCGGAGCAGCACGTCGTGACCCTTGCGGGGGTGCTGGATCCCCACCGACAGGATCAGCGGCGGGCCCGGCTCCGAGGCGCCGAGCGTGCCGGCGGGAACCGGGTCGGTGCCCGGGCGCGCGACGGTGATGCGACGCGGATCCGCATCATATTCCGCGATGAGGATGCGTCGGGTGTGGGGGCTCGGGACGAGGACCGCGTCCGCACGGTGGAGGTTCGCACGCTCGGTGTCGTAGAGGGCGCGGCGACGTTCGGGGGAGAGTCCTTCCTCGCGCGCGAGCGGATGGTGCACCATCCCGATCACCGGGGCGGACACCGCCGTGAGCGCGGCCGGAGACAGCGCGCCGAAGACGAACCCGTCGAGGATGAGCGGCACGTCCGCGGGGACGGCGGACAGCGCGGAGCGCGCGTGAGCCTCGTCGGCCGCGGTCGGGTCCGGGAACGACCCGCCGAGCCGGATGTGCCGGGTGGGCACGCCGATCTCGCGCAGGCCGTGCAGCAGGCGCTTCTCGTAGAGATACCCGCCGGTGACCGTGTCGAGGTCGCCGGGAACGGCGAACGCCGCCGACCTCACGTGCCCTGCTCCGGGGCGTAGATGCGCAGCACCCGCGCTTCGATCGCGCTCACCAGCGCGTAGCCGACCGCCGACAGTGCGGTCACGACGACCACCGCGCCCGCCAGCAGGTCGTAGCCCGACCGGGAAGCGGCCAACGCCATGAGGCTGCCGACGCCCGTGCCGAGGGCGAGCCACTCGACGACGGTCACGGCCAAGACGGCGGCGGGAACGCTCATGCGCGCGGCGGCGAAGAACGCCGGCAGCATCGCGGGGATGCGCACTCGGATCAGCTGCGTCAGCGGGGGTGCGGCGTAGGAGCGCAGCACATCCAGCGCCTGGCCGGGAGCTTGCCGCAGCCCCTCCAGGCTCGCGATGAGGGTGGGGAAGAACACCATGACCGCCACGAGGGCGACGCCCCCGACGACGCCGCGGCCGAGCAGGAGCACCACCAACGGGGCGGTGGTCACGATCGGGACGGCGCGCAGTGCGATCGCGAACGGCATCGACACCGCGGCGGCTCGTGGGGCGAGGGTGAGGGCGATCGCGAGCCCGGCCCCCGCGACCAGCCCCGCGAGGTAGCCCGGCAGGGCGAGGGCGGCGGTCTCGCCGACGGCGTCCAGGAGCGCGCCGACCACCGCGCCACCGTCGACGGTCCCCGACAGCACCACGGCGACATCCCACGGGGTGCGGGCGAAGAAAGGGGACAGCCCGATCGCCTGGATGCCGCCCCACCACAGCCCGAGGAGCACGGCGGTCGCGCCGAGGGCCGTCAGCAGGGCGTCCCGGGCGCGGTGTCGGGCGGACGCCCGGGCGCGGACCGGTGCGAGGATCAGAGCCGGGCGCCCGGTGTCCCATCGCCTGCCGACGGCGCCGATCGCCGCGTACGCGAGGACCGACACGGCGGTGGCGATCACCGCCAGTGCCCACGTCAGATCGACGTCGAGGTCGCGGGAGGCCCGGAGGGTCAGGACCCCCATGCCGCTTTCCGCTCCGGTGAACTCTCCCACCATGGCGCCGAGGAAGGCCGCGGGCGCGGCGATCTGGAGTCCGGCGATGAGGTACGGCGCCGCGGCCCGTGCGCGGACGACGCGCAGCTGCGTCCATCGTCCCCGCCCGTAGCTGCGCACGAGATCGAACCAGGCGGCCGGAGCTGCGCGTACGCCCACCAGGAGGGGGATCATGGTGGTGTAGTACACCGCGAGGGCCGCCAGGACGATCTGCGGCCCGTCGCCGGCGCCGAACACCACGCGCAGAACCGGCCCCGTGGCCACCAGCGGCAGGCAGAACACGACGAGCGCGACGGCGGTGATCACGCGCTCGGTGACCGGGAGCAGCACGGCGACTATGGCCAGCAGCATGGCGGCGAGGTTGCCGAGGACGAACCCGATCACGGCCGCGCGACCGGTCGTCACCAGCGCGCGCCACAGCAGGTCGGCGTCGGTCCACATCACCGCCGCGATCTCGGTCGGCGCCGCCAGGACGTAGGCGCCACCGAGGGCGCGGGCGGCCAGTTCCCAGACGACGAGCGAGGCCGCCGCAGCGACCAGCACCTCGCTGCGCCGGCGGCGCAGTGGCCGCTGGGGTGCGGACACGACCGGCGCCGTCACGATCGCGCGCCGGGTCCGGTCCGTCGCGACCGCGCGAGGGCGGCCGCGACCGTGTCCACCAGCGACGCGAAGTCGGGGCCGTGGGCCACGTCGTCGGTGCGAGGATGCGGGAGGGGCACCGCGATGTCGGCCACCACATGCGCGGGGCGAGGGCTCAGCACCACCACGCGGTCCGCGATGCGGACGGCCTCGCGGAGGGAATGGGTCACCAGCAGCGTCGTCGTGCCCCGGCGCCGCCAGAGCGGGGGCAGCTCGGCGACGAGGTCGCCGCGGGTGATCTCGTCCACCGCGCCGAACGGTTCATCCAGGAGCAGAAGACGCGGTGCGGTGACCAGCGCGCGCGCGATGGCGGCGCGTTGCCGCATGCCCCCCGACAGCGCCGCCGGCCGGGCGTCCTCGAACCCGCCCAGGCCTACGAGGCCGATCATCTCGGTGACCGCCGCGTCGTCGGCGGGGCGTCCTGCGAGCCGGCGGGCCAGCGCGACGTTACGGCGCACCGTCCGCCACGGCAGCAGCGACGGGTCTTGGAACGCGACGGCCAGCTCACCCCGCGCCGCGACGGCGCCGGGGGCGTCGCTCTCGATGCGCACCTCTCCGGACGTCGCCTCCTCGAGGCCGGCGATCATTCGCAGCAGTGTGGATTTGCCGCACCCCGAAGGGCCGACCAGGGCGGTGGTCAGGCCCGATCCGAGCTCCAGATCGATCGGGGCGAGCGCTTCGGTGCCGTCAGGATAGGTCTTCGCCGCGGCCCGGATCTGCACCCGGGGAGGCTTCGTCGGATCAGCCGCCATGCACCTGCTCCAGGATGGATCGATCCCACAGCGACGCGTCGACGTCTTGGCCGAGGAGGGCCAGGGTCTCGATGTTCCGCTGCACCGACTCGTCGGTCCACCAGGCGAACCCGTTGCGGTCGGTGGTCTCCGAGAACATCAGGGGGACCTGCCGCTCGGCCTGCAGCTGCTGAGTCTGCAGGTCCAATCCCGCATCCGGGAACATCTCGACCGTGAGGGCGGCGGCCGCGTCGGTATCGTCGCGGTAGGCATCCCAGCCGCGCACCTCGCCGCTCATCAGCGCGACGAGATCGTCGCGGCGTTCGGCGAGGGACTGTTCGGTGGCGATGTAGGTCTGCGAGTGCAGCTCGTAGCCGTGGTCGGCCATGAGCATCGTCACGCTCTCGACGCCCTGTACGGCCATCGCGACCGGAAGATCGGTCTCCCAGCACAGCAGGCAGTCCACCTCACCGGCCAGGAGAGGCTGCGCGGAGTACTGCGTGGGGACGACTTCGATGGCGTCGATGTCGACGCCGTTGAGGGTGCACAGCGTCTCGAGGACGGGCGTGTTCGCGGTGGCCATGCCGATGCGCATCCCCTCGAGGTCGGCGGGGACGTTCACGGGGCGCTCCGGGAGGGAGGCGATGACGAACGGGTTCTTCTGCATCGCCACGCCGATGATCTTGAACGGCGCACCTTCGGCGACCGCCGCGGCCGTGTAGTCGGCGGCCGAGACCCCGACCAGCGCCGTGCCTGCCACGACCGGCGGTTCGACCGGTGCGTTCGGCCCTCCCTGGAGGAGGTCGACCTGCAGGCCCGCGTCGCGCCACCAGCCGCGGTCCGATGCGAGGTAGCTGCCGCCGAATTGGACGGAGTGCAACCACGACAGCTGCAAGGTCGCGGCCCGTGTCGCGGCGGCGTCGTCGGTGCGCCCGGGCACACCGCAGGCGGCGCCGACCAGGCCGACGGCGCCGACCAGGCCCGCGCCGAGAAGCGTCCGGCGGGTGAAGAGCAGTCTGTCGTTCATGGCGAATCCTCCGGCAGGGGTCGAGGCGGGTGGGATGCGTGGGGGAGCGGCGGGCGGTGGCGCGAGGTCCAGAGCGTGAGCAGTCCGGGCAGGGTCGCCACGAGGGCGACGAGCCCGAAGGCGACGCTGGAGGCGAGGGCCTGAGCGCCGGTGAGACCCGCGGCGGGGAGGACGCTGACGGCGGCCGTCTCGCGGACGCCCCAGCCTCCGATCGAGATCGGCAGCACCATCGAGATCAGGATGAGCGGCACGAGCGTCACGAGCGCGCCGGCGGGAAGGGGCGCACCGACGGCGATGGTGCAGCATCCGTAGGCGATCAGCAGACACGCGACGGCGGCCAGGCTCAGCCCGGCTTGAGCGGGCAGGACCCGCCGCGACAGGGCGCTCAGGTGGAGTCCCCGCGCGACACGCGCGGCCCACGAGCCCGGTCGGCGAGCGGCGACGATCCCCGCGGCGAAGACGCCGGCGCCGATGACGGACGCGACGGCGAGGGCCACGGCGACGCCGGTGAGCCAGCCATCGGGGAGGCGGAAGCCGGCGGGGGTGAGGAGCGTCGCGATCACGCCGCCGGTGAACACCGTCACGAGTGCGACCTGGCCGACGCCGCGCTCGACGGCCACGGCGCCCGTGGAGACGCGGAGGCTCGCACGGTGGCGAGAGCGCGCAGCGCGCCCGACGTCGCCGAGCACGCCGCCGGGCAGGGCGGAGTTGATCAGTTGCGCGAGGAAGTACTCCTCGACCGCGGTGCGGGCCGACAGGTGCAGGCCCAGGGGTGCGGCGGTCACTTTCCACCGCCATGCCACCAGCAGGGTGTGGGCGATCACGAGAGCGACTGCCGCGGCCAGCCACCGCGGATCGGCGGAGGCGAGGAGGGCGAGCGCGTCGGCACCGTCCACCAGCCGCCACAGCAGCACGAGCAACAGGATCGTGACGCCGGCCTGAGCGAGCCGGACCCACCTGGCGCGGGTGCCCGCCGGGGTGTGCGGGGCGCTCACGATGCGGCTCTGCGCAGCGCGAGGATGTCGACGCCGAACGACCAGGCGAGCGCCGCGGTCGTCGCCGCCACGATGATGAGCGCGGTCCACACGGGCAGGCCGGGCAGCTGCAGAACGAGGAGCGCGATCAGCTGGAGGACGCAGATCACTTTGCGGCTGGTGCGGGGCGCGAGGTCGCCGTTCAGCCAGGGCGCGAGGGCTGCCGCGGCCCCGAAGAGATAGCGAGGGACCCCGAGGGCGAGCGCCGCGAGACCGGCGGGACCGGTCGACGCCAAGAGGGCGAGGACGAGCCCGAAGGCGGAGTCGACCTCCATGTCGAACGCCGCGCCGAAGCGGGAGGACAGGCGCTGGGTGCGAGCCAGGTGGCCGTCCACGCCGTCGAGCGCGAGGGCGACGACTCCGAGCGCGATCACCGTCGCGGGGCGCTCGGACCCGCCGAAGAGGACGGCGGCCAACAGGGCGACCAGGCCCAGCCGCGCGAGGGTGACGACGTTCGCCGCGCCGATCCGGGGGTGCGGGTGTCCCGCGCCGATCGTCGTGACCGCCACGGCCAGCGCGCCGGCGAGGAGCGCGACGGCGACGGTGATGGCCGGTGCGGGGAGCCGCATCGAGGCGGCGACCACGACGACGGTGGCCGCGCACGCCGCCGACCACCCGGCGAACCGCAGCGTGAGCGACCGCGTCGCACGCACGCGGGACGCACGTGCGTGTCGAGGTGCGCGCAGGCGGCCGGCAGTGGTCATGTCGGCACGCTAGCAACGCGGACCCGCTTCGTCGCCGGTCATGACGGCGGCGGGGTCGCTGTGGTAGAGACCACGTCGTCGAGAGCGCGCGTGCGGATCGACTAACGTGATCACATGACGACGGCGGCGCGGCGAGGAACCCTCGCCGTGGTCACCTTCCTCCTCCTGCTGGCGATCGGGACGGTGCTCGCCCTGGTCGTCCCCGAGCAGGATCTGCGGCGCTGGGCCGGTGCGCTCGAGCAGGCCTCGTTCGATCCGATCACCCCCGCCGAGCGCGCCGATCGGGATGTCGCGATGGCGTGGGTGGCCCGTGTCCTGCTGGGGTTGGCGGCGGCGTGGCTGGTGATCGGGATGCTTGCGGCACGCACACGCCTGGTCCGGCGCCCCGGTGCGGCGGCCGCGCGATCGACGTGGCTGTCCTCGACCCGTCCGTGGCGCGCCCGCGAGTCCACACTCGGAATGCTGCCGCTGGATCGCCGACTCACGTTCGGGGTGCCGGCGGCGCTGGTGGTGGGGACGAGCGTGGTGCAGGCGTCCTTCCTGGCGGTGACCGAGCTCGTCGTCACCGTCCTGGCCTGGGGTGCGGTGGCGGTGGTGCTGCGCCTGTCGGCATGGCGGAGATCGCCCTGGCCGGTGTTCGCGGCGGCGGGCGGCGCGCTGGTGGGGCGTTGTGTCGTGATCCTCGCGGCCATGTCGGTGGCCGGCCCCGGAGGGTTCTGGGCGACGGTGTGGGCGAGTCCGGTCTTGCGCACGCTCTACGTCGCGGCGGTGTTCGCCCTGTTCGTGTGGGTGTTCGTCGCCGCCGGCTGGGCCCTCGCGACGCAACGCCAGCGACCGCCCCGGGGGACTGCCGCGCGCTGACCGCGCGGGATGTCAGGCGCGCACGAGCGGCACGGCCCGGGTTTCGTCGACGTCGACGATGTCCTTGCCCAGCGGCATCAGTGAGATCGGGACGAGCTTGAAGCTGGCGATCCCGAGGGGGATGCCGATGATCGTCAGACACATCGCGATCCCCGTGGTGATGTGTCCGATGGCGAGCCAGATCCCGGCGAAGACGACCCAGATGACGTTGCCGAGGAAGGACCCGACGCCGGCGCCGGGCTTGTCGATGATGGTGCGACCGAAGGGCCAGAGGGCGTAGAGCCCGACCCGGAAAGAGGCGATCGCCCACGGGATGGTGATGATCGGGATGCACAGCAGCACGCCGGCGAGAAGGTAGGCGAGGAACATCCAGAAGCCCGACAGCACGAGCCAGATGACGTTGAGGACGAAGCGCATGCATCCCATCCTGTCGTGCTCTTCGGGAAAACCTCTGGGAGCGACGCTATGAGGAGCTATAAAGTTATGTAGAGTGGAGGCGATCGCGACGGTCCTGACGGAAGGGGAGGGCGATGAGCCGAACTGCCGAACCCCCCAAGAGGCAGTCCTGCCGTCTCCGTCGCGTATCCGGCCGGGCGTGCGTGCGGCGCGCCCGGCCGTCCTTGTCGACACCGGCGCCCGATGCAACGCCCGGGCTCACGCCAGTCGAGCGCGCGGGGTCGAGTGCCCCCAGTCGAAGGACCGCCGCGCGCTCCTGGCCGACGCTCTCGCCGGCTTCCGACGCCCGGACATCGTCCGCGCGTCGAGGGGCGTCGGTGTCGACAAGCATCTATCCGCCCGCACCGTAAACCTTCATAAAGTCTTGTATCATCATCCTGTGCTCACCACCTCCGATCTCGTCGCCCGCATCCGCGGTGCGAACGGCGACACCCAGGAGGGTCTCGCGCGTCGCCTCGGCGTGTCCTATCCCACGATCAATTCCTGGGAGCGCGGCCGCAGCGAACCGCACCCCGCCCGCCGGCGCGAGCTGGAAGACCTCGCGGAGTCCCTCGGCATCCGCGCGGAGCTGTCGGTGCTCGTGATCGACGACGACCCGGTCACCGCCGAGATCGTGCGGGCGGCGACACGGCGCGTCGACGCGTCCGTGACCGTGGGCGCCGCGCTCGACGGCTGGGAGGGCCTCGTCGCCTGCGGTGCGCAACAGCCGCAGCTGCTCTTCCTCGACGTCATGATGCCGGGCATCGACGGCCTCGAGGTCGCACGGCGACTGCCCGCCATCGACGGGTTGGAGAAGATGCGCGTCGTCTTCGTCACCGCGTCGCAGAGCGCCGAGGTGCTGACCCGTGCGAAATCCCTCGGTCACTCGGTCTTGAACAAGCCGCTCGAATTCGATCAGCTCGCCCGGGTGATGACCGAGACCCTCGAGGCGTTGGACTGACGTGTCGCCCGTCGACTCCGCGGTGCTCGGCGACATCATCGCCGGGCTCCCCGTCGCCGTCTACCGGACGACCGTCGACGGCCGTTTCGTCGCCGGCAACGACGCGCTGGTCGAGCTGCTCGGCGCGGAGTCGTTCGACTCCCTCGCTGCCGTGAACGTGCGAGACCTGTACGCCGATCCCACCCGCCGGGAGTTCCTGCTCAATCGTGCGCTCGCCGGTGAGAGTGTGCCCGCCGAGCGGATCGAGCTGCGCCGACTGGACGGCACGCGGGTGTGGGTCCGCGTGCGCTCGCGCGCGGTGGCCGGAGAGGACGGTGCCGTGTCCTTCTTCGAGGGCGTCATGGAGGATGTGACCGACCTCACCCGCGCCGACCACGAGCTGACGCGGTCGAACGCACTCCTGCATGCCGTCACCTCGATGCAGACGGGCTTCTTGGCCGGAGACGCGCTCGCCGCATTGCTCGAAGACGTCCTGAAGGCGCTGATGGACTCGCTCGGTGCCGAGCACGGGATCATCGCCGACATGCGCGGCGATCAGGAGGCGCCGCACCTGCGCAGCTGGGCGACCTCGCGGTTCCACTGGGACCCTCGACAGGGTCGGCAGGTCCTTCCCGACGGCCGGTCGATGTGCGAGATCCCGATCGTCGGGAACCCCCTGGGCCTGGTGGTGAGCACGCGGGCTCCGTTGCTGTCGAACGACCCGCAGGCGGCGGCGTCCGGCGTGCCGGAGACGGTGCAGGAGCTCCGCAACATCGTCGCGGTGCCCATCGTCCGCGGCGGCTCCGTGTTCGGCGTGATCGCCCTCGCGAACGCGCCGGACGGGTTCGACGATTGGGCCATCGACTACCTCACCCCGTTGGCGGCGGCGGCGGGCAGTCTGATCGCCGCCACGGATGCCGAGCACGACCGTCGCGTCGCCGAACAGCGCGAGCGCGATGTCACCGAGCTGGCGCGCGCCATCTTCGCCCAAGCCGCCGACGCGATGCTGACCTTCGGTGACGACGGGGTGATCCAGGGGGCCAATGCCGCCGCGGCGCGCATGTTCGCGACCTCCCGGGAGGACCTCATCGGGTCCCCGCTGCGGCGCCTCCTGCCCGCGGGAACGGGACGCGAGTACCGGGAACGAACCATGGCGGCCCTGACGTCGGGTGAGGCGATCGACCTGTCGGTCCAGACCGTCGACGGCGCCGACGTCCAGGTCGAGGTGACCGTCGTGCGCTCGACCATCTCCGGCTCGCCCGTCACGGCGCTGATCGGTCGGGACATCGCAGCTCGTAAGGAGATCGAGGCGGAGCTGCGGCGTGCCAAGGACACCGCCGAGCGCACGGCACGCGCGAAAGACGACCTGCTGGCCGGCATGGGCCACGAGCTGCGGACGCCGCTGAACTCCGTCATCGGCCTGGCCTCCATCTTGGGTCGGGGGATCTACGGCGACCTCGACGAACGACAACGGGACGCCGTCGTGCGCATCGAGCGCAGTGGCCGGCACCTGCTGGGCGTCATCAACGACATCCTCGACGCCGCCAAGTCCGACGCGGAGGGACTGACCCTCGACGTGGCCGAGGTCGACCTCGTCGAGGCGGTGCACGAGGCGGCGTCGGTCGTGCGCGAACTGGCCGACCAGCGCGACCTCAGCCTCGTGGTGCGCACGCCCCCCGTGCTGCCGCGCATCACCGCCGATCGTCGGCGCGTGGTGCAGATGGTGATCAACCTGCTCGGCAACGCCGCGAAGTTCACCCCCGTCGGCGGGCGGATCGAGGTCACCGCCGAGCATCGGGGGGATGCGCTCGCGATCGTGGTGCGCGACAGCGGTATCGGCATCGCGCCCGATATGAGCGAGGCGGTCTTCGAGCCCTTCGTCCAGATCGACTCGTCACTGGCGCGGCAGCACACCGGGACCGGCCTCGGCCTGACTCTCACCCGCCGGATCGCGCGCGCCCACGGCGGCGATGTCACCTTGCGCAGCGCACTCGGCGAGGGGGCGGAGTTCACCGTGATGTTGCCGCTGGAGACCGCGGCGTCCTCGCCGCGCCCCTAGAGTGTGGGCATGTCCAGCCGGCCCGACCCCCGCGCGGGCGATCTCGTTTCCGACATCGTGCGCACCGCCGCTGCGGAGATGGAGTCGACGCACCGTCCCATGCTCGAAGACGTCCCGGACGGACTCCACCAGCACCGCACCCGCGTGCGGCGGCTTCGCAGCGTGCTCGCCGGTTTCCGCGGCTCGCTCGACGAGCCGGCGGTCGAAAGACTGCGCGTGCTCTATGCCGAGTGGGGTCGGCAACTCGGCGTGGCACGTGACGTCGAGGTACTCGCCGCCGCGGCCGAGAAGGCGCTCGAGGCGCGCGGCATCGCCGACGGTCCCGCCTTCGAGCGCCTCGTCGACGAGCCCCGGGCCGAGTACGCCCGCGCACACGCGCGCCTGGTCGAGATGAGCGATCTTCGTCGCGCCCGCGAGCGCGCGCGTCTGCTGGCCCACTTCGTCGGCGATCTCCGCGTGACGGACGCTGATTCCGACGCCGGCGTGCTGGTCTCGACGGTGCTCCGCCACGAAGCACGACGGGTGCGACGGCGCGCGCGCGAGCGTGACGGCACCGACGCGACGGTGCATGCCCTGAGGAAGGCCGGACGCCGCCTGCGGTACATCGCCGAGGCCGTGGCCGCGGCGGCCCCCGATCTGCACGCCGCGGAGGTGTCGGCGCTCGCCGAGGCGGGCGATGCCGTGCACGACCGCCTGGGCGCGTACCGCGACGCCCACACCTTCGCCGCCGCGGTCCGCCGTCACGCCGTGCTCGCGGGACGCGCGGGTGAACCCACGGACGTGTACGACGACATCGAACGGTCGACCCTCGAGGACATCGGGGCCGAGCCGCCGGCGCTGGCGGAGCCTCTCGCCCGCATCCGCGAAGCACGCCGCGCGCTGGGCTGACGCCGACGGCGTGTCGGCGGGGCGCCGTAGACTGGTGCGGCAATGACCGACGCCTCCGCGGCCGCCTCCGACGCGGCATCCGTCCCTCTCATCGTCGACCCCGACCACGGCCCCCGCTCCGGCGCGGACCGCGTCGATGCCGACCTCGTCGACGGGCTCAACCCGCCCCAGCGCGACGCCGTGACCTACCGGGGCAAGGCGCTGCTGATCGTCGCCGGAGCCGGCTCCGGCAAGACGCGCGTGCTGACCCACCGCATCGCGAGCCTGCTCCGCACGCGCGACGCGTGGCCGAGCCAGATCCTCGCCATCACCTTCACCAACAAGGCCGCCGGCGAGATGCGCGAGCGCGTCGAACAGCTCATCGGCGACCGGGCACGGGGCATGTGGATCTCCACCTTCCACTCGGCCTGCGTGCGCATCCTCCGCCGTGAGGCGGAGCAGTTCGGCTTCACCCGGTCGTTCACGATCTACGACTCGGGCGATTCGCGCGCACTGATCAAGCGGCTCGTCAAAGAGCACGAGGCCGACGCGTTCGGGCTCACCCCGGCAGCGGTGCAGTCCAAGATCTCCAAGCTCAAGAACGAGCTCGCCGACGCGGAGTCCTACGCGCGTCAGGCGAACATGAGCGACCCCGCCGAGCGCGTGTTCGTGGAGGTCTTCGGTGACTACCAGCGCTCGCTGCAGCGGGCGAACGCCTTCGACTTCGACGACCTCATCGCCCAGACCGTCTATCTCTTCCGGGCGTTCCCGAACGTCGCCGACACGTACCGGCGTCGGTTCCGGCACATCCTCGTCGACGAGTATCAGGACACCAACCACGCGCAGTACGCGCTGATCCACGAGCTCACCCGTCCGCCGGGCACCGACGCCGAACCTGTCGACGGCGGCGGGGGCCTGATGATCTGGGATGCGGAGCCGGACGAGGGCGACGCGGCGTCGCTGACGGTCGTGGGCGACTCCGACCAGTCGATCTACGCCTTCCGCGGCGCAGACATCCGGAACATCAGCGAGTTCGAGCGCGATTTCCCGGGCGCCAAGGTCGTGCTGCTCGAGCAGAACTACCGGTCGACGCAGAACATCCTCTCCGCCGCCAACGCCGTCATCGGCAACAACTTCGACCGCAAGGACAAGAAGTTGTGGACCGACGTCGGTGCCGGGGAGCGGATCGTCGGCTTCACCGGCTACTCGCAGCACGACGAGGCCCAGTTCGTCGCCGACGAGATCGAGCGGCTGCACCGCGACGGTGTCGACTACTCCCAGATCGCTGTGTTCTACCGCACCAACAGTCAGTCGCGGGCGCTCGAGGAGATCTTCATCCGCTCCGCGCTGCCGTACAAGATCATGGGCGGCACCAAGTTCTACGAGCGTGCCGAGATCAAGGACGCCCTGGCCTACCTGATCGCCGTGGCCAATCCCGCCGACGAGATGGCGGTGCGGCGCATCCTCAACAAGCCCCGTCGCGGCATCGGCGACGTCACCGAGACGGCGATCGCCCGCTATGCCGCCGACGAACAGATCACCTTCCGCGACGCGCTCGCCAACTCCTCTGCACTCGGGGTGGGGCCGAAGATCCAGGCGGCGATCGCGCAGCTCGATGCCGTGATCGCCGAGGCCACCGACCTCATGCTGCCGCGATCGGGCGAGATCCCGTCGCCGACCGTCGTCGCCGAAGGGCTGCAGCTGCTCCTGAACAAGAGCGGCTATTCCGATGCGCTGCGCGCCAGCCGTGACCCGCAGGACGAGGCGCGCCTGGAGAACCTCGACGAGCTCGTCGCCGTGGCGCGCGAATTCGCGCGCAACAACCCGGAAGGGACCGTCATCGACTTCCTCACCGAAGTCGCGCTCGTGGCCGACGCCGACGACCTCGACGACGCCTCGGGGTCGGTGTCGCTCATGACGCTGCACACCGCGAAGGGGCTCGAGTACGACGCGGTCTTCGTCACCGGCGTGGAGGAAGACCTCATTCCGCACCGCATCTCGGCGGGAGAGCCGGGCGGGCCCCAGGAGGAGCGTCGGCTCTTCTACGTCGGCATCACCCGCGCGCGCAAGCGCCTCTACCTCTCGCTGGCGATGACGCGCGCGCAGTTCGGCGAGGTGACCGTCGCCATGCCGAGCCGCTTCCTGCAGGAGATCCCGGCCGAGCTGCTCCACTGGCGACAATCGCCGGGAGACGTCAACTCCCGCGGAGGAACGCGTTCGCGCGCGCTGAACGCTCGCGGCGGCTCGCCCCGGGGAGGGGGCGGCGGTCGCTACGGCGACGACCTCGTCCCGTTGGGGCGACGCGAGCCCAAGCCGGGCCTGGAGAAGTTCACCAATCGCATTCCGGCGAAGGTTCGCGACAACGGCGACATGGCGCTCGCCCCCGGTGATCGGATCCGCCACGACGACTTCGGGGAGGGACGCGTCGACACGATCACCGGCGAGGGCGCCAAGCGCGTCGCGCACGTGCGTTTCGACGGTGCCGGGTCGAAGAAGCTGCTGGTCAAGATCGCGCCGATCGAGAAGATCGGCTGAGGGTACGCCGCATCGGGTGGTTCGCCGGCGGTCACGGGCTAGGCTCGAAGTGATGGCTTTCTTCTCCCGCCGCAAGCGCGAAGACCCCCAGCCCGATCGCTCCCGTGAGGGAGCGTCCGAGCCCACGGAGTCGACGGACGCCCCGACCGACGCTGACGTCGCCTCGACCGCAGAGGCCGATGCGGCCGCTGCGCAGGCCGCCGCATCCATGAACATCTCGACGTCGGCGTTCCGCGGGCTGGGTGGCGGCCCGGCGAGACCGTCGACGCCGCGGGCATCCGATGCCTCCTCGTCGATGGTCGCGGATGCCGAGGCCGCCGCGGGATCGAAACCGGCCGGCGACGCCGCGCCCCGGTCGGCCTCGGGCGGACCGGTGCGCGCCGAGTCGATCCCGGGTGTGCGCGACAACGTGCCGGTGCGCGAGGCCATCAAGAAGCTGCCCGACGCCGCACCGGCCGACGGGCTGATGGATGTCGCGCGCCAGCTGTTGCAGGGGCACCTTTTCCTGCGGGTCAAGGGCGACGCGCGCGCCCTGCTGTCCGAGGGGAAGAGCCTGCCGCTGGCGGTCACCAAGATCGGCGACAAGCAGTTCGTCCTCGCTTACAGCAGTGGGGCGGCCCTGCAGAAGAGCCTCGCCGCCGACAACGATGCGCAGACCTCCGCGGTCGGGCAGCCCGTGCCGGCGGTTCTGAAGTACGTCCTCGGCGGCTCCTACGCGGGCCTGATCATCGATCCGGCATCGGCGCCCGCTCGCGCCGTCGTGCCGCGCGAGCTGATCGAGAAGATGCTCGAGCAGGCCGATGAGAAGCTGGCGGTCAAGACCCTGCTGTCGACTCCGCGCACCGAGACCACTGCCGATGCGGTCGTCGAGGCCATCCCGGATGCGCGGCTGTGGGTGGCCGTGGGTAAGGCAGCCGATGGCGAGAAGATGGGCATCGCCCAGGGCCGAGCCGACGACGGCACCCGCTACCTCGAGGTCTTCACCCATCCCCTCGAAGTGGCGGCGATGAAGCGCAACGATCAGCCCGCGCCGATCACCGCCGCCCAACTGGCCGGGGCCCTCACCGCCGACCCCGAGATCGGTGGTGTCGTGATCGACCCCGCCGGCCCGTGGATCCGGCTCAGCCGCGAGCAGCTCGCGCCGGTGATCGCACTCGCCTGACCGCACCCGAAACCACCCCTTCTCGTCGAGACCACCCCGAATCCGCCTCGTGTCGGGGTGGTTTCGTCGCATCCTGGTGGTTTCGGGGATGCGGTGCGCGGCCTAGGGTCGGGATATGGCGTCCGAGCGCATCACCCTGACCGTTCCCGGACCGGACGGCGGCGGCGACCGCGAAGTCGGGCTGTCCAGTCCTCGCCGCGTGCTGTGGCCGGATGAAGGGATCACCAAGCGCGACCTGGCCGAGTACGTGGTCGCCGTCGCCGGGCCGTTCCTCGCCGCGAACGGCGGACGCCCCGTCTCGCTCGAACGCTTCCCCGACGGCATCGACGGTGAGCGGTTCTACTCCAAGAATCCGCCCAGAGGGGCGCCGGGGTTCGTCGAAGCGGTGACCGTCACCTACAACAGTGGGCGTCGGCATCCGCAACTCGTGCTCACCGAAGCGGCTGCCGCCGTGTGGGCGGTCCAGATGAACACCGTCGTGTTCCACCCGTGGGCCTCTCTCGCGGCCGATACCGACCGGCCGGTCGAGCTGCGCATCGACCTCGATCCGCACGGGGCGACGGACTTCGACGATGCCGCGGCGGTGGCGCCCGAGCTTCGCGCGGTGCTCCGGGACGCGGGGCTGGAGCCCTGCGTGAAGACCAGCGGCAGCCGGGGACTGCACGTGTTCTGCCCGATCGAGCCGACCCACGAGTTCCTCGACGTCCGACACGCCGTCATCGCCGTCGGCCGCGAGCTCGAGCGTCGCCTCCCCGATCGGGTCACCACGGCGTGGTGGAAGGAGGAGCGCGGCGATCGGGTGTTCGTCGACTTCAACCAGGCCAATCGCGACCGCACGATGGCCGGTGCCTACAGCCCTCGTGCGCTGCCCGGCGCACCGGTGTCGACGCCGATCGCGTGGGACGAGCTCGAGGCGGGGGTCGACCCGGCCGCGTTCACGGTCCGGAGCATCCCGGAGCGGCTCGAGTCCGTCGGTGATCCGTGGGCGGACTTCGCCGCACGGCCCGGACGGATCGACACCCTCCTGGAGTGGTGGGCACGCGACCTCGACGCGGGTCTGGGCGAGCTGCCGTTCCCACCCGACTTCCCGAAGATGCCGGGTGAGCCGCCCCGCGTGCAGCCCAGTCGCGCGAAGAAGGACGGTTAGGCTCGACGCGACACCGCCCGCGGGAGGAACCGTCTTGATCGCTGCCGATGCGCCCCTGCTCGACCGCGTCTTCGCACGCCTGCTCGCCACGCCGCGGCTGATGAGGCTGCCGATCCCGATGTACCGTCACGGGTTCGGGTGGATGCTCGGGGACCGCTTCGTCATGATCGAACACCTCGGGCGCTCCAGCGGCGAGCCGCGCTTCGTCGTCGTCGAGATCATCTCGCGCGATCGCAACGTGATCCGGGTCGCCTCGGGGTTCGGCACCCGGTCGCAGTGGTACAGAAACCTCGTCGCGAACGGCGTCGCGTACCTGTCCACCGGGAGGGCTCGCCGCGTTCCGGCGCGCGTGCGCATCCTGTCCGCAGCGGAATCCGACCGTGTGCTGGCCGCGTACGCGCGGGCGAACCCCACCGCCTGGAAGCACCTCAAGGGCGCGATGGACAGCATCGCCGGCGGTGACGCGGTGATCCCCGTGATCGAGTTCACCCCGCCGCGAGCCGGGTGAGCGGTCAGACGAGCACGTCACCCAGGTCGTAGGCGGCGACCGTCTCCAGCTGGTCGTATGTGCACGACGCCGGTTCGCGGTCCGGCCGCCAGCGGGCGAACTGCACCGTATGGCGGAAGCGGCGCCCCTCGAGCTGGTCGTAGCGCACTTCCAGGACGCGATCCGGGCGCAGACGGACGAAGCCCGCGTCTCGACCCCCCGAGAACCTGGATTTCTCGGTCTCGCCGGTCACCGCCGCCCCCTCGTCGTCCCGGACGACGAGGGGCTCGAGCTCGTCGATGAGCTCTCGTCGGCGCTTGTCCGTGAAGGCGGCGACACCGCCGACGTTCCACAGCTTCCCGTCGCCGTCGTAGAGGCCGACCAGGAGCGAGCCGACGCCGGACCCTGATTTGTGCACGCGGTAGCCGAACGTGACCACATCGGCGGTGCGGGCGTGCTTGATCTTGAACATCGCGCGCTTGTTCGGCGCGTACGGCTGCGCGAGCGGCTTGGCGATGACGCCGTCGAGGCCGGCCCCTTCGAACTGCGCCAGCCACCGTTCGGCGACGGTGGGGTCGTCGGTGGTGCGGGTGACATGGACCGGATGCGGAACCTCTCCCAGCAGATCCACCAGCTCGGCGCGACGGGTCTCGAACGGCTCGGGTTGCAGGTCCCGCTCGCCGCGCGCGAGCAGATCGAAGGCGATCAGCATCGCGGGGGTCTGCTCGGACAGCAAGGCCACGCGCGACGCGGCGGGGTGGATGCGCTGGGTGAGAGCCTCCCAATCGAGACGCTGGGTTCCGGGGGCGCCACGGGGAACCACGATCTCGCCGTCGATGAGGCACGGCTCCGGGAGGCTCCGCGCGAACGCCGCCACGAGCTCGGGGAAGTAGCGGGTCAACGGCTTCGAGCCGCGACTGCCGATCTCGACCCGTTCGCCGTCGAAGGCCACCAGGGCGCGGAAGCCGTCCCACTTCGGTTCGAACGCGAGGCCTCCGGGCGTCTTCGCCGGATCCGGGATGCTCGCCACCGACGAGGCGAGCATCGGCTGCGGGATCTGATGGATCACGTCAGGCCTCGATCGGATCCTTCGGACGCGCCCAGCGCGCGGGGCGGCCGGGGCCGTCCCACACCTGGATGACGCCCCAGGCCGCGGCGGCGATCGGCACGGCCAAGACCGCGCCGACGATGCCGCCGAGCACGGTGCCGACGGTCAACGCGACCAGGATGACGAACGCGTGCAGCTTCATGGAACGACCCATGAGGAAGGGCTGCAGGAAGTTGCCTTCGAGCTGGTTGACCAGCACCACCACGCCGACCACGAACAGCGCGTTCACCCAGCCGTTGGCGACCAGTGCGACGAGCGCGGCGAGGGTGCCGGCCAGGGTCGCCCCGACGATCGGGATGAATGCCAGCAGGAACACCAGCACGGCGAGGGGGATCGCCAGCGGCACCTGCAGGATGAGCAGGCCGATGAGGATGCCCACCGCGTCGACGAGCGCCACCGTGGCCGTTCCCCGCACGTACGACCCGAGCACCGAGACCGTCTTGTCGCCGATCCGGCGGGCCCGGACGTAGTCGTCGCCGCGGAAGGGACGCAGGAGGAACTCCCACATCTGCGGACCGTCCTTCAGGAAGAAGAACAGGATGACCACCAGGAGCACGAAGCCGGTGACGAAGTTCGCGACCGCGCTCACACCGGCCAGCGCACCGGAACCGAACTGCGCGCTGGTGATGAAGTCGGTCGCTGTCGCCAGCCACGCGTCGATGTCTTCCTGCGACGGCGCGATCGGCAGGTCCTGCGCCCACGCGATGACCGAGGAGATCCCATCCTGCGCCGACGAGTACAGCTCGTCCCACTGGTCCCGCACCGCCCACACGATGAGCCAGCCGACGCCGGTGAGGATGAGCACGATCGCCAGCAGAGCGAGCAGGGTGGCCAGGATCGAGGGGACGCCGCGGGCGCGCATCCACCCCATGACCGGCCAGAAGGCGCACGCGATGATGAGAGCGAGCATGAGCGGGATGACCACCACGGTCAGCTGCTGCATGCCCCAGATCGCCGCGGCGACGACGATGACCACGACGATGATCTGCAGGGCCCGGGTCGCCAGGCGCCCGAAGCCGTCGGTCCACAGTCGCCACGGGGCGCGCCGCGTCTGCTCCTCGGCCAGGGACGGGTCGAGCTGGACGTGCTGTGGTTCGCGGCGGAAGAGGCCCATGGGCTCGAGGCTACCGACACCGCCGATGCGGGTGGGCCCCCTTGCGGGAGGTCACCCGCGTCGGCAAGGGATCACGCGAAGGCGCTCATCCCGGTGATGTCGCGGCCGATGAGCAGGGCCTGGATGCTCTCGGTCCCCTCGTAGGTGTGGATCGCCTCGATGTCGGCCATGTGCTGCATCACACCGTTCTCCAGAAGGATGCCGTTGCCGCCGAGCAGGTCCCGAGCGGTCGCGGCGATCCGCCGCGCCGTGCGCGTGTTGTGGTACTTGGCCAGCGACGCCTGGGTCGGGCGCAGCCCGCCGGTGGATTCGAGGTCGGCGAGGTGGCGGCAGTACAACTGCATCGCCGTGAGCTCTTCGAGCATCTGCGCAAGCCGTTCCTGCACCATCTGGAATCTCGCCAGCGGCTTGCCGAACTGCGTGCGTTGCTGGGCATACGACAGCGCCGCTTCGTAACAGGCGGTGGCGTGGCCCAGCGCCGACCAGGCGACACCCGAGCGGGTCGAGTACAGCACAACGGAGGCGTCCTTGAACGAGCGGGTGCCGGGGAGGACCGCATCCCGCGCCACGCGTACGTCGTCGAGGGTGATGTGGGCCTGGTGGATCGCGCGCAGCGACACCTTTCCCGTGATGACGGTCCCGGTGTATCCCGGGGTGTCCTGCTCGACGAGGAAGCAGCGCACCGCGCCGTGGTCCTCGGCCCCGTCGTCCTCGACCCGGGCCCACACGAAGGTGATGCCGCCCGATGCGCCGTTGCCGATCCACTTCTTCGTTCCGCGCAGGATCCACTGGTCGCCGTCGCGCCGGGCGACGGTTTCGAGAGAGACCGAATCGGAGCCGTGGTCGGGCTCGGTCAGGGCGAAGGCGCCGAGAACCTCGGCGCGGGCGAGCGGTTGCAGCCAGCGCGCCTGCTGCTCGGGACTGCCGAACAGGGCCAGGGTGCGCAGGGCGAGACCGCCCTGCACCGCCAGCACGGTGCCCAGAGAGCCGTCCCCGCGAGAGACCTCCATGTTCACCAGGCCGGCTGCCAGCGGCGACATGGGCGTGAGGTCGGGGTGATCGATCCCGTCGGTCAGGAGGTCGAGCTCGCCGAACCGTCGGACGACGTCGACGGGGTACGCCGCGGTGTCCCACGCGTCGCGCATGCGCGGGGCGGTCTCGTCGACGAGCGTCTTCGCCCGGTCCCATACCGCGCGATCGGCCGGATCGAGGTCGGCGAAGACGGCGTAGTAGTCGGTGTCGAGGCGCGCGTCGAGGTCGTACCGCGCGATGCGCTCACCCGGGAGGGAGGTGTCGTCCATGGCATCCTTTCGCTCCCCACCACTCTAGCGACACGCAGTGTCACGTGGCGCGGTACTGAGTGTCACGGCGGCGACGGATCGCTTTCTCGATCTCGACGACCGTCGGCAGGATCAGGGCGAGGCCCAGTGCCGTGAGCCACTGCGTGCCGTCGAGACCCGTGGTGCCGAGGAACTCCTGCAGGAACCCCACCTCGACGGCCGCGACCGTCAACGCGGCGGGGATCGACAACCACTTCACCGCGCCGAGGATCAGCGCCACCAGCCCGCTCTCGGGATCGTGGCGCATGACCAGACCCGCCAGCACCGATCCGAGGGCGATCACGACGAACGACATCGTCACGGGGGCGTTGGGTTCGGTCGGGCTGAGCTGGTCCGGGAACAGCAGCAGCGGCACGAGCGTGGCGAGGAACAGGGTGCCGCCGTACAGCAGCCACAGTCCCACCGCGCCCGGGTTCGCGATCGTCTTGGCGGGGTCGCGCGGGGGCTTTCGCATGATCCCGTCCGGCGCCGGATCGATCATGATCACGATCACGGGGAAGATCGTGATGAAGAAGTTCAGGAACAACACCATCACCGGTGTCAGCGGCACGCCCTCGTTGATGGCGAAGACACTCGCCGTGAGGAAGAGCAGGACCAGGGCGAACAGCTGCGACATCTGGAACCGGACGTAGCTGACGACCTTGTCGTAGATCGCCCGCCCCAGCCGCACCGCCTCCACCAGGGTGCCGAAGTTGTCGTCGACGAGGATCATCTTCCCCGCCTGCTTGGTCACGTCGCTGCCCGAACCCATCGCCACACCGATGTCGGCCTGTTTGAGCGCCGCGGCGTCGTTGACCGCGTCGCCGGTCATCGCCACCACCGCGCCGTCCTCCTGCATGAGACGGGCGAGGCGCAGTTTGTCCTGCGGGGTCACGCGGCCGAAGACGTGCAGGTCGGGCAGCCTCGCGGTGAGCTCCTCATCGCTCATCGCCTGGATCTCGGCGCCGCTGGCGGCGCCGGTGCCGAGACCGAGCTTGGCGCCGATGGCCGCGGCGGTGATGGCGTGGTCCCCGGTGATCATCCGCACCTCGATGCCGGCCTCGCGGGCGATCCGCACGGCCTCCTTCGAGGACGGGCGCAGCGGGTCGATGATGCCGACGAGCCCGACGAACGTGAGGTCGTCCACGGCCCCCATCGGGTCCGTGGGCATCGCCGCGTCGTCCGCGAGCCGGCGATACGCGAAGGCGAGCACGCGCAGCCCCTTCTCCGACAGCGAGCGATTGGCGGCGACGATCGCCTCGCGCTCGTGGTCGATCGGGACCACGCCGTCGGCGGTGGCCGCGGAGCCGCAGCGGGCGAGGATCACATCCGGGCCGCCCTTGACGAAGGCGCCCTGCACCTCTCCGTGGCCGAAGTCGACGCGGTGGAAGGTCGCCATGAACTTGTACTCGGAGTCGAAGGGGACTTCGGTCAGCCGGGGGTACCGGGCGCGACTGAGTTCGGCATCCACCCCCATCTTGGCGGCGAGGACGATGAGGGCCGCCTCGGTCGGGTCTCCCACCACGGCCCCGTCGTCCGAGACGGTGGCGTCGCTGCACAGCGTGAGGCCGTACGCGAGGCGGTGGAACTCCGGCACGTCCTGGCCGGCGGCGTGGCGGATCTCGCCGCTCTTGGCGTAGCCGCTCCCCGACACCGAGTACCACTCGCCGAGGTAGTACAGCGACTCCACGGTCATCTCGTTCATGGTGAGCGTGCCGGTCTTGTCGGAGTTGATCGCGCTGGTGGCCCCCAGCGTCTCGACGTCGGTGAGGTTCTTGACCACCGCGTTGTGCTCGGCCAGCTGACGCGATCCGTTGGAGAGCATCGCCTGCACGAACGTGGGCAGGCCCGTCGGGATGGCCGAGATGGCCATCGAGATGCCGAGCAGGAGCACCGAGGCGATCTCCTGGCCGCGGACCAGACCGAACACGACGATCACGGCCACCGCGCCCCACGCGATCCACCCGAGCACACCGGTGAGGGAGTCCAGTTCCCGCTGCAGCGGGGACTTCGCCGGGGCCACCGCCGAGAGCATCGAGGCGATGCGGCCCATCTCGGTGCCCATCCCGGTGTCGGTCACCACGATCGTCGCCGTTCCCCGGGTCACCTGGGTGTTCTGGAACACCATGTTGACCCGGTCGCCGAGGGTCGTGTCGGCGTCGAGGACCGTGCCGGCGTCCTTGGCGATGGGCGCGCTCTCCCCGGTGAGCGCGGCCTCCTGGGTCTCCAGGGTCGCCGCGCGCAGCAGCCTGCCGTCGGCGGGCACCATGTCGCCGGCCTCAAGGGTGACGACATCGCCGGGGACGAGGGTCGTGGCATCCACTTCGCGGACCGACCCGTCGCGGATCACCTTCGCCTGGGGAACCTGCATCTTCGCCAGGGCGTCGACCGAAGCTTTGGCCTTCATCTCCTGGCGCGTACCGAGCACGACGTTCAGCACCACGAGCGCGGCGACCATGATCCCGACGCTGCGTTGACCGATGAACAGGCTCACGATGGCGACGACGACGAGCATGACGTTCATCGGGTCGGCGAGCTGGCGCAACGCGACCTGCCACACCGACGGCGGGGGTTCGGAGACGATGGCGTTCGGGCCGTGCTCGGCCAGCCTCGTCGAGGCCGTGGACGCCGACAGTCCGCGGTCGCGGTCGGTGCTCAATGCGGTCAGCGCCGCATCGGCGGACTGGTCGTACCAGGAGGTCGTCGGGCGAGGATCGACGGTGGTCATGTCCGAAAGCTACTCGCCTCGGCGTGCGAACGGCACCCCCTCCGCGTCCGGTGCGGGGTGGACGGCGCGCGGGTTCAGTCCTCGATCCGGTCGCGCAGGCGTCGCGAGATCTCTGCCAGCGGCATCCGCTTCGGGAACACCGCCACGACGACCTCGTCCTCGCCGGCCGCGTCGTCGGCGAGGACGCCGAAGCGTCGCCGTACGCCGTCGAGGGCGTGGCGCAGTGTCGAGGCCGGCACGCGCTTCGGGCCTCGCAGGAGGCGCCGCAGCACGTGATTGTGCACGGCCGTCACAGCGGCCGAGAATCCGACGGCATCGACCGGGTCGAGTCCCGGGAGGGCTCCGCGCAGGTACTCGTCGAAAAGGCGCTCGTATCGGAACACCGTGACGATCTCGCGGTCACGCAGTGCCGGAACGCCCCGCACGACCGTGTAGCGGCGCCGGGCAAGGTCCGGATCGGCGGCGAAATGCCGGTAGACGTCGAGAGATGCCCGGCACACGGCCTCCCACGGGTCCGCATGCCCCTTCGCCAGCCACTCCCGCGCCCGGTCGAGCAGCAGTTCGTGATCGGCGAAGACGACGTCGTCCTTGCCGCCGAACTGCCGGAAGAACGTCGATCGCGACACCCCCGCGGCCTGCGCGATCTGCTCCACCGACGTCGCCTCGAATCCCCGCGCGGCGAACAAATCGAGGGCGGCGGCGATCACCGCGGTGCGGGTGTCGGGACTCGCGGATGCGTCGCTCATGGTGCCCCGAGCCTAGACCGGACGCGCCTGTCAACCCAGTGCCGCCGCCCCGGACGGAGGCGTTGCATGGACCCATGACCTCTTTGTGGACGCAGACGCCCGAACCGATCCCGTCGACTCCATGGGATGGCAGGCGTCCCGACGTCGTCGTGGTCGGCGCCGGCATCACGGGGCTTTCCACCGCGCTCATGCTCGCTCGCGCCGGCCGCGACGTCGCGGTGCTCGAGGCGGGGGAGGTCGCCCTTCTCGCATCGGGATCGAACACCGGCAAGCTCTCCCTGCTCCAGGGGGCGGTCCTTTCGACGCTGCGGCGGCACCACCCCGCGTCGCTCGTGCGCGCGTACGTCGACGCCAACCGCGACGGCGCGCAGTGGCTGACCTCTTTCGCCGAGGAGGCCGGGGTGCCCTTCTCGAGGAGGACCGCGTACTCGTACGCGCAGTCCGCCGACGGCGTCGCGGGGGTGGCGGCTGAAGCAGGGGCCGCCGCCGAGGCGGGCCTGCCCGTGCGGCGCGCGACACCGGACGCGGATCTGCCGTTCCCGATCCTCGACGCCGTCGCCCTCGACGACCAGGTCGCGATCGACCCGTACCGCGTCGTCACAGCGCTGGCCCGCGCGGCGCTCGCGGCCGGTGTGACCCTCCACACCGGCGTGCGGGTGACGGGGGTCCGGGTCGTGCCGCACCCCGTGCTCGACACCAGCGCCGGGTTCGTCGCGGCCGACGATGTGGTGCTCGCCACCGGCGCTCCCCTGACCGATCGGGGCCTGTACTTCGCCAAGACCCGCGGCCTGCGGTCGTACTGCGTCGCGTTCGACGTCGACGGCGACGTCCCCGAGGGCCTCTACCTCTCCGTGGACGCGCCGAGCCGGTCGCTGCGATCGGTCACCGCTGCCGACGGTCCCACCGGCAGCGCCCGTCTCGTGATCGGCGGCAACGGCCACCCGGTCGGGCGCTCGGCGTCACCGCGCGCAGCCGTCGATGACCTCATCGCCTGGACCGGTGAGCACTTCCCCGGCGCCGATCCCGTCGCGTCCTGGTCGGCGCAGGACTACGAGTCCCACGACCTCATCCCGTTCGTCGGGGCCATGCCGCGGACCCTGGGGCGCGTGCGGTTCGCGACGGGATTCGGCAAGTGGGGGCTCTCGAACGGCCCCGCCGCCGCGCAGCGCATCACCGCCGAGATCATCCGCACGCCCCGCCGCGATCGTCCCGCGTGGATGAACACCATCTCCCGTCGGCTGACCGTCCCGGCTGACATCGGACGCGGCGGGGTCGAGAACCTCCGTGTGGGATGGGAGGCCGCATCCGGGTGGATGAACGCCCACCGTCGCGCCGTGCCGGTCACCCGGCCCGAGGAGGGCCGGGGCGTGGTCGCGCACCGCGGCGTGCGACCGATCGGCATCTCCACGGTCGACGGCGTCACCCGCGCCGTCGACGCGGTCTGCCCGCACCTGGGCGGCGTGCTGGCGTGGAACGACAGCGAGTCGACGTGGGATTGCCCCCTGCACGCGTCCCGGTTCACCGCCGAAGGAACGAGGATCGAGGGGCCCGCGGTGTGCGATCTGCGTCGCCTTCCCCGTGTGCCCGGGGAGCCGGTCGCGAGATAGTAGGCTCGATGACTGGTCGATATCTCGACGTCAAGCGATCCCTCGGCGCCGAGAAGGTTCACCACATCACCCACCCATCGCAACAGCGAAGGAACGCACTGTGGATCTGTACGAGTACCAGGCACGCGATCTGTTCGAGAAGTACGAGGTGCCGGTGCTCCCGGGCATCGTCGCCGACACGCCGGAGGAGGTGCGCGCGGCGGCCGAGAAGATCGGCGGTGTCGTGGTCGTCAAGGCCCAGGTCAAGACCGGAGGCCGCGGCAAGGCCGGCGGCGTGAAGGTCGCCAAGACACCGGACGAGGCCTACGAGGCGGCCAAGAGCATCCTCGGCCTCGACATCAAGGGCCACGTGGTCCAGCGCGTCATGGTCGCCGCGGGAGCCCGCATCGCCGAGGAGTACTACTTCTCGGTCCTGCTCGACCGGGCGAATCGCTCCTACCTGAGCCTGTGCTCGGTCGAGGGCGGCATGGAGATCGAACAACTCGCGGTCGAGAAGCCCGAGGCCCTCGCCCGCGTCGAGGTCGACCCGCTCGCCGGCGTCGACAAGGCCAAGGCCGTCGAGATCGCCCGGGCTGCGAACTTCCCGGAGGACCTCGTCGAGGCGGTCTCCGACGTGTTCGTGCGGCTCTACGACGTGTACAAGGGCGAGGGTGCCACCCTCGTCGAGGTCAACCCGCTCGTGCGTACCGAAGAGGGCGACGTCATCGCCCTGGACGGCAAGGTCAGCCTCGACGACAACGCCAGCGAGGTCCGTCACCCCGAGCACGAAGAGCTCGAGGACAAGGGTGCAGCGGATCCGCTCGAAGCCAAGGCCAAAGAAGCCGGCCTCAACTACGTCAAGCTCGACGGCGAGGTCGGCATCATCGGCAACGGTGCAGGTCTGGTCATGTCGACCCTCGACGTCGTCGCCTACGCCGGTGAAGCGCACGGCGGCGTCAAGCCCGCCAACTTCCTCGACATCGGCGGTGGTGCCTCCGCGACGGTCATGGCCGCGGGGCTGGACGTCATCCTCGGCGACGAGCAGGTCAAGAGCGTCTTCGTGAACGTCTTCGGCGGCATCACCTCGTGCGTCGCGGTGGCGGAGGGCATCGTGAAGGCCCTGGAGATCCTCGGTGACGCGGCCACCAAGCCCCTCGTGGTGCGTCTCGACGGAAACCAGGTCGAGGAAGGCCGCGAGATCCTCGCCGCCGCGAACCACCCCCTCGTCACGCTCGCCGCGGGCATGGACGAGGGTGCCGACAAGGCCGCCGAGCTGGCCGCCGCCTGAACCGCATCCGGATAAGGACCAGAAAATGTCGATCTACCTCAACAAGGATTCCAAGGTCATCGTCCAGGGCATCACCGGCGGCGAAGGCACCAAGCACACCGCGCTGATGCTCAAGGCCGGCACGAACGTCGTCGGCGGCGTGAACGCCCGCAAGGCCGGCACGACCGTCTCGCACACCGACAAGGACGGCAACGCCGTCGAGCTGCCGGTGTTCGGCTCCGTGGCGGAGGCCATGGAGAAGACCGGCGCCGACGTCTCGATCGCGTTCGTGCCCCCGGCCTTCACGAAGGATGCGATGGTCGAGGCCATCGACGCCGAGATCGGTCTGCTCGTGGTCATCACCGAGGGCGTGCCCGTCGGTGACACCGCCGAAGCGTGGGCCTACGCCAAGAGCAAGGGCAACACCACCCGCATCATCGGACCGAACTGCCCGGGCATCATCACCCCCGGCGAGTCGCTCGTGGGGATCACCCCGGCCAACATCACCGGAAAGGGACCCATCGGTCTCGTGTCGAAGTCGGGCACCCTGACGTACCAGATGATGTTCGAGCTGCGCGATCTCGGCTTCTCGACCGCCATCGGCATCGGCGGGGACCCGGTCATCGGCACCACCCACATCGACGCCCTCGAGGCGTTCGAGGCCGACCCCGAGACCCAGGCGATCGTGATGATCGGCGAGATCGGCGGCGACGCCGAAGAGCGTGCGGCGGAGTTCATCAAGGCCAACGTGACCAAGCCCGTCGTCGGCTATGTCGCGGGCTTCACCGCGCCGGAGGGCAAGACCATGGGCCACGCCGGCGCGATCGTGTCCGGCTCGGCCGGAACCGCCCAGGCGAAGAAGGAGGCCCTCGAGGCCGCCGGGGTGAAGGTCGGGAAGACTCCGTCCGAGACCGCCGCCCTGATGCGCGAGATCATCGAATCGCTCTGATTCGCGCGCGTCTCTCGCGAGCGCTCCACCGAGCCGCCCCTTTGCACACGAGCCGCCCCTTTCGGGGCGGTGTGCAAGGGGGCGGCTCGTGTGTACGGGGGTGGCTCGGCGGGCAGGGCCGGAGGGGTGGCGATGGGGGGACGCGGGGCGCGTAGGGTGGCGGTATGCCGTTGAGTGGTGAGTACATCCCGTCCACGTCCGAATGGGCCCGTCAACAGGCCGAGCAGTTCGAGGCCTCCGGAGGGACCGAGGCGAACACCATGCGCGGTGTGCCGATCATCGTCCTGACCACGGTCGGGGCCACCAGCGGCGGCCTGCGCAAGACCGCGCTCATGCGGGTCGAACATGACGGTCGCTACGCCGTCGTCGCCTCCAAGGGCGGCGCTCCCGACGAACCGCGCTGGGCGGGCAACATGCGCGCCCACCCGCACGTCGAGCTGCAGGACGGCGCCGACAGGCGCGATTACGACGCGCGTGAGCTCTCCGGGCCCGAACGGGACCTGTGGTGGGCGCGCGCGGCGGCGGTGTGGCCCGACTACGACGAGTATCAGACGAAGACCGACCGTCTGATCGCGGTGTTCCTCCTCGAACCCCGCGAGGGGTGAGGTCCACCGACCGGATCGGACCGGCGCGATGAACGACATCGAGACCGTCCGCATCCCGGCGGGCCGCGTCGTGCTGCACGACGCCCGACGGAAGATCCGCCGCGCCGTCGACCTCGAGCCCTTCGAGATCGCACGCTTCGCGCTGACCCAGGCCGAGCTCGGCGAGCTCCTGGGAGAGACCGCGGAGCACCCGCGCCGGCCCGCGACGGACATCTCGTGGTTGCGTGCGATCCGCGTGTGCAATGCGGCGTCGGAGTGGGAGGGGCTCGACCCCGCGTACCGCGTCGACGGCGATGAGGTCACCTGGCACGTGGATGCCGACGGGTATCGGCTGCCCACCGAAGCGGAGTGGGAGTACGCGTGCCGGGCGGGCTCGACAGGTGCGCACTACGGGCCGCTGTCCGAGATCGCCTGGACGGCCGCCGACGGCCTGTCGGCGCCGCACGACGTCGGCGGGCGGCATCCGAATCTGTTCGGCCTGTTCGACACGCTCGGCAACGTCTGGGAGTGGTGCTGGGACCATCTGGATCCCGCGCGGTACGGCGGCTACCGCGTCTTCCGCGGCGGCGGATTCGCCGACGACGCGCACAGCGTACGGGCGGGCACCCGGCGCGGGGGCGGGCCGCGTATGCACCACGACGACGTCGGGATGCGCCTGGCGCGCGGCGGGTTCGATGCGGTGGATGCCGCGCAGGGCTGGTCGGCGCGCGCCGACGCCGAGCGGAGCGAGCCCGACGGGCCGCTGCCATCGGGGTGGACGCCGCGCCGTTGACCGGGGGAGTCGTTCGCGCTCGATAACCTGTCCGCATGGGGTCGTCTGGGGACACCGCGGCGCGTTGGCGCGTTCGCGAGGCGCTGATCGTGATCGCGGGCATCTCGGCGGTGATCGCCGTGCTCGTCGGAATCCTGGCCCTGACGGTGCTGCCCCCGGCGCTGGCGAATCTGTCGGCGCAGGCGGTCGAGGCCGACACCCGCGTGCCGATCGCCGACGGCGACGAGGCCAGCGTCCTCGTCCCCGCCGGCTGGGTCCTCCAGCGGTCCGCGGTGGGTGAGGGCGCCCTCCGGGTGGGGTCGCCCGACGCCGAGCTGACCGTCTCGCTGGTGGCCACCGATGCCGGGGTCGACGCGGCCTTCGCCGTAGCGACCGATGCGCCCGGTGCGGTCACCGAGCGCCTGGCCTCCGGCCTGGACGCGCGGCACGTGTTCGCGGCCGACGGCTTCGTCGCGGCGGTCGGCTCCGGCCGCACGGCCGTGGTGGTCCGTGCCGAGGCGGCGCCGGGCGCCGAGCTCGGCCGCTACGACACGGCGCTGGCGATGATCCTCGACGGCATCCGGATCGATGCCTCCGCCCCCGTCGCCGAGGGCGACGCATGAGACGGGTCGCGGCGGTCGCGCTCGCGGGAGCCCTCGCCCTCACCTCCTGCGCCGTGCCGACCGATCCGAGCTGGAGTCCGCCGACCTGGCCCGCTCCGCATGTGAGCGTCGTCGACCCGCCCCGCCCTCTCGACGCGGCGTCGGTGCCCGGCCTCGTGGGTGAGCGGCTTCGCAACGACGACATCGGCATCCAGTCGCGGTGGATGCGGCTGCCCGGCTCCGCGGCGGTGGAAGAAGGCGCGCTGACCGCGGTGCGGGAGGCGATCCGTGCGCAGGAGGCGGCGACCGGCGTCGCCTACGCACCGCAGGTGTTCGGCACCGAGGCGCGGCTCGGCGACCGGTCATGCGTGACGGGCTCGACGCTGCTGCCCGCCGCCGAGGTGCTCGCGGACACCGCGCTCGGCCCGACCGGCGGCCGGGGGGCGGCGGTCGTCTGCGACATCGTCGTGGCAGCCGGGACGATCCTCGGCCAACGCGTTCGCACGGTCGCCGCGGACGGCGACGCCGTCTCCGACTCCGCGGTCCTGCGCTACGTCGACACCGCCGACGGGCGCACGGTCGATGCGGCCGCGCTCTGGCGCGGCGATGCCGCGAGCCGCCTGTGGGAGGACATCGTCGACGCGATCCGCCGTGACGCCGGGTCGCTCTCCCTCGCCCCGGTCGCCCCGCCCGAGGGACAGGCCGTCGCCCTCGTCGATGCCGCTCTGGCCACCACGGTGCCCGCGTCCGACGGTTCTCTCGTCGTCACCATCCCGGCGGGGTTCACCGCGCCGGAACTGGAGGCGCTCGGGATGACCGCGACGACCACGGCCACGCCGGTCGCGATCGCGCCCCCGCGCTCGGCGGAGCTGGTCAGCGCCATCGGAGCCGACGTCGTCGCCGCCGTCGTGAGCGGTGACCCCTTCACCGCGCCCGCGGGCCCGCCAGAGGGTCGACGGGACGTCGACTGCGCCCTGTTCGCGTGCGTCGCGCTCACCTACGACGACGGTCCCTCCGACTGGACCCCGACGATCCTCGACGCCGCGCGCGAGCACGACGCGGGACTGACCTTCTTCGCGCTCGGCCAGAAGGCGGCGGCATGGGCCGACACGATCGCGCGCGCGACGTCCGAGGGTCACCTCGTCGAGAACCACACGTGGAACCATCCGGACCTGACGACCCTGGAGCCCGAGCGCATCCGTGCCGAGATCGACGACACATCGGCGGCGCTGCGGGCGGCCTCGGGACAACCCGTTCGCGCCTTCCGCCCGCCGTACGGGGCCTGGGACCGCGAGGTGCTCCGCGTCGCCGGGCTCCCCGCGATCCTGTGGGACGTCGACACGGAGGACTGGAAGCAGCCCGGGGATGACGAGCTCGTGCGCCGGGCGGTCACCGAGCCGCGGCCGGGATCGATCGTGCTCCAGCACGACATCCATGCCAACACCGGTCGCACCGTGGACCGCGTGATGTCGGGACTGCGCGACCGCGGGTTCGTGCTGGTGACCGTCGCGCAGCTGTTCGGCGGATCGTTTCCCGAACGCGGCGCCTGGCAATCCGGGCGATGAGCTCTATCCGGTCAGCGCCTCGATCGGACCGCGCGCGAAGAACACCACGAAGCCGCCGGCGACGATCCACAGCAGCGGACTGACCCGGCGCGCGTGACCGGTCAGGGCGCGGATGACGACCCAGCTGATGAAGCCGGCGCCGATGCCGTTGGCGATCGAGTAGGTCAGGGGCATGATCGTCACCGTCAGGAAGACCGGGATGAGGGCGGTCAGGTCGGTGAGGTCGACGTGCCGGATCTGCGCCATCATCAACGCGCCGACGAGCACCAGCGCAGCCGCGGCCACCTCGCTCGGCACCATCGAGGTCAGCGGGGTGAAGAACATCGCGAGCAGGAACAGTCCGCCGGTGACGAGGTTCGCCAGGCCCGTGCGCGCGCCCTCGCCGATCCCCGACCCGGACTCGATGAAGACGGTGTTCGACGATGAGGAGGTCACGCCGCCGGCGACGGCGCCCACGCCCTCGACGATCAGCGCCGAGCGCAGCCGCGGGAAGTCGCCCTTCGCATCGGCCAGTCCCGCCTCGCGCGACAGGCCCGTCATGGTGCCCATCGCATCGAAGAAGTTCGTGAAGACCAGGGTGAACACCAGCATGGTCGCGGCGAGCACCCCGATGCGGTCGAACGCCCCGAAGCTGATCTGCCCGACCAGTGACAGGTCGGGCAGGCTCACCCACCGATCCGGCAGGGTGGGCACCGTCAGGCTCCACCCGCGCGGGTCGACGGTCCCGTCGGCGGCCACGCGCGGTCCCACCCGCCACAGCGCTTCGGCGATGACGGCGAGCACCGCGCCGGAGGCCAGGCCCAGCAGAATGGCACCCGCGACGCGGCGGGCCATCAGGATCGCCGTGAGCAGCAGTGTCACGACGAACACGACCGTCGGCACCGACGCGACCGACCCGTCGATGCCGAGACCGACCGGCGGAGAGGCCTGGCCGGTGGCGGTGACGAATCCGGCGTCGACGAGGCCGATGAAGGCGATGAACAGTCCGATGCCCACGGTGATGGCCGTCTTCAGTTCCAGAGGCACCGCGTCGAAGATCATGCGACGCAGGCCGGTCGCGGCGAGGATCACGATGAGCACGCCGTTGACCACGACCAGCCCCATGGCCTCGGGCCACGACACCTGTCCGACCACCGCCACGGCCAGGAAGGAGTTGATGCCCAGCCCCGCGGCGAACGCGAACGGCAGGCGGGTGACGAGGCCGAACAGCACCGTCATCACCCCGGCGGTCAGGGCCGTGGTCGCCGCGACCTGCGCGAACGGCAATCGCCCGCCGTCCACGTCGACACCGGAGGAGAGGATGATCGGGTTCAGGATGACGATGTAGGCCATCGTGACGAAGGTCACCACCCCGCCGCGCACCTCGGCGGCGGGCGTCGAGCCGCGCCGGGTGATCTCGAAGAAACGGTCGATCGGCGAGGCCGGGGCGGCCGCGTCGGATGCGGGGGTGTGAGTCATGGAGACCTCGGGGCTCGGGGGGCGACCGCATCACTGTAGTGCAGGATCGGCGCTTCACCGGCACGCTGGCAGTGCGGTGGGAGCGCGCCGCGCCGTGCACGGGGTGCCGCCGACGCGTGGGTAGGGTCGATGGCGCATGCATCGCCTCACCGTCGCCCTCCTCGCCGCCGTCGACTCCGTTGTCGCGGCGGCCGTCGGCGTGACGGCGGTCCTGGCGCCGATGACCCTCGTGTGGGTCTTCGGTCTGGCCGCCGTCGACTGGGGTGCGCTGTGGCCGGCCTCCGCGACGATCTGGCAGCTCGGCCATCTTGTGCCGGTCGAGATCTCCCTCGCCGAGGACTACCTCGTGCACGCCGGCGTCAGCGACGATGCCGCGACCTTCACGGTGTCCCTCGCACCCTTGGCTTTCACGGTGTTCACGGCCGTGGCCGGCATCCGCTCGGGTATCCGTGCATCGCGCGCCGAAGCCTGGATGACCGGGGCCCTCTCCGGAGGCGTGGTCTTCACGGCGCTCGCTCTGGCCGTGGCACTCACGGCCGCGAATGAGACCGCCGCGACCGACCCTGTCCTGGCCGTCGTCGCGCCCTCGCTGGTGTACGCGGTGCCGCTGGTCCTCGCGGCGATCGTGACCGAGTGGCGCGAGGCCGCGGAAGGGCCGGTGGCGGATGTGCGCGATCGTGCCGAAGGTGAGTCCGGCCGGTGGAGCGAGGTGCCGGGCGAGATCGCGCGGGGGATCGCGCTCTCGGTCAGCGCGCTGGTGGGAGCGGGGGCCCTCCTGGTGGCGCTTGCGATCACGGTGCGGATCGGAGAGATCCTCGCCCTGTACCAGTCGGCGCACGTCGACGGCCTCGGCGCCGTGCTGTTGACTCTCGGACAGTTCGCGTACCTGCCGACCCTCATCGTGTGGGGCATGTCCTTCGTGGCCGGTCCCGGCGTCCTCCTCGGAACCGGCGCCGCCGCCGCGCCGGGCGGGACCACCGTCGGGGTGCTGCCGGGCATCCCCCTGCTCGGCGTCGTTCCCGAGGCGACCTCGACATGGCTGCTGCTGCTCGTCCTCGTGCCGATCGCCGTCGGCGCGTTCGCCGGCTGGGTCGCCCGCTCCCGCCTGGCGACCTCGGGAGTGGAGGAGTGGGCGCCGCGGATCGTGACCCTGGTCGGCATCGCCGCCGGCGCGGCCGGTGCTGTCGCGATGTTGTCCTGGGCGGCATCCGGATCCATCGGGCCGGGACGCCTCGACGAAGTCGGTCCCGAGGCGGGGGCCGTCGCGCTCGCCGTCGGTCTCGAGGTGTTCGTCGGTGCGGCGATCCTGCTGCTGTCCCCCCGCGGCGCCCTCGCCTGGATGGCGGGAGAGGACGCGCCCGACGCCGCCGGGTTCGGAGCGCCCGATCGCGCGTCCGAGACGGTCGACCTGGGCACCCGTGGGGAGCGCCCGACACCGCCGCTAGACTGACCGGGTGCTCTCGGTCGTCGTCCTCATCTCCGGCGCCGGGTCGAACCTCCGGGCCCTTCTCGACGCGGCGGCCGAACCCGGCTTCCCCGCGCGTGTCATCGCGGTCGGCGCAGACCGGGAGGCCGACGGTTTCGGTCACGCCGAGGCCTACGGCATCCCGACCTTCCTCGTCCCGTGGAGCGAGTACGGCTCCCGTGAACAGTGGGGGGCGCAGCTCGGCGCCCAGCTGGAGGTGTGGAATCCCGATCTGGTCGTTCTCAGCGGGCTCATGCGCCTGCTGCCGCCGGCTCTGGTGGAGCGCTGGGCGCCCCGCATCATCAACACGCATCCCGCGTATCTGCCGGAGTTTCCCGGCGCCCACGGCGTGCGCGATGCCCTCGCCGCCGGAGTCGACCGCACAGGGGCCAGCGTCATCGTCGTCGACAACGGCGTGGACACCGGCCCCATCCTGGCGCAGGAGCGGGTTCCGGTGCTGCCCACCGACGACGAGCACACCCTGCACGACCGCATCAAGCCGGTCGAGCGCCGTCTTCTCATCGACGTGGTGCAGCGCATCGCGACGGGAGATCTCGACCTGGTCGCGGCCGCATCCGCGACCTGAACACCCGAACGAAGGAGTCCCATGGCCGGTCCCAGCCACGATCCGTCCCTGTACCGCGACCGCGACATCGTCCCGATCCGCCGCGCGCTGGTCTCGGTCAGTGACAAGTCCGGCCTGCTCGAGCTGGCAGGCGCCCTCGCCGCCGCCGGCGTGGAGATCGTGTCGACCGGCTCGACGGCGGCGACCATCCGCGACGCCGGGCACGAGGTGACCGATGTGGCCGCGGTGACCGGGTTCCCCGAGTCGCTGGACGGGCGGGTGAAGACGCTGCACCCGGGCGTGCACGCGGGACTGCTCGCCGATCTGCGCCTGGAGCACCACGAGAAGCAGCTCTCGGAGCTCGGTATCGCGCCCTTCGACCTCGTCGTGGTCAACCTCTACCCGTTCGTCCAGACCGTGGCCTCGGGCGCCGAGGGCGACGCGGTCGTCGAGCAGATCGACATCGGCGGCCCGGCCATGGTGCGTGCGTCGGCGAAGAACTACGCCAACGTCGCCATCGTCGTCTCGCCCGAGTCCTACCCCGCCGTCATCGACGCGGTCTCCTCCGGGGGCACCAGCCTCACGCAGCGGAAGGACCTCGCCGCCCGCGCCTTCAGCCACACCGCCGCCTACGACACGGCCGTGGCGACGTGGTTCGCCGAGGGCACCCTCGTCGAAGAGGATCTCCCCGAGCACCTCACGATCAAGGCGGAGCGCCTGGCCACCCTCCGCTACGGCGAGAACTCCCACCAGCGGGCCGCGATCTACTCCCGCGTCGGCGGGCACGGCATCGCCCAGGCGACGCAGCTGCAGGGCAAGGAGATGTCGTACAACAACTACGTCGATGCCGACGCCGCCCTGCGCGCCGCGTTCGACATGGTCAAGCCCGCCGTGGCGATCATCAAGCACGCGAACCCGTGCGGGATCGCCGTTGCCGCCCCACAGGCACTCGACCCCATCGCCAGTGCCCACCTGCGCGCGCACGAATGCGACCCGGTATCGGCTTTCGGCGGGGTCATCGCGGCCAACCGCACCGTGACGCTGAAGATGGCGGAGAACCTCCGCGACATCTTCACCGAGGTCATCGTCGCCCCGGACTTCGAGCCGGAGGCGCTCGAGGTCTTCGCTCTGAAGAAGAACCTGCGCGTGTTGCAGCTTCCCGCCGACTGGCGGCAGGAGGGCATGGACGTGCGACTGGTCTCCGGCGGGCTCCTCCTCCAGGACGCTGACCGCTTCCCGGACGACATCGAGTCCGTCGCGAAGAACTGGGAACTCGTCTCGGGCGAGCATCCCGGCGACGAGGAGATGACGAACCTCATCTTCGCGTGGAAGTCCTGCCGGGCGGTCAAGTCGAACGCCATCGTGCTGGCCAAGGGCTCGGCGACCGTCGGCATCGGCATGGGCCAGGTCAACCGTGTCGACTCGTGCCGTCTCGCCGTCGAGCGCGCCGGCGACCGCGCGGCGGGCTCGATCGCGGCATCCGACGCCTTCTTCCCCTTCGCCGACGGCCCCCAGGTGCTCATCGACGCCGGGATCAGCGCGATCATCCAGCCGGGTGGTTCGGTGCGCGATCAGGAGGTCGTCGACGCCGCCCGCGACGCGGGCATCACGATGTTCTTCACCGGCGAGCGCCACTTCTTCCACTGACGCGCGCGGGATGCCCTCGCGGCATCCTCACCCCCCTGCATGTCCCACTTTCCGTCTCCGGTCGATGACCATGGCGACGGAAAGTGGGACATGCTGCGTCAGGGGGAGGCGGGGCGGCCGTACTCCTCGAGGAATCGCAGCCACACCTCGCTGATCGTCGGATAGGCCGGGACGGCGTGCCACAGGCGCTCCAGCGGCACCTCGCCGACGATGGCGATCGTCGCGGCGTGGAGCAGCTCGGCCACATCGGCCCCGACGAAGGTCGCCCCGACGAGCACCCCTCGGTCGGTGTCGATCACCGCCCGCGCCGTACCGCGGTAGTCGTCGCTGTGCGTCGCCGATCCCGCCACCCAGGCCAGGTCGTAGTCGATGGCGCGCACCGCGATGCCGGCCTTGCGTGCCGCCTCCGCCGTGAATCCCACCGATGCGACTTCCGGATCGGTGAAGGTCACCTGCGGCACCGCGGCGTGGTCGGCGGTGGCGACGTGGGTGCCCCACGGCTCGTCGTCGACGGCGGCGCCGGATGCGCGCGCGACCATCGCGTCGCCGGCGGCCCGCGCCTGATACTTGCCCTGATGGGTCAGGAGGGCGCGGTGGTTCACATCGCCCACCGCATACAGCCAGTCCACGCCGTTCACGCGCAGGGTGTCGTCGGTGGTCAGCCACGTGTCGGGCTCGAGCCCGATCGACTCCAGCCCGAGGTCGCCGGTGCGGGGGACGCGACCGGTGGCGACGAGGACCCGCGCGGCTTCGACGCGGGAGCCGTCCGAGAGCTCCAGCACGGCGCCGTCATCGGTCCGGCGTGCTGCGGTGACCTCTGTGCCGGTGCGGACGGTGACGCCCCGAGCGGTGAGCGCCTCGGCCACCATGTCGCCGGCGAACGGCTCGGCGCCGCTCAGCAGCGTCGACCTCGCGATGACGGTGACCTCGGTGCCGAAGCCGGCGTACGCGGTGGCCATCTCGGCACCGACGACCCCGCCACCGAGCACCACGAGGCTCGGGGGGATCTCGCTCGCACTCGTGGCATCGCGGCTGGTCCACGGCTCGATCTCGGCGAGCCCGGGGATGTCCGGGAGCAGCGCAGCGGATCCGGTGCAGACGGCGACGGCGTGACGGGCGACGAGCGTCTGCTCGACGCCGTCGGCGTCCGTCACCGTCACGGTCCTCTCGCCCGTGAAGCGCGCGTGTCCGCGGATGAGCTCGATTCCCGCATCCGCCACCCAGTCCGCCTGGGACGAATCGTCCCAATCGTGGGTCATGGCATCGCGTCGTCGCAGCACCCCGGTGACGTCGAGTTCTCCCGTGACGGCCTGCTTCGCCCCATCGACCGCCCGCGCGGCTCGGAGCGCGGCGGCACTGCGCAGGAGCGCCTTCGAGGGCATGCAGGCCCAGTACGAGCACTCGCCGCCGACGAGCTCCGCCTCGACGATCGCGGTGCGCAGACCGCCCTGCACCGCGCGGTCCGCGACGTTCTCGCCCACCGCTCCGGCTCCGATCACGATGACATCGAACTCTGTGTGCGCCATGCGCGTCACGCTACCGCCGCGGTCGTTGCGGCGCACCGGGTCTTGCGTGCCCGCGTCATGCATGCAACGCCCGCGGTGCGCGCCCGCGCCGCGCGTCACCGCCCCGACCGTCGTGGCCGATTTCCGCCAGTGTCCGGTCGGCAGGCGTGGCAGGGTGGAGACATGACCACGGCGCTGACGGGCTTCGACGAACGGTACGCCGCCATCCGTTCGCGAGACCGTCGCTTCGACGGTCAGTTCGTCACGGCCGTGCGTTCGACCGGGATCTACTGCCGCCCCAGCTGCCCAGCCCGCACGCCGAAAGAGGCGAACGTCACGTTCTACGCGACCTCCGCTGCCGCGCACGAGGCGGGCTACCGCGCCTGCAAGCGCTGCCTCCCCGAAGCGGCGCCGGGCTCGCCGCAGTGGGACCTGCGCGGCGATGTCACCGCTCGCGCGATGCGCCTGATCGCCGACGGGACCGTCGAACGCGACGGCGTGCCGGGGCTCTCCCGGCGTCTCGGGTACTCCGCCCGTCACCTCACGCGCCTGCTCACGGCCGAGCTCGGCGCCGGGCCGCTCGCACTGAGCCGGGCGCACCGCGCCCACACCGCGCGGATGCTGCTGGTGGGCACCGACATGCCCGCCGCCGAGGTGGCCTTCTCGGCCGGGTTCGCCAGCGTCCGGCAGTTCAACGACACCGTGCGCGAGGTGTTCGGGATGACCCCGAGCGAGCTGCGCGCGCGTCGGCGTGCACCGCGCGCCGACGAACCGGCCGAGGGCGCCATCGACCTCGCGCTGCCGTACCGGGGGCCGCTGGACGCGGCGGGCCTGTTCGCGTGGATGGCCGCGCGTGCCGTCCCGGGTGTCGAGGCCGCCACCTCGACCTCCTTCGCGCGCACCGTCCGTCTGCCCGGCGGCGTGGCGTGGTTCCGCGTGCGCGCGGACGGTGACCGACTGCGGCTGAGCGCCCGCGTGGATCATCTCGGCGATCTCCCGGTGCTGGTCACGCGGGTGCGCCGACTGTTCGATCTCGACGCCGACCCGATCGCCGTCGACGAGGCTCTTGCGCAGCATCCCGAACTGGCGTCGCGCGTCACCGCGCTGCCCGGCATCCGTGTGCCGGGGGCCGCTGACGCCCACGAGATGCTCATCCGCGCGATGGTGGGTCAGCAGATCACCGTCGCCGCCGCGCGCACGGCGCTGACGACGCTGACCGACCGGCTGGGCGAGCGCATCGAGTCCCGCGAGGGCAGCGATCGTCTCTTCCCGACGATGGCGGCCATCGCCGAGCGCGGCCACGAGGTGCTGCGCGGGCCGGCGGCACGCATCCGTGCCCTCACCGGAGCCGCCGCGGCTCTGGCATCGGGGGAGCTGTCCCTCGGCCCGGGGGACGACGGTGCCGAGCAGCGTGCCGCGCTCCTCGCGCGCCCCGGCATCGGGCCGTGGACGGCCGACTACGTGCGGATGCGCGTGCTGGCCGATCCCGATGTGACCCTGCCCGGCGACGTCGCCGTGCGCGCGGGCGCCGCCGCGCTCGGCATCCCGGCAGACCCCCGGGGCTTCGCCGAATGGGCCGAGCGCCTGGCGCCCTGGCGGAGCTACCTCACCGCGCACCTGTGGGCCGCGGCGCCGGCGCCGGTGCGCCGCACGACGCGGCGTCGCGCACCCGGTGCGCCCGCATCCGAACCGACCGTCGATCTGACCCGGGAGGCACCATGACCGCCGTTCTGCAGACCCTCGAGACGCCCGACGGGGAGTTCACGATCCTCACCGACGAGGGGGGACGGGTGCTCGTATCCGGATGGACCGCCGACGACGTCGCGATCCTGGGCCGACTGCACCCGGGCCGCCGCCCCGCCGACGTCCGGGCGGTCACGGGGGACCGGCCCGCCTCGTCGGCTGCCGACGCGGTCCGCGCCTACTACGACGGCGACCTCCGCGCGATCGATGACGTGGCCGTGTCGCAGCAGGGCACCGACCTGCAGCGCGCCGGGTGGGATGCCCTGCGTCGGATCGAGCCGGGGCATCCGCTCACCTACACGGGGTTCGCGGCGTCGCTCGGTTCGCCACGCGCGGTGCGGGCCGCGGCGGCGATCTGCGCCCGGAACGCCCCGGCCCTGTTCGTGCCGTGTCACCGCGTGGTGCGGTCGGACGGTTCCCTCGGCGGATTCGCCTGGGGCTTGGACGTGAAGGATCGACTCCTCGCCCGCGAAGCGGTGGCCTGACCAGCCCGCCCCGCCGCCGTGCCGTCGGGTGAGGACGCGCGTATCGAGAAAGCGCTTGCGGTTTCCGTCGCGACGCCGATATTCTGAACGGCTGTCGCCGATCGCGACGTTTCCCGGAACCGAGGAGGATGCCATGTCCCACGCCGCCGTTGTGAAGAGCGCATCCGTCCTGGTCATCCGTTCCGGGGTGGCGCGCGACCGCTCGCGCTGAGGGCCGCTCGCCCGCCCGGGAGCGCCGCCCGGGCATCTTCCACCGCTCGCGTGCGTTGTCTCTCACGCACGCCCTCGTCTTCCGCGCCGATCGGCGCCTTTCCACCGCCACCGCGGTTCGCTCCACCACTCCCACGAGGATCATGACCACCACCGCCTCCGCTGACCAGGCCGCTCCTACTCCGCACCGCCTCTCCACCCCCCGAGCCCTCGCACGGCTCCTGCCGTTCGCCAAGCCCGTCCTCCCGCGCCTGACGCTCGGCGCCGTCAGCGCGCTCGGCGCGAGCATCCTCGCGCTGATGATCCCGCTGATCCTCGAGGAGGTCGTTCGCGGGCCCATCGCCTCCGGTTCGACGGTGCTCATCGCCTGGGGCGCCGCGGCGATCCTGGGGCTCGGTCTGGCCGAAGCCCTCCTGGTGTGGTTGCGCCGGTGGTTCGTCCTCGCTCCGGCCACCCTCATGGAGTACGACATCCGCCAGACGTTCTACTCGCGTCTGCAGCGTCTGCCCGTCGCCTTCCACGATCGCTGGCAGTCGGGTCAGCTGCTGAGCCGGATGATGCAGGACATCAGCATGCTGCGTCGCTGGATCGCCTTCGGTCTCGTGCTGCTCGTGGTCAACGTCCTCACGATCCTCGTCGGCGCCGCGCTGCTGTTCCGCTGGCACTGGGCGCTGGGCACGATCTTCCTGGTCACGTCCGCACCGCTCTGGTACGCCGGCTACCGCTTCGAGAAGACGTACGGCATCCTCGCGCGGCAGAGCCAGGACCAAGCGGGAGACCTCGCCACCAGCGTCGAGGAGAGCGTCCACGGCATCCGCGTGCTCAAGGCGTTCGGGCGCGGTCCGCACGCACTGAAGAAGTTCACCCGCCAGGCCGAGACCCTGCGCGAGACCGAGCTCGACAAGGCCCGCGCGGTCGGCTGGATCTGGTTCTGGCTCGTGCTGCTGCCCGACATCGCCTTCGCCCTGTGCCTCGGTGCGGGCATCTACCTCGTCGCGATGGGCCAGCTCGGCGTCGGGGAGCTCGTGGCGTTCTTCGCGATGACGACGATCCTGCGCTGGCCGGTCGAGTCGATCGGGTTCCTGTTCTCGTTCCTGCTGGATGCGCGCACCGCGACCGATCGGATCTTCGAGGTCTTCGACGAGGAGAACCCCATCGTCGATCCGGCCGAGCCGAAGACCGTCGCCGAGCCCCGCGGCGAGCTCGCCTTCGAGGGTGTGCACTTCCGCTACCAGGACGCGCGCGACCACGAGCGCGACCTGCTCGACGGCGTCGATCTGACCCTCCGGCCGGGGGAGACGATGGCGCTGGTCGGACTGACCGGATCGGGCAAGACGACCCTGACGACCCTGCCGGGGCGCTTGTACGACGTCACCGCGGGGAGCGTGACCGTCGACGGGGTCGACGTGCGAGACCTCACCCTCGCCGAGTTGCGCACCCACGTGGGGATGGCGTTCGAGGACGCCACCCTGTTCTCCCAGACGGTGCGCGAGAACGTGCTGCTCGGGCGCGAGGACCTCGAGCCGGGGAGCGAGGAAGCCGAGCGCATCCTCCGCGAAGCCCTGCAGGTCGCGCAGGCGCACTTCGTCGACGACCTGCCGCGCGGCGTGGACACCGTCATCGGCGAGGAGGGCCTCAGCCTGTCCGGCGGGCAGCGACAGCGGCTCGCCCTTGCGCGTGCGGTGGCGGCTCGGCCGGCGATCCTCGTCCTGGACGACCCGCTGTCGGCGCTCGATGTCGACACGGAGGCACTCGTGGAGGACGCGCTTCGCGAGGTGCTGCACGACACCACGGCGTTGATCGTCGCACACCGCCCGTCCACGGTCATGCTGGCCGATCGGGTCGCGCTGCTCGAAGCCGGGAGAGTCACCGCGGTCGGGGCGCACTCCGACCTGCTGCGCGAAAGCGCCCACTACCGTCATGTGATCTCGAGCCTCGAAGACGACCACGCGCGTGCGCGCGAGACGGAGGTGAACCTGTGAGCACCGCGATCCTCGGAACCAGCGGCGAAGACCGCTCCGACTACACCCGCGAAGAGAGCCGGGCGATCCGGCGGCGCTCGCTGCGCCTGCTCGGGTCCCTCGTGGGCAACCTGCGGTGGCAGCTCGTGCTGGCCGCCGCCGTGCTCATCGTCTCCACGGCGTTGCGGGTGGCCGGGCCGGCGCTGATCACCTACGGCATCAACACCGCGCTCCCGGCGGCAACCGATCGCATGGACTGGATGCCCACGATCGGCGTGGTCGCCGTCTACCTGCTCACCGCCTTCGGGGGCGCGGGGCTCGTCGGCTGGTACGCGGTCGTGGCGGCCCGGCTCACGCAGGCCATCATGCTCGACCTTCGCAAGCGGATCTTCCTGCACACCCAGCGCCTCAGTCTGGAATTCCACGAGTCCTACACCTCCGGGCGGATCATCTCGCGACAGACCAGCGACCTCGACACCATCCGGGAGCTGCTGGACGGTGGGTTGAACGAGCTCGTCTCGGGATTGCTCTACGGCGGTTTCACCCTCGTCGCGCTGCTCCTGTTGGACTGGCAGTCGGGGGTCATCCTCGTCGTGATGGGCATTCCGCTGTTCTTCCTGATGCGCTGGTTCTACCTGCGCTCGCAGCTGGTCTACCGCGAGTCGCGGGTGATCAGTGCGCAGGTGATCGTGAAGTTCGTCGAGACGATGACCGGCATCCGCGCCGTCAAGGCGTTCCGAAAGGAGCCCCGCAACGACGACGAGTTCGGCGGCCTCGCGATGCAGTACCGCGACGTCAACATGCGTTCCATCCGCCTGTTCGGCACCTTCGAGCCGGGCCTCATGGCCATCGCGTCGCTCTCGTTGGCGCTCATCGTCTTCTGGGGCGGCGTGCGGGTCGCCGACGGCGCCATCGCGATCGGCACGCTCGTGGGCGCGGTCCTGTACGTCCGCAACTTCTTCTCGCCGCTGCAGGAGGTGGCGTTCTTCCTGAACTCCTACCAGTCGGCGACGGCGGCCCTGGAGAAGGTGTCGGGGGTGCTCGAGGAGGAGCCGACCGTGCCCGATCCGCGCGACCCCGTGGACCTGTGGGAGGCCCGCGGCCACGTGCGCTTCGACGACGTGCGGTTCGGATACTCGGAGGACCGGACGATCCTCCCCGATTTCACCCTCGACATCCCGGCTGGGCAGACGATCGCTCTGGTGGGTACCACCGGTGCGGGCAAGTCGACCCTCGCCAAGCTCGTCTCGCGTTTCTACGACCCCACGCGGGGTGCGATCACGCTCGACGGCGTCGATCTGCGACGCATGCATCCCAAGGACCTGCGCCGCGCGATCGTCATGGTGACGCAGGAGGCCTACCTGTTCAGCGGGACCGTCGCCGACAACATCGCGCTCGGAAAGCCCGACGCGACCCTGGAGGAGATCCAGGATGCGGCGCGCGCGGTCGGTGCGCACGGCTTCATCGAAGCCCTTCCCGATGGGTACGCCACCGACGTGAACAAGCGCGGCGGGCGGGTGTCGGCCGGTCAGCGGCAGCTGATCTCCTTCGCGCGGGCGTTCCTGGCGAACCCGGCCGTGCTCATCCTCGACGAGGCGACCGCCTCGCTCGACATCCCGAGCGAGCGCCTCATCCAGGATGCGCTGCAGACCCTGTTGGCCGATCGCACGGCGATCATCATCGCGCATCGCCTGTCGACGGTCGCCATCGCCGACCGGGTGCTCGTGATGGAGCACGGGCGCATCATCGAGGACGACGCCCCGGCAGCCCTGATCGCCGGTGACGGCAAGTTCGCGCAGCTCCACAGCGCGTGGCAGCAGTCCCTGGTCTGACGCCTGCACCCCGGTGGCTTCTCGCCGCACCGATGTCGGAGCATCGCGCCGATGTCGGAGGATATGAGCCACATCCTCCGACATTGCGCCGATTCTCCGACATCGGGCCGATGGTCAGCGGATGCGGCGGTCACGCGAGGTGGTCTCCTGCGGCGATGGCGCGCCCGATCGTGCGTTCGACGGCCGGCCAGTCGTGGACGACCTGGGCATAGCTGAAGCGCAGCACGGTGAAGCCGCGCAATCGAAGCTCGGCGTCATGCCGGAGGTCGCGGGTACGGTCCTTCGACGTGGAGTGATGCGCGAACCCGTCGAGCTGGACCACGAGCCGCTCGCCGATCAGCAGGTCGACGGGATGCCCCGCGAGGAACACCTGCTGTCGGATCGGCACGCCCCAGCGCGACAGGCGCACGATGGCGATCGTCTCCAGCCCGGAATCGGACAGACCGTCGGCTTCGGCCGCGCAGGCGGCGGCGGCGCGCGAGGGCCAGCGGACCCGGCGCAGCGCGTCCAGGGACAGCCTCTCGGTTCGGATCGCCGACTCCCACACCACGAGAGACGTCTCCGGGTCGACGCACGACGCAATATGCGAGAGGGCATCCTCGACGGACTCCAGCAGGGATGTCGGCGGCACCGGAGAGATCGGCTTGGTCCAATGCGAGACCCCGTCGAACGGCTCCGCCCTCCCGTGCGGGCGGAAGTGGAGGTGGGGTCGGGTGTCTGCGGTCTCGGGGATCCACCAGCCCCGCCGTCGTGCGACGGAAAGGCAGGCCACCCGGCCCCCGAGACCGGCAGCGCGCGTCAGCTCCGCATCCGCGTGGGCGAGCGCGATCCACACGCGTCTGACACGGCGCGCGCGATCTGCCGCGATCGCGGCGTCCACCACGCGCGGCGTGAAGCCGGCCCGGGCCACGTCGTCGCGGTGCGCGATCCCCGCGCGTACGGCCAGCCATTCCACCAGATCCATGCCGCAAGGCTGGCCCCGCGCCGCGGTGGATGACCGCCGGTCACGCCGTCTGTGGACGGCGGAGGGCTCTCCCGGCACCTGTGGAGGGGCGGGAACCCCGCCTGCGCCGTCGGAGAGTCGCGCCGATGTCGGAGGATATGAGCCAGATCCTCCGACATTGCGCCGATTCTCCGACATCGCGCCGCTCGCCGGCGGGTGGGCGGCGTGGCGGCCGGGATGCGGATCGGAGCGACGCGGGAGTCCCGTATCGTCGGGTGGCGTGCAGGTGAGTACTCCAGGGATGCCCGTGGCGGCGCAGGACGAAGCGGACGACGTCGATCGGATGATCGCGGCTGCGCTGCAGGTGAACGGCCGTGCGGCGTGGGGTGAGGTCGCGCGCGTGCTGGACATGCCGGAGCGCACGGTCGCGCGGCGCGGTCAGCGTCTGCTCGATCGCGGCTGGGTCCGCATCTCGACCTACGTCGACGTGGCCCGCGTCCTCCATGCCCGAGCGACCGTCCTCCGCGTGACCACCGAGCCGGCGGCGCTGTGGGATGTCGCCCGCGCCCTGTCCCGCCGTACGGATGCATCGTCGGTGTCGGTGCTCGAGGGCAGCAACGACGTCGGCGCGATGCTGCTTCCCCGCGACGACGCGGCCGTGCGGCGCCTGCTCTACCGGGACATCCCCGCCATCCCCGGCATCGTCTCGGTCAACGTCGCGCGGGTGCTGCGCTTCTTCCGCTCGGGGAGCGATTGGATCGCCCCGGGGCTGCTGACCGCCGAGCAGGCGCGCACCCTGCGCGGCGAGACGGCTCCGCCGGCCGATCCGGCCGATGCGATCTCGCCCGATGAGGAGCGCCTGATCGATCTGCTGCTCCTGGAGGGCCGGATGCCGATCGCGCAGCTCGCGCGCGCTCTCGAGGTCAATGCCACCACCGCGCGGCGTCGGCTGGATTCGCTGCACCGACGCGGTCTCATGCATCCGAGGACCGAGGTCGTGCCCGCCCTGTTCGGACTCGGGTTGGAGGCGCTCGTGTGGATGCGGGCTCCGATGGCCCGCATGGAGCAGATCGGCCGGGCGCTCGCCGCCGCGCCCGAGGTGAAGTTCGTCGTGGCCACGACGGGCTCGACGCCGTTGTTGGCGAACGTCCTCGTGCGCGACGAGGACGACTTCTACCGCTTCCTCACCAGCCCCGTCATCGCCGAGAACGACGGCCTCGAGGTCGTCGAGTCGCTCGTGGTCGTCACCCCCGTCCTCCGCGGATCGCTCGTGATCGACGAGGGCCCCGATCGAGAGGACGAGAACGCCGCGGAGTAGCCGTAAATTGCTACAGGAATGTTAATTGTGGCGAAATCCGCCACCAAAGCTTGCTGAAACGGCTGAAAAGGGCAAGACTCTCTCCCACGCGATGGTCGCGGGAGAAGAGGTCGGTCAGTGTTCAGTGCGCAGGGCGAGGACTGGGTCGGTCGGATCGACGCGCTGACCTTCCACGACGGTCCCTTCGTCGACGGGCGCATCGTCCTCGGCCACGGAGACCCGCTGACCCTCACCGCACCCCGCGACGGCCGGGCGCTTCCGGTCATCGCCGCCGCTTCCCCCGACGACGTCGACGCGGCGGTGCGCTCGGCCCGGCGCGCCTTCGACGAGGGGGAGTTCTCCCGCCTCGCACCGCGTGAGCGGGGGCGGGTGCTGCGGGACGTGGCCGAGGCCGTCCACGCGCGAGCCGACCAGCTCGCGTTGCTGATCGCGCTGGAAATGGGCAAGCCGATCCGCGAAGCCCTCGAGACCGAGATGCGCGCCGTCGTGAACTGCTTCCGCTGGTACGGCGAGGCCGCCGACAAGCTGATCGACGAGTCGCCCGTCACCGGTGACGACAGTCTGGCGCTGGTGACACGCGAGCCGGCGGGGGTCGTCGCCGCCGTCGTGCCCTGGAACTTCCCGCTGACGATGACCGCCTGGAAGGTCGCTCCTGCGCTGGCGGCGGGCAACAGCGTCGTCGTCAAGCCGGCCGAACACACCAGCCACTCGGCTCTGCTGCTGGCCGAGATCGCCGCCCACGCCGGGCTTCCGGCGGGCGTGTTCAACGTCGTCCCCGGGCACGGCGCCGTGGCCGGGCGCGCGCTCGGCGAGCATCCGGATGTCGACGTCCTCACCTTCACCGGGTCGCCCGAGGTCGGCCGTCGGTTCCTCGGGTACTCCGCGGCTTCCAACGGCAAGCGTGTCTGGCTCGAGCTCGGCGGCAAGACGGCGAGCCTCGTGCTGCCCGACGCCGACCTCGACAAGGCGGTGCGGGCCACCGCCGATGGCTGCTTCTACAACCAGGGGCAGATGTGCACGTCGTCGTCGCGGCTGCTCGTGCCCCGCGCGCGGCGGGACGAGGCGCTCGAGATCGCCGCGGCCGTCGCGGCCGACTCCGAGCCGGCCGACCCGCTCGACCCCGCCACGGGCATGGGGGCGATCGTCAGCGATCGCCAGCTCGAGCGCATCGCCGGGTTCGTCCGGCGCGCGCCGGACGATGGCGCACGCGTGGTGGCCGGATCGGCCGCGCGCCGAGAGGTGATCCCCGGCGGCAGCTACTTCGCCCCCGCCGTCATCGCCGCCGACCCTTCCCACGAGGTGGCGCGCGAAGAGATCTTCGGTCCGGTGCTGTCGGTGATCGCCTACGACGACCTCGACGATGCGCTGCGAATCGCCAACGGCACCGAGTACGGCCTGGCTGCCGCGCTGTGGAGTGACGACCTCAAGGCCGTCCACCGCGTCTCCCGACGGCTGCGAGCGGGCGTGGTCTGGGTCAACTGCTTCGAGGAGGGGGATATGACGATCCCCTTCGGCGGCGTCAAGGGATCGGGATACGGGCGGGACAAGAGCCTGCACGCGATCGACAAGTTCACCGACCTCAAGACCACCTGGATCGACCTGTCATGACCCGCCCGCTCGTCGGCGTCACGACCTGGCTGCGGCATGTCGACACAGACCTCGGCCCGCAGCGGCCCGTCCACTCGCTCGGCGTCGAGTACGCCGATCCGGTGGAGGCCGCCGGCGGGGTTCCCGTGCTGCTCCCGCCGACCGCCGGCGTCGACGAGCTCCTGGACTCGCTCGACGGGCTCGTGATCTCCGGCGGGCAGGATGTGCATCCGGGCCGATACGGCTGCGCCCCCGAATCCGGACGTCGCTACGACCCGGAGCGCGACGCGTTCGAGATCGCGCTGGTGCGGGGCGCGCGGGAGCGCGGGCTGCCGCTGCTCGGAATCTGTCGCGGTCTGCAGGTCGTCAACGTCGCCTTCGGCGGGACCCTCGTGGTGGACCTCCCCGCCACAGCCGACCACGCACCCGTGCTCGCCGCCGCAGACCAAGCACGCATCCGCCACGACGTGGACATCGTCGCCGGATCCGCGCTCGCGGCGGTGTACGGGACCACCCGACACCGCGTGAACACGATCCACCACCAGGCCGTCGATGTCGTCGCGGAGGGATTCCGGGTCAGTGCCCGAGCAGACGACGGCGTCGTCGAAGGCCTCGACGGGCCCGACGGATGGCCCTTCTGGGCGGTCCAGTGGCATCCCGAGAAGCTCCTCGACCCCGCCGAAGCGGCGGCCGAGGCCCCCCTGTTCGCGGCGCTGGTCGCCGCGGCCCACGCGCACCAGATGCGTACCGACCCCTCGAACCCGATCAGAGAGACCATTCCGTGACCAAGAAGATCTTCCTCCAGTACGACAGCGGTGTGCGAGCCGTGGCGACGCTCCTCGAAGAGCACGCCCCCCGCACGTGCGAGGCTCTGTGGGGCGCGTTCGAGACTCCCCGCACCATGCAGGCGCTGCACGCGATGTACGCTGGCCCCGAGGTGATGGTCGGCCTTCCCGAAGAGGCGCAGAACTTCGACCCTCAGACGGTGCCGTTCGAGAACCAGCAGGTCGTCCCCGCCCCCGGCGACCTGATGTGGTACTGGCAGCAGCCCATGCAGATGGGCGGCCTGCCGTTCGAATGGTACGAGGTCGGCGTGTTCTACGACCGCGGTGCCCGCGTGCTCGGACCCCTCGGATGGACCCCCGTGAACATCTGGGCCTCGGTGACCGAAGGTCTCGAGGAGTTCGCGCGCGAGAGCGCGGCGATCCGCATCGACGGAGCCAAACAGCTCACCATCGGCCGCGTCTCCTGAGCGGCCTCCCTCCCCCCACCCGAAACAAGGAGCCCCACATGAACACCCGCAGAATCCTCACCGGTGGTGCGATCGCCGTCTCCGGAGCGCTCGTCCTGGCCGCCTGCTCCGCCGGCGACGACACGTCGTCGTCCGACGCCTCCGCCGATCTCGACTACGCCGGCGAGACTCTCGTCGTCACCTCCTTCGGCGGAGATTGGGAGACGGCCTTCATCAAGGCCGTCGTCGAGCCCTTCGAGGCCGACACCGGCGCCGAGGTCGAGCTGGTCACGCTGTACTCCGGCGACGCCCTGGCCCAGATCACCGCTCAGGCGGCTTCTCCGCAGATCGATGTCGTCCACTTCTCCGGCGGCCAGGAGTACACCGCGGCCGCGGACGGCCTGCTCGAGCCGATCGCGGCCGACGAGCTGGCCACCTCCGGCGATCTGATCGATGTGGCCGCGGCGGGCCTGGAGCGCGGCGAAGGGCCGGTCATCCAGCTCGCCCCCATCGGGCTGGTCTACAACACCGAGTCGGGAGCCCCGGCGCCCACCAGCTGGCTCGACGTGTTCGACGAGGCCTACGCCGGGCATGTCGCCCTGACCGACTTCTCCAACACCTACGGCGTGCTCTCGATGCTGCGCGTGTCGGATGCGCTCGGCGGCGGCATCGAGGACCCGAGCGAGGCGATCGGCGAACTCGGTGCCCTGGCGGCCGACGGCGACGCGATCGTCGTGCCCACCTCGCCCGACCTGCAGACGGCGTTCGCGCAGCGCGACACGTGGTTGGCCCCCTACGCGATGGACTACGCGGGCACCCTGATCGACGCGGGTCTGCCGGTCGAGTTCATCGTGCCGGAGGAGGGCGTGACCGCCTCGCTCATCACGTCGAACGTCGTCGCCGGTCGCGACAACCCGGAGCTGGCGAAGCTGTTCGTCGACTACGAGCTCAGCCCCGAGGCGCAGGCCGTCTTCGCCGAGGAGATGCGGTACTCGCCGGTCAACACGACCACCGAGGTCTCCGGCGACGCCGCGGACTCGGTCCTCTCGGCGGATGACCTCGACGAGGTCGTCGTGTACGCCCCGGCGGACATCGCCGAGGGACGCACCGCGTGGACCGATGAGTGGAATGCGCTGATCACCGGATGAGCGTGCGAACCCGCAAGGAGCCCTGGCTCCTTCTTCTGCCCGCGGCTGCCCTGCTCGGGATCGGCTTCGTCACACCCGTGGCGGGCATGCTCCTCATGAGCGTGCAGACGCCCGCAGGCGGGTTCACCCTGGAGAACTTCATCCGGCTGTTCTCCAGTGACTACTACATGCAGGCGGCGTGGCGGTCGCTACGGCTGGGCGTGATCCAGACCGTCGTCGCGCTGATCATCGCGATCCCGCTCTCGTACATCATGGCGAGGGCGGGATCGCGCCTGCGATCGCTGCTGCTGATCGTGGTCATCCTCCCCCTGATGACCAGTGTGGTCGTGCGCACCTTCGGCTGGGTCGTGCTGATGAGCCCCGCGGGTCCGCTCATGCAGATCCCCGGACTGCAGGAGCTGGTCGGCGGCACCCAGGGCCTGCTCGGCACGGAGGCGGGGATCGTGATCGCCATGGTCCAGGTGCTCCTGCCGTTCGCCGTGCTCAGCATCCTCGGCGTCATGGCGGGCATCAGCCCGCAGCTCGAAGAAGCCTCCCGCACGCTCGGAGCCGGCTTCTGGCGGACACTCGGGACTGTCGTGCTGCCGCTGTCGGTTCCGGGCATCGTCGCGGGGGCGTCCCTCGTGTTCGTCTTGTCGGTGAGCTCGTTCATCACGCCGCGCTTCATCGGCGGCGTGCAGATCCCGGTCTTCGCGCAGACGATCTACATCGACGCGACCACCAACCTCGACTGGCCCTTCGCCGCCGCCCAGGCTGTGCTGCTGTTCGCCGGTGTCATGCTGGTGCTGGCCGCGGTCGCCCGAATCGGAAAGCAGAGGGCCACCGCATGGTGAGATCTCTTCCGCTGTGGACGAAGGTGCTCGCGGGTGTCTTCGGGGTCTTCGTCACGGCGTACATGCTCGTGCCCCTTCTGGTCGTCGCGGGCGCGTCGATCGGCGAGAGTCGATTCCTCACCTTCCCGCCGACCGGATTCACCCTCGACTGGTACGTCGACGCGCTCACGAGCGACACCTACCTGGAGCCGTTCCGGCTGAGTCTGCTCGTGGGGGTCACCGTCGCCCTTCTGGCTGCCGTGGTCGGCACGGCTGCAGCCCTCGCCCTGACCCGCTTCCCGATCCCGGGAGCCGGGGCGATCCAGGCGTTCCTGATGTCGCCGCTGACGATCCCGACCATCATCCTCGCCATCGGTGCCCTGTCGGTCGCATCGCTCACGATCGGGGCACCGAACGTCGGCGTGCTGATCCTCGTGCACACCGTCATCGCGATCCCGTACGTGATGCGCACCGTCACCGGTGTGATGGCCCGCGCGGACCGCTTCACCGAGGAGGCGGCACGAACCCTGGGCGCGGGGACCTGGAATCGCTACCGGCTGGTGGTGCTGCCGGTGGCGCGTCCGGGAATCGCCGCGGGGGCGTTCTTCGCCTTCAACATCTCCTTCGATGACGCCGTCATCGCTCTGTTCCTGCGCACGCCGCAGCTCGAGACCCTGCCCATCGCGATCTACGGGCAGCTGGAGTTCAGCACGTCGCCGACGGTCGCTGCGGTCTCGACGCTGATGGTCCTGCTCACCGTCGTACTCATGATCGCCCTGGAGCGCATCATCGGACTCGGAAGGTTGTTCGTCTGATGGCCACTCTCACCATCGCCGCCCTGAAGAAGGACTTCAAGGGCACCCAGGTGCTCAAGGGCATCTCCCTCGAAGCCGCCTCCGGCGAGTTCCTGTCGTTGCTGGGGCCCTCCGGCTGCGGCAAGACGACGCTGCTGCGGTGCATCGCCGGTCTCGAGACGACCTCGTCGGGGAGCATCCACATCGCCGGGCAGGATGTCACCGGCCTGCCGCCGGAGAAGCGGCACCTCGGCATGATGTTCCAGAGCTACGCGCTGTTCCCGCACCTCTCGGTCCGCGAGAACGTCCGCTTCGGGCTCCGGATGGCGGGGGATCAGCCGAAGGCGCGCCAACGCGAACTCGCGCAGGCAGCTCTCGAACGTGTGCAGATGGGGCACCTCGGCGACCGGATGCCGCCGCAGCTGTCCGGTGGGCAGCAGCAGCGGGTGGCCCTGGCTCGCGCGATCGCGGTCGAACCGCGTGTGCTGCTGCTGGACGAGCCGCTGTCCAACCTCGACGCGCGCCTGCGCGAAGACATGCAGATCGAACTGAAGGAGCTGCATCGTTCCCTCGGACTGACCACGGTCTTCGTCACCCACGATCAGGAGGAGGCCATGAGCCTGTCGGATCGCGTGGTCCTCATGAACGGCGGCGTGATCGAACAGGTCGGGGCGCCGGAGGAGATCTACTCGGCCCCCAAGACGGCTTTCGCCGCCGATTTCATCGGCGCCGCGAACCTGCTCCCCGCCACCCGTTCCGGCCGCTACGCGCAGGTGTCCGCGACGAAGGACGAGGTGCTCGTGGTCGGAGAAGGCGCCGATGGTCCCGGACGGGTGATGCTGCGTCAGGAAGACCTCGAGCTCGTTCCGGCAGGCAGTGCGGGAGCCTCGCTCGCCGTCGAGGTCGTCGCCCACATCTACCGCGGCGCCGACGTCGTCTACGTCGCGCGCGTGGGCGCGGACGAGGTGCGGATCGTCATGCCCCGGCACGCCGATCTTCTGCCCTCCGGGCCGGCGGCCGTGCGCTGGCACGACGGGGCGGCGCGCTGGATCGCCGATTGAGCGAGGCGGCCGGCGGACCGCGCCGGCGTCGGGTGGCAAGCCCCCCATGCCATCCGGCGTCGCCGCGGTCTTCCGGCCGTTCCCGAGCGAGGGCGACGGAGCCTCGGTGGGGGAGGGGAATCCGAGGCCCCGCCGCCGGAACGCGGCGGCCGGGACCTTCGACGGGAGCGGCCGGTCGCCGGTGCGTCAGAGACGGATCTCGGCGATGACCTCACCGTACTCGGTCTCACCGACCGGGGTGAAGCCCATTCGGGCGAAGAAGGCCTCCGGGCCTGCTTCCCCCTCTTCGTAGATGACCGTCAGTTTGTCCAGTCCGCGGTCGCGGGCCTCTTCGAGCAGCTTCTCGATGGCGAATCGACCGATACCGCGCCCCTGATCGTCGGCGTCGACGTTGATGCGCCACAGGACGGACCGGAAATGCTCCTCCGGCGCATCGGGGTCGAAGCCGGCGCTGACGAAGCCCACGACCTCGTCGCCGTCGACCACGACGCGCTGCCACGAGGTGCGCGGATCGGCCACCGTGGCGGCGATGCCGTAGCTGACCGGAGCGAGGTACTGCTCCTGGCCGGGCTTGAGGGACATGTTGTTGACTGCGACGATCGTCGCGGCGGACAGTTCGACAAGTCGCAGCTCAGCCATACGCACAGGCTAGCCGCAAACCCCGCCACGGCACACGCTTCCCGTAACACGGCGGTGAATTTATCTTGACATCAAGATAATCGACCGCCTGCGTTAGGCTTGATCCGCAACCGAGCGAAAGACGAACAGGTGACCGACTCGACCATCATCTACACGTACACCGACGAGGCTCCCGCTCTCGCAACGGCGTCGTTCCTCCCGATCATCAAGGCCGTCACCGGCAAGGCGGGTGTCGACGTCGAAACCCGCGACATCTCGCTGGGCGGCCGCATCCTCGCGGCCTTCCCGCAGCGGCTGACCGATGAACAGCACGTCGGCGACGCCCTCGCCGAACTCGGCGGGCTCGCCACGCTCCCCGAAGCGAACATCATCAAGCTGCCGAACATCTCCGCGTCGATCCCGCAGCTGAAGGCGGCCATCGCCGAGCTCCAGTCGCAGGGGTACGACATCCCCGACTACCCGGACGACCCGACCTCCATCGAGGACAAGGACGTGCGTGCGCGCTACGACCGCATCAAGGGATCCGCGGTCAACCCGGTGCTGCGCGAGGGCAACAGCGACCGCCGTGCGCCGGGGGCGGTGAAGAACTACGCGCGCAAGTACCCGCACACCAACAAGCCGTTCGCCGCCGGGTCGAAGACCCGCGTGGCCACGATGGGTCACGACGACTTCAAGAGCAACGAGAAGTCATGGGTCGCCGCGCACGACGACACCCTCACGATCCGTCACATCGCCGAAGACGGCACCGAGACGATCCTGAAGGACGACCTGAAGGTGCTGCCGCGCGAGGTCATCGACGCGACCTTCCTGTCGGCCGCGGCCCTCGATGCGTTCCTCGCCGACACGCTGGCGCAGGCCGAGGCCGACGATGTGCTCTACTCGGTGCACCTGAAGGCCACCATGATGAAGGTCAGCGACCCGATCATCTTCGGCCACGTCGTGAAGGCCTTCCTGCCCGACGTGTTCGCACGGCACGGCGACACCCTCGCCGCCGCGGGGCTCACCCCCGACAACGGTCTCGGCTCGATCCTCAGCGGGCTCGAGCGCGTGGACGGGGGCGCGGAGATCACGGCCGAGATCGCCGCGGCGCTGGAATCCGGACCGCGTCTGTCCTACGTCAACTCCGACAAGGGCATCACGAACCTGCACGTGCCCAGCGACGTGATCGTGGATGCGTCGATGCCCGCCCTCATCCGCAACGGCGGCAAGATGTGGGGCGTGGACGGCGGCGAGGCCGAGACCCTCGCGGTGATCCCCGACTCGTCCTACGCCGGCGTCTACCAGGCCGTGATCGACGACGTCATCGCGAACGGTCCGCTCGACCCCGCCACGATCGGCACCGTCCCGAACGTGGGCCTGATGGCCCAGAAGGCCGAGGAGTACGGCAGCCACGACAAGACGTTCGAGATCGCCGCTCCCGGTGTCGTGCAGATCGTCGACTCCGAGGGCACCGTGCTCATCGAGCACACCGTGGCCACGGGTGACATCTGGCGCGCCACCCAGACCAAGCACATCCCGATCATGGACTGGGTGAAGCTGGCCGTCACGCGTGCGCGGGCCACCGGCGCGCCGGCGGTGTTCTGGCTCGACGTCAACCGGGCACATGACGCGCAGCTGATCGCGAAGGTCCACCAGGGGCTCGCTCTGCTGGACACCTCCGACGTCGAGATCGTGATCCTGCCCCCGGCTGAGGCCACCCGCTACACGTTGGCGCGCATGCGCCGCGGCGAGGACACGATCTCGGTGACCGGCAACGTGCTGCGCGACTACCTCACCGACCTCTTCCCGATCCTCGAGGTCGGCACGAGCGCCAAGATGCTCTCGATCGTCCCGCTGCTCGCCGGCGGCGGTCTGTTCGAGACCGGGGCGGGCGGATCCGCGCCCAAGCACGTGCAGCAGCTGGTGGAGCAGAACTACCTGCGCTGGGACTCGCTCGGCGAGTTCTTCGCCCTCGCCGCGTCGCTGGAACACCTCGCCACGACGACCGACAACGCGCGGGCCCAGGTGCTCGCCGACACGTTGGATGCGGCGACGGGGACCTTCCTGGAGAACGACAAGTCGCCGGGGCGCAAGCTCGGCTCGATCGACAACCGCGGAAGCCACTTCTACCTGGCGCTGTATTGGGCGCAGGAGCTGGCGGCTCAGGAGGCCGACGCTGAGCTGGCGGAGATCTTCGCGCCTGTCGCCGAGGCGCTGGCCGCCAACGAGCAGACGATCGTCGACGAGCTCGCCGCCGTGCAGGGCTCTCCGGTCGAGATCGGTGGCTACTACCGACCCGACGGTGCCGCTGTCGACGCCGTGATGCGCCCTTCTGCCACGCTGAACGCGATCATCGACGACCTCAGCTGAGCGAGGCCCTCTCGACGAGACGCCCCACCCCGTGCGGGTCGGGGCGTCTCGCCGTCTCTGTCGGCCTGATCAGACGTGCTGGGCGACGAAGGCCGCCTGCCGTGGCCAGCGATAGGCCTGGCCGCCCTCGTGGTCGTTGAACGGGTAGACATCCATCCGGCGGGTGCGCGAGGCGAGCCGGTTGTACGCGGCGTAGACCGTCGACGGGGGACACGTCAGGTCGTGCAGGCCCACCGAGAACAGTGCCGGCGCATCGATACGCGTCGCGAAGGTCGCACCGTCGAAGTAGGACAAGGTGTCGAAGACCCTCTGCTCGGCGCCACGGTGTACGCGCAGGTACCGCACGATCTCGTCGTACGGGTCGCGGTCGGTCAGACCGACGGCACGCTCGAAGTGGCACAGGAACGGCACATCGGGCATCACCGCGGCGATGCCGTCGGAGAGGGCGGCCACGGCGATCGCGATCCCGCCTCCCTGCCTGCCGCCGGCCACGGCGATGCGGGCCGGATCGACGATCGGAAGGGTGCGGGCGGCATCGACCAGGCGCACGGCGTCGGTGAACACGCGACGGTAGTAGTACCCCTCGGGGTCATCGATGCCGCGCGTCATGAAGCCGGGGGTCGACGCGCCGGTGCCGTGCGGGTCGGCCGTCTCGCCGCCCGCACCCCACCCGGAACCCTGCCCGCGGGTGTCCATGAACAGGTGCGCGTACCCGCCCGCCGCCCACGCGAGGCGCTCGTGCGGCAGGCCCCGGCCGCCGCCGTAGCCGTTGTATTCGACGATCGTGGGCAACGCGCCTACCCGGCCTCGGGGCGCCCACAGCCACGCCTTCACCGGGTCTCCGGCGAACCCGGGGAAGGTCACATCGAAGACATCCACCTCTGTCAGGGGCGTGTCCACCGGCGACACGACGACGTCGTCGCCGGCCGCGCGGGAGCCGGCCAGCGTCGAGCTCCAGAACGCGTCGAAGTCGGCAGGTTCGACGATGTCGGGCCGGTAGGCGTCCAGCTCGTGCGGCGGCAGATCGAATCGCGGCATGCCGTCAGGCTAGCGGCGGCGCTCCCGCGCGTTCCGGCGGCGCGCAGAGGGCGCACCGCAGCGCGTGACGATGCTCAGTCGTGGATCCACACGTCGGTGCCGTGGGCGGTCCAGTTGTACAGCTGCTGGGCCCGCCACTCGGGCATCCCGACGCACCCATGGCTCATCGGCGCTCCCCAGTTGGAGTGCCAGTACACGCCGTGGAAGGCCTGGTCGCCGTTGAAGTACATGATCCACTTCACATCGGGCGTCTCGTACATCACGGGCTCGCCGTCGGCGTCGTAGATGCGCTCACCGTTGGTGGTCTCGTAGCCCCGCATGGTCTGGATCGGCACGTGGGCATGGACCGTGTAGCGGCCCGTGTAGGTCGGCTTGTCGCTGACGCCGCTGGAGATGGCCCAACTGTCGACGACGTTGTCGTTCTCCTTGAGGTAGAGCATCTGCGAGCTGAGGTCGACCTCGAGCAGTCGCACCACCTCAGCGGTCTCGTAGGGGGTCTCCACGACCGGCAGCTGGTAGACGCCGTTGGCGGCTGCGACCTGCTCGGAGAAGCCCGCGGCGATACCGTCGGTCGTCTCGAGTTCGCGTCCGACCGTGCCCTCGTTCTCGCCGCCGATCGTCGTGCCGGCGAGGTTGACGAGCACCTTGTTGTTCACGGCTTCCCGGTTCACCGTCTCCGGCAGCGAATCGACGACCTTCTGGACGGCGCTCTGGTCGACCGAGATGTCCAGTGTGCCGCGCTCACCCGGCGTGAGGGTGATCCAGGACGCGAGGGATGCCGCTTCGACGGCGACGACGCGTTCGTCGCCGACATAGAACCCGGCCTCGTCGAGCATCGCGTTCAATCGCGCGGCGGTCGCTTCGGCGACGTAGGTCTGTCGCTCGGGCACCACGGGGGCGCTGACCGTGTCGATCTCCGCGGTCGCCTGTCCGGCGGCGAACGCCGTCGACAGTCCGTCGTGCACCGACGCGACGTCGACGCCCGCGCCGTCGATTCCCGGCGTGACGACGTAGGTCTCGCTCTCGTCGTCGAAGGCGACCTCTGCGTCGACCGGGTCGGTGTACATCGCCGGCACCGCGGCGCCGAGGGCCGCCGACGCCACCGCCTCATCGAGCTGGATCGTGCCCGGCAGGGGATCGGCGAACCACGACGTCACCTTCCACATCGGGTGCTCGGCGAAGGCGGTCTCGGCCAGCCCGCGCGCGTCGATCGACGCGCCCAGATCCGCTCCGGTGATGGCCGCTCCGCCACCGTCACCGGTGAGGACGACGGTCGTGTCCGCGAGGTTCGCGGCGATGGCGTCGGCGGCGGCGCCTTGCGTCATGAAGCCGACGTCGACCCCCGCGACGGAGGTCCCCGGGGCGATCAGCACCAGCGAGGCGGCTGCGGCGCCGAGGGCGACGATGCCCGCACCGATCCCCGCCCACAGTCCGATCCGGCGCGTGCGCGGCTCGGCTTCGGCGGGGGCCCACTCGTAGGTCGGCTCGGTCGGTGCGGCCTGCGTCCCATCGGGGGTCGACGGCGAACCGTCGAGCTCCGCCGTGTTCTCGTCTGATCCCGGCCGTGTCACGACATCCGTCACGCGCTCACCCCCGCCTGCCTTGCACGTCCTCTCCATGGTAGGCGAGGGCGGCGACGGGGCGGCTACGGAATCATCACGGTCTGCTGAAGATTCCCGCCCGGGGTCAGCTCGCGCACAGCTCTTCGAAGGCGGCGCCGGTCTCCTGGAAGCGTCCGCCGATCTCCTCGAGGTCTTCGGCGCCCGACACATCGCCGTCGGCGAGGGCCTGGAAGACCTCTTCCGCCTCGGTGAACATCCGCTGCAGGTCCGGCAGCAGGGCGGCCACCTCGTCGTTCGTGATCGCCTGGGTCGTCGTCGCGAGTTCCGCCGAGGCCGCCTCCATCGCCGCGACGACGTCCGCGAGATCGCCCCCGGCGCCTTCGTCGAACTGCGCCGTGGCCGAGGTGATCGTCTCCGCGATCACCTCGCACGCTTCCGCGACCGACTGGCCGTCGTCGCCCGGGGCATCCTGCGTCTGCGAGGCCGGGTCGTCCGGCGGGGCCGACCCGCCGCCCCCGGTGCAGCCGGTGAGGGCGAGAAGGGCCGAGGTCGACAGGACAAGGCCGGTGAGGGTGCGGTTCATGGATCTCCTTCGCCGTCTCCTCAGGGTAGGCCAGTGGCGCTCCACGCGATCGTGAGAATCCGCTCACACGCGGTTGGCCGCCGTGTAACGGTTTTGTAAACACGCCGTGCAAATAGGGCGAAAGGGTTGCGGGCGCTCAATTCGTAAGGTCTACTAACAAACATGTCAGCACCGGACCTGCAGCGCCGAACCCCTTCCTCGGGCGGCGAGCTCCGCCCCGAGACATCGGGCGCCGGCGCCTTCGTGCGAGCCCGCGCCCACCGCGCCGGCGCGAAGGTGCTCCCCGAACACGCACGCGGGCACAACCGCTCGCTCGTCCTGCAGACCCTCTTCCACGGCGGCGCGATGAGCCGCGCCGATCTGGCACGCGAGACGGGGCTGACGCGGGTGACGATCTCCGACCTCGTGGCGGGTCTCATCGCCGACGGGCTCCTCGCCGAGAAGGGCGTGCGCGAGTCCTCCCGGCCGGGCAAGCCTGCCATCCTCGTCGACCTCGATCGGGACGGGCACCGCATCGTCGGCCTCGACCTCTCCGGCAGCGACACGTTCCTCGGCGCCGTGCTCACCCTCGACGGCGACCTCGTCGCGCGGGCCGAGGTCCCCGTTCCCGCCGATGCCGCTCAGGCGCTGGCCGCGGTGATCGGCCTCGCCCGCGACCTCGTGGACGACGCCCACGCTCCCGTGCTCGGCGTGGGCGTCGGCGCGCCCGGTGTCGTCGACGCCGACGGCGTGATCCTCACCGCACCGAACTTCGGATGGGACGGTCTGGATCTGGAAGGCGAGTTGCGCGCGGCCCTGGATCTTCCCGTCCTCGTGGCCAACGACGCCAACGCGGCCGTCCTCGCGGAGTACACCTTCGGCGGCGCGCGCGATGACGTGCTGCTCGTGCGGGTCGGGCGCGGTGTCGGTTCGGGCCTGCTCGCCGGCGGGCAGCCGATGCGGGGCGCGCGATTCGCAGCCGGCGAGATCGGCCACGTCACCGTCGGCACCGACGGCGGCCCCCGCTGCGCGTGCGGCAAGATCGGCTGTCTCGAGGCCTGGCTGGCGGTGCCGGCCTTGAGCGCCCGCATCGCCGCGGCCGACGATGAGACCTCCGTCCTCCGCGACGCGGGGGAGCGCCTGGGAATCGCGCTGGCACCCATCGTGGGTGTGCTCGACCTGTCGGAGATCGTTCTCTCCGGCCCCCGTGAACTGCTCGACGGCGCGCTGGCCGCACAGACCGTCGAGACCCTCCGTGCCCGCACGCTCGCCCAGTTCCACGACGGCGTACGGGTCCGCATGACGGAGCAAGGCCAGGACATCGTCCTGCGCGGCGCCGCCGTCATGGTCCTGTCGGGACAGCTCGGCGTCTCGTAGGTCCACGCACCACCCTCACCGGCGGGTCACCCGGACCCGTCCCCACCAAGAGAAAACGAAGGATGACACCATGAAGCACAAGCTCGGCGCGTTCGCGCTCGTGGGCGCCTCGGCTGTCGCTCTCGCCGGCTGCGCCGGTGGCAATGACGCCGCCTCCTCAGAGCCGGAGACCGGCGATCTGACGGTCTGGCTCGTCGGGACCGACACCCCCCAGACGGCGCGCGACTACCTGACCGAGACCTTCGAGGCCGAGAACGAGGGCTGGACGCTCACGATCGAGGAGAAGACCTGGGCGGACGTCTCCGACACCTACACGGCGGCGCTGTCCTCGAACGACAGCCCCGACGTCGTCGAGGTCGGCAACACCCAGGCGCTCGGCTTCGCCGACGCCGGACTGTTCCTCGACATCTCCGACATCCAGGAGGACCTCGGTGGCGACGACCTCCTCGGCGGTCTCGTCGACGCGGGCACCTACGACGGCGCACTGTACGCCGCCCCGTACTACGCCGGCGGCCGTGTGGTCTTCTACAGCCCGATGATGGTCGACGAGGTCCCTGCGACCCTCGAGGAGTACGTCGCCGAAGGCGAGGCGCTGACCACCGACAGTGTCTCCGGTATCTACGCGCCGGGTAAGGACTGGTACAACGCCCTTCCGTACATCTGGGCCTACGGCGGCGAGATCGCCGTGCAGGACGGCGACACGTGGGACGCGCAGTTCTCCAGTCCGGAGAGCCTCGAGGGGCTCGAGCTGCTGCAGCAGGTCTACCTCAACGCCTCGGTCGCCCCGGCGGACGGCAACGAGCTGATGGCCAACATCGCGTTCTGCAACGGCGAGGCCGGGTTCATCTCCAGCCCCGCGTGGGCCGAAGGCAACCTGACCGGTGCCTGGCCGTGGGGTGACGAGGCGGCCGGCGAAGAGGTCTCCGAAGGATGCCCCGACACGTACGCCAAGGACCTCGGCGCCTTCGCGCTGCCGGGCCTGACCGAAGGCGAGACCGCGCCGATCTTCGCCGGCGGCTCGAATGTGGCCGTCGCCACCAAGAGCGCGGCCCCGGAGAAGGCGAAGGCGGCCCTGGAGATCATGCTCTCCGAGGACTACCAGGTCCTGCTGGCGGAGCAGGGGCTGACCCCGGGCATCGTCTCGGCCGCCTCGGCGCTGCCGGACACCCCCGTCGCCCAGGCTCAGGCCGCCGCGCTCGCCAACTCCAAGGGCACCCCCGCCAGCCCGAACTGGGCCGAGGTCGAAGCCGCGCAGATCATCCCGGATGCGCTGGTCAAGATCGCCCAGGGTGGCGACGTCACCGAGATCGCCACGACGCTCGACGAGCAGGTCGAGGCCATCCTCAACGGCTGACCCCGGTCCGCCGGTGAAGGGGGCCCGGGCTCCGGGCCCCCTTCACCTTCCGCCGGCGTCGAGCCGGCACCCCCGCATCCGCACCATCGAGAGAGGAGGCGACATGAGCGAGACCCGCGCCCTCACCGTCCGGCGCCCGTCCTCCGGGCGACGCCCGACCGTGTCGCTGACCCCGCGCGAGCGCTCCCGGCGTCGTCGCGAAGCCCGCGGCGCCTGGTCGCTGCTCAGTCCGTCGCTGATCATCCTCGGGGTGATGGTCGGATACCCCGCCGTGCTGATGGTGATCCAGTCCTTCACCGACTACACCGTCAAGAACAAGGTCCAGGGCACCCTCCCGGCCTTCATCGGGTTCGAGAACTACATCGACCTGTTCACCCAGTCCGACTTCCCCGCGGTGCTCATGCGCAGTCTCGGGCTGATGGTCGTCCTCACGGTGCTGAACATGTCCCTCGGCGTCCTCGTCGCCGTCCTGATGACGCGGTTGTCGCGGGCGTGGCGGATCGTCGTGTCGATCGGTCTCCTCCTGGCCTGGGCGATGCCGCCCCTGACGGCCACCGTCGTGTGGGGATGGATCTTCGACACGCAGTACGGCGTCGTCAACTGGGCGATGAACACGCTCACCGGCACCACCGACTGGACGAACCACTCGTGGTTGCTGAATCCGTGGTCGTTCTTCTTCGTGCTGACCATCATCATCGTCTGGCAGTCGGTGCCGTTCGTGGCCTTCACCACCTACGCCGGCCTCGGACAGGTGCCCGGCGAAGTCCTCGAGGCGGCCTCCCTCGACGGCGCGCACCCGTGGAAGCGCTTCTGGTTCATCGTGTTCCCGTACCTGCGCAGCATCCTCACCGTCGTGCTCGTGCTGCAGATCATCTGGAACCTGCGCATCTTCACCCAGGTCTACGCCCTGCAGAGCCGCGGGGGCCTGGCCTCCGAGACGAATGTGCTCGGCACCTACCTGTTCCGCCAGGGCGTCGGCGAATTCGGCTCCACAGCCGCCATCGGCGTCGTCATGGTCATCCTGCTGCTCGTCCTGTCGTGGGGATACGTGCGCACCACCCTGAAGGAGGAGGAGCTGTGAGCACACAGGTCACCACCGCCACCCAGGTCGGCACCGTGGGTGTCGACGAGGTGCTCGGCGAGCCCGGGTCGCCCAAGACGCCGAAGCCGGGGTCGTTGCACGCCCGCCGCCCGTCCCGTCGGCGCGTCGTCGTCCGGACGCTGCTGAACTCCGCCGCCGCGATCGTGTTCGGCATGAGCGTGTTCCCGGTCTACTGGATGGTGAACATGTCGCTGACACCCAACAGCGACATCATCACGCGCGAGCCGAGCTTCCTGCCGTTCGACGCCACGCTGCAGAACTACGTCACGGCCTGGACGCGCGAGGCCGCGCCGGGGCAGACGGACTTCCCGCACGCGCTCATGACCTCGCTGACGGTGACCGCCGGTGTGCTCGTCGCCACTTTGCTGTTCGCCTTCCTCGCCTCGATCGCCGTCGCCCGCTTCCACTTCAAGGGGCGCCGCGGGTTCATCATCTCGGTCCTCATCGTGCAGATGATCCCCGGGGAGGCGATGATGTTCACCATCTACGGGATGATCGACGACTGGCAGCTGATGAACACGCTGCTCGGCCTCGGGATCGTCTACACGGCGGCGGTCATCCCGTTCACGATCTGGACGCTCCGGGGGTTCGTCGCCGGGGTCCCGGCCGACCTCGAGGAAGCCGCGATGATCGACGGGTGCACGAAGTCGCAGGCGTTCTGGAAGGTCACCTTCCCGCTGCTGGCGCCCGGACTGATCTCGACCGGGATCTTCGCCTTCATCCAGTCGTGGAACGAATTCACGATGGCGTTGCTGCTCATGAGCGGCTACAACCTCCCCCTCATGCCGTGGCTGAACGCCTTCCAGTCCTCCAGTGTCGGCGGATCCGTGGACTGGGGGGCCGTGATGGCCGGGTCGACGCTCATCGCCATCCCGGTGATGATCTTCTTCCTCATCGTCCAGGGCAAGATGACCGGGGGCCTCGTGGCCGGGGCGGTCAAGGGCTGATGGTCCGGCGCACCACCGCCGCCTCCCGTCGGGAGAGCGGCCGATGAGGGTCGGGCTCGACGTGGGCGGCACGAAGACCGACGCCGTCGTCGTCGACGACGACGCACGGGTCCTGGCCCGCACGCGGCTGGCGACCGGGTGGGGGGTCGACGCCGTCGCTGCGACCATCGCGCGCGCGGTCGACCTCGTCGCCGGGGAGGCCGGGATCGCCCGGGACGGGATCCGGTCGGTCGGAATCGGGATGCCCGGGCAGGTCGCCCCGGACTCGAACCGCGTCGTGCACGCGGTGAACCTCGGCGTGCACGAACTCGATGTCAGCCGGATCCTGGAACCCGTGCTCGGCCTGCCCGTGCGCGTCGAGAACGACGTCAAAGCCGCCGCGCGGGGAGCCCACGCGCTGCACGGACAGGGGTCCGGCACGATGGCGTACCTCAACGTCGGGACGGGGGTGGCGGCGGGCATCGTCGTGGACGGACAGCTGTGGCGCGGAGCGGGAGGCAGTGCGGGTGAGGTCGGTCATATCTCGATCGACCCCGCCGGTCCCGCCTGCCGGTGCGGACAACGGGGGTGCATCGAGGCGCTCGCCGGCGGTGGCGCCGTCGCGGCGCGCTGGGGGCGCCCCGGTGCGCTGCCGGTGCGTGACGTGTTCGACGCCGCCGACGCCGGCGACCCGCGCGCGGTCGCACTGCGCGACGACCTGGCGCGAGGCGTGGCAGCCGCCATCCGGATCCTGGTCCTGACCGCCGACGTCGACACGGTCGTCATCGGCGGGGGGCTCAGCGCCCTGGGCGACCGGCTGCTGGTGCCGGTCGCGGCAGAGCTCGACGCGGGGGCCGCCGCCTCCGCGTTCATCCGTTCGCTCCGCCTGCGCGAGCGCGCCACGCTGCTGCCGGCCGGATCGCCGGCGGCCGCCCTCGGCGCCGCGCTGGTCGGACGCACGTCCGAGGAGGTCCTCGCCCATGGCTGAAGTGGTCATCGTCCCCACCGCACAGGAGGCCGGTGGCCTCGTCGCAGACGCCATCGCGGGTCTGATCGCGCGGCGCCCCGATGCGGTGCTGGGCCTTGCCACCGGATCGACGCCGCTGCCGGTGTACGACGCGCTGCGGGTGCGGCTCGCCGGCGCCGATCTGTCCCGGGTCCGCGGCTTCGCCCTGGATGAATACGTCGGACTGGACCCGTCGCATCCGGAGAGCTACCGGTCGGTGATCTCCCGCGAGGTGGTCGGTCCGCTGGGGCTCGACCCCGCGCTCGTGCGTGTGCCGGACGGGGCGCTCGAGGGCATCGAGCACGCGGGCGAGGACTACGAGGCGGAGATCGAGGCGGTGGGCGGCATCGACCTGCAGATCCTCGGGATCGGCACCGACGGGCACATCGGGTTCAACGAACCGGGTTCCTCGTTCGCCTCGACGACCCGCGTGAAGACGCTCACCGAGCAGACGCGGCGCGACAATGCGCGGTTCTTCGCCTCGATCGACGATGTGCCGATGCACTGCATCACCCAGGGTCTCGGCACGATCCTGCGGGCACGCCACCTCGTGCTGCTGGCCTTCGGCGAGGGGAAGGCGGACGCCGTCGCCGCGGCCGTCGAGGGGCCGGTGTCGGCGTCGCTGCCGGGGTCGGCCATCCAGCTGCATCCGCACGTGACGGTCGTCGTCGACGAGGCGGCCGCGCGCGGCCTCGCCCACGCCGACTACTACCGCTACACCTACGCGAACAAACCCGCCTGGCAGGGTCTCTGACGCCCGCCGACTCGCGCCCCCGACTCGCCGACCCGGCCCTTTCGCGCCGACCCGGCCCGTTCCTGCGGGGAAGAAAGGGGTGGGTCGGCGCGAAAGGGGCGGCTCGGCGAAGGGGTCAGCGCCAGGCGAAACGGATGAGGTGGTTGCGGCTCAGGTTCGCCAGCGGCGTGTCGGGCACATCGTCCTCGGTGAGCCAGCGCACCTCCTCGATCTCGCCGGACGCCGTCGCCTCGGCGGTCCGCACCCGCAGCAGGAACGCATCGCCCACCACCTCGTGGCCGGGCTCGTTGGCCGCCGCGTCGGTGAAGCGTCCGAGCGGGACGAAGTCCCCGGGGGCGGCGACGATCCCGGTCTCCTCCGCCACCTCCCGCACGACCGCCGCGAGCGCGTCCTCGCCGGGATCGGGCTTGCCGCCCGGCTGCTGGAACACCCGTGCACCGCGCTTGCGCACCACGAGCGTGCGTGCGTCGTCCGAGACGACGACGGCGGCCGAGACCTGGATCGTGGCGCTCACCGGACGAAGACCTTCCCGGGATTCAGGATGCCGTCCGGGTCGAACACCCGCGTGATCCGGCGTTGGATCTCCCACTGATCGTCGCCGAGCTCGTCCGCCAGCCAGCGGCTCTTGAGCGTGCCCACACCGTGCTCGCCGGTGAGGGTGCCGCCGAGGGCCAGCGCCGCACGGAACAGAGCGTCGGCGGCTTCCCACACCCGCGGCGGGACCTCCACCACCCCTGCGGAGTCGGCTTCGGCCTCGAAGACGAAATTGGGATGCAGATTGCCGTCCCCGGCGTGCGCGACGGTCGGGATGACCAGGCCGTACTCGCGTTCGATGCGGCTGATCTCGTCGAACATGGCCGGAAGGGCGGAGCGCGGCACGGAGACGTCTTCGATCAGGGTAGTACCGAGGCGTTCCATCGCGCCGTGGAAGGCCCGTCGGACGGCGAGGAGTCGTTCACCCTCGGTCGGATCGCGGGTGATCGCGACGCGGCCTCCCGACCCGGTGAGCACCCGCGCGATCACGGCGGCATCGTCGGCGGCCGTCGCGCCGTCGGTCTGCACGGTCACCTGCGCGGTGCCCGGCGGCGGCGCGTCGAGCCCCAGGTGCGCGTGGATGGCGGCCAGCGACGCCGCATCCAGCAGCTCCATGATGGCCGGTTGCGCACCGGTGGCGGTCACGGCGGCAGCGGCCGAGGCGGCATCCCGCACGCCGGCGAAGGTCGCGGCGATCGTGCACGTCTCGCCCGGGATGATCCGCCGCAGTTTCAGGGTCGCTCCCACGATGACCCCGAGGGTGCCTTCGGATCCGATCAGGAGCGAGGTGAGGTCGAGTCCCGTGACGCCCTTGACGGTGCGGTGCCCCATGCGCAGCAGGCGCCCGTCGGCCAGGACGACATCCAGGGCGAGGACGGCGTCGCGCACGGCACCGTACTTCGCGCACAGCAGTCCGCCGGCACCCGTGGCGATGTTCCCGCCGACGGTCGAGATCGCGCGGCTGGCCGGATCGGGCGCCCACCACAGCCCGTGCTCGGCGAGGCGCTCGTTCAGATCTGCGTTCAGGATGCCCGGCTCCACGACCGCCAGCAGGTCGTCGGGACGGACCTCGAGGACGCGGTCCATTCCCCGCAGCGACAGCGCGATCTCCCCGTCGCCGGCGTTCGCGGCCCCGGCCAGGCCCGTTCCCGCGCCGCGGGTGACGACGGGGGTCCGGGTCGCGGTCGCCACGCGGAGGGTGGCCTGCACGTCTTCGACCGATTCGGCGTGGACCACGGCGATCGGCAGCCCCGCGGCGGCATGGCCGGACTTGTCGGCGCGTGCGGCGCGCCGAGAATCGAAGGTCACGTCGACGCGGTCGCCCAGCGCGTCGGCGAGACGGGCGACGACCTCGATGGCGTCGGTCACGAGAAGCGGCGACGCCCGACGAGGACTCCGGTGGCCACGGCGACGACGGCGAAGGCGAGGCCGATCCACGCGTAGCCGAGACTCCACCAGACGATCGTGGCCGAGGCGTACACGAGCAGTTCGACGATGCCGCGGACGAAGGGATGCACGGCGAAGACGGCGCGCGGGGAGACGAACAGGGCCCAGATGACGAGCGCGAGGGCCGGGGCGCCGATGCCGACGACGATGTTCCAGGGAAGATCGAAGGCGACGAACCCCCACAGGGCGAGCGAGCCGATCGCGAACAGCTCGCAGACGAAGGCGACGATGTCCAACGGCGTGAGGGGGGCGCGCATGCCCGGCGCGGGGGCTGCGGGCGCGGCCGACGAGGGGGAGGCGTTCTCGGGCATTCTGCGATTCTACGCCGCGTGCCCGTCGGCGCCCGGGGTGCCGACACCGGCGGTCCAGACGTGACGGACCGCGAGGTCGGCGGTGAGCAGCACGGCGTCGGCGTACGCCCCGGGTGCGAGGGCGCCGAGGTCGGTGCGGCCGATCGCCTGCGCCGGCGCCGACGTGAGTGCGTGGACGGCTTCGCCCAGAGGGACCCCGGCCTCGACGCACCGCCGCAGGGCGGCATCCTGCGTGAGGGTGGACCCCGCGATCGCGCGCGTTCCGCCCGCGAGTCGTGCGACCCCGCCCTCGACGTCGACCTCGAGCCCGCCGAGCACGTAGCGCCCGTCCGGGGCGCCGGCGGCGGCCATGGCATCGGTCACCAGTGCGATGCGGCCGGGGGCGGCGGCGAAGGCGAGGCGAACGACGTCGGGATGCAGGTGCACGCCGTCGGCGATGAGCTCGAGGGTGACACCGGGCGACGCGGCTGCCGCCGCCACGGGCCCCGGGGCGCGGTGGTGCAGCCCCGGCATGGCGTTGAAGGCGTGGGTGAGGATCCCGGCGCCGGCCTCGAAGGCGGCGCGGGCGAGGTCGACGTCGGCCGACGTGTGTCCCACGGCCGGGACCACTCCGGCGTCGCGCAGCGCCGCGATCGCCGCCATGGCCCCGGGCCGCTCGGGGGCGATCGTCACCTGTCGAACGGTGCCGCGCCCGGCCTCGAGGAGACGCGCGAGCGCGTCGGGGCTCGGATCGATGAGGAGGCGCGCGTCGTGCGCACCCTTGTGCGCTGGGTCCAGGAACGGGCCTTCGAGGTGCGAACCGAGGACGTCGGGGTCGGTGGCGGCGACATCTGCGATCGTCCCGGCTCGCGCGGCGAGGTCGTCGATCGAGGCGGTGACCAGGGAGATCAGCGCCCGGGTCGTGCCGTGCCGACGGTGGAGGGCGCGGGCGGTGCGGATGGCATCCGCTCCGTCGTCGTAGGCGACCCCGGCCCCGCCGTGGCCGTGCAGGTCGACGAAGCCCGGTGTGAGGATCGCGCCCGCCCCCGCGACGGCCGTGGCGTCGACGACGTCGGTGGTCGCATCCGTCCCGGCGCGCCAGGCGTCGCCGGTGCCGACGGCGGCCACGCGCCCGCCGTCGAAGCGGACCCAGGCGTCGCGGGTCGATACCGTGCCAGAGACCAGCCGGGCCGAGTGGATGATGCTCACACCCACGGGATCTCCTCCGACGCGTGGTAGCGGATCCCCTCGGCGCGCCACCTCGGCCCCTGCGCACCCACGCGCGACCGGAACGACTCCCACGTGCGTTCGGGGGAATCCCGCATCGCGGGCGACCACGCGGCCTCGGCGGCCGCGGCGACGCGCGGGAAGGCGAGGGCGTCGATGTCTTCGGCGGTGCGCACGGTCTCGGTCCACAGCGGCGCCTCGACGCCGAGGATGTCGGTCTCGGCGATCCCGTCGATCACGTCGGCCGGCTCCCACTCGTACGCGCGGCGCACCGACGTGTGACCGTTGGCCCAGGTGAGGCCGAGAGGGAAGTCGGGCTCGGGTTTCATGTCGAGGTAGACCGCGTCGGCGGGGGAGAGGATGAGGGACCCGCCACCGGTCACGAACCGGCGGGCTTTGTCGTCCATGCCGTCGGCGGGTGTCGCGAGCCCCCAGTACTGGCCGACGGTTCCGGGGGCGAGGGCCTCGGCCGCGCCGGCTTCATGCCACGCGACGGGGGTCTTCCCGAGGGCCGTGATCACCTCGGTCGCTCGGGCGACGAACGAGGCGAACAGGGCGGGGTCGGTGCCGAGGGCTTCGTCTCCGCCGAGGTGGAGGTAGGGACCCGGGGTGAGGGCGGCGAGGTCGGTGAACACGTCGGTGACGAAACGGTCGGTGGCGGGTTCGGCGATCCGCAGCGAGGAGAATCCCACGGCGAGACCCTGGTAGGGGGTGCCGGTGCGGGGGAGGCCGCCGCCGAAGGTCTCGACGGCGGTGCGCACGTCGTCGGTGATGACGGGTTCGGCGACGAGCTCGGGGTATGCCAGCCCGACGGCGTGCGTGTGGCCCGGCATGTCGATCTCCGGCACGACCGTCATGTGCCGCTGTGCGGCGTGGGTGACGATCCGTCGGTAGTCCGCGGCGGTGTAGTGACCGCCGCGGTCGTGGCCGATCGCCGTCTGCGAGGCCCGGGCGGCGAGTTCGGGTCGGGAGGGGAGCGCGATCCGCCAGCCTTGGTCGTCGCTGAGGTGCAGGTGAAGGTGGTTCATCTTCAGCGCCGCGGCCCGGTCGATCCAGGCACACACGGTGTCGACGTCGAAGAAATGGCGTGCCACGTCGAGCATGACCCCGCGGTAGGCGAACCGGGGGCCGTCGGCGATCGACACGGCCGGCACATGCCAACCCGTGTCGTCGCGTCGCAGCAGCTGCACCAGGGTGTGCGCTGCGTAGAAGAGCCCGGCCGGGTCTGCGCCCGTGACGAGCACCCCGCGGGACCCCGCTTCGATCGCATAGGACTCGGCGGGTCGGCCCGGGACGATCTCGAGCCGGATCCCCTCGCCGCGCTCGGCGGTGGCCCCGGCGACACGGGCGAGGCCTCGGCGCAGCACCTCCGTGGCGGCGTCGTCTCCGGTGATCCCGACACGGTCGCCGACGCGGAAAGCGGGAGCATCGTGCTCGCGGACCGACGTCGGGTGGGGCACCAGCGGCAGGGTCATGTAAGGAAACCTAACAAACTCGGATGCGGACGTCATCCGTTATGCTCGGGGATGTCGCGACTGGCGTTGAGGTGGAAGACCACCGGGAAGCGACCGCATGGCACGTCGACCGCACGCCTGGGCCGATCAACCGCTCGGAATCCCGATCCCGTCTGCAAGGAGAACGCCATGACCGACTCTTTCTTCACGGCCCCGCTCGCCGAGGTCGACCCCGAGATCGCCGAGGTGCTCCAGCGCGAGCTCGACCGCCAGCGCGGCTATCTCGAGATGATCGCCTCGGAGAACTTCGTGCCCGTCTCGGTCCTGCAGTCGCAGGGCTCGGTGCTCACGAACAAGTACGCCGAGGGATACCCCGGACGTCGCTACTACGGCGGCTGCGAGGAGGTCGATGTCGCTGAGGAGCTCGCGATCGCGCGCGCCAAGGAGCTCTTCGGCGCCGAGTACGCCAACGTCCAGCCCCACTCCGGCGCCACCGCCAACGCCGCGGTGCTCCACGCGATCGCGCGCCCCGGCGACACCATCCTCGGACTGGCCCTGGACCAGGGCGGGCACCTCACGCACGGCATGAAGATCAACTTCTCCGGGCGTCTCTACGACATCGTCGCGTACGGCGTCGACCCCGAGACGAGCGTCATCGACATGGACGAGGTGCACCGCCTCGCCGTTGAACACCGCCCCAAGGTGATCATCGCGGGATGGTCGGCCTACCCCCGCCAGCTCGACTTCGCCCGTTTCCGCGAGATCGCCGACGAGGTCGGCGCCTACCTCTGGGTCGACATGGCGCACTTCGCCGGACTCGTCGCCGCCGGCGTGCACCCGTCGCCGATCCCGCACGCACACGTGGTCTCCTCCACGGTGCACAAGACCATCGGCGGACCGCGCTCGGGCTTCATCCTGACCAACGACGCCGACATCGCCAAGAAGATCAACACCGCGGTGTTCCCCGGTCAGCAGGGCGGGCCGCTCATGCACGTGATCGCGGCGAAGGCCACCGCCTTCAAACTCGCGGGCACGCCGGAATTCCGCGACCGTCAGGAGCGCACCGTGCGTGGCGCGTCGATCATCGCCGAACGCCTCACCCGCGACGACGTCGCCGGGGCCGGCGTCGCCGTCCGCTCCGGCGGCACCGACGTGCACCTCGTGCTCGTCGACCTGCGCGAGGCCGAGATCGACGGCAAGCAGGCCGAAGACCTGCTGCACGAGATCCACATCACGGTCAACCGCAACGCCGTACCGAACGATCCGCGTCCGCCGATGGTCACCTCGGGTCTGCGCATCGGCACCCCGGCCCTGGCCACCCGCGGCTTCGGCGACGCCGAGTTCACCGAGGTCGCCGACGTCATCGCGCTCGCCCTGCAGCCCGGCGCCGACGTCGAGGCGCTGCGCGCCCGCGTGGCGGCCCTCACCGCCGCCTTCCCGCTCTACCCCGAGCTGCAGCAGTAAGCGCCGCACCGGCGACATCCGACACACCACGTCCGCCCCGAGACATCGCGCAACGCCCGATGTCTCGGGGCGGATGGGGTTCATCGATCCGAGAGGGAACGTCATGACCGCGACGAAACTGGACGGAAAGGCCGCCTCGGCGGCGATCAAGGATGAGCTGAGGGTCCGGGTGGCCGCGCTGGCCGAGAAGGGCGTCGTCCCCGGCATCGCCACCGTGCTCGTCGGCGCCGATCCGGCTTCGCAGCTGTACGTCGGGATGAAGCACCGCGCGAGCGAGGCGATCGGGATGAACTCCATCCAGCGGGAGCTGCCCGCCGATGCTACGCAGGCCGACGTAGAGGCGCTGATCGATGAGCTCAATGCCGACCCGACGTGCCACGGCTACATCGTGCAGCTGCCGTTGCCCGCGCATATCGACACCGACGCCGTGCTGGAGCGGATCGACCCCGCCAAGGACGCCGACGGCCTGCACCCGACCAACCTCGGCCGCCTCGTCCTGAACGTGAACGCACCGATCACGACCCCCCTGCCGTGCACACCGCGGGGCGTCATCGAACTGCTCCAGCGCAACGGCTACGACCTGAACGGCAAGGATGTCGTCGTCGTCGGCCGCGGGGTGACCATCGGGCGCTCGATCGGGCTGCTGCTGACGCGCCGGGAGATCAACGCCACCGTGACCCTCACCCACACGGGCACCGCCGACCTGGCGCACCACCTGAAGCAGGCGGATGTCATCGTGGCGGCGGCCGGGGTCGCGCACATCGTGCGCGCTGCCGACGTCAAGCCCGGCGCAGCCGTGCTCGACGTCGGTGTCACCCGCGAGACCGACCCCGACACCGGCAAGAGCGTCGTGTACGGCGACGTGCATCCGGATGTGGCCGAGGTCGCAGGATTCCTCTCGCCGAACCCCGGCGGCGTAGGGCCGATGACGGTGGCCCTGCTCATGACGAACGTCGTCGAGGCCGCAGAGCGCTCGCTGGCCTGATCGCCGCGCGGCTGATCTGAGCCGGGGGTCGCCGGTCAGGCCGCCACGGCGACGCGGGCGCGAGGGTGTGCTCGGAGCGCCTCGCCGTCAGTGCGGGCGAACGAAGCCATCGCGTCGACCCACCGGTCGCGATCGGCCGGGCGGCGGTGGCGCACCTCGCTTAATCGGGTCACGCCGCGCACGGCGACGCCGCAGTACCGCAGAGTGGCTGAGCGGAGCTGGCGGATCGCCGCGTCGCGGTAGGTCAGCGCGTTCCACCATCCCGGCGAGTCCATCGTCATGATGATGCGAGCGGTTCGTCCGGTGAGCAGCTTGTCCCACAGACGACCGGTTTCGCGGTAGCGGAACGCGGAACCCGACAGGAAGACGCGGTCGATCCAGGCCTTCAGGACCGCCGGGGCGCCTCCCCACCACTGGGGGAAGAAGAACACCAGATGGTCGGCCCAGACGACGTCGTCGATCGACGCGGCGGCGGCAGGGTCGAGGGGCGCGTCGCCGGCCGTCCGCGGAGCCCGCAGCTCGTCGCGGGCTCGGGGGAAGGCCGGAATCGGCGCGGCGGCCAGGTCGGTGACACGCACCTCCGCGCCGGTGTCGCGCGCGGCGTCGATGTAGGCACGGGCGAGTGCGTGGTTGAGGCTGTCGGCAAGGGGCGTGCCGACGACCACCAGGATGCGAGGGGCGGTCATTCGAGGTCTCCACGTTCGTGAGGGGTGTTCGTCGGGGGCGGTGCGGAGTTCTTCCGGCGGAACAGGTCGGTGAGCGTGTTCAACTGACCGTTGAGTGCGGCGATCCCGCCCGCGTCCGCGGAGGTGGCGATGACGGAGCGGAACTCCGCTTCGAGGTCATCTCCCGCGATCCGGACGAGATCGGCTCCGCGGGAGGTCAGCGACAGGCGGATGCTGCGGCCCTCGCCCGGGGCGTTGCGGGCAAGGACCCACCCCTGCTCGACAAGCGCCGGAACCCGCTTGCTCACGGCGGCCTTGGTCACGCCGAGGCACCGGGCGAGTGTCGTCATGTCGGCGGGCTGCGCGTCGGCGAGGACCGCGAGGAACTCGAAGACCGAGAAGGTCACACCGTGTCGTGTGCGCAGGGCATCGTCGGCGTACGCATCGATCTCGGCGACGAGTTCGTGGAGAGTGAAGGTCAGTCGATCGGCCACGCACTGAGTAAACCTGTTTACTCAGTGCGTGTCAACGTGTTGACACCTCGCGCCGGGGCGTCGCGGTGACCAGCTCAGGGGTGGTCTCGGCGAGGTCGGGCGGGCTCGGGGGACGCGGGGCCGCCGAGGGCCTTCACGTAGAGTTCCTGGCCCTTGGCTTCGACGCGCGCGGCGATGGCATCCCACACCATCCAGGCGATCGCGAGGATGATCGGGGGGAACACCCACCACGAGATCCACCCGCTCGTGTTCACCCCCGAGAGCAGAACGACGGCGATCCACACGATCAGCGCGACCAGGAGCACGATTCCCAGCTGAAGGATCTTCTCTCCCACCTTCGTGCGCTTGTGGACCGAGCCGGCCGCGCGCTTCTGGAAGAACCGCCGCATCGCCGGCCGCAGCCACACCGTCGCGATGGTCAGGAGCAGTGCCGCCCAGGGGGCGGCCCAGCCGACGGCGACGACCTGGCCCATCACGAGGGCGATCACGAGCAGCACGATGACGTTGAACGCCCACAGGGTGAGAAGGCGTACGACCCAGGTCTTCATGGCACCAGCCTGGCATGTCGGGTCGCCGGGTGCATGCGGTCGCGGTTCAGGTGAGGCCGACGAGGCGTTCGAGGTCGTCGTCGGGCAGCCGGTCCGCCGTGGCGGACACCTCCATCGACACCAGCGATGCGCCGCCGGCGGTGACCGTGAGGAACGCCGTGTCGGCCGCGTCGCGCCCGGTGGCGATGCGCAGCAGGGTGGCACGCGGCGCGAGGGTCGTGGCATCGACGACCCGCCAGGCTCCGTCGATCCAGGCTTCTGCGACGGCATGGAAGTCCATCGGGTCCAGGCCGGGCGCGTACACCGCGACGAGGCGGGCGGGCACGCCCAGGGCGCGCAGGAGCGCCACGCACGTGTGCGCGTAGTCGCGGCACACGCCGCGTCGGTTCAGGAGCGTGCGCACCGCGCCGTCGGTCGGAAGGCTCGATCCCGGCGCGTACGAGAGCCTCGTGCCGACCCAGGATGACACCGCCTTGAGGAGGGCCGGGCCGGGATCGATCCCCGCGAACTCGGCCGCGGCGGTGGGGGCGAGGGCGTCCGATTCGGCGTAGCGGCTGGGGCGCAGGTAGGTGACCAGATCGGTGTCGGTGGCCGTGTCCGGGTCACCCGTCCCGGCGACGTCGGCCTCATAGGACAGCTCGAGGCGGCCGGAGTCGCTCCTCACGCGGTGCAGTCGCGTGCCGTGCGCATCGGGGAGCTCGTCGACGCCCAGGGGCGTTCCGTCGAGCCGGACCGTCAGCGTCTCCTCGGGTGTGTGGTGGCGCGACACCGAGATCGCGAAGACGAGCTCGGCGGGTCCGGTGACGTCGAGGGCGATATGGGCGGAGACATTCCTCTGCATACTCCGAGTCTGGGGGAGCCGCGCCGATGTCGTCGAGGCTTGACATCGCCGCGAGTCGTTCGCGAAGGGCTGCCGCGTCGAGAAGGCAGGATGGAGTCATGAGGACAGTTCAGCTTCGCCGATACACGCTCGTCGACGGGGAGTACGACGCATTCGTCGATTGGTTCACGGAGCGGATGCCCCGCGTGCGTGCCGCGGCCGGGTTCACCATCGAGTTCGCGTACGGCATCCGCGAGACGAACGAGTTCGTCTGGGCGGTGAGCGCGGAGGGTGACGCCGAGGCCTTCCTCGCGCGCGAGGAGGCCTACCTCGCATCGGACGCGCGCGCCGAGATGTTCGCAGGGGTTCCGCAGCGGGTGGCCGAGTACAACGTGCGCCTGGTCTCCGAGACCTACTGACCGGCCGGAACGGCGATGCGGAACACGTACGCGAAGGCCGTCCGGGTGTAACGCACCCCGCGCCCGGACGCGCGGATCACATCGGCATCGACGCCGACGCGGGATGCGGGCACCAGGTCCTTCGCGAGGTCCGTGGTGCGCAGCCCATACCGGCCGTCGCGGTGGGTGATGACCCCGACGAGGTCGAACGCGGGGTCGAGGGCGGCGAGCGAGGCGTCCCCGTGGCTCGTGTTGGCCAGGAGCAGTCCGCCGGGGCGCAGGTATCGGCGGCAGTGGTCCGAGGCGGGGCCGGCGTAGAGCGAGATCAGCAGGTCGACCGACGCATCCGGAATGTCCAGCGGTTCGCGGTAGTCCGCGCGGTGGAAGCGGAACACGGCGTCCTCGCGGTGCGGGTCGTGTGCGTGGAGCTCGGCGCGGACCGCATCCGCGTCGGCGAAGTACCGTTCGGCCCGCCGATCGAGGTCGACGTAGTCCACGGACCGGATGGCGGTCGACGGCGACGCGTCGACGTACGATCCCGCATACAGCGTACGGTCGACGCCCCACATCTGGTGCACCGCGTCGAACATCGCAGAACGATCCCCGATCGAGGCGCGATATGTCGTCCAGGTCGGACGGGTGCGGGCACTCACGGCGACTCGCGGGGTCGACGCACTCGGCCGCGGATCTCGGCGATCACCCGGCCGCACTTCTCGACGCGCGCGTCGTACACCCCGGTGCGACCGCTGACCGCGCGCACCTCGGCGATCGCGACGAGCTCGTCCCCCTCCGCGGAGGAGGCGAGGAAGACGACATCGGCCCCCGCCACCAGTGCGGCCTCCGCGGTGTCGTTGCTCGCCAGGGCGATCGCGGTGTCGGCGAGGGCGAACACCATGCCCCCGTGCGTCACGCCGGCGCCGTTGACCATGTCGCGTCGCACCGTCATGCGCACCGCGGCGTAGCCCGGTTCGGCGCGGTCCACGCGGATGCCGAGCGCGGCGATGACGCCGTCTTCCGCGGCGATCCGCCGGGAGTGCGCGGTGGCGTGCGCATCGACCATGACGTCAGGAGGTTTCGAACTCGGCGGTCACCTCGACGCGCACGGTGATATCGGGGACCGAGACCTCGGCGCTCTCGCCGGCACTCATCGCGGCACTGCGAAGCCCCATCGGGGCAGGTCCTGCCTCGCCGGAGCGGAGGGTCGCGACACGGGCCACGGTCGTGCCGAGCGCGGCCGCGAAGTCGTCGGCTTCGACGCGCGCATCGCTGACGGCGGCGGCCCGGATCTCGCGTGTCACCCGCATCCGGGTCACCTCGGTCAGCGCCCACGACGTGTGGACGGAGGCGCCCATGGCGCTCAACTCCTCGACGGTGCCGGCGACGCGATCGAGATTCGACAGCTTCACCTGCACCGAACTGGATGCGACGTGCTCGCGGTGAGGGGATCCGTCGTTGTCGATCCACTGGCGGATGCCCGTCGACAACGTCGACGCGTGGTGCCATGTCGCGTCGCCGGAGGCGTGCAGTTCGCCCGCCCGCGCCGCGAGGCGGTTGTGGAGCGCGGTCCCCTCCGCCATCGCGGTGCCGCGATCGTGGTGCGAGACCGACACGCGCGCGATGAGCGTCGCGCGTTCGGCCGCGATGTGCCGCTCGGCCGATCCGACGGTGGTGATGACGGTCATGGGTGCCTCCCCGCGCGGCGGGTCCGGGCGCCGTCGCCTGCGCCCTCATGCAACCACGTCGAGGCGGTCGGCGCCATCGCCGCGCCGCATCCGACGGTCGCCGCGCCGTCCGGTCGGCGTATGCGGTTGTACACCGTGGACAGCGCCGAGACCCCCGCGGGCGGGCACAATGGGCGGGACGGCCACCGCGACGGAGGAGGACTCGACGATGACGCTGGACCGAGAGAGCGCACTGCTGGCACATGTCCCGGACGGGCTGCTGATCGGCGGTGCGTGGCGGGCGGCAGAGGGCGGAGCGACCCTCCCGGTGTTCGACCCGGCGACGGGGGACCGGCTGCTCACGATCGCCGATGCGTCGGTCGCCGACGGCGCCGCGGCGATGGACGCCGCGGCGGAGGCCTTCGCTGCCTGGTCGCGCACGCCCGCTCGCGAACGGGCGGAGCTGCTGCGCCGGGCCTTCGACCTCCTGCAGGAGCGCAAGGAGGACTTCGCGCTGCTGATGACCCTCGAGATGGGCAAGCCCCTCGCGGAGGCACGCGGTGAAGTCGCGTACGGCGGCGAATTCCTGCGGTGGTTCAGCGAGGAGGCCGTGCGTGCTTCGGGGCGGTACGGCGCCAATCCGGAGGGGACCGGCCGGATGATCGTCTCCCAGCATCCCGTCGGCCCGTGCTACCTCATCACCCCCTGGAACTTCCCGCTGGCGATGGCCACGCGCAAGATCGCCCCCGCACTCGCGGCCGGGTGCACCGTCGTGGTCAAGCCCGCGGAGCTGACGCCGTTGACGACCCTGCTGTTCGCGAAGCTGCTGCAGGACGCCGGAGTCCCGGACGGCGTCGTCAACGTCATCACGACCTCCGCCAGCGCGGCGGTCTCCGAGCCGATCATCCGCGATCCCCGTCTGCGGAAGCTCTCGTTCACCGGGTCGACCCCCGTCGGGCGGAAGCTGCTCGAGCAGGCCGCCCACGGCGTGCTGCGGACCTCCATGGAGCTCGGCGGCAACGCCCCGTTCGTGGTCTTCGACGACGCCGACCTCGACAAGGCCGTGGACGGGGCCATGCTGGCGAAGTTCCGCAACATCGGCCAGGCCTGCACGGCCGCGAACCGGTTCATCGTCCACCGGTCGGTGGCGGACGAGTTCGCGCGCCGGGTCACCGAACGCGTCGAGACGATGCGCATCGGACGCGGTACCGAGGAGGGCGTGACCATCGGGCCGCTCATCGACGACCGGGCGGTCGAGAAGGCGCGCACGCTCGTCGCGGACGCGGTGGAACGGGGCGCGCGTCTGGCCACGGGCGGGTCGCCTCTCGAGGGGGCCGGCACCTTCTTCGAACCCACGGTCGTGACCGACGTGCCGGCGGGCAGCGACATCCTCCGCGAGGAGATCTTCGGCCCGGTGCTGGCGATCGTCCCGTTCGACGACGAGGACGAGGCCGTGCACCTGGCCAATGACACCGAGTACGGCCTGGTCTCCTACGTCTTCACCGAGAACCTCGCGCGCGGGCAGCGCATGATCGAACGCCTCGAGACCGGGATGATGGGCCTGAACGTGGGAGTCGTCTCCAACGCGGCAGCACCCTTCGGGGGATGGAAGATGTCCGGGCTCGGTCGCGAGGGGGGAGCGGAGGGCATCCACGAATACCTGGAGACGAAGTACACCCTGACCCCGAACCCGTTCTGAGTCGATCGGTGCGGGTCACCCGCAGTTCGGCCGACAGCCGCGCTGGGTGACCGCGTCGACCAGCACCGTCCCGATGTCGGTGGGTTCGAGGGCCTGATAGGCGGCGCCGTCGGTCGCGGCGGCGATCTGCTCGAGGGCGGCCTGGTCGGTGTCGGGACCGTACCCGATGGCGATGACGGCGACGGGTCGGGACGGATCGCGCAGTTTCTCGAGCTCGACGAGCAGCTCGGGCAGATCCAGACCCTGATCGTCTTCGTTGAGACCGTCGGTGTTGAGCAGCACGAGGTTCACCCGGTCGGGTTCGTAGGTCTCCCGCATGTACGTCACGGCCGCCAGCACGCTGTCGTACAGCCCGGTGCCGCCGCCGACGAGGCGGTCCAGGCCGTTGGCGGTCTCGATGACCCGTTCCTTGTGGGCAGCGTCGCCGAGCGGGCCGAACGGGTCGATCTCCTGCCAGTCCTGACCGCCGATGCGTCTGCTGGAGAAGACCCAGGTCGCCAGGGACGAATCGTCGGAGAGGGAGTTGATGGCACGGACGGCGGCCTGCTCGAAGAGGTCGATGCGGCGCATGTCCGCCGTGACCGGCTCGCGCATCGAGCCGGATACATCGTTGAGAGACAGCATCCGCGAGGGCGCCGTGAGCATCTGCCAGGTGCGCAGTGCCTCGGCCTCGTTCGCGCCGCCCGCCGGGTCGGCGGCGGTGTCGACATCGGTCGTCGCGCTGTCGAAGGCTTCGCCGTCTGGTCCCCGCCATCCGTGAGCGGCGAGGAGTTCCGGCGAGGAGACCATGGCGCCGGCGAACTGCTCGACGGCGGTCATCGCCTGGTCGTTTGCGTCCTCGGGCGTGACCACGGTGGCGCGGACGACCGGTGTCACGTCCGCGGGCAGCACGGCGGTCAACGACGAGTCCGCCGCGCGCAGCGCGTGCTCGGTCGTCACCGCGAGGGTGGGCGAGGTCGCGGCCCCAGCGGCGGCGAGCGCCTCCGAGGCCGAAGAAGTCGCGGCCGTGTCCAACGCGAGTGCGAGCGCCGTGAAGGCCCGCGCGTCACCGCCGAGGACCACCTGGAGGCCGAGCAGCGCCGCGGCGCTCGACGCGTCGGCTCCCGGGTCGGCCATGACGGTGGCGACCTCGCCGCCGGCGACGGTCGCGAAGCCGGGTGCGTCACCGAGGGTCGCGGCGGTCTCGGCGGTCGTTGCGAACACCACCGGCGAGGTGGCCACGGTCGGTCCGACGAGGAGCCCTGCAGAGGGGGTCTCGGTGCGCTCGGCCTGCGCGGCCGCCCACGCGGGCCACATCGCCGAGTCGGGGATCCACAGGTCGAAGGTCGGGGCGTCCCCCGCGGCCAGCGACGCGGCGGTCGCTCGGCTGGGCTCGACGGTGATCGTGACCGGTGGGCAGGCGGCGCCGGCGGCGGCGAGGTCCGCGGCGACAGCGTCCACGACGTCGGCCAGCGCCGGGTCCGTGGTCACGCGGATCTCCGCGGGCAGGCACCCCGGCGGATCCGCCTCGCTCGGCGCGGTCGCGGTCGCCGCGCCGCGGGCGAACATGACGGTCACGACGGCGACGAGGGCCACCAGGAGCGCGAAGACCACGACGGCCAGCACCACGACGGGGCGGCGGTACGGGCCGGGGCTCGGGGCGTCGGTCGAGGGCGCGTTCGGGTGCGCTCGGTGCACGGGGTACTCCGGGAGACTGGCAGGTGATGCCCGCGGGTGGGTCGACCCCGTACCGGACAGCACGGCGTCGTACGACGGGTGGCCACAGCCTAGGGAACCGCTCCCACGTGCGGAATGGGATGCCGCCCCGGCGAGGTCGATACTCATCGAATACTCATGTGCATCGACGAAACATGCCGGAACGGCGGGCGTGATATCAACGGGGGATGCTGAGACTGCGGGGCGCGGTGCGAGTGCTCGTCGATGGCCGGTGCGAGCACGCCGACGATGTGTGGATCGAGGGCGGTCGCGTGATCGAACCGCCCTCGCCGAACACCCGCGACGCCCACCGCGTCGAGGAGATCGACGTCTCGGGATGCGTGGTGACGGCGGGACTCGTCAACGCCCACCATCATCTTCTGCAGTCGGGTTTCCGGACGCTGCCGGGCACGCGCGGCGTGGCGATGCGCGACTGGCTCCCCGCCATGGCCGGGGCATATGCCGACGCCGGAATCGACCCGTCGCTGGTCGCGCGAACCGCGGCGGTGGGCATCGCCGAGTCCCTGCTGTCCGGGGTGACGACGATCGCCGACCATCAGCTCAACTGGCCGTCACCGGGTGCCGAACCGGCGCGGGAGGTGGCCGATATCGCCGCCGCGATCGCCGCGGCCTCGCGCGAGCTGGGCGCTCGCCTGGTCTTCGTCCGCGGCACGGCGCGCGACGACGCGGGCGTCGCCGCGGACGGCGCCGAGGCGATCGTTGAGTCGTTGCTGCGGGGGCGCCACGAGCGGGGCGTCGCCGACGACGGCATGCTGCAGGTCGCCGTCGGCCCCGCCGGGGTGCACTCCGATGGAGAGGCGACGTTCCGGCGTCTGGGCGAGGTGGCCGCGCGTCACGGTCTGCGCCGCCGGACGCAGGCGAACGAGCAGGTCGACACCGAGATCGCCCTCGCCCGCTACGGCCGTCGGCCGCTCGATCTTCTCGAGGAGTGGGGGTGGCTCGAAGCGGGCGTGACGATCGCCCACCTGTGCGATGTCACCGACGCCGAGATCGATCGACTGGCCGATGCCGGGGTGACCGCGACCCATGCGCCCGGCTGCGATGTGCCGATGGGCTGGGGGATCGCGCCGGTCGCGGCCCTCCAGGCCGCAGGGGTGGTCGTGGGCCTCGGGACCTCCGGCGGCGGCTCCAACGACGCCGGTCACCTGCTGGCGGATGCGCGGCTGGCGATGCAGGTCTCCGGGCTGGTCGGCGCGCAGCTGCCCGCGCGCACCGCGCTGGACATGGCCACCGAGGCGGGCGCGCGGGGCCTCGGACGCGCCGATCTCGGACACCTCCGCACCGGCGCCCGCGCCGACGTGTGCGTATGGGATGTCTCGGGCGTCGCCGACGCCGGAGTCGCCGATCCGATCGCGGGACTGCTGTGGGCATGCCCCGGTCGACGCCCTCGCGACGTGTTCGTCGGGGGAGCGGCGGTGGTCCGGGACGGGCGGCTGGTGACCGCCGACGAGGCGACGCTCGTGCACGACCTCATGACCCGCATCCGTCCCTGACCCGACGCGGGGCAGCGGGGCGGGCGCCGTCGCCGGTGCGGGTCAGAGGTCGAGGACGATGCGAGGGCAGGCCGCTCGCGAGACGCACACCATCATGACGGTGTTGTCCTGCTGTTCGAGCGGCGTGAGCACGGAGTCCCGGTGTTCGACCTCCCCTTCCAGAACCGGCGCTTCGCATGTGCCGCACGTGCCGCGTCGACAGCTGGAGAGGACGACCGTCTCGGGCGACTGCTCGGCGATCGCGTCGAGCACCGATTGCCCGGGGGTGACGGTCACGACGTCTCCCGACAGCGCCAACTCGACGTCGAAGGGCTCGGGCCACACCGGGTCGCCGAACTCCTTCGCCTCGAACCGCTCCACGTGCAGCCGCGTGCCGTCCTCGCCGGGGAGGGCAGCGTCGAGCGCGTCCAGCAGTCGCGCCGGGCCGCACGCGTAGATGCGGGTGCGCTCGTCGGCGGAGGCCGCGAGGGCGCCGACATCGAACCGGTCGCCGCGATCGGCGGCGTGGACGGTGACGTGCTCAGGATGATCTGCGAGCAGCTCGTCGACGAACGCCATGGTGCGCCGGGAGCGGCCGGCGTAGTCGAGGTGCCAGTCGGCGCCGGCGGCGACGGCGGCGGCGACCATCGCGCGGATGGGGGTGATGCCGATACCGCCCGCGACGAAGCGGTACGACAGTCCGGGCTCCGGGTGGAACGGGAAGTGGTTGCGGGGCCCTCGCACCCGCAGACGTCCTCCGACCTCGGCGGTGTCGTGGACCCGCACGGAACCGCCCCGTCCGTCCTCCTCGCGCAGCACGGCGATCCGCCAGGTGCCGCGATCGGCGGCGTCGGAGCACAGCGAGTACTGGCGTTCGAGCACCTCACCCCGGGTCGGTCCGGGAAGTATGACGTCGACGTGCGATCCGGGCGTCCAGGCGGGCAGGTCGCGGCCGTTGTGGGATGCCAGATCCAGGGCGAGGACGCCCTCGGCGACCTCGGTTCGCGCGGTGATGACCAGGTCTCTCTCGACGTCGCTGAAATAGCTCACGGGTGCTCCTCGGGGTGGTTCTGAGGGTCGACCGTAATCGACGATCCGCGCCGATCCGGTGCATCCCGCGAGCCGTAACAGGCCCGCAACACGGTCGGTCGGTCGTCGAAACAGGGTCGGCGTTCAATGGCCATTGTTGGTCAAGCCAACAGAGTTCCCCAAACCGTCACCCCTCGAGGAAGCGAGCGCCATGACCCTCCCGACGCCCGACACGCTCGCCCCCGGTGCCGCGCTGAACGTTCTCCGCAACGTCACCACCGCCGATGGGACGACCGGCGATGTGGCCGTGGTCGACGGGATGATCTCGACGGCGCTCGACGACATCGCCGGACCGGCGGGCATCGACGCGTCGGGATGGATGCTGCTCCCGCCGCTGGCCGATATGCACGCGCACATCGACAAGGCGTACACGTGGGAGATGGCCGGACGCCCGGCCGGTTCCCTCGAGGACGCCGTCGCCTGCTGGCAGACCTTCGGGGCGCGGCTCACCCAGGCCGACATCGCCGCGCACGCGCGTCGCGCGCTGACAGCGGCGTTGCGTGCGGGCGTGACGGCGGTGCGCACACACGTGAACTTCCACGAGGGGGAGGACCCGCTGCGCGGACTTCGAGCCGTCGTGGCGCTGCGCGAGGAGTTCGCCGGACTGGTCGACCTCCAGGTCGTCGCGATGCACGGTCACCTCCACGATTCCGACCTCGTCCGCGAGGCCATCGCGGTGGGGGCGGATCTGCTCGGCGGCGCACCCCACCTGTCTCCCGATCCCGCGGCCGAGATGGATCGGACGATCGCGCTGGCGGAGGAGGCCGGGATCGGCGTCGATCTGCACACCGACGAAACGCTGAACCCCGCCTCACTCGATATCGTCCACCTCTCCCGCCTGACCGCGGCCTGGCCGGCCGGGCGGACCCGCTCCGCCGGTCACTGCGTGAGCCTTGCCGTTCAGCCCGAGGACGTCCTCGACGACGTCCTCGCCGCCGCCGCGGCGGCGGGCCTGAGCATCATCACCAATCCGCTGACGAACCTCTACCTGCAGGGCTGGGAGCATCCCGTGGCGACGCCGCGCGCGATCCCGCCCCTGCACGCCATCCGACGCGCCGGCGTGGCGCTGGCGGCCGGGGGCGACAACGTCCAGGATCCCTTCAATCCCCTCGGCAACGGCGACATGGTCGATGTGGCGGCCGCGCTCGTGATCGCCGGGCACCTCTCGCCCGACGAGGCGTGGCAGGTGGCCGCAGCCGGACGGAGCCTGCTGGGGTTGCCCACGGCGGAGGGGGCGCACGGCGACGTCGCAGACATGCTCCTGGTTCGGGCCGGGTCGATCGCCGAAGCCCTCGCCGAGCGCGCCCCCGACCGGGTCGTCGTGCGCGATGGCCGAGTCGTCGCGACCAGACACCTGTCCACCGCCACCGTCGACATCGACACCCACGTCTCGAAGGAGATCTCGGTATGACCACCGCGACCGCGGCGCCTGTCACCACGGCACCGACCCTCGCCCTGAGCGATGTCACGAAGGACTTCGCCACCGGAACCCGCGCCCTCACCGGCGTATCGATGGACATCTCCCGAGGCGAGTTCGTCTCGGTGGTCGGGCCGTCCGGCTGCGGCAAGTCCACGCTGCTGCGCCTGGCGGCCGGCCTCGACACCGTCAGCCACGGCACGCTCGAGGTCGACGCGGCGGTGACGAGCTTCGTGTTCCAGGACGCCACCCTGCTGGAGTGGCGCAGTGCGCAGAAGAACGTCGAGCTGGTCGGCGAGCTCGCCGGTGTGCCGGCGGCCGAGCGCGCGCGCCGCGCACAGGAGGCCCTCGCCCTGGTGGGTCTCGACGGCTTCGAGAAGCAGCACCCCCGCGAGCTCTCGGGGGGCATGCGGATGCGCGTGTCGATCGCGCGCGCGCTCGTCGCCGAACCCCAGCTGGCGCTGTTCGACGAACCCTTCGGCGCGCTGGACGAGATCACCCGACTGAAGATGCAGACCGAGCTCCAGCGCATCTTCCAGCTCAAGAACTTCGCCGCCATGTTCATCACCCACTCGATCTCCGAGGCCGTCTACCTCTCCAGCCGCGTGCTGGTGATGAGCGGCCGACCGGGTCGCATCGTCGAAGACATCGAGATCCCGTGGGACTACCCGCGCCCGCCGGAGCTGCGCTATTCGCCCGAGTTCGGCCGCATCGCCGGCCACCTCTCCCAGACGCTGGAGGCCCACGCATGAGCGAGCAGACCCTCACCGCCCCGGCGGCCACGGCCACGGCCGAGCTCGCCGCCCCGCCGCCCCAGACCCGCGCCGCACGACCGTCGGCGCTGCGCCGCGCGGGCTCGAGCGCCGGGCCGATCATCCTGGCGATCATCGGCATCCTCGTCATCTGGTACGCCGTGTCGTATCTGCTGCTGACCGAGAGTCGTCGATTCCTGTTGCCCCCGCCGCACGAGGTCGTCCTGGAGACCCTCGGCAACCCGCAGATCATCGGCCCGATGCTGGCGGCGCTCGGACAGACCACGATGGTGGCCCTCATCGGCCTCGCGATCGCCGTCATCATCGGCATGTCGTGGGCGATCTTCATGTCGCAGTCACACCTGGCCGAGAAGGTCCTGTATCCCTACGCGGTGATCCTGCAGACCATCCCGATCCTCGCCCTCACGCCGCTGATCGGCATCTGGATGGGATACGGCATCCCCGCCCGCGTGGTGGTGTGCGTGATCATCGCGGTGTTCCCGATGATCTCCAACACCCTGTTCGGCCTGCAGTCGGCCGACCCGTCGGCGCACGACCTGTTCACCCTCAACAAGGCCTCGCGATGGCAGCGACTGATGAAGCTGCAGCTGCCGGCGGCGATCCCCTCGATCTTCACCGGTCTGCGCAATGCGGCGGGCCTGTCGGTGATCGGCGCGATCGTGGGCGACTTCTTCTTCCAGCAGGGTTCGCAGGGCATCGGCGGGCTCCTGCGCACCTACACGCTGCGCCTGAACATGGAGCCGCTGTTCCTGGCCATCATCTTCACCGCCCTGTTCGGCGTCGCGGTCTTCTCGGTCTTCGCCGCGCTCGACCGTGCCGTCGTCGGGCGGCTGTTCGGCTGGAAGAACCGCTGACCGCATCCCCTCTTCCGTCGTCCCACCCCGCTCCACCTCCCGCAGCACCACCTCGCTCCACCCTGCCCTGCACCACCCCACACACGTCCAGGAGGACTTCGAGATGACACCCCGCAACCCCCGCATGCGCCGCTCCGTCGCCGCCGGAATCGCCCTCTCCGTGGCTGCCCTCGGGCTCGCCGCCTGTGCCAGCGACGAGGCCGAGCCCGCCGCGGACACGACCCCGGCCGCACCCACCGCCGAAGCCGGCAGCGCGCTCGATCTGTCGGATGTGTGCCCCGCCACGGTGGTCATGCAGCAGGACTGGCAGCCCGAGGCCGAGCACGGCGCCATGTACGCCCTCGTCGGCGACGACTACACGATCGACAACGACATCAAGAGCGTCACCGGCTCCCTCGTCGCCCAGGGAGTGGACACCGGAGTCGACGTGGAGGTGCGGCCCGGCGGCCCGAACGTCAACTTCCAGCCGGTGCCGGCGCTGATGTACCTCGACGAGGACATCCTCATCGGCGCGGTCAACACCGATGCGGCCATCGTCGCGGCGGCCGACCAGCCCACCGTGGCCGTGACCTCGCAGATGACCTGGAGCCCCCAGATCCTCATGTGGGACCCCGAGAGCCACGACGGCGCGACCACGATCGCCGAAGCGACCGCCGACGGTGCGCCCGTGGTGACCTCGGGCGATGTGATCCCCAACATGCTGCTGGCGCAGGGGATCATCGACAGCTCGCAGATCGACCTCAGCTACGAGGGCACGGCGCAGCGGTTCGTCTCCGACCCCAGCATCCTGCAGCAGGGGTTCGCCACGGCCGAGCCCTACATCTACGAGAACGAGATCTCCGAGTGGGGCAAGCCCGTCGGGTTCCAGCTGCTCAGCGAGGTCGGCTACACGATCTACCCGGAGCCGCTGGCGGTGCGCGCCGACGCGATCGAGGAGTACGGCGACTGCCTGGCCAAGCTCGTTCCGATCATGCAGCAGTCCCAGATCGACTACCTCGCCGACCCGGCCGACACGAACGCGCTGATCGTCGAGCTCGTGGACACCTACCAGACCGGCTGGACCTACTCGGAGGGCGTCGCCGACTTCTCCGTCGAGCAGCAGGTCGCCCTCGGCATCGTGCAGAACGATGAGGCCTCGGGCGTGTTCGGTCAGTTCGACCCCGAGCGCATGGAATCGATCCTCAAGGAGTTCGTGCCGTTCCTCATCGAGTCGGGCAGCATCAGCGCCGCCGACGCGGAGGAGATCTCCATCGACGACCTCTACACGAACGAGTTCATCGACACGTCCATCTCGATGGACTGACCGACCCGATCGACACCGGAGTACCCCGTGGGCCGTCCTTCCGCCATCGCCGTGCGACGCACTGCCGTCGCCGGAGGAGCGGACGACCCGCGGGGTCTTCGTCGTCGAGGTCGTACGCGATCAGAGCGACTCGGTCACCGCCGCGGCCAGCTCGTCCAGGGCGTCGGCCGCGGCGAGCGCCAGACGCTCCCGCTCCCGCAGGGCCGCCACGACCTCCGTTCCGCTCCCGGCGTCCTGGCAGCCGCGTGCGTTGACGCGGACGTTCACGGCTCCGGCGCGCGCGCCGGCCGCCAGCAGACGCGCCGCCACGGCGATGTCGGGTCGGAGCGGATCCGGACACCGCTCGGCGATCCGGGGGAGGGCCGGAGCGATTCCGACCACGAGATCGGTGACGGCCGTGGCCGACGCGGCGGCCTGCTCCAGGATGCGCCGGCACCGTTCCGGGTCGCGCTGCGCCGGGGCGACGGCGAACACCTCCGCCAGGTCGGCGGAGGCCTGCGCGTCACGATCGGCGACCGCCCAGGCCTCGGTGCGCGCCTCGCGCAGTCGGGCGGCATCCGGCCGGTCGTCATCGACGTACCCGTCGGCCATCGCGGCGACGGCGGCCCCGATGGCCGTCACGACGGCTGCGGCGGCACCGCCGCCCGGGTCGGGGACGGGGGTCGCGAGGCGGTCGGTCCAGGTGCCCAGCGGTGCGTCGTGCGTGGTCATCTCCATCGCCGCAGTCTATGCACGGGGGGACGGCGGCCATGACCACGCGCGCCGGCGGCGCCGTGACCCTCACGGCGTGCCCGAAGTCCATGACGTACGGCCCCTGCGGGGGTGTGAACCCCGACGGGTCGTGCGAGGTGCACCCTGACCCCTGCGTCTTCCTGGGGCGCGACCTGCCGGTGCGCTGGTCCGCGGTTCCGCCCGCCGGCGCCGGCGTCCCCGCCGCGACCGCCGCGGCGCGCGAGGTCGCCGACATCCTCGCCCGGCGCCCGCTCATCATGACGGGGTTCCCGACCCGGCCGATGGCAGCGGACGACGTCCGCCGCGTCGCGGACATCCTCGCGCCGCACGCCGATGCGGCGCTCTCGGGGGATGCGGCGACCTCACGCACCCAGTTCCCGCCGTCGTACCGAGGCCACCTCATGACCGCTGCCGGGGTGCGTGCCTGGATCGGGGTCAACGCCCGAGACCGCAACCGGGTGGCTCTGGAGGGCGAACTGGCCGCGCTCCACCATGCCGGCGTCGCCGGGGTGCACTGCGTCACCGGCGACCACACCGACACCGGGGACCGGCCGGAAGCGGCGGCGGTGTTCGACCTCGAGTCCACCACGCTTCTGCCCCGCGCGACGGCCGCCGGGTTGCTCGCGTCCTTCGCCGAGTCCCCCGCGGCGCCGCCGGTCGCCGCGCGCGGTGCGCGCGTGGCCGAGAAGCAGCGCGCCGGCGGGCGGCTGTGCCTGACCCAGTACGGCGGCGACGTCGACGACGTGGCGGACTTCGTCGAGGCCTGTCGGCGGGCCGGCGCCACGGCCCCGGTCCTCCCCGGCGTGCCGGTGATCATCGACGACGACGGCGCGGCACTGCTCGCCTCCTTCCACGCCGCGCTGCTGCCGCGCGGGTACGCCGAGCGACTGCGCTCCGCGCGCGACATGCGCGACGAGGGCATCCGGCTCGCCATCGAGTACGGCTCCGCGCTGCTGGAGGTCGCAGGGGTGGCCGGCGTCGTGGTGGCCGGCGGCGCCCGCCGCGGGGATGAGCTGCCGTACGCGCGGGCGCTCGCGACGATCGCACGCGAACTCGGAGGTGGCGGATGACCGACGCCAGCTGTTCAGGACCGGTGCTGCTCCTTGACGACCACCACGCGACTGGTCTCACCGGCGGGGGTGCGCCACTTGTGACGGACGAAACCCTCGTAGTAGGTGGCGTCGCCGGCGCGCAATTCGTGCTCGGCGTCCTCAAGGACCACGACGAGGGCGCCCTCGAGCACGTAGACGAACTCGTCCTCGGCATGCTCCCACCACAGACCGTCGTCGCTGAAGGGACCGATCATGATCATGGGGACGAAGCGACCGGACTGCGGCGCCATGACGTGCACCGGCCCGCTCTCGGTGTCGACGGCCGAGTCGTCCTGACGTCGGAACAGGTGGAAGCCGCCGTCCGAGCGCTCGCGCGGCTGCTCGGTCAGCAGCGCCTGCTGGGTGGTTCCCAGCGCCTGGGCGACGCGGAACAGCGAGGTCATGCTGAGTCGCTCGAGTCCGCGCTCGACCTGGCTGAGGAACGAGTGCGACAGCTGCGCCTCGGCGGCGATCTCGGTCAGCGTCGCGCCCCGCGTCTTGCGCAACACCCGGATGCGTGCCCCGAGGGCTCTCGCGGCCTCATCGGGGTCCGCCGGGTCGTTCACCGCACGCTTCGCCCTCGCTTCGGCCATGCCAGCAGATTACCCGGCCGGCGCGTCGCCATCCGCCAGCTTCCACCCCGCGCGACGAGTGACTCATCACCCGGCTCATCGCGCACCGCCTTCGGGAGATGTGATGAAGGAGGACACCCATGACCACCCCCGACTACGCCGCCCTCGAGCGAGATCTGGCCGACCTTCTCGGCCCGCGCGGTGTGAGTTCCGACATGCGCCAGCGCGAGAAGGCGTCGGTGGACGGCTCGCGCATGTCGCCGATCATTGCCGAGCAGCTGCCTCTCGGGATCGCCGACCTCGTCGCCTTCCCCACGACGGCGGAAGAGATCGCCGCCGCGGTGGGTCTCGCGGCGCGCCATGGCGTGGCCATCACCCCGCGCGGGAAGGGGACGGGCAACTACGGGCAGGCCATCCCCATGCCCGGCGGTCTCGTGCTCGACATGTCTCGGGCGCGGACGATCGTCGAGGTCGCCGATGACACGATCACGGCCGATGCCGGCGCGCCGATGACCGCCCTCGAGCAGGCCGCCCGTGCCGCCGGCCGACAGCTGTGGATGTACCCCTCGACGGTGCACTCCAGTCTCGGCGGCTTCCTCGGCGGGGGATCCGGCGGGACGGGGACCATCGCACACGGGTCGAACGACCGCGGTTTCGTCGTCGCGCTGGACGTGGCCACCCCGGCATCCGGTGGCACCCTCGTCCACGTCGAGGGCGAGCACGCGCAGGGGTTCGTGCACAACTACGGCACCGCCGGCATCATCGCCCGCGCCACCGTGCGCCTGGAGCCGCTTCAGGAATGGCGCGGCCTGTATGCGTCGTTCCCCGACTTCTCCGGTGCCCTGTCCGTGATCCGCCCGCTCGGACGCCTCACCCCGTCGCCGCGGTTGGTCTCGGCCGACACGCCGCAGGTGACGGCGCAGCTGCCGCCCGACGACGCCTTCCCCGAGGGGCGGAGTTCGCTCCGAATGATCGCTGACCTGTCGACGGTCGCCGAGGCGACCGCGATGATCGAAGCCGCCGGCGGCCGTATCGAAGACGTCCGGGAGGGTCCGACCGTCTCGTCGGCGATCTCGGTGCTCAGCTACAACCATCCCATCGAGTGGCTGCAGAAGTCCGAGCCCGGCGTCTACTTCCACGTCGAGGTGTCCGGCGACGCCCTCGTGGACCGGATCGACGAGGTGCATGCGGTCTACCCCGGCGGCCTGCTGCACATCGAGGCCGGTCACACGGTGCCCATCGGCATGCTCGCCGGCATCTACGAGAGCCCCGAGGCGGTGTACGCGGGGATGGAGGCGCTGCACGAACTCGGCGTGTCGACCCACAATCCGCACCAGTGGAACGTCGACTTCCGGTTGGCCGAGACGATCGCCCTCGCACGTGAGACCGATCCCGACGGTCTGCTGAACCCCGGCAAACTCAATCCCGCCTACGCCGGCCCCACGAAGGGAGCCATCCGATGACCGCCCCGTTCACCCCGTCCAGCCGGGCCTGGGCGGATCTGTCCGGTCCCGCGATCACCGCGGCCACCAGCGACCGGTCCATCGCGGTCGTGCCCATCGGGGCGATCGAACACCACGGCCCGCACCTGCCGTTGCGAACCGACGCGCTGATCGCCGAGTCGGTCGCGACCGCCGCGGTCGACCGCGCGGTCGCGGCCGGCATCGACGCCTGGCTGCTGCCCACGGTGGCCTACGCGAAGTCCGACGAGCACTACTGGGCACCGGGAACGCTGTGGGTGGAAGGCACCACACTGCTGGACGAACTCGTCCAGATCGGCGCCGCGATCGCGCAGACCCCCGTTCGCAGCGTCGCGTGGGTCAACGGGCACGGCGGCAACGTCATGCTGCTGGGGTGGCTGAATCGAGAGCTGCGTCGCCGCTACGGTCTCCGGTCCTTCTCGATGCCCTCGGGAGCCGGGGGCGCCGGCGACGGGGTCGAGGGTCCGGACGAGATGGGGCAGGGGATCCATGCCGGGTACGGGGAGACCTCGATCGTGATGCACCTCGCACCCCACCTCGTCGCGCCCGAGATGCCGCCCCGGAACGTGCCGGAGAAGATCGCCGGGCACACCCACATCGGCTTCAACCGCAAGCCGGTCATGTTCGGGTGGACCAGCGACGACTTCGGGCCGACCGGAGTGATCGGTGACGCGACCGGGGCCAACGCGGCCCACGGCAAGGTGCTCTTCGACCGTGGCGTCGACTTCGTCACCGAAGCGCTCGCCGAGATCGACGGATTCGAGTTCGCATGAGCGGCACCGCGCATCCTGCTGCCACCTCGATGTCGGTCCGGGTGCCCGTCATCGACCACGCGACCGATCCGGTGCACGCGGAGCAGCCTCCCGCGGACCCGGCGGCACTCGCTGCCGAGTGGCTTCCGGGGCCGGACGAGGATCGCATGCTCATGACGTTGTCGACCGTGTCGCCCGACGGGGCCCCGCACGCGCGGACGGTGATGCTGAGCGACTTCGACGGAGCGCGATTCTCGTTCCACACCGATGCGCGCAGCCGCAAGGTCGCCGACCTCGCGGTCGCTCCTCGCGTCGCCCTGACGATCCTGTGGCCGGGGTTCACCCGCCAGCTGGTCGTCGAAGGCCTCGCGTCCCGCGCATCCGACGAGGATGCGGCCGCGGCCTACGCGCGTCGATCGCCGTACCTGCGCCAGTTGGCGTGGGTGAACACCGAGGAATTCGCCTCGCGCCCGCGTGGCGAGCGCGAGGACGGGTGGCGGCGGTTCGCCGCCGAGCATCCCGACCCCGAGCCTCCCGCCGGGTGGGTGGGCTTCACGGTCGCCCCCGAGCGCTGGCTGTTCTGGGTCTCGCACCCCGGTGCGCCCAGTCGCCGCCTCGAATACACCCCCTCGGGTGCCGGCTGGACCGTCCGTCCGCTCCCCGGCTGACCCCGAGCCGCCCCTTTCGGTGCGAACCACCCCTTTGTCGACGTCGCGAAAGGGGTGATTCGGCGGGAAAGGGGCGGCTCGGAGGGAATGGATCGCGCCGCGTCAGGCGTGACGGTCGAGGAAGGCGTACACCTCGCTCTCGTCGACGCCCGGGAATGCGCCGCGGGGGAGGGGCGAGAACATCTGCATGTGGACGCGGGCGCTCGGCCAGGCCTTGCCCTGCCATCGCGCCGTCGCGTCGATGTCGGGGCGACGGCAGCACGCCTCGTCCGGGCAGGTCGACGCGGCGCGCTTGGTCGTCTCGCGCCCGCGGAACCAGCGGGCGTCGTCGAAGGGGACGCCCACGGTGATCGAGAACTCGCCGTCGGCGGTGGAGCCGGTCTGCGTCGAACACCAGAAGGTGCCGCTCGGGGTGTCGGTGTACTGGTAGTGCTCGGTGGTGCGGTTCTGCTCGGAGAAGGCCGATCGCGCGGAGAACTTCGCGCACGCGACCTGCCCGTCCACGGCGCCGGTCACATCTGCCGGCAGGGGCAGATCGTCGTTCTCGTACACGCGTGAGATGGCGCCGTTGCCGTCGACGCGCAGGAAGTGCAATCTCATCCCCAGGTGATGGGTCATGAGGTTGGTCATCCGCATTCCTGCGGCCTCGTGGGTCACGCCGAACGCGTCGCGGAAGTCCTCCACGGCGAGGTTCCGGTCCTTCTTGGCCTGCTGCAAGAAGCCGACGGCGGCGGTCTCGGGCATCAGGCAGCACGCGGCGTAGTAGTTGATCTCCAGCCGTTGCTGGAGGAAGTCGGCGTAGTCGGTCGGGCGTTCGTGCCCGAGGAGGCGGTGGGCCATGGCCTGCAGGGCCATCGAGCGCAGGCCGTGGCCGCCGGGGATCGACGCCGGCGGAAGGTAGATGCGGCCGTTCTCGAGATCCGTGATCGATCGGGTGGAGGAGGGCAGATCGTTGACGTAGATGAGTTCGAAGCCGATCTGCTCGGCCATGATGCTCACCGTGCGGTGGGTGAGGGCTCCGGTGGAGTGCCCGGCCGACTTCAGCTGCTTCTCGGCGAGCCGCTCGATCTCGGGCAGGTAGTTGTCGACCGCTCGCATCCGCAGTCGCTGCTCGGTGTTGGCGCGGCGGGCTTCCTCGGGCGTCGCGATGGCTTCGCGCTCGCGCCGCTGCAGCTCACGGTGCAGCCCCAGGATGGACTCGATCGTCTCGTCGCTCATCCCCTTCGTGACCCGCACCGGTTCGATGCCGAGCCGGCGGAAGACCGATCCGCTCTGCGCCCGTTCGAGCTCGATCTCCAGCCCGGCCCGCCGATTGGGGGGCTCAGGGGAGAGCAGGTCGCCGACGTCGACCCCGGTCGCGGCGGCGATGGCCTGCAGGAGCGAGAGCTTCGGCTCGCGCTTGCCGTTCTCGATGAGGCTGAGGTGGCTGCCTGCGACGCCCACCTTCGCGCCGAGCTCGTCCAGGGTCATGCCGTTGCTGGTGCGCTGGTGCCGGATGCGGTGGCCGAGGGTCGACAGTTCGAGCGGGGTCGCATGCATTCCTTGAGCATAACGAAAGATTCTTGAAATATACGCCCTCTTCGGCATGTAAATGCGGTCTGTTTCGGCGAATAGTGGGTGCAGATCGACGTTCTGACCTGGACCGACCCCACCGCACGAGGAGCGACATGGCCATCGCAGACATCTCCCCCCGCATCGCCGACGATGCCCCGCAGCAGCGACGCTTCGGCACCCGACCCCGCGTCGACGGCGACGGCATGGCAGAACTCATCCGATGGGTCGACGAGATCGCCGCGCTGACCCGGCCCGACCGCATCCATTGGGTGGACGGCTCGCGCGCCGAGAACGACGCCCTGCTGCGCGGCATGGTCGAGCAGGGCAAGCTCATCAAACTGAACCCCGAGTGGCGCCCCGGCTCGTACCTCGCCCGGTCCCACCCGAGCGACGTCGCCCGCACCGAAGGGCGCACCTACATCGCGTCCGAGCGCGAGGAGGATGCCGGACCGACCAACAACTGGGCCGCGCCCGACGAGATGCGTCGTACGCTCACGCCGCTGTTCGACGGGTCGATGCGGGGCCGCACGATGTACGTCGTGCCCTTCTCGATGGGCGCCGTCGGCGGACCGCTGTCGCATATCGGCGTGCAGGTGACCGACAGCGAATACGCGGTCGCCTCGATCGAGGTGATGACCCGGGTCGGGTCCGACGTGCTCCGCGAGATCGCCGCGGGCGCGTCGTGGGTCAAGACCGTGCACTCGGTGGGCGCCCCGCTCGCGCCCGGCGAGAGCGACGTGGCGTGGCCGTGCAACGACGAGAAGTACATCGTCCACTTCCCGGAGACGCTCGAAGTGTGGTCGTACGGCTCCGGATACGGGGGGAACGCGATCCTCGCCAAGAAGTGCTTCGCCCTGCGCATCGCCTCGGTGATCGGGCGCGATCAGGGGTGGCTGGCCGAGCACATGCTGCTGATCCGCGTCATCGACCCCGCCGGTCGCGCCTACCACGTCGCGGCGGCCTTCCCGTCGGCCTGCGGCAAGACGAATCTGGCGATGCTGAAACCGACGATCCCGGGATGGCGCGTCGAGACCCTCGGCGACGACATCGCGTGGCTGCGGCCGGGCGAGGACGGGCGCTTGTGGGCGATCAATCCCGAGGCGGGGTTCTTCGGAGTCGCGCCCGGCACGGGGGAGTCCACCAACCTCACGGCCGTCGAGACGCTCTGGGGCAACACCATCTTCACCAACGTGGCGCTCCGTCCGGACGGCGACGTGTGGTGGGAGGGGCTGACCGACACCCCGCCCGCCGACCTGATCGACTGGCAGGGGCGGCCGTGGACCCCGGACTCCGGTCGGCCCGCCGCGCATCCGAACAGCCGGTTCACCGTCGCCGCCGCCCAGTGCCCGCAGATCGCGCCCGACTGGGATGCGCCTCAGGGGGTGCCGCTGGATGCGATCCTGTTCGGCGGGCGCCGCGCGACGAACGTACCGCTGGTGGTCGAGGCCACCGACTGGACCCACGGCGTCTTCCTGGGGTCGAACATCTCCTCCGAGCGCACCGCGGCGGCGGAGGGGACGGTCGGCGAGCTGCGGCGCGATCCCTTCGCGATGCTGCCGTTCTGCGGCTACAACATGGCCGACTACTTCGGCCACTGGCTCCGGATCGGACAGCGCCTGCGCTTCGATCGGGCTCCCCGCATCTTCCAGGTCAACTGGTTCCGCAAGGGTGAGGACGGTCGCTTCCTGTGGCCGGGATTCGGGGACAATGCGCGCGTGATCGACTGGATCATCCGCCGCATCGACGGTGAGGTCTCCGCGGTGGACAGCCCGATCGGTCGTCTGCCGGAGACCTCGGACCTCGACCTCGAGGGCCTCGACGTGCCGCCGTCCGACCTCGACGCGCTGTTCGCGATCGATCGCGATTCGTGGCTGCGCGAGGTCGAGCTGACCGAGGGCTTCTATGACACCTTCGACGGACGTGTCCCCGCCGCGCTGCGCGCCGAGCTCGACGCCCTGCGCTACCGCCTGACCCACCCCTGACCCCCTCCCGGGCCGGCGGGCGGGAGGCGGACCCGAGGGTCAGACCAGCAGCTGATGCTTGGCGAGGTCGCGGTACAGGGGCGTCGACTGGACGAGCTCGGAGTGGGTTCCGGCGCCCACGACGCGACCGTGCTCCATCACGACGATGAGATCGCTGTCGACGACGGTGGACAGGCGGTGGGCGATGACGATCAACGTGCGCCCCGCGGCGACGGCGTCGATCGCCTCGCGCATGCGCTGTTCGTTGAGGCCGTCGAGCGAGGACGTGGACTCGTCCAGGAGCAGGATGGGAGGCGCGGCGAGGAGGGCGCGCGCGATCGCGAGACGCTGACGCTCACCGCCGGAGAGCATGACGCCGCTTTCTCCGACGGCGGCGTCGAGGCCCTCGGGGCTGCGGTCGAGCACGTCGCCGAGGTTCACCGCGCGCAGGACCCGCTCGCAGTCCGCGTCGCCGGCCTCGGGGGAGGCCAGGCGCAGGTTCTCCCCGATCGTGCCCGCCAGGGTGGGGGCATCCTGCTCGACGTAGCCGAGGCGCGCGCGCAGATCGTCGCGGTCGAGGGTGCGTACGTCCCGCCCGTCCAGGAGGATCGCTCCGCCGGTGGGGTCGTAGAAGCGCTCGATGAGCGAAAGAGTGGTGCTCTTCCCCGCCCCGGACGGTCCGACCAGGGCCACGCGCGACCCACGGGGCACGCGGAAGGACACCCCGCGGAGCACTTCGTTCGACCCCGCGGCGGCCGGCGACGCGACGGCGGTGTGATCGGAGAGGGGCACGGCGGAGGTGTCCACGTGCGCGCTCTCCAGCACCGCGCGCGCTTCGGTCTCGGCCGTGCGGCGCGCAGCGACGACGTTCTCCGGATAGCCGAACCGCACGTCACGGAACTCCACGGCGGCGGGGGAGCCGGGGATCGTGGCCTCGGGGGCCACCGTCGCGGCGATACGGGCGTCGTCCTGTGTCTCGGTGGGGAGATCCAGCACTTCCTGGATGCGTCCGAGCGCGCCCAGCGCTTGGTTGACCGAGGTGATGGCGCCGAAGAACGACCCGAGCGGCCCGACCAGCAGGAACAGGAACATGACGAAGGTCACGAGGTCTGCCACGCCGATGGCCCCGTCGGCGACCCGGTAGCCGCCGAGGCCGAGAACCGCCAGCAGCGACACCTGCAGGGCGATGCCGGCGATCGGCACGACGAGGGCAGACACCTTCGCGATCCGCACACCCACCCCGTAGGCGTCCCGCGCGACGCCGTTGAGCGCCGCTTCCTCGCGGTCGCTCGCGCCGGCGGCACGCACGGTGCGGATGGATCCGACGGCGCGCTCGACGCCGGAGGCGAGCTCGCCGACCTTCACCTGCTGTTCCGACGTGGCTTTGCGAATCCGGCCGCTGAGGGTGACCACGGCCAGGATCGAGACACCGAGAACGATGACGATCGCACCCAGGAGCAGCGGATCGATCAGGGCCATCGCGACGATCGCGCCGAGGAAGATGAGCGCGTTGCCCACCGCGTCCGCCAGCCCCTGGGTGAGCACCGCGTACAGGAGGGTCGTATCGGTGCCCACGCGCGAGACGAGGTCGCCGGTGCGGCGCGCGTCGAACTCGCTGATGGGCAGGTGCAGGATGCGGGAGATCAGCCGTCGCCGACTGGAGTACACGACGGCGGTTCCGGTGCGCTGCAGCAGGTAGTGCTGGTAGCCCGAGATCACCGACGACACCACGACGAGGGCGATGATGGCCCACACGAGCATCCCGAGGGACTCGCCGGCCTGCACCGATTCGATGACCTGGCCGACCAGAAGCGGCTGGGCGAGGGTGGTCACCGCCCCGAACACGCTGAGGATCGCGACGATCACGAGCACCGCGCGGTGCTCGAAGAGGAACGGCAGCAACTGCCGGAAGCTCGCCCGTGGTCCCGCATCCGGCGCGCCGCGGCCGAATCCTCGACGGGGGCGGGTGGAGCGGGTGTCAGCGGACATGCGGGGACCTCGGGAAGGGGGACGGTTCACCTTCGACCGTACTTCGCTTCGCGGCGCCCCGACGACGCCGTGCGCGAACGATGTGGCGGGGTGTGCCGGCTCAGGCGGGTTTGGCGGCCGCGTCCGCGCCGCTGTCGTGACCGCCGGGCGGGGTGATCCGCATCTCGGGCAACCGGGCGACCGCCAGCCAGCCCGGCAGCACGACCATGCACAGGATCGGGACCATGGTGGGGTCGCCCGAGACGACGGCGGCGATGAACAACGACAGCCAGCCGTCGCGGATGACGACCAGACACACCCCGAGGACGCCGGCCGACACCGCGATCGTGAGCGGGATGTCGGGGAAGACGGCGTAGGCGAGCACGCCGATCGCGGCGCCGATGAAGACGGCGGGGAAGACGCGCCCGCCGCGGAACCCCGCGGCGCCGGCGATGAGGAGGGCTGCCAGCTTGACCAGGACGATCAGCGCGAGCTGCCAGGCGGTGTAGTCGTCGGCGGACTCGGCGAGCTGGGCCATCTGATCGAGGCCTTTGAAGAGGGTGATCGGGCCGCCGATCGCACCGAGCAGTCCGAGCAGGAGCCCGGCGACGGTGAGGGGCAGGATGGGGTCGCGCCAGCGGTGGAAGAGCCGGTGTGCGACGGGAAAGGCGAAGAGGAGCCCGAGACCGGCGACGATCGCCGCCGCAGCCACGACCAGTGCGAAGCCCAGGTCGCGCAGGATGTCGAGCTCGAAGTCGGGGAGCGGGATGGCGAGGCTGGCGTGGTGCGACATGAGCATCACGATCGAGCCGGCTGCCGCGGAGACGAGCGGGGCGAACAGTCGATCCCACAGCAGTTCCTTCGAGGCGATCGTCGCGGCGACCGACGTGACCAGGAGGGCGGCGCCGACGGGGGAGCCGAACAGGGCGCCGAACGTGCCGGTCACCACCATGAGGACGATGAGCTTCGTGGGGATCTTCGGCACGAGCCGGCGGCACACCCAGACGGCCAGGGCGACGTTGATCGTGATGATCGGCGCCTCCGGGCCGAGGCTGACGCCGGTGGCGAGGGTGAGGATGGCGGCCGCAGCCAGACCGGGAAGGGTCGACAGCGGCATCGGTGGGGGGAAGAAGGACTCGGTCGCCGGGTCGGGGCCGGCGTGCCCCGGGGCGAAGCGCACGATGAGGCCCGTCGCCAGCCCCGCACCGGTGAGGATGCCGATGATCCAGCCGGCGCTGTCGGGGTCGATCCCGCCGGCCGCCGGCAGCGCCTCCCACAGAAGGTCTTCGAGGGCGAGCGCCGCGAGGTCGAGGACGATCAGCCCCAGCGCGCTGCCGATGCCGATCAGCAGCGCGGGCAGCGACAGGGCGAGCAGTCGTTTGGTGGGCGAGGGGCGCGCGGCCACGGCGTGATCGTGTTCGCGACCGAATTCCGGAACCGGACGGGCATCGGCGTCGGCCATCAGAACCCCCAAGGTCATCGAGCGCCGTCCGTGCGGCTGACGGCGCGTTGCCAGGATAGGGGACCGGGTCTGCCCCCGTGGGGTTATCCTCTCCTGGTGCCCGAACCCGTGATCTCCGCGCGACACCTTCGGAAGACCTATCGGGTGAAGGGGAAGGCCGACTTCGTCGCGGTCGACGACCTGTCGTTCCAGGTCGAACCCGGAGAGTCGTTCGGGTTGCTCGGCCCCAACGGGGCCGGGAAGTCCACGACCATGAAGATGATCGGTGCGGTCTCGGGACGCACCGGGGGCGACCTATCGATCCTGGGCCTGGACCCCGACCGGAACGGTCCGGACATCCGGTCCCGACTGGGGGTGGTCCCGCAGCAGGACAACCTCGACGGAGAGCTGAACGCACGGGAGAACCTCTACATCTACGGCCGCTACTTCGGGCTGCCGTCGCGGGAGTGCCATCGCCGGGCCGATGAATTGTTGGCCTTCGCACAGCTCGAGGAGAAGGCGAAGAACAAGGTCGACCAGCTCTCCGGCGGGATGAAGCGGCGCCTGACGATCGCACGGGGCCTGATCAACGACCCCCGCATCCTGCTGCTGGACGAACCGACCACCGGCCTGGACCCGCAGGCGCGCCACGTCCTGTGGGACCGCCTGTTCCGGCTGAAGGAGCGCGGCACCACCCTCGTGCTCACGACGCACTACATGGACGAGGCCGAGCAGCTGTGCGATCGACTGATCGTCGTCGACCAGGGGCGCATCATGGCGGAGGGATCGCCGGCATCGCTCATCCGCGGACACTCCAGTCGGGAAGTGCTGGAGGTGCGCTTCGGCTCGGACCGCAACGAGCAGGTCGCGGCGCAGCTGGCGGGCATCGGCGACCGCGTGGAGGTGCTTCCCGACCGGATCCTGGTCTACGCGCCCGATGGTGAACGGGCCCTCGAGGAGGTCACCGCGCGGAACCTGCACCCGAGGACCTCGTTGGTGCGTCGATCCAGCCTGGAAGACGTCTTCCTGCGCCTGACCGGACGGTCGCTGATCGAATGATTCCGCACGACACCGACACACCGTCGGCGGCTCTGGACGAGCTGCGCGAGGAAGCCCTTGCGTGGGGTCGCCGGCCGCGCGCCCGGGGGGCGCTGTATGTCACCGAGCACATGGTGCGAGCCATGCGCGCCTACGGGTGGACGATCATCGTGGGTGCGCTCGGCCAACCCGTGCTCTACCTGCTGGGCCTGGCCGTGGGGCTGGCCGCGCTCATCCAGGCCCCGATCGAGGACGGCGGACAGCAGGTGCCGTACCTCGTCTTCGTGGCCCCGGCCCTGCTGATGACCTCGGCGATCGCGGTGGCGAGCGAGGAGTTCACCTACCCGGTGATGGCCGGCTTCAAGTGGCGGCGCTACTTCTACGGCTTCTCGGCCTCGCCGCTGTCGCCGGGGCAGATCGCCACCGGCGTGGTCGCGGGGGCGGCGGCTCGCATGATGGTCACCGTCGTGCTCTATTTCGTCTTCATCGCCCTGTTCTTCGCCGTGCTCCAGCCCGACGCGCTGGTGGTCGGCACGGCGTGGCTCGCGGTGCCGATCGGTCTGCTCGCCGGTCTCTCCTTCGGCGTGCCGCTGCTGGCCTACGCCGCGTCGATCGTCGACGACAAGGGCCAGTTCGCGCTGGTGCAGCGATTCGTGTTCATGCCGATGTTCCTGTTCTCGGGCACGTTCTATCCGCTGACGAACCTTCCGATCGGCCTGCAGTGGATCGGCTGGATCTCGCCCCTGTGGCACGCGACCGAGCTGGGCCGCGTGGTCACCTACGGCAAGGAGTCCGACGCGGCGATGATCGCCGTCCACCTCGCCTACCTGCTGCTGCTCACCATCGGCGGGCTCGTCCTCGGGCGCCGCCTGTTCGCGAAGCGGCTCGCGGCATGAGCGGGGGCGTGGCGACCCGCACTGCGCCCGCGACGCGTGCCGGCGGGGTCCGGTCGCTGTGGGCCGGAAACCCTCAGGCGGTGGTGCAGCGCGGCCTGATCGCCGCGCGCTCCTCGAGCTGGGTCGTCGTCCTCTCGGGTTTCTTCGAGCCGGTGTTCTATCTGCTGTCGATGGGCATCGGCCTCGGTGTGATCATCGGCGACGTGCAGACCGCCCAGGGCGTGCAGGTCTCGTATGCCGCGTTCATCGCTCCGGCGCTGCTGGCGGTGTCGGCGATGAACGGGGCGATCTACGACTCGACGTGGAACGTCTTCTTCAAGCTCAACTACGGAAAGCTCTACGAGGGGATGCTCGCGACATCGCTCGGGCCGCTGGATGTGGCTCTCGGGGAGATCCTCTACGCGCTGCTGCGCGGACTGGTCTACGCGTCGGGCTTCCTGGTCATCATGCAGATCGCCGGCCTCAACCTGGCGTGGACGGCGATCCTCGCCCTTCCCGCGGTGCTGGTGATCGCGTTCGGGTTCGCCGCGGTGGGCATGGCTGTCACGAGCTTCATGAAGACCTTCCAGCACATGGATTGGATCAACTTCGTCCTGTTGCCGATGTTCCTGTTCTCGGCGACGCTGTACCCGATCTCGGTCTACCCGGAGGCGATCCAGCACATCATCATGGCCTTCCCGCTGTGGCATGCGGTGGAGCTCATCCGGGGTCTCACCATCGGGGTCCTCACCGCCGACATGCTGTGGCACGTGCTCTACTTCGCGGTGATGATCGCCGTCGGTCTGGTTTTCACGACCCGACGTCTGCGCGCGCTGTTCCTCGATTGACCCGCCGACGCATCGACGACGGGATCAGGTCCAGAGCACCGCGATTCCCGCGTTGACCAAGGTCAGCGCACCGATCGACCAGAAGACGCCTGCGGGGACCGATCCGCTCTTGCGCTGTCGGGCCGAGCCCATGCCGAGCAGTGCTCCGATCACGAGGAGGATGACGAGCTTGACGCCGATCTTGGCGTAGTTCAGATCGCCGTCGGTCCCCCACGGGGCGGCCAGCGCCAGACCCGCGACCGCCGCGACCGCGAGCCCCCCATTCATCAGTCGAGTGATCCGCTGACGTCCCCCGAAGGCTTCCACCGCCCACGCGCCGAAGAGCAGGGCGAAGCCCACGAGGTGGACCAGGACGACGAGGTGGCGAACGATCTCCATGGGTGACAACCTACGACCCGGCGCGACCCTCCCGCCAGGAAGGTCGCCCTCACCGGGCGGATGCGGTCAGCCGCGAAGCGAGCGCACGACCAGGGCGGTGCGCACGGCGGCATCCGCCGCCTCGGCGCCCTTGTCCTCCGTCGACCCCTCGAGACCGGCGCGGTCCAGGCCCTGCTGCTCGTCGTCGAGGGTGAGCACCCCGAACCCGACCGGCCGGCCGGCATCGAGCGACACCCGGGTGAGGCCGTCGGTGGCGGCGGCTGCGACGAAGTCGAAGTGGGGCGTTCCCCCGCGGATGATCACGCCGAGCGCCACGACGGCGTCGGCGCCGCCGGCGAAGGCGGCTTGCGCCGCCACGGCGAGTTCGAAGGAGCCGGGGACCCGCACGAGGCGGTGGTCGGCCCCGGCGGCATCCAGCACGCGGCGCGCGCCGGCGATGAGGCCGTCGGTGATCGTGTCATGCCACGTGCCGGCGATGACGACGACCGACAGCCCGGAGGCGTCGACAGGGGTGGGGGTGTTCGGTGCTCCGGTGCCACTCATGCGCCGGCTCCTTCCTTCATCTGCGCGACGGCGTCGGCGAGGTCGTCCTCGGCGATGATGTGACCCATCCGGTCGCGTTTGGTCTCGAGGTACTGGTGGTTGTTGGGGCCGACACCGACCAGGAGCGGCACCTGCTCGACGATGTCCAGCCCGAAATCGCGCAGCTGCTGCACCTTGTCGGTGTTGTTGGTGAGCAGACGCACCCGTTCGATGCCGAGGTCGGCCAGGATGCCCGCGGCGGCGGCGTAGTCTCGTGCGTCGGCCGGGAGACCCAGTTCGAGGTTGGCGTCGACGGTGTCGTACCCGCGCTCCTGCAGTCCGTAGGCGCGCAGCTTGTTGATCAGGCCGATGCCGCGTCCCTCGTGCCCGCGCATGTACACCACCACCCCGCCGTCCTGCTCGATGGCATCCAGCGCCGCGTCCAGCTGCGGGCCGCACTCGCACTTCAGCGAGTGGAACGCCTCGCCGGTGAGGCACTCCGAGTGCACGCGCACGAGCGGCGCGTCGGCCGAGAGGTCCCCGGAGACCACCGCCAGGTGGTCGGTCCCGGTCGAACGGTCCTTGTAGGCGAGGAACCGGAACGAACCGTGTGCGGTGGGCACGCGGGACTCGGCGCGCAGACTCACCCGCCGCCGGTGGGTGTGCGCGGAGGGGGCACCGTCGGGGTCGACCTCGGCGAGGTGGGCGATGAGCTGCTCGATGGTGATGACCGGCACGCCGTCGCGCTCGCCGAGTTCGAGCAGTCCCGGCAGGCGCATCATCGAGCCGTCTTCGGCGACGACCTCGGCGATCGCACCGACCGGCTCGAGACCGGCCAGACGCATCAGCTCCACGGCGGCCTCGGTGTGTCCGCTGCGCTCGCGGACGCCGCCGTCGACGGCGCGCAGCGGCAGGATGTGGCCCGGACGGATGACGCTGGTCGGTGTGGAGGAGGGGTTCGCCAGGACATTGAGGGTGTGGGCCCGGTCGGCGGCGCTGATCCCGGTGGAGATGCGGTCGGCCGCGTCGACGCTGACGGTGTACGCCGTGCCGCGGGCGTCTTGGTTCGTCTCGACCATCGGGGGCAGGTCGAGAGCGTCGGCGCGTTCGGCGGGCATCGGCGCGCAGATGAAACCGCTGGACCATCGGACGGTCCAGGCGATCCACTCCGGGCTCGCCAGTTCGGCCGACAGCACGACGTCGCCCTCGTTCTCGCGGTTCTCGTCGTCGGCGACGAGGACCGGGCGGCCCGCGCGCAACGCCTCGAGGGCCGCGGAAATGGGGGAAAGGCTCATCGTGAGCCTCCTTCCGGAACGGCGCCGGCCGTCGGCGCGAAGGCGAGCAGGCGCTGCACGTGGCGTGCCAGGATGTCGGTCTCGAGGTTGACGCGGTCCCCGACGGCACGCTCGCCGAGGGTCGTCGCCGTCAGGGTCTCGGGAATGAGGGACACTTCGAACCACGCGGTCTCCTCGTCGGGCACGGACGCCGCGCTGACGGTGAGGGAGACGCCGTCGACCGCAATCGAGCCCTTGTCGACGACGAGCGGTGCGAGATGGCCGGGCAGGGCGATCCTCAGGACCTGCCACTGGTGGCCCGGTCGCACGTCGAGCACCTCGCCGGTGCCGTCGATGTGGCCTTGGACGATGTGCCCGCCGAGGCGGCCCCCGGTGGTGGTGGCGCGTTCGAGGTTGACGCGTCGGCCGGGCGCGGCCCCGGCGAGCGTGGACATGTCGACCGTCTGCTTCATGACATCGGCGGCGAACCAGTCCTCGCCCCGGTCGACGACCGTCAGGCACACGCCCGAGACGGCGATCGAGTCGCCGTGGCCGGCGTCGGAGACGGCCAGCGGGGCTCCCACCGTCATACGGAGGCCGTCGCCGGACGGTGTGACGGCGACGATCTCGCCCAGCTCCTCGATGATTCCCGTGAACATTCAGTTGCCTTTCGTGGGGTCCGCCGTCGGGGCGGGGCGGGCGACGATCAGCAGGTCGTCGCCGAGCATGTCGACCGAGACGGTCTGCAGCCGTCTCGCATCTCGGATGGTGGTGATGCCGATGTCGCCGATCGCCGCGTGTCGACCCCCCAGCAGCATCGGCGCGACATAGGCGAGGATCTCGTCGGCCAGCCCCGCGCGAAGGAACGCGCCGGCGACGGTGGGGCCGCCCTCCACGAACACGCGGTGGAAACCGAGGCCGTGGAGCTCGGCCAGGAGGGCGGGCAGGTCGTGACCGCGGCGGTGGAGGAAAGGACGCGGATGGCGGCGAACGGCGGCCGTCTCGGGGATGTCTCGGCTCCCCAGGATGAGCGGCACCGGTTGCCGGTCGTGCAGATCGCCTCCGGGGGTCCTCGCCGTCAACGCCGGGTCGTCGGCGAGGATGGTGCCGATCCCGGCGACGATGACGTCCGCGTCGGCCCGGCGCCGGTGGACGTCCTCCCGGGCGGCGGTGCCGGTGATCCACTGGCTCGTGCCGTCGTCTGCCGCGGCGCGACCGTCGAGGGACTGCGCCCACTTGACGGTCACGTGCGGCCGGCCGAGGCGCTGGGCGTCGAGCCAGGAGGTGAGCAGGTGGCCGCCCTCGTCCGCGAGGAGGCCGGCGATGACCTCGACACCCGCGGCGCGGAGGCGCTCCGCGCCGCCCGAGGAGGCGTCTCCGGGGTCGTCCACGGCGTAGACGACGCGGGCGACGCCCGCCGCGAGCAGCGCTTCGCTGCAGGGGCCGGTGCGCCCGGTGTGATCGCATGGCTCGAGGGTCACCACCGCGGTGGCGCCGCGCGCGGCGCCGGCGGGGAGTTTCGCGAGGGCGTCGACTTCCGCATGGGCGGTCCCCGCACCTCGATGCCAGCCTTCGGCGAGGACGTCGCCGTCGGGGGAGAGGATGACCGCGCCGACCTGGGGGTTCGCGCCCCGTGGTCCCCGGTGCGCGAGCGAGAGGGCGCGCCTCATCGCCTCGGTCTCCACCGGTGTGGCCGACATCCGTCTTCTCCTCGTCACGGCTGGTCTGCGCGCGCGGGCAACGGGAAGCGGCGACGCGCGAAGCGTCGCTCGTGCTTCCTCCCATCCGGACTCGCGGTGGGTCTCCCCATCGCATCACCGTCGGTTCCGGAGTTCCACCGGATCAACCCGATCGGGCATCTGGTTCGATGCCGTCGCGGGTTCGCGGACTCTCACCGCCGGTTCGGATTCTCACCGACCCCGGAGCACGTCGAAGCTCATTCTAGGTCAACGCGGCGCGCGGGTATCCATTCCCGCCGTCATGCTCACGCTGATCCCCGCCAGATCACGGGGCAGTCGAGGAGGGTCCCTTCCCCCGTCGCCGGGTCGCCGTCGATCTGGCGCAGCACCGCCGCAGCGGCGGCGCGCCCGAGGTCACCGGCCGGTTGTCGCACCGTGGACAGTGCCGGCTCGCACCGCATCGCCCAGCTGCTGTCGTCGAATCCGACGACTCCGACGTCCTCCGGGATACGGCGACCGGATGCCTGGAGGACATCCACCGCGCCGGCGGCGACGGCGTCGCTGGAGGCGAAGACGCCGTCGAGGTCGGGATGGCGCGCCAGGAGGGCGCGCATCCCGGCCTGTCCGTCGCCGTAGGAGTACAGCGGGACCGCTTCGACCAGACTCGCGTCGAACGCATCTCCCAGCGCGTCCGTGAAGCCGGCGAGTCGGTCGGCGCCCGAGTCGCGGTCGAGGGCGGCCGCGATCATCCCGACCCGGGAGCGTCCGGTCTCGCGGAGGCGGGTGGTGATCGCGTGAGCGGCACGCCGGTTGTCGATCGCGACATACGCCGCCTGCCCGATGTCACGAGGGTGCCCGACGTATGCCGCGGGGATGTCGAGCCGCGACACGGCGCGGGTGATCGCGTCTCCCTCCCGGGCGGAGACGATGATGACGCCGTCGATGAGGCCGCCGCTGAGGTAGTTGCCGAGGCGGGCGATATCGCGCGGAGAGTCGGCGATGAGGGTGGCCATCTGGTAGTCGGCTTCCGAGAGCGTCTCGTTGGCGCCGAGCAGGATCGACCCGATGTTCGGATCCTCCACGAAGAGGGAGTGGGGTTCGTGGACGATGAGCCCGACGGCCTGCGAGCGTCGCATGACGAGGCTGCGTGCGGCGCGGTTCGGAACGAATCCGACCTTCACGATCGCCGCTTCGATCGCCTGCCGCGCGTCGTCGGAGACGTATCGCTGGCCGTTGAGGAAGCGACTGACGGTGCCGCGGGAGACTCCCGCCTGCACGGCGACATCGTGCACCGTGGCACGACGGCGGCGCTGGGGCTGATCCACGGGACCATCGTAGGTGCACGCGCACAGCCGCCGCGGTGTTGACCGTCCGGTCGGGGTGTGTATAGTCTGTGCACGTTCACACAAGCTGTATCGATGACGATTCATCATCATCTGTGCACGTTCACAGATTCGAGGAGACCATGGTGGCCCCCGCACGAACCTTCGCCCACGACGGCATCGCCTTCGGAGGTGACTACAACCCCGAGCAGTGGGACGAGTCGGTGTGGGCCGAGGACGTGGCGCTCATGCGCGAAGCGGGGGTGGACCTCGTCGCGGTCAACGTCTTCGGATGGGCCCGCGTCGAACCCCGCCCGGGGGAGTTCGACTTCTCCGGGCTGGACCGCATCCTGGACATGCTCCACGCCGCCGGGATCCGGGTGAACCTCGCCACCGGCACCGCCTCACCGCCTCCGTGGCTGGCGCACCGGCACCCCGAGATCCTCCCCGTCACCGAGGACGGCACGCACCGCTATCCGGGTGGTCGTCAGGCCTTCTGCCCCAGCTCTCCGGTGTTCCGCGACGCCGCGCTCCGGCTCGTCGAGGCCGTCGCCTCGCGGTACGGCGCGCACCCTGCGGTGGCGCTGTGGCACGTCTCCAACGAACTCGGCTGCCACAACGCGCTGTCGCACAGCGACGCGAGCACCGACGCCTTCCGTCGCTGGCTGAGAACCCGCTACGGCACGGTCGCGGCCCTCAACGACGCGTGGGGGACGGCGTTCTGGTCCCAGGAGTACGGCTCCTTCGACGAAATCCTCACCCCCCGGGCCGCGCTGTCGGCGCGGAACCCCGGCCAAGCGCTGGATTTCCACCGCTTCAGTTCCGACGCGTTGCTGGAGCTGTACCGCGCCGAGGCCGCGGTCATCCGCCGCCACAGCGAGGTGCCGATCACGACGAACTTCATGGTCGCCGCGCACATCGAGAACATGGACTACTGGCAGTGGGCCGGGGACATGGACGTGATCGCCAACGACCACTACCTCGACCACCGTCTCGGCGACCCGCGCACGGAACTGTCCTTCGCCGCCGACCTCACGCGGGGACTGGCCCACGGGACGCCGTGGATCCTCATGGAGCACTCCACCGGAGCGGTGAACTGGCAGCCGGTCAACCACGTCAAGGCCCCGGGGCAGCTCGCCCGGAACTCCCTCACCCACGTCGCGCGCGGCGCCGACGGGGTGTGCTTCTTCCAGTGGCGCGCGTCCGTGCAGGGAACCGAGAAGTTCCACTCGGCGATGCTCCCGCACGCCGGCACCGACTCGGCGCTGTGGCGCGAGGTCGTCGACCTGGGTGAGACCGTCGAGCGCATCGGGGAGGTCGCCGGGACCCGCGTGGTCGCCGACGTGGCCCTGGTGTTCTCGTGGGAGTCGTGGTGGGCAACGGACGCCGAGACCCGCCCGAGCGCCGCGTTCGGCTACCTCGACCAGGTGCACGCGGCCTATGCGGCACTCGCCGGCCTGCACCTCACCGTGGACATCGTCGCGCCGGGCGCGCCGCTGGCGGACTACCGGCTGGTCGTGGTGCCCGGCCTGCACCTCGTCCGCGAGGCGGAGGCGGCGGTGATCACGGACTGGGTGGCGCGCGGCGGCACGGCTCTGGTGACGTTCCTGTCGGGAACCGTCGACGCCGAAGACCGCATCTACACCGGCGGCTACACCGGCCCGTTCCGCGAGGCCCTCGGCGTGCGCGTCGAAGAGTTCGCGCCCGTGCCGGTCGACGCCGTGCTGAGACTCGAGTCGGGGGGTGCCGCGACGCTCTGGTCGGAGCGCATGCGCCCCACGACCGCCGAGGTGATCGACACCGTCGTCGACGGACCCGCCGCGGGTTCCCCCGCCCTCACCCGCAACGCCTGGGGCGATGGGGCGGCGTGGTACCTGGCCACCCTTCCGGACGCCGAGACGTACGGGCGCATCGCGGCGAGGATCGCCGCGGAGGCAGGTGCCGCGCCCGCTGCCCGGGTGGAGGGAGCACCTCGCGAGGTCGAGGTGGTGCGGCGCCGCGGCGACGACCGCTCCTACCTGTTCGTCGTCAACCACACCGTCGAGGATGTCCGCGTCCATGCGGCCGGATTCGACCTCATCACGCAGACGCCGGTGAGCGGCGCCTGCGAGGTGCCCGCGGGCACCGTGCGCATCATCAGAGAGGAGTGCGCCTCATGACCGCCGATGTCATGCCCCGCACCGTCCCGGTTCCGGGGCGGCGGCGGAGCGCGAAGCCCGGTCGCGGTGCGGTGAGCCACCGCTCGTCGATCGCGATCTTCACGGTGCCTTTCGGCATCCTTTTCCTGCTGTTCTACCTGCTGCCCATCGGGTACGCGGTCTGGCAGTCGTTGCTCGTCGTCGAGCGCGACGGCACGTACGGTGCGCCGGAGGAGGTCTTCGGCTGGTTCACCCAGTACGCGCTCGTGATGCAGAACGGCCCGTTCTGGGAGTCGGTCGGCCGCGTGCTGCTGTTCGGCATCGTGCAGGTGCCGGTCATGCTCGGGCTGGCGTTGCTGTTCGCGCTGCTCCTGGACTCGCCCGTCCTGAAGGGCAAGAAGTTCTTCCGACTCGCCTTCTTCGTGCCCTACGCCGTTCCCACGGTCATCGCCGCGATCATGTGGGGCTTTCTCTTCTCGCCCAACCTGTCGCCGTTCACCGATGTGACCCGCGCGGTCGATTTCCTCTCGCCCGAGCTCGTGCTGTGGTCCATCGCCAACGTCGTCACGTGGGTCTACGTCGGCTACAACATGCTGATCATCTACTCCGCTCTGCTCGCGATCCCCTCGGAGGTGTACGAAGCGGCGCGCCTGGACGGCGCGGGCCAGATCCGCATCGCCTGGTCGGTGAAGATCCCCATGGTGATGCCGGCGATCATCCTCACCGCGATCTTCTCGATCATCGGCACCCTCCAGCTTCTGGCGGAGCCCCAGGTGTTCCGCTCGTTCAGTTCCGCGGTCTCGAGCACCTTCACCCCGAACATGACCGTGTACGCCACCAACTCCATCCCGAACGTCAACCTCGCCGCGGCCTTCTCGGTCGTGCTGGCGCTGGCGACGTTCGTGCTGTCGTTCACGTTCTTGAAGCTCACCCAGCGGAAGGCCGACTCATGAGCGTTCTGACCCGCACCGCCGGCGCGACCTCCGACGACCTCCGCACGGGCAAGGGTCCTCGTGAGAGCCTGCTCTCCCGCGGTGCCGCACTGCTGATCATGGGCGTGTTCACGCTCTACTTCCTCGTGCCCATCTGGTGGCTGTTCATCTCGTCGACCAAGGATCGCGGTCAGCTGCTGACGACGAACGCGCTGTGGTTCGCCGATTTCAACCTGTTCGCCAACATCGGCGATCTGCTCGCCTACAGCGACGGCGTCTACATCCGCTGGCTCGGCAACAGCCTGCTCTACGCCGGATTCGGAGCGCTCGTGGCGACCTTCCTGGCCGCGATGTGCGGATACGCCCTGGCGAAGTACCCGTTCCGCGGGAGGGAGCTGTTCTTCAACGTCGTCCTCGGCGGCGTCCTCGTCCCGGCCACGGCCCTCGCCCTCCCGCTGTTCCTGCTGTTCAGCGAGGTGAACATGACCAACACGATCTGGGCCGTGCTGCTGCCCAGCATCGTGAGCCCGTTCGGGGTGTACCTCAGTCGCATCTACGCGGCATCCAGCGTCCCCGATGAGCTCATCGAGGCGGGACGACTGGACGGCGCGGGGGAGGTGCGCACCTTCTTCACCGTGTCGATCCGTCTCATGACACCCGCCCTGGTGACGGTGTTCCTGTTCCAGTTCGTCACCATCTGGAACAACTTCTTCCTGCCGTTGATCATGCTGCGCAGCCAGGAGCTGTTCCCGGTCACCTACGGTCTCTACACCTGGAACACGCAGCTGAACCAGATCCCGGAACTTCGCACGTACGTCCTCGTGGGGTCGCTGCTGTCGATCATCCCGCTCATCATCGCCTTCCTCCTGCTGCAGCGCTTCTGGCGCACGGGCCTCGGCTCGGGCTCGGTCAAATGACCCGGCGCGCAGGAATCCGAACGTCGGAGTCCGGCTCCGGCATCCATCAGTAAGTCCGTCCCTCACAGAAAGCACGCACATCATGCACAACACCAAGAGAGCAGTCGCCACCGGCGTCGTACTGCTCAGCGCCGTGGCGCTGGCAGGTTGCACCTCCGACGGTGGATCGGGTGACGGCGGCGACGCGGCCGCCTGCACCCCGGCCGACGGTCCCGTCACGCTCGAATTCACCTCGTGGATCCCGGGGATCGAAGACGTCGTGGCGCTGTGGAACGATGCGAATCCCGACGTCCAGGTCGAGGTGCAGACCGGCCCGAACGGCAACTCCGGCACGTACCAGAACTTCTTCAGCCAGCTCGAGGCCGGAAACGCCCCCGACCTCGGGCAGATCGAGTACGACGCCCTGGCCAGCTTCCGGGTGCAGGACGGCCTGGCCGACCTCTCCGGTTGCGAGGACGTCGTCGCCGCCGAGTCCCAGTTCATCCCGTGGACGTGGAACCAGGTGACCCTCGGTTCGGACGGCGTCTACGGCGTGCCGCAGGACTCGGGCCCGATGGCCTTGTTCTACCGTTCGGACCTGTTCGAGCAGGCCGGCATCGACGTGCCGACCACGTGGGACGAGTACCGCACCGCCGCCGAGGCGGTCCGCGAACAGGGCGGGTACATCACCAACTTCTCCACGAGCGACATCAACCAGTTCGCAGGATTCGTGTGGCAGGCCGGCGGCGACTGGTTCTCCACCGAGGGCGACGCCTGGACCGTCGACCTCGCCGGCGGACAGTCGCAGACCGTCGCCGAGTACTGGCAGGGCATGATCGACGACGACCTCGTCGCCACCTACCCGGCCTGGACCGAGGAGTGGAACAACGCCTACAACTCGGGAGAGGTCTGGACCTGGAACTCGGCCGTGTGGGGCGCCAACTCCATCTCCAGCGGCGCCCCGGACACCGCCGGGAACTGGTCGGTCGCCCCGTCCCCGCAGTGGAACGCGGGCGAAGCGGCCGCGGGAAACTGGGGCGGGTCCTCCACCGCGGTCTTCCAGGGCACCGAGCACCTCTACGAGGCGACGCAGTTCGCGCTGTGGCTGAACACCTCGGAAGAGGCGCTGACCGCCCTCAACCAGGGGGCGAACCTGTACCCCGCCACCGAAGCGGGCCTGGAGCTGCCCGTTCTCGCCGAGGGTGTGGAGTTCTACGGCGGGCAGGCCATCTACGACGTCTTCGCCGAGGCGGCGGGCGAGGTCAACCCCGACTTCCTGTGGGGCCCGACCATGACGCAGACCTACGCGGACGTCTCAGACGGCTTCCAGCGTGCGGTCACCGGACAGGGCACTCTCGAGGAGGCGCTCCAGTCGGCTCAGGAGTCGACCATCGCCACCCTCGAGGCGCAGTCCATCCCCGTCGCGGAGTGATCCGACGATGACCCGGCGCCTCCGCGGCACGCTGTCGACGCACCGGCGTCGCATCCGTGCCGCGGAGGCGTCAGTCGGCTTCGGCGAGGGTGCGGGCGGTTCCCTCGTCGATGACCAGGTCCGTGACCAGACCCGCGGCGACGGCACCACGCAGACTCGTCAGCTTCGACTCGCCGGCGACGATGCAGCAACGGCGCGCGACCTTGCGGAACGCGTCGAAGTCCGGTCCGGTCGCACGTTCGTTCAGGGCGATTCCGTCGCTCGAACCGTCGGCGCGGTAGAAGACCGTGGCGACATCGCCGACCACCCCGTCACGGGCGAGGGTGTCGAGATCGGCCGGGTCGAGGAATCCGCCGGAGTAGACGTGGCTGCGCACCCGTGCCGATGCGGACCCCACGCTGAAGAGCACGAGGCCCATCTTGTCCTGCGTCTCGAGGATGCGCCGCGTGCTGCGCTCGCGCCACAGCAGGCGCTTGGTCTCGGGGTCGTCGAAGAACGCCGGGACCGGGAATTGCTGGACGCTTCCGCGGTACGCCTCGCCGAAGCGGCTGAGGATCTCGCTGGCGTAGAGCAGGCCGGTCGTATGCGTGTTCCCCGAGCCGTTCAGCTGCACGAAGGTGGTGTCGTGCACGGGTTTCGGAATGAGGTGTGTGCTGACCGCGGCCAGCGTCGACCCCCATGCGACGCCGACGGTGAGCTCAGAGTGAACGAGGTCGTGGATCACATGCGCAGCACCGAGGGCCACGCGCGCCAGACGTTCCGCTTCGGGCAGGTCGCCGGGCATCGGCACCACGTGCGCGGTGACGCCGAAGCGCGCCGCGATGCGCGATTCCAGCGTATGAGGGGCCTCGTGCGGCGAGCGGATCCTGATGTCGACGATGCCCTGGGCGCGCGCGTAGGAGAGCAGCCGGGAGACCGTCGAGCGCGAGGTGCGCAGTTCCCGGGCGATCGCATCCATGGTGCGGTTCTGCACGTAGTACAGGTGCGCCGCGGTGTGCGCGCGGTCTACACGGAACGCGCCGTCGCGCCCGTCGTCGATATCGTCCATGACGACATGGTTGCACATGTGTGCACACCCGCTGAAATATCGCGCAGCGGTGTGATGATGGATACCGGATCGAAAGGACGACCATGACGGATCGAAACGCGCCCTCCCTCCGCACCGACCTCGCTGCCCGGCCTCACGCCGAGGTTCTGATCATCGGCGGTGGCATCAACGGTGTCGCCACCTTCCGCGACCTCGCGTTGCAGGGGGTGGATGTCGCGCTGGTCGAGAAGAACGACTTCATCAGCGGCGCCTCGGCCGGGTCGTCCCACATGATCCACGGCGGGGTGCGCTACCTCGAGAACGGCGAGTTCCGCCTCGTCCACGAGGCTGTCCGCGAGCGCAACGATCTCATCGGCACGGCGCCGCACCACGTCAAGCCCCTCCAGACGACCATCCCGATCCACTCGGCCTTCTCGGGGCTGTTCAATGCCCCGCTGCGCATGCTCACGCACCGGTCGGGGAAGCCGAAGGAGCGCGGGGCGCTGCTGATCAAGGTCGGGCTGACGATCTACGACTCCTTCTCCCGCAACGGCGGACGCGTTCCCCGGCACGAGTTCCACGGGCGCAAGCGTTCGCTTCGCGCGCTCCCGGACCTCGGTCCGGGCGTGAAGTACACCGCGACGTACTGGGACGCCGCGATCCGCGACCCGGAGCGACTCGGGCAGGACCTCGTCCGCGATGCGCGCGCAGCCGGGGGTGACCGCGCCCGCGCGGTCAACTACACGGCCGCTGTTGCCATCGACGGTGACCAGGTGGTGCTCGAAGACGGGCCGACCGGGCGGCGGATCCCCTTCTCCGCTCAGATCGTCATCAACGCGGCCGGCCCCTGGGCCGACCTCGTCAACGACGCACTGGGGCGAGAGACCCGCTACATGGCCGGGACGAAGGGCTCGCACATCGTCCTGGACCACCCCGAGCTGCTGGACGCGACCGGCGGGCGCGAGCTGTTCTTCGAGAACAGCGACGGACGCATCGTGCTCATCCACCCCCTCAAGGGCCGCGTGCTGGTGGGCACGAGCGACCTCGAGCACGACATCACGGAGCCGGCGGTGTGCACGGAAGACGAGGTCGATTACTTCATCGACCTCATCGCGCAGGTGCTGCCCGACATCGCCGTCGACCGATCTCAGATCGTCTACCGCTTCAGCGGCGTGCGGCCGCTGCCCAGCCACGAGGACCTGCCGCCCGGCTTCGTCTCTCGTGACTACCGCGTCGAGCATGGCGAGCTGGTCGCGGGGGGGCCGCGCCTGATCACGCTCGTCGGAGGCAAGTGGACGACCTTCCGCGCGTCGGCGGAACACCTCACCGACGACACGCTGAAAGAGCTCGGCCGCGAGCGCTCGGTGACCACGCGAGGCCTCGCGATCGGCGGCGGCAAAGGTTACCCGGCTGACGAGCGATCGCGTCAGGCGTGGGTGGAGCGCCACGCCGACGGTGTCGGACGCGAGCGCGCGGCCGTCCTCCTTGCGCGCTACGGCACGATCGCGCGCGAGGTGATCGACGCGATCGTCGAGGATGACGACGACCGCGCACTCGAGACCCTCCCGGACTTCTCGACGGGAGAACTGCGATTCCTCGCGCTCACCGAGGACGTCGAGCGCCTCGCCGACCTGCTTCAGCGGCGCTCGGATCTCGCGTTCACGGGGCGGCTGTCCCGTGAGATCTTCGCCGAGGTCGCCGAGGCCGTCGCGCCGGTCCTGGAATGGGATCAGGCCCGCGTCGGCTCCGAGATCGCGCGCACGATGGACCAGCTGGCCGCCCTCCACGGATGGCAGGCAGCGGCCGACGCGAACATTCCGGCGTGAGAATGCACATATGTGCACGGCGGTTGCGACGGTGTTCACCCGCTGGCTAGGGTTCCGGAGTCGCAGGATCTCACGGTGACGTGATCGATCCTGCGACTCCACCCGACTCACGAAGGAGTGTCCACGTGAAACCGCAGCTGTACCGCCGGAATGCCTTCTGGCTGGTGCTCTCCCTGATCCTCGTCGCCGTGTCCGGCGTCGGGGCTTCGCTCGTCCAGACCGACGCCGGAAGCGTCGAGATCGAGGACTTGCGCTGGGAGACGCCCACCGGGAAGACGATGAGCGCACTGCTCTACGTCCCTGAGAGTGCCACCGCCGACAACCCCGCCCCGGGTGTCGTCGCCAGCCACGGCTGGTTCAACAACCGTGAGATGCAGGACCTGAACTACGTCGAGCTTGCGCGGCGCGGATTCGTGGTCATGTCGATCGACATGTACGGTCACGGCGACAGCGACTGGCTCGTCCCCGGCGAGGAGGCCGTGGCCGGGACCGGCATGTACGACGCCGTCAAGCTCATGCATGACCTGCCATACGTCGATCCTCAGAAGATCGGCGTGACAGGTCACTCCAACGGCGCCCGTGCCGCGAATTTCTCCGTGCTCGAGGACAACGAAGCCGCCGAAACGCTCATCGCCGCCGTCCTGTTGGTCGACAACGACCCGATCTACCAGAATCCCGAGACGGGGGAGTGGGTCAACGTCTACGGCGCCCGCGACACGGGTCTCATCCAGGCGAAGTACGACGAGTTCTTCTTCCGCACCTACGACGAGAACGGCGTCGTGCTCACCGCCCCTCGGGACTACGTCACGACCGATAACGCGCAGTCCTTCCTGCACTTCGGAGCCGAACCATCGTCGTTCACCGACGAGCGCGAGGCCGGGGTCTACTACGACGAGACCATCGACGGCACCGACAGCTCCCGCGTGATCTACAGCCTGGACCAGACCCACCCGTGGTCCCACACCTCCGCGACGGCGGCAGGCGACCTGGTGGAATTCTTCGACACCGTGTTCGAGTCGCCGAATCCGATCGACGCCGCCGATCAGGTGTGGCAGTGGAAGGTCTTCTTCAACACCCTCGGACTGATCGGATTCGGAATCTTCCTCGTGGCGTTCGCCCGTGCTCTGGTGACGACGAAGATGTTCGCAGCGGCCCGCCTCCCCGCCCCTGACGCGCAACCTCTGGCCGGACGCGCAGCGAAGCTGTGGTTCTGGGGCGGCCTGGCGGTGTCCGCCGTCGTCAGCGCCGTCACGTATGTGTGGTTGAGCCAGCAGGCCTTCACCGGCCTGGTGCCGCCGTTCATCCCGCAGAGTCCGCCGTACTTCATCGGCTTCTGGGCGGCGGTCAACGGCGTGTTCACCCTCGTGGTGCTCGTGGCCGCGTGGTGGTTCACCCTGCGTGGCAGGAATGCCGACCTCGCCGTCCGCGGTCTCTGGCAGGGATGGCGACCGTTCGGCGCCGGCGTCGCCGTCGCGCTGCTGACCGTGGTCGCGGCGTTCGGACTCGTGTTCGTCGTGGACTACTTCTTCCAGACCGACTTCCGCCTGTGGGTCCTCGCGGTGCGGGCGTTCACCCCCGACAAGATCGGCCTCGCGCTGATCGTCCTGCCGCTGTTCGTGATCTACTTCGTCGCGAACTCCGTCGCCGTCAACGTCTTCAACCGTGTGACCATCGGTGGTCGTGAGTGGATCAACACCGCCCTGCTGGCGTTCTTCAATGCGCTTGGCCCGCTCGTGCTGGTCGTCGCGCAGTACGTGACCTTCGCGTCGAGCGGTCACCTCATCCCGGGCTTCGGAGGCATCTTCAGCATCTGGCTGTTCCCGGTACTGGTGATCCTCCCGGTCGCGGCGATCGTGTCGCGGAAGATCTACCGAGAGACGTCCAACCCGTACATCGGCGGGCTGATCATGGCGGCGGCCGTTGCCATGATCTCCGCGTCGAATACGCTGACGTACGTCGTATGACCCGATGCGGGGCACCCGGCCCACGGGTGCCCCGCATCCCATCCGAGAAGAAAGAGGCGACGTGGCCGAACACGTGATCGCGATCGATCAGGGGACCACCTCGACCCGGGCGATCGTGTTCGATGCCCGCGGGTCCATCGTCACGAGCGCGCAGCGCGAGCACGAGCAGATCTTCCCCAAAGCGGGGTGGGTCGAGCACGACCCCGACGAGATCTGGACCAATACGTCGTGGGTCCTCGAAACGGTGCTGGAGCAGTCCGGGCTCTCCGCGGGCGACATCGCCGGGATCGGCGTGACCAACCAGCGCGAGACCGCGGTGGTGTGGGACCGTCACACCGGACGCCCGATCGGCAATGCGATCGTGTGGCAGGACACCCGTACGCAACCGCGCATCGATCGTTTCGCCGCCGACGGCGGCGTGGACCGCTTCGCCGGGACGACGGGCCTTCCGTTGGCCACCTACTTCTCCGCCTCCAAGGTCGCCTGGATGCTCGACAACGTCGAGGGCGCCCGCGCGGCCGCCGAGGCCGGCGACCTGCTGTTCGGCACGCCCGACTCGTGGGTGATCTGGAAGCTCACCGGCGGGCGCGAGCACATCACCGATGTCACCAACGCCAGCCGCACGCTGCTGATGGACCTCGAGACCCTGGACTGGTCCGACGAGATGCTGCGGGTGTGGGACATCCCCCGCTCGATGCTTCCCGACATCCGCCCGTCTTCCGCTGTCGTCGGCGAGGTGGTGGAACCCGCCACGGCGGCCGGCATTCCGATCGCGGGAATCCTCGGCGATCAGCAGGCGGCGACGTTCGGCCAGGCCGCCTTCGAGCCGGGGGAGTCGAAGAACACCTATGGCACGGGCAACTTCCTCCTCGTGGGAACCGGCACCGAGATCGTCCGTTCGGGCAACGGGCTGATCACCACCGTGGCATACCGGATCGGCGACGAACCCGCGCGCTACGCGCTGGAGGGGTCGATCGCCGTCACCGGGTCGCTCGTGCAGTGGCTTCGCGACAACCTCGGGATCATCCGCTCCTCCGACGAGGTCGAGGACCTCGCCGGAGGCGTCGACGACGCCGGCGGCGCCTACTTCGTCCCGGCCTTCAGCGGCCTGTTCGCCCCGCACTGGCGACCCGACGCGCGCGGGGCGATCGTGGGCCTCACCCGCTACGTCAACCGCCATCACATCGCGCGGGCCGCCCTCGAGTCCACGGCGTTCCAGTCGTGGGACGTGATCGAAGCCGTCGAGGCCGACACCGGCCACCGGCTCGAGGAGATCCGCGTCGACGGCGGCATGACCAAGAACGACCTGCTCATGCAGTTCCAAGCCGACATCCTCGGCATCCCGGTCGTCCGTCCGAAGGTCGTCGAGACCACCGCCCTCGGGGCGGCCTACGCCGCGGGCCTGGCGACCGGGGTGTGGGCCGACCACGACGAACTGCGCGCGCACTGGCAGGAAGATCGCCGCTTCGAGCCCACCATGGCGGAAGACGAGCGTTCCCGTCGCCGGCGGCTGTGGCGGAAGGCGGTGTCGAAGTCCCTCGACTGGGTCGACGACGACGCCCGGGTCCTCATGGGCACCGCCGACGACTGAACGTCATTTGAGCAGGCGCGACATGCGCCGGTCGGCGAGGACCTTGCCGCCCGTCTGGCACGTCGCACAGTACTCCAGGGAGTTGTCGGCGAAGAAGACGCTGCGTACCTCGTCGCCGCACACCGGGCACGCCTCGCCGCGGCGGGCGTGGACCTTCATCCCGCGTCGCTTGGCGTCCTTGAGGTCGGCCGGAGGCTTGCCCGATGCCGCCGTGATCGCCTCGGCGAGGGTGGTCTGCATCGCGTCGTACAGGTGCGAGACGGTCTCGGCGTCCAGCGTCGACGCGAGCGCGTACGGTGACATCCGCGCCGCGTGCAGGATCTCGTCGGAATAGGCGTTGCCGATACCGGCGATGAGGCTCTGATCGCGCAGCACGCCCTTGATCTGGGTTCGACGCCCCGCGAGAACGGAGGCGAGCGCGTCGATGGTGAAGGTGGGATCCAGCGGATCCGGACCCAGCCGGGCGATCCCCGGCACGTCATCCGGACTCCTGACCACCGACACCGACAGCGATTTCTTGGTGCCCGCTTCCGTGAGGTCGAACCCGGAGCCGTCCGACAGTGCGACGCGCACGGCGATCGGTGACTTGCCCGGACGGATCACGGTGGTGGGAAGGGCGTCGTACCAGCGCAGCCACCCGGCCTTCGCCAGGTGGAAGACGAGGTGCAGCGGGGCACCGTCGGGCGCGGTCGCGGACACGTCGACGAACTTGCCCCGCCGCGCCACACCGGCGATCGCCGCGTCGTGGAGCGTGTGCACCGGTGGGTCGTAGGTCTTGAGCGCGGCGATGCTCGCGACCGTGACCTTCGCGATGCTCAGCCCGGCGATCCGCCCGTCGAGGTAATCGACGAGTCCCTGGACCTCCGGCATCTCCGGCATGCCCTCATCCTGGCACGGGTCGCCCACGCCGGGGCCGGATCCTCCCGCGACCGGCTCGCATCCTCAGGGCGGCGACGAAGCCGCCGCGAGCATCGGCCAGTCGCGGGGGACCCGGTCGTCATCCGGGAGGAGCCCGGCGAACCACGCGTCTTCACGCCCGCGGGCGCTGGGAAACGCCATGCGCGATGTGCCTTCGAAGCGGAAGCCGAGGGCGCGGGCTGCGCGTGCCGACGCCCGGTTGCCGGCGGCGGCCCGCCACCCGATGCGCGCATAGGCGCCGCCGTCCGCGGCGAAACCCCAGTCGAGGACCACCCGCGCCGCCTCCGTCAGCACTCCGCGTCCGCGGGCCGTCGGGCCGATCCAGTACCCGAGGTCCGCGGAGTCGTCGGAGGTCCGGTGAAGTCCGATCACCCCGAGCAGGAGGCCGCCGTCGCGGATCACCCAGAGCTGCTCGGCACCCGACTGCCACTGCGCGGCGGCCGTGGTGCAGTACTCGACCGCGTGCGCCCGCTCGTAGGGCGACGGCACGGTCGTCCAGCGTTGGATCTCAGGGTCCTGGCAGGCGCCGAAGACGGCCTCGGCGTCTCCGGGAACCGGCACCGACATCACGAATCGGTCGGAGGTGAGGGTGACCGGACGCATCATTCCAGCCTACGTCCCCCGATCCCGCCTTCCGGTCACTCCATGCACGAACTCAGGCTGAACGGCGACAGCAGCCGACGGCAGGCGGCCAGGAGCGGTCTGAGCCTGAGTTGGTGCAAGAGGTGAGCCTCGCCGCGCGATGCCGGGCGCCCCTGCGCACGTGCGGGGTCGCCGCCCGCCATCCACAGCCGGCGGGCGGCGGTGCGTGGCGGTCTCGCTCCGGCAGCAGGATGCCGCAGTGGAATCGGAATGGCGGATACGGACCCGTGGCGAGCTGCGAGCGGAGGGGATGAGTCGTCAGGGCATAGAGAGGGCGGTGGACCAGGGGTGGCTCGTCCGCGCCCGAAGAGATCGCTACCTCGCCTCGACCGCGCCGGCCGACCTGATCCGCGCGGTGCGTGTCGGTGGGAGACTGACCTGCCTCGCCCTCCTCCGTCTGCTGCAGGTGTTCGTCTTCACCCGTGGGGGACTCCACGTGCAGATGTCTGCGAATGCCAGTCGAATGCGGTCCCCCCTCGATCGCGCCACTCCTCTGGCCGGCCGGGATACGCGCGAGGTCGTCCTCCACTGGGTGCCGCTGCTGCGGACCCTCGGCGCGGACGACCCATGCGTGCACGTGGTCGATGCGCTCGCGCACGCGGTGCGCTGCCAGCCGGCGCGCCATGCGGTCGCCACCTTGGACAGCGCGCTGCATCGAGGACTGGTCGGCGAGGCGGAGATCGCGGAGATCTTCGCCTCGCTGCCGTCGAAGTACCGCATCGTGCGTGCGCTGCTCGATCACCGGGCCGAGTCGGGCACGGAGACGTTGATGCGGCTGATGGTTCGAGCCGCCGGCGCGACCTACGACCTGCAGGTCGTCATCGACGGCGTCGGTCGGGTCGACATCCTCGTGGACGGCTGGCTCGTGATCGAGTGCGACAGCGAGGAATTCCACTCCTCGTGGCGTCAGCAGCTGAAGGACCGACGTCGCGACCTCGCACTCGCGCAGCGCGGCTACGCGACCTGGCGCGTCACCGCCGCGCAGATCCTGTACCAGCCTCAGGAGGTCGCTGCCGGCCTTCGCGGTCTCCTCGGAGCCCACCGCGGCCGTTGAGCGGGCGGCGACGGCACGAACTCAGGCTGCGAGCCGCCCTGGGGCAGCAGTCACCGCGCCGTTGCGCGCCGCTCCCGGGCGTGCCCGCTCGCACAGCCTGAGTTGGTGCGCGTAGCTCGGGCGGGCGAGGGCCGGTCAGACGCGGCGGAGGAGGCCGATCTTGTCGTAGACGTCTCCCAGCGTGCGATCGGCCACCTCTTCGGCCTTCGCGGCGTTCGCGGCGAGCACGCGGTCGAGTTCGGCCGGGTCGTCCAGCAGAGCGAGGGCGCGTTCGCGGACCGGTCCGAATTCCGTCACGACGACCTCGGCCAGCCCCTTCTTGAAGTCACCGTAGCCGCGGCCGGCGTACTCGTCTTCGATGGCCGGGATCTGACGGCCGGTGAGGGCCGCGTAGATGACCAGGAGGTTGGAGACACCGGGCTTGTTCTCGCGGTCGTACCGCACCGCACCCTCGGAGTCGGTGACGGCCCGCATGATCTTCTTGGCGGACTTCGACGGGTCATCGAGCAGCCACAGCACGCCCGCGTCGGACTCGGCGGACTTCGACATCTTCGACGTCGGGTTCTGGAGGTCGTAGATGCGGGCGGTGTCCTGCTGGATCACCGGCATGGGCACCTGGAAGGTCTTGCCGTAGCGCGCGTTGAAGCGCTCCGCCAGGTCGCGCGTCAGCTCGACGTGCTGCTTCTGGTCGTCGCCGACCGGCACGATATCGGTCTGGTAGAGCAGGATGTCGGCTGCCATCAGCACCGGGTAGGTGAACAGGCCCACGGAGGTCGCATCGGTGCCGTATCGCGACGACTTGTCTTTGAACTGGGTCATGCGACCGGCTTCACCGAAGCCGGTGACCGTCGACAGCACCCAGGCGAGCTCGGCATGCGCGCTCACGTGCGACTGCACGTACAGGGTGGACTTGGATGGTTCGATGCCCGCAGCGATGTACTGCGCCGCAGTGCGCCGCGTCTTCGCGCGGAGCTCCGCGGGATCGTTCGGCTGCGTGAGGGCGTGCAGATCGACGACGGAGAAGAACGCCTGGTAGGACTCCTGGAGATCGCGCCACTGCATGAGCGCGCCGATGTAGTTGCCGACCTGAAGCGAGTCGGCCGAGGGCTGCATTCCGGAGTACAGGCGCGGTTTGTTCACCCTGCAATCCTAGGCGTGCCCGCGCGCGACCCTTTTCCGGCTGAGCTCATCCCGCGGTGGTGAACGGCTCGACCGGCAGCGGTGCCGCCGCGCCGACGAACGCGACGATCTGATGCGCGCCCGGGTTGGTCTGGACCGGGACGTTCTCCCAGTTGTTGGCCACCCACACGTTCCCGGACGGGTCGACGGCGACGCCGGTGTTGCGCGTGAAGCCGTCGAAGGCGTAGCCGGTGTCATCGGGGGAGATGGCGTCGCCGGTGTCGAGGCCGCGGGGGCACGTGGTCGGATCCGCCCCGCAGAAGGCCGACAGCCGCTGGTCGGCGAAGTTCGCGACCCACACGTTGCCGTCACCGTCTGTGGCGATCCCCCACGGGCGGGTCACTCCGCCACCGCTGTACGTCGCGGCCACCGACGCGCCGTCGCTGCTCATCAGCGAAACGGAGGGCGTCCCCTCGGCGTCAGCCGGACGATCGGGGCAGGGGAGGGTGGTCGTCCCGGAATTGGCGACCCAGACGTTTCCGCGCGGATCGACCGTCAGCCCCATCGGGTTCTGCAGGCCCGGGTCGGTGACGGGCGAGCCGTCGACCGGCGTTCCGTCACGCCCGAGCACGGCGACGGTGTTGTTCGCGATGCCCGTGACGTAGATGTGCTCCCCGTTGTCAACGACGTCGAAGGGCTGTTCGAGACCGAGGTCGGCGAAGTTCACGGCCTGCTCGGGGTCGCCGCCGGGGTAGAGCGAGACGGTGTCGTTGCCGCAGCTGGCGATCCACACGTCGTCGTTCGCCGAGACCTCGATTCCTTGCGGCCAGCTGAGGTCGCCGCCGGTGAAGCCGGTGTCCGGGGAAAGCGGTTCGCCGTCGTAGGTGAACAGCGACATGCTGTTGTGCGGTGGCTGCTGGTCTTCCGGGCACCCGGGGGCGGCAGCGGCGAACCCGAAGTTGCTGAACCACAGCAGGCCCGCGCTGGTGAAGTCGATGCCGTAGCCGGAGCCGGACAGTCCGCCGCCCTCATACGTCGCCAGGAGCTCGCCGGTCGGCGAGAAGGCGAACATCTGGTCCGACCCGCACACGGGGGTCTGCGGGTCGGCGTTGTACTCGTAGTTGTTGTTGATCCAGATGTTGCCGTCAGGATCGATCGCGAAATTGCCCGGTCCGGCGAGGTCGGTGCCGTCGCCGTCGAACCGCAGCGCGAGGGTCCAGGCTGCCGGCGCCGCATCCAGACCCGGACGATCGCCTTGCCCCAGCTGCGACAGCTCGAACAGGTCATCGGCGTGGGCGGAAGGGTCCCGCGCGATCGCGGCGAGGGCGGAGGGAAGCGACGCGGTGTCGCCCGCCCCGGCCGTCTCGAGGATGTCTCGGCAGACCTCGCGGTCGACGAGGCACGCGCCGACCACGTTGGTCAGCGACGTGAAGGTCGGGAGGGTCTGGGTCTCGTAGGCGTTCGGGGAGGTCAGGAGGACGTCTCCGTACGCGCCGGTGGCCGGGTCGGCGAGGTTCGCCGCCATCGCCGCGGCGTTCGTCAGGCCCGGGTTTTCTCCGGAGGGCAGTTCGCGTCCGAAGAACTGCGCGAGACCATAGGAGGCCGCCACCGTCGTGCGCTCGTTCACCGTCATATCGGTGGTCTCGGGGGATGCGCTGACCGTGACGAGATCGGCGCGCTCGGCGCCGTCGAGGGCGGCTTCGAGCAGAAGGAGGCGGTCTTCGGGCACAGCGACGGCATCGAGATGGAAGTCGCCCTCGTCATCGGTCATGGTCGTGCCGAGTTCGAGGGGCGCGCCCGCGCCGATGGCCCAAGCCCGCACCTCCCAGCCGGCCGTGGGGGCGCCGGCGGTCACGGGATCGACCGAGCCGTGGATGCCGCCATCGGCATCCGATGACTCGGTGATCGCCGCGCAACCGGTGAGCGCGACGGCGATGGCCGCCGCCATCGCGAAGGTGAGGCGCGCGTACGCACGTCGATGGCCCATCCATGCCTCCCAGTGCTTGTGGACGGCCCCACCCTATCGAGATGCGTGCGGGAGGTCCCGGCGTTCATAGGCAGCCGTGACGCCATGGTTATCGCGCGAGACGGGTCAGGCTCCGAGGCGGTAGTCCACGATCACGGGCGCGTGGTCGCTCCATCGGGCGTCCCACGAAGGCGCACGGTCGACGCGGTAGTCGACGGCTCGTTCCGCGAGCTCGGGTGTGGCCAGGTGGTAGTCGATGCGCCACCCGGTGTCGTTGTCGAACGCGCGGCCGCGCATCGACCACCAGGTGTAGGGCCCCTCCACGTCGCCGTGGTGGCGGCGACCGACGTCGACCCAGCCGAGGCCGGTTCCGCGGGTGCCGTCCACAGACTCGATCTCGGCCCCCTCGTCGCCCAGCCAACGGTCGAAGTAGGCGCGTTCGCGCGGGAGGAAGCCGCTCTTCTTGCGGTTGCCCCGCCAGTTCTTGATGTCGAGCTCTCGGTGACCGACGTTGAGATCTCCCATCACCAGGGCGAGTGGTGAGTGCGCACGCAGTGCGGGGAGCCGCTGGTCCATCGCGTCGAGGAACGACCACTTCTCATCCTGGCGGGGAGTGTCGGCCTCACCCGTGTGGACGTACGCGCTGACGACGGTGATGCGCTCTCCGGCGACGTCGAGGTCCGCCTCGATCCAGCGCCCGGCCGAGTCGAACTCGGGCTCGCCCATCTGGGTGCGTACCGCGTCGACGGGGGCGCGTGTGGCGATGGCCACCCCGGCGCGACCCTTGGCGGTGGCTTCGTCCGAGACGATCTCCCATCCCGGGAGCGCGGCCCGGAGCTGCTGCGCATCTGCGCGCACCTCCTGCAGGGCGAGCACGTCGGGCTCCGCGGCATCGAGCCACTCGAGCATGCCCTTCCGGACGGCGGCTCGGATGCCGTTGACGTTCACGGACACGATGCGAAGAGCTTCTGGCACGCCCGCCAGCCTAACCGCGCCCTCCGACACCCCGGCCGACAGGGGCTACTCGAAGAGGGAGCCCTGCTTCACCGGCGCGGGCGCGGCGTGTTCGACGTCGGCGAGCTCCTTCTCGGCCTCGGCGAGCGTGCGGCGGGCGGCGAGCCGGCGATACCACGGTGCTGTGTCGGCCGCGGCCCGCGCGCTGCGCACCCGCACCCGCGCCGCCGTCAGCAGCGCCGCGTGCTCCGCGGCGAGTCGCTCCTCCTCGGTGCGCTGCAGGATCGGGAGGTTCTCGTCCATCGTCGCCACCGCCATCCATGACGAGGCGACGAGGATGATCACCCCGATGATGCGGAACCACAGCAGCAGGCCGACGAAGATCGCGAAGGTGGCCAGCAGCGGGTTGGACGGCGTGTAGATCAGCAGCCATCCGGCTCCGATCTGCAGCACCGTGATCGCGGCACCGCCGAGCACCGCTCCCGGCACGATCTGCCGCCACCGCAGCGACGTGCCGGTGAGGAACTTGACCAGCGATGCAAGGGCCGCCGAGTACAGCAGGAACGACACCAGCAGGGCCGCCGCGCGGCCGAGGGCGTTGTAGATCGTGGAGGTGGTGGGCCAGCCGAGGAGGTCGAACAGCAGACCCAACGCCCACGTGCCGACGAACCCCAGCCCGGAGCCGACCAAGAGGGCGGCGCCGAAGATCGCCGAGGCGAGGAGGTCGCGCGCCTTGAGGAGGACATAGCTGCGCCGATCCGGCGGGATCCCGAAGATGTCGCGGACCGCGCGTCGCGCGAAGGTGATGAAGCCGATCGCCGTCCAGATCAGGGTGACGAGGGCGACGATACCGGTGACCCCGAGCACTCCGGTGCTGCTGGTGGCGATCTCGGTGACCTGCTGCGTCGTGAACAGCCCCTCGCCGTCGTCGCTGATGAGGCCGGGGATGTAGCTGTTGATCGCGGTGATCAGGGCCTGGATGGCCTCGGGGCTGCCGCCGAGCCAGAGGCCTGCGACCGCGAAGGCGACGTAGATGGTGGCGAAGATGGCGAACAGCGCCTGATAACTGACACCGGCGGCCAGCAGGAAGCCGTTGTGCTGCAGGAAGTGCCGCCACACGCGCACGGGGAACCACGCGAGCGTCTTGCGCGTCAGCGTCGTGGCGCGATCGATCGGCTGCTCGAACCTTTCGCGCAGAGCCTCCTGGGTCGACTCCCACCGGGCGCGGAGGGTCTGCTCCTGGTGGGTCGCCTCGGCGACGGTCAGATCGCGCGGTTCATCGGAGACCGGGGTCTCGGGATGACCGTGTCGCGCGCGTCTCACGCCTTCAGACTATGACGTCGATCGGATGACGCTCACGCGCCGCCGCGCAGAACCGCCTGCTTGACCTCGGCGATCGCCTTGGTGACCTCGATGCCGCGCGGGCACGCCTCGGTGCAGTTGAAGGTGGTGCGGCAGCGCCACACGCCCTCCTTGTCGTTGAGGATGTCGAGACGGACGTCGCCGGCGTCGTCGCGGGAGTCGAAGATGAAGCGGTGCGCGTTCACGATCGCCGCGGGCCCGAAGTACTGACCGTCGGTCCAGAACACCGGGCACGACGACGTGCACGCGGCGCACAGGATGCACTTGGTGGTGTCGTCGAAGATCGCGCGGTCCTTGATGGACTGGACGCGCTCCTTGCCGGGCTCGGGTGCCGAGCCGGAGATGAGGAACGGCTGCACCTCGCGGTACGACGCGAAGAAGGGCTCCATGTCGACGACGAGGTCCTTCTCCAGCGGCAGGCCCTTGATGGCCTCGACGTAGATCGGCTGCGAGATGTCGAGGTCCTTGATGAGGGTCTTGCAGGCCAGGCGGTTGCGGCCGTTGATGCGCATCGCATCCGAGCCGCAGATGCCGTGGGCGCACGAGCGCCGGAAGGTCAGCGACCCGTCGACCTCCCACTTGATCTTGTGCAGGGCATCCAGCACACGATCGGTGGAGAACAGTTCGACGTCGTAGTCCACCCAGCGCGGCTCCGCGTCGACCTCGGGGTCGAAGCGACGGATGATGAAGGTGACGAGGAACGACTGGATGCCGGTGTCATCGTTCGCCTCGGTGTCGGCGATCGCGTCGGGCTCGACCAGAGCGGTGGACATCAGTACTTCCTCTCCATCGGCTGGTAGCGGGTGATCACGACGGGCTTCCATCCCAGCGTGATGTGGTCGTCGGCGTGCGAGGAGTGGGGGTCGCCGGTGAGGTAGGACATCGTGTGCTGCATGTAGTTCTCGTCGTCGCGCTTGGGGAAGTCGTCGCGCATGTGCCCACCGCGGCTCTCCTTGCGGTTGCGGGCGGCGACGACGACGACCTCGGCGATGTCGAGGAGGAACCCGAGCTCGACGGCCTCGAGCAGGTCGGTGTTGAACCGCTTGCCCTTGTCGTCGACGTGGATGTTCTTGAAGCGCTCGCGGAGCTCCTCGATCGTCTCGAGCATCTCGCCGAGCGACTCGTCGGTGCGGAAGACCTGCGCCTTCTTGTCCATCTCGTCCTGCAGCGTCTTGCGCAGCACCGCGATGCGCTCCGTTCCCTGGCCGGACCGGACGCCCTCGATCATGTCGCGGACGGCGCCGGCGGGGTCGTCGGGGAGCGGGACGAATTCGGCGTCCTTGACGTACTCGACCGCGTTGCGGCCGGCGCGCTTGCCGAAGACGTTGATGTCCAGGAGCGAGTTGGTGCCGAGGCGGTTCGATCCATGCACCGACACGCACGCGCACTCCCCGGCGGCGTACAGGCCCGGCACGACGGTGTCGTTGTCGCTGAGGACTTCGGCCTTGACGTTGGTGGGGATGCCGCCCATGGCGTAGTGGGCGGTCGGCATCACCGGCACCGGCTCGACGACGGGGTCGACGCCGAGGTAGGTGCGGGCGAACTCGGTGATGTCGGGGAGTTTGGTCTCCAGCACCTCGGCGCCCAGGTGCGTGCAGTCCAGCAGCACGTAGTCCTTGTGCGGGCCCGCGCCGCGGCCCTCCGCGACCTCCTGGACCATGCACCGTGCGACGATGTCGCGCGGGGCGAGGTCCTTGATGGTGGGGGCGTACCGCTCCATGAAGCGCTCGCCCGAGGCGTTGCGGAGGATCGCACCCTCTCCTCGCGCGCCTTCGGTGAGGAGGATGCCCAGTCCGGCGAGTCCGGTCGGGTGGAACTGGAAGAACTCCATGTCCTCCAGCGGCAGACCCTTGCGCCACACGATGCCGACGCCGTCTCCGGTGAGGGTGTGCGCGTTGGAGGTGGTCTTGAAGATCTTTCCGAAGCCGCCGGTGGCGAACACGACCGCCTTGGACTGGAACACGTGCAGGTCGCCCGTGGCGAGCTCGTACGCGACCACGCCGGAGACCTTGGTCGTCCCGTCGTCGTCCTTCACCGTGAGCAGGTCGAGCACGTAGAACTCGTTGAAGAAGTTGATGCCGAGCTTGACGCAGTTCTGGAACAGCGTCTGCAGGATCATGTGACCGGTGCGGTCGGCGGCGTAGCAGGCGCGGCGCACCGGGTTCTTGCCGTGCTCGGCGGTGTGTCCGCCGAAACGGCGCTGGTCGATCTTGCCCTCGGGGGTGCGGTTGAAGGGCAGGCCCATGTTCTCGAGGTCGATGACCGCGTCGATGGCCTCTTTCGCGAGGATCTCCGCAGCATCCTGGTCGACGAGGTAGTCACCGCCCTTGACGGTGTCGAAGGTGTGCCACTCCCACGAGTCCTCTTCGACGTTCGCGAGCGCCGCGGCCATACCGCCCTGCGCCGCGCCGGTGTGCGAGCGCGTCGGGTAGAGCTTCGAGATCACGGCGGTCTTCGCGCCGGGACCCGCCTCGATCGCCGCACGCATGCCGGCGCCCCCGGCGCCGACGATGACGATGTCGAACTGGTGGTAGTGGACGCCGTCCTTGACGTAGCTGTCCGCGGTGTCGGTGCTCACAGGCTCTCGCTTTTTCGTCTCTGAGGGGTTTCGTCGCTCACGCGGCCTGGCAGTCGGCCCACAGGATGCTCTCGGGGGTCACGCCGAGGCAGGGGTCGAAGGTGAACACGACCAGCGTGCCGAGGACGATGAGGAAGCCCGCGGCCAGCCACACCGCCCACACGAGCACGCGGCGCGTGGTGTCGTGGGTCACGTAGTCGTTGACGATGGTGCGCATGCCGTTGGCGCCGTGGATGAGCGCCAGCCACAGCATCAGCACGTCCCACCACTGCCAGAAGGGGCTGGCGAGCTTTCCGGCCACGAACGCGAAGTCGATCTGGTGGATGCCGTCACCGGTCATGAGGTTGACGAACAGGTGGCCGAAGATGAGGACCACAAGGAGCACGCCCGAGGCGCGCATGTACATCCAGCCCCACTTCTCGAGGTTGCCGCGGCGGCGTCCCGTGGGGCGCGCGGAGCGGGGGTCGGCGATGGTCGCGGACATCAGTGACCCCCTCCGACGTTGGAGAAGACGTTGATGAGGTGCCGCGGCACGAAGCCGGCCATCGTGACGGCCCACAGCCCCAGCACACCCCACCAGAGCTGCCGCTGGTAGCGGGCGCCCCGGGACCAGAAGTCGACGAGGATGATGCGCAGCCCGTTGTAGGCGTGGTAGGCGATCGCGCCGACGAGCGCGATCTCGCCGATCCCCATGATCGGGTTCTTGTAGGCGCCGATGACGATGTCGTAGGCCTCGGGGGAGACGCGGATCAGCGCCGTGTCGAGGACGTGCACGAGGAGGAAGAAGAAGATCGCGACACCGGTGATGCGGTGCAGGACCCAGGACCACATCCCCTCATTGCCGCGGTAGAGCGTTCCTCGGGGTACTCGCGATGTCGTCTGCGACACCGTCGGTACCTCGCGTGCTGGAGCAGACACGGTCGTCCTCCCTGGACTCGTACACGGTGAGAGCGAGGTGCCCTCTCGGGGACCAGGCGGTCCCTTGCGTCACGCGGGCGCTGTGCACAGCTTATTCGGCGCCGCGCGGATCCGGCGATTAGGGCGACCTAACTCTCTCGACGTCGAGAGAAACGTCGCGGTGGCGGGTCGCGAGCCGCTGTCAGGTGGCCGACGCACGGGGCCGCTACCCTGGCCGCATGCCTGAGCCGATCAACGACTTCTACGCCGTCATCCCCGCCGGAGGGATCGGGAGCCGGCTGTGGCCGTTGTCCCGGGCGGACGCACCGAAGTTCCTGCACGACCTGAGCGGATCGGGCCAGACCCTCCTGCGCGACACGTGGGACCGCCTGGAGGGGCTCGCCGGGTCAGACCGCATCTCGGTGGTCACCGGTCGCGCCCACCGCGCCGCGGTGGAGGAGCAGCTTCCGGGCATCCCCGACAAAAACGTCTTCCTCGAATCCGAGCCGCGGGACTCCGCGGCCGCGATCGGACTGGCCGCGGCCATCCTGCACCGCCGAGAGCCGGACGTGATCATCGGGTCCTTCGCCGCCGACCATGTCATCCGCGTACCCCACCTGTTCGACTGGGCGGTGCGGCAGGCGGTCGAGACCGCGCGCCAGGGATACGTCTGCACGATCGGCATCCAGCCCTCCGAGGCCTCGATCGGGTTCGGCTACATCAAGAAGGGCGAGGGGATCGTCATCGACGGTGCCCCCGAAGCGGCGCTCGTGGAGAGCTTCGTCGAGAAGCCCGACTTCGACACGGCGAAGGCTTACTTCGCGGACCGCTCGTATCTCTGGAACGCGGGCATGTTCATCTCGCGCGCCGACGTGCTCCTCGCCGAGATCGAGGCGAACCGGCCCGAACTCCACGCCGGGCTGATGGAACTCGCCGAGGCGTGGGACGACCGTGAGCGCCGCGGCCCGGTCGTCGACCGGGTCTGGCCGTCGCTGACCAAGATCGCCATCGACTACGCCGTGGCCGAGCCGGCGGCGGCCAAGGGGCGCCTCGCGGTGATCCCCGGCCATTTCGACTGGGATGACGTGGGCGACTTCGCGAGCCTGGCCAAACTCAACTCGCACGGGCGCCACAACGACCTGGCCATCCTCGGTGAGAACGCCCGCATCCTGTCGGATGCCGCCAGCGGGATCGTCGTCAGCCAGACCTCGCGCGTGATCAGTCTCATCGGGGTGCGCGACATCGTCGTCGTCGACACCGAGGACGCCCTGCTGGTGACCACGAGCGAGAACGCCCAGCGCGTGAAGGGTGTCGTCGACGCTCTCAAACTCTCCGGCCGAGGCGACGTGCTCTGACCCGCGGGAGCACTTATTGCAGGTTTGTAACCATTGGCCTGCGAGCGTGCGGGATCTCTGTCGATTTCACTTAACACTGTGTAACTTGATGCAGTCCCCGCGAGAGTCGCGGGGCGAGATGTGGAGGCTGAGTTGACCATCTCACGCACCAAGAAGCTCGTCGGCGTCACAGCCGCCGCGGGCCTGCTCGTCGCCCTCGCCGGCTGCGGCTCGGCTCCGGAGGACGACACGACCACCGACAGCGCCGCCGAGGGCATGTCCGACTTCAAGGCCTGCATGGTCTCGGACGAGGGTGGCTTCAACGACAAGTCGTTCAACCAGCTGGGCCTGGCGGGCCTCGAGGCCGCCGAGGACGAGCTCGGCTTCGAGATCGCCACGACCGAGTCCTCGTCGGCCAGCGACTACGACGCGAACCTCGACGGTCTCGTGGCCGACGGCTGCGACTTCATCGTCTCGGTCGGCTTCCTGCTGAGCGCCCCGACGGTGACCGCCGCGCTGGCCAACCCCGATGTCGAATTCGCGATCATCGACGACTGGGCCGACAACGACTTCGACGGCGAGACCGACGCCCCGAACATCAAGCCGCTGGTGTTCGACACCGCGCAGGCTGCGTTCCTCGGTGGCTACGCCGCCGCGTCGTACACCGAGTCGGGCAAGGTCGGCACCTTCGGCGGCGCGAAGATCCCGCCGGTGACGATCTTCATGGACGGCTTCCAGCTCGGCGTGGAGTACTTCAACGAGCAGAACGGCACCGACGTCGAGGTCGTCGGCTGGGACATCGAGTCGCAGGAGGGCCAGTTCACCGAGGAGTTCGCCGCGAACGACAAGGCCAAGCAGGTCGCGCAGGGCATCATCGACCAGGACGTCGACGTGCTGCTGCCCGTCGGCGGCCCGATCTACCAGTCGGCCGCTGAGGCGATCCGCGACTCGGGCGGCGACATCGCCCTGATGGGTGTGGACGCCGACGTGTACGAGACCGACCCGTCGGTCGCCGACCTGCTGCTCGTCTCGATCCTCAAGGGCATGGACGTCGCCGTGTACGAGGCCGCCGTCCAGGCCGCCAACGACGAGTACGACGTCACCCCGTTCGTGGGCACGCTCGAGAACGACGGTGTCGGCATCTCGTCCTTCCACGACTTCGAGGACATGGTCGACGCCGACCTGGCCGCGCAGCTCGAGGAGATCCGCGCCGGCATCATCGACGGTTCGATCGACGCCACCTCGCCCGCTTCGCCGTAAGCGACGAGGGAACACCCCGGCGGCCGGGCAGATGCGTGCATCTGTCCGGCCGCCTTTCGAATCGATAGATTGGCGGATATGACGCTCGAGCTTCGAGGGATCACCAAGCGCTTCGGAGCGCTGGTGGCCAACGACCACATCGATCTGGTGGTCGAGCCGGGAGAGATCCACTGCCTCCTGGGAGAGAACGGTGCCGGCAAGAGCACGCTCATGAACGTGCTCTACGGTCTGTACACCGCGGAGGAGGGCGACATCGTCATCGACGGTGAGGTGCAGCACTTTGCCGGACCCGGTGACGCGATGGCCGCGGGCATCGGCATGGTGCACCAGCACTTCATGCTCATCCCGGTCTTCACCGTCGCCGAGAACGTGATGCTCGGCCACGAGGACACCACGGGCATCGGCGCCCTGGACCTCGACAAGGCCCGCGCCCACGTCAACGAGGTGGCTGCGCGGTTCGGGTTCCAGATCGACCCGGATGCGCTGGTCGGCGACCTGCCGGTCGGCGCCCAGCAGCGGGTCGAGATCATCAAGGCGCTCTCGCGCGACGCGAAGGTGCTCGTCTTCGACGAGCCCACCGCGGTCCTCACGCCCCAGGAGACCGACGAGCTGATGGGCATCATGCGCCAGCTCCGGGACGAGGGCACCTCCATCGTCTTCATCACCCACAAGCTGCGAGAGGTCCGCGAAGTGGCGGACCGCATCACGGTGATCCGCCTCGGCAAGGTCGTCGGGGAAGCCGACCCCACCGCCGACAACGCCGAACTGGCCTCGCTCATGGTCGGTCGCGCGGTCGAACTGACGGTGCAGAAGGATGCGCCGCAGCTGCGCGAGGGCGGGCTCGTCGTCGAGAACCTCCGCGTCGTCGACGAAGCCGACCAGATCGTCGTCGACGACGTCAGCTTCGCGGTGCGACCCGGTGAAGTGCTCGCCATCGCCGGCGTGCAGGGGAACGGCCAGACCGAACTGACCGAGGCGATCATCGGGCTGCAGCGCAAGGTCTCCGGGTCGATCGCGCTGGACGGCGACGAGCTCACCGGCAAGACCGTCAAGCAGGTGATCGACAAGGGCGTCGGGTTCGTCCCCGAGGACCGGAAGGTCGAGGGCCTCGTGGGGGAGTTCAGCGTCGCCGACAATCTCATCCTGAACCGCTCCAGCGGCGCGCCGTTCTTCTCGGCCGGCACGATGAAGCGCGGCGTGCTGCGCGCGTTCGCCGAGGAGAAGATCGCCGAGTTCGACATCCGCACGCAGGGCCCCGACCTCGCCGCCGGGCGACTGTCCGGCGGAAACCAGCAGAAGGTCGTCCTCGCCCGCGAGCTCAGCCGCGACCTGAAGCTGTTCGTCGCCTCCCAGCCCACCCGCGGCATCGACGTCGGCTCGATCGAGTTCGTCCACAAGCGCATCGTCGCCACCCGCGACGCGGGCGTTCCCGTGATCGTCGTCTCGACGGAACTCGACGAGGTCTCCGCCCTCGCCGACCGCATCGCCGTCATGTACCGCGGGCGCATCGTCGGGATCGTCCCCGGTGATGCACCGCGCGAAGTCCTCGGCCTCATGATGGCCGGTGAGAAGCCGCCGCTCGAGGCGGCCGATGAGGAGGTCACCGCGTGAGCGGTCAGAGTCCCGAGAGCAGCAGCCTCGGCCCCGGCGGGAGCGATCCCGTCCTCACCCGCAGTGCCGCGGGTGAAGCCCCGAGCCAGACGCCGGCCGGCCAGACGCCCCCGCCGCCGCGGCAGAACCAGGTCATCCGCGAGCTCCTGCGCGGCAACGTCGTCACGACGATCCTCGCGATCGTGCTGGCGATGCTGATCGGCGGCATCCTCGTCGCCCTCACCGACCCCGAGGTCCAGTCCGCGGCCGGGTACTTCTTCGCCCGCCCGCAGGACACGATCATCGCGGTGTGGCAGTCCTTCGCGGGCGCCTATTCGGCGCTGTTCCGCGGCGCGATCTGGAACTACGAGGCCGACACGTTCGTGCGGGCGATCAAGCCGATCACCGACACCCTCAACTTCGCCACGCCGCTCATCGCAGCGGGTCTGGGCGTCGGCCTGGCCTTCCGCGTCGGCCTGTTCAACATCGGTGCCCGCGGTCAGATGCTCATGGGCATCGCGCTGGCGGCCACGGTCGCCACCACCGTGCAGGCGCCGCTGCTGATCCACCTCCCGCTGACCATCGCGGCCGGTCTGCTCGGCGGCGCCCTGTGGGGCGGACTGGTCGGCTTCCTCAAGGCCCGCACCGGAGCCCACGAGGTCATCCTCACGATCATGCTGAACTTCGTGGCGTTCTACTTCGTCGCGTGGCTGCTGGCCACCCCGGGCCTGCTGCAGCGACCCGGCGGCACGCAGCCGATCTCGTCGCCGACCCCGGTCACCGCGCAGTTCCCGTCGCTGTTCCCGGCGCCGCTGACGGTCAACTGGGGGTTCATCGTCGCCATCGGGGCCACCGTGTTCGTGTGGTGGCTCGTGGAGCGCTCGAGTCTCGGGTTCCGCATGCGTGCCGTCGGGGAGAACCCCTTCGCCGCGCGTGCCGCCGGGGTGAACGTCGAGCGGATCATCTTCTACGCGATGGCATTCGCCGGGGCGCTGGCGGGACTGGCCGGCGTCAATCAGATCTCCGGGACGATCACCAGCGGCTTCGGCAGCGGCATCGATGCCGGCATCGGCTTCGACGCGATCACCGTGGCGCTTCTCGGGCGGAGCAAGGCGTGGGGCGTGTTCGCCGCGGGCATCCTCTTCGGCGCCCTCAAAGCCGGCAGCTTCACGATGCAGGTGTCGCAGGACATCCCCGTCGACATCGTCGTGGTCGTCCAGGCGCTCATCGTGCTGTTCATCGCCGCGCCGCCGCTCATTCGGACGATCTTCTTCCTTCCCAAGGACGACAGCGAGGTCTCGGCGAAGCGACGAGCCCGCCGCGCGGCGAAGGCGGGTGCGGCATGAGCATCGACACCACCACCTCGGCTCAGGACGGCGCGATCACCCGCGAACGGGTGAGGCAGCGGCATTTCAAACTGCCGATCACCCTCGCCGTCGGCACGGCGCTGATCTGGCTGATGGCCTTCGTGTTCGGCCGCGACGGGATCAGCACCTACCGGCTCGGTGACCGGACCTCGTCGATTGACCTCGGCGACGTCGGCGTCCCGACCGCGGCGACGGTGACCGTCTGCGCGATCGTGCTCGCGCTGCTGACCGCCTACGCCTTCTGGGCCGTCGCGACCTACCGCAAGGTCGGCCTGTGGGTGCCGATCGTCTTCGCCCTGTTGGCCGTGTTCGCCTTCCTCACATGGTCGGCCGCGGGGGGACTCGTCCCGGTGACCGGGCTGCTGTTCGGAGCGGTGTCGCTCTCGGTGCCGCTGGTCTTCGGCGCCCTGGGTGGTGTCATCGGCGAACGCGCGGGTGTGGTCAACGTGGCCATCGAGGCGCAGTTCCTCTTCGCGGCGTTCAGCTCCGCGGTCATCGCCTCGATGACCGGTTCGGTGCTGTTGGGCCTCGTCGGCGCGATGGTCGCCGGTGCCCTGGTCGGATCGGTCCTGGCCGTCTTCTCGATCAAGTACCTCGTCGAGCAGGTGATCATCGGTGTCGTGCTGAACGTGCTCATCATCGGATTGACGAGCTTCCTGCACGGGGCGCTGCTGAACCCGAACTCCGAGACGCTGAACTCGCCGCCCCGCTTCCCGCGTCTGCCGATCCCGTTCCTGTCGGACATCCCGATCCTCGGACCGGTCGTGTTCAATCAGACGCTCATCGTCTACATCATGTACGTCGCGGTGCCGCTGGTCGCGTGGGGTCTGTACAAGACCCGGTGGGGCCTGCGTCTGCGTGCGGTCGGCGAGCATCCGCAGGCCGCTGACACGGTGGGGATCAAGGTCAACCCGACCCGCTTCTGGAACGTGCTGCTGGCCGGCGCGATCGCCGGGATCGGCGGGGCGTACTTCACGCTGGGCTCGGTCGGATCCTTCGACAAGGAGATGACCGGAGGGCTCGGGTTCATCGCCCTCGCCGCGGTCATCTTCGGCGGATGGGATCCGGTGCGCGCGACCCTCGCGGCGCTGCTGTTCGGCTTCGCCACGAACCTCGAGACCTTGCTGACCAACCTGGGCTCGCCGATCCCGTCGGAGTTCATGGCGATGCTGCCCTACGTCGTGACCGTGCTGGCCGTGGTCGGGTTCGCCGGTCAGGTCAAGGCCCCCGCCGCCGCCGGCAAGCCGTACATCAAGGGGTGACATGACCGATATCGATTGGGATGTGCTTCGCATCGCCGCGACCGAGGCCATGCAGCGCGCGTACGCACCGTACTCGCGGTTCAAGGTCGGCGCGGCGGCGCTGGTGACCGACGGCCGGATCGTGTCGGGGTGCAACGTCGAGAACGCCTCGTACGGCGTGACCCTCTGCGCGGAGTGCGGGCTCGTCTCCGAGCTCCACATGTCCGGCGGCGGGCAGCTCGTGGCGTTCGTGTGCGTCGACGGCGAAGGCCGGACGCTCATGCCGTGCGGCCGGTGCCGCCAGCTCCTGTACGAACATGCCATCCCCGGCATGCTGCTCGAGACGATCTCGGGCATCCGCACCATCGACGACGTGCTGCCCGACGCGTTCGGGCCGCGCGACCTCGCTCCAGAACGCACCACGGAGATGACGTGACCGACACCACCACTGCCGCCGCCGTCGAGCCCCATGACGCGGTCGACGTGATCCGCGCCAAGCGCGACGGGTCCGCCGTCCCCGAGGAGGCGCTGCGATGGATGATCGACGCGTATACGCGCGGCTACGTCTCCGACGCCCAGATGTCGGCGTTCACGATGGCGATCCTGCTCAACGGCATGGAGCGCGATGAGATCCGGGTCATGACAGAGGCGATGATCGCCTCGGGTGAGCGGATGAGCTTCGCCGGGCTCGGCATACCCACCGTCGACAAGCACTCGACCGGGGGAGTGGGGGACAAGATCACCCTGCCCCTGGCGCCGCTGGTGGCGTCGTTCGGAGTGGCGGTGCCGCAGCTGTCCGGTCGCGGGCTCGGCCACACCGGCGGCACGTTGGACAAGCTCGAGTCCATCCCCGGGTGGCGCGCCGCGCTGACCAACGACCAGCTGTTCGCGCAGCTGCAGGGCGTGGGGGCGGTGATCTGCGCGGCCGGGTCGGGCCTGGCCCCCGCCGACAAGAAGCTCTACGCGCTGCGCGATGTCACCGGCACGGTCGAGGCCATTCCGCTCATCGCCTCCAGCATCATGTCGAAGAAGATCGCCGAGGGCACCGATTCGCTCGTCCTCGACGTGAAGTTCGGCTCCGGTGCCTTCATGCGCGACATCGACCGCGCGCGTGAGCTGGCGCGCACGATGGTGGCTCTCGGGACCGACTCGGGAGTGTCGACGACGGCCCTGCTGACCGACATGAACACCCCGCTGGGCCTGGCCATCGGGAACGCCAACGAAGTGCGTGAATCCGTCGAGGTGCTCGCGGGCGGTGGGCCGGCGGATGTCGTCGAGCTCACCGTCGCGCTCGCGCGCGAGATGCTCGCTCTCGCCGGTCAGCCCGACGCGGATGTCGAGAAGGCGCTGGTCGACGGACGCGCCATGGACGCGTGGCGCGAGATGATCCGCGCACAGGACGGCGACCCGGATGCCGCGCTGCCGACGCCGCAGGAGACGCACACGGTCGTCGCCCCGGAGGACGGCTTCGTCACGCGGCTGGACGCGCTGTCGTTCGGTGTCGCCGCGTGGCGGCTGGGCGCCGGTCGTGCGCGCGCGCAGGACCCGGTGGTCCATGCCGCCGGCATCGACCTGCACGCCAAACCCGGCGACCGCGTGCGCAAGGGCGAGCCGCTGTTCACGTTGCTCGCCGACGACGCTGCCCGGTTCGACCGTGCTCTGGCCTCGGTCGAGGGGGCGTGGGACCTCTCCGACGAGGCACCGACGGCGTCGCCGATCGTGCGCGAGCGCATCACCGCCTGACCGCCCCTCCCGTCACGCGTCGGCAGGCGCTACTGTCGATACCGCCCATCCGAGCCGAGGAGTACCCCCATGCCCATCGAACCCGACGGCGACGCACGCCTGCAGGGCGTTTCGCTCCGCGGCCTGCCGAAGGTCTCGCTGCACGACCACCTCGACGGCGCGTTGCGGCCGGCGACCATCGTCGAGCTCGCCGACGACATCGATCTCGACCTCCCCGAGGACGACGCCGATGACCTGGCGGAGTGGTTCGCCGAGAAGAGCGACTCCGGATCGCTGGTCGAGTACCTCAAGACGTTCGACGTGACCACGGCCGTGATGCAGACCCGGGAAGGTCTCACGCGGGTGGCACGCGAGTTCGTCGAGGACCTCGCGGCGGACGGTGTGATCTACGGTGAGGTGCGATGGGCGCCCGAACAGCACCTCGCGCGCGGTCTGTCGCTCGACGAGGTCGTCGAGGCCGTCCAGGAGGGGCTCGAAGAGGGCGAGGACGCTGCGGAGAGCGCCGGCCACGACATCCGCGTGGGGCAACTGATCACCGCGATGCGTCACGCCGATCGCTCGCGCGAGATCGCCGAACTCGCCGTCTCCTGGCGGGGGCGCGGCGTGGTCGGATTCGACATCGCCGGTGCCGAAGACGGCTTCCCGCCGTCCAGGCACCGCGATGCGTTCGACTTCCTCGCCTCGCGGTTCCTCCCGACCACGGTCCACGCCGGTGAAGCCGCCGGTCTCGACTCGATCCGCTCGGCGCTGATCGATGGACGCGCGCTCCGTCTCGGTCACGGGGTGCGCTTGGCCGAAGACCTTCGTGTCGTGTCTCGCGAGGGCGACGAGGTCCAGGTCCAGTTCGGTGACGTGGCGCGGTGGGTGCGCGACCGTGAGATCCCGCTCGAGTTGTCGCCGTCGTCCAACCTGCAGACCGGGGCGATCGCCCAGTGGGGCGAAGAGATCGAGGACCACCCCTTCGATCTGCTCTACCAGCTGGGGTTCGCCGTGACCGTCAATGTCGACAACCGACTGATGAGCAGCACGTCTCTCACCCGTGAGCTGCACCTGCTCGCCGAGACGTTCGACTACGACCTCGCCGATCTCGAGACGTTCCAGCTGAATGCCGCCGCGGGGGCCTTCCTGACCGTCGAGGAGCGCGAAGAGCTCATCGAACTGATCGCCGAGGGCTTCGAACGCTGACCTGATTCTGCCCCGCGCGTTCTGTCGCGAACTCCTCAAGATCGCCGGTTGCGACGGGTCGCGACGGCTGCCGACGATCCCGTACCTGGCAGGCTCAAATGCTCTCGCTGGGCGTCCCCGCCGTGTCCCCGGCGCCCTCGCCGGCATGCGGAGCGGGAGTTACCGACGGGCGTCGGCCCGCCGGTGACGGTCACCCGCGGCGGGCGACGCCGGGGTGGGCGGCGAGGTAGGCCTCGAACGCTTCGGCCGAGGTCATCCGCGGCGTGTAGCCGAAGTCGCGGATGAGCGCGTCATTGGCCAGAACCGGGCGATACCGCAGGAATCGCACCTGTTCGGGACCGTGGTCGGTCAGGTGCAACGCGCGGCCTGCCCGCAGCGCGGTCTCGAGCACTCCGGCCGGCACGGCGACGACCGGTTTGCCGAGCCGTTCTCCGATCTCGTGCACCGTGAGACGGCCGGATCCGGCGACGTTGTAGACGCCGGTCGGACCGTCGGTGGCGGCGCGAAGCATCGCCGCGGCGACGTCGTCGACCCAGACGAAGACGAAGGGGGAGTCGGAGCCGCGGATGCCGAGGAGGAGACGGCCGTCCCACAGGGCCGTGATCTGGTTGCGGACTGTCGGACCGAGGATCGTGCCGATGCGGAAGACGACCTGTTCCAGTTCCGGATGCGCGGTGCGGGCGTCGGCGAGCATCTCCTCGACGAGGCGCTTGTGCCGCGAATAGGGGAAGGCGTCGTTGCCGCGCACCGGGTCGGTCTCCCGCAACCAGGCGGGGTTGTCGGGATGGTAGCCGTAGGCGGCCCCGGAGGACGAGACCACGAGACGGCGGACGCCCGCCGTGACGCAGGCGTCGATGACACGGCGGGACCCCGCGACATCGACACGGTACTCCCTCGCCACGTCGCGGCCCGGATCGACGATCGCGGCCAGGTGAACCACGACGTCGATCCGGTGGCGCGTGAGAAGGCCCGCGACGTCGTCGGCGGTCACGTCGCACGACGCGAAGACCACGCCCTCGGGGCGCTCATGCGGTCTGCGCACGTCGGCGGCGACGACGGCGTCCACCTCCGGATGGGCGGCCAGCGCGTGGATCACCCGTGAGCCGAGGAAGCCGGCGCCCCCGGTCACGAGCACCCGGCGACCGGTCATGACGACGCCTCGGCGGTGACGTCGCCGGTGCCGCTGCGACCGGAGGCGTCACCCTTCGCCGAGCCGGTCCGGCGCGTGGTGTGCCACGCCCAGAGCGAGGCGACGCCGAGCCCGGCGATCATGTCCCAGATGCCCCACCAGCCGGCGACGATCGCCATGCCGCCGAGCCCGTCGAAGAAAGCGAAGACGAGGCCCAGACCGAGGCCGGCGTTGCGGATGCCCGTCTCGAAGGTCATGGCCTTCCGCTCGGGAGTGGCGAGGCCGCCGACCACCGCGGTGCCGTAGCCGATGGCGAGGGCGACGGCGTCGTGGATCGTGACGACGAGGACGATGATCCCGAGGAACATCACGAAGATCGACCAATTGCCGGCCAGGGCGCCGACGATGAATCCCATCAGCGCGATCAGCGAGAACCACTTCACGAAGGGCTGCACGCGCCGGGCGAACCGCGGGAACTTCGCTCGGAGGGCCAGACCCACCAGGAACGGCAGGCCGATGATGAGGAAGATGTCCAGCAGCATCTGTCCGGCGTCGAGCGAGATCACCTCCAGCAGCTCGCTCGCGGTGGGGTGCAACGACCCCCAGAAGGCGATCGACAGCGGCATGGCCACGATGTAGAGGAGGTTGCCGACCGCGGTCATCGAGACCGAGAGGGCGACGTTCCCGCCGGAGCGGTGCGTGAGCACCTGCGAGATGTTCCCCGGTGGACAGCAGGCCACAAGGATCATGCCGAGTGCCATCGACGCGCTGATCGGCAGGATCAGCGTCAGGCCGAACGTCACGGCCGGGAGGATCACCAGTTGCGCGAGGATCGCGATGACGAAGGGCTTGGGCTTCTTCGCGACGATCTTGAAGTCCGACGGCGCGGTGTCCAGGGCGATCCCGAGCATGATGAGCCCGAGCACGACGTTGAGGATCAGGATCGTCCCGGGCGTGAAGTTCAGCAGCACGTCGTCCGGGTTCACGTCGTCACCTCCGCATCGTCCTGTCGCCGTGCGGCCGGGCGCGTGGGTCGGAGACGTCGGATGCCACGCGGCCGGCGGACTGCGCCGCCGTCGTCGGCGCCATCGCCTTTCCGCAGTGCGTCGGTGGCGTGGCGGACCGCTCGCCGGTAGGCGTCCTTGTTGACGTAGTACGACATCCGCTCCAGGGCGAGGTACCGGTATCCGCCGCTGAGGTCGGGCCATGGTTCGGACCGCACGCGGCGCCGGAAGGCGGCCGCGCGCTCGGGGTGGTGTTCGAGCGCGTCGAGGTAGGTCGCGATGAGTTCGGCCTGCTCGTACCGCCCCTGCCATCCGATGCCCGACGCTTCGATCATGCCCATCACGTACAACCCGTTGAAGGACGGGGGGAAGGCGTTGAGGAAGAGCTCGGGGCTCGCCCCCGACCAGTTGAGCGCGTCCCGGTCGACGAAGGGGTAGTCCAGGGTGTACCCGGTCGCCAGGAGCACGAGGTCGTAGTCCTCGCTCGTGCCGTCGCGGAAGTGGACCGTGCGTCCGGCGAATCGGTCGATGTCGGGCCGGATCCGCAGGTCCCCCTGGCCGAGGTGATTCAGGATCAGGGTGTTGACGATCGGGTGCGACTCGTAGAGCCGATAGTCGGGTTCGGGGAACCCGAACGAGACCGGGTCACCGGTGAAGGCCTTGAGGACCCGGGTGTCGACGATCTGCTTGAGACGCGCCGGCAGCGGTCGGCCCTGGTTGAGGGTGTCCGAAGGTCTGCCGAACAGGTACCGCGGGACGAAGTAGTACCCGCGTCGTACGCTCATGTCGACGGATGCCGCGTGATGCACGGCGTCGACGGCGATGTCGCACCCGGAGTTCCCCGCCCCGATGATCAGCACCCGCTTGTCCGTCAGCTGCGTGGCGCGCTTGTAGGCGCTCGTGTGCAGCAGCTCGCCGGTGAACTCTCCCGGGAAGGTGGGCACGTTCGGCGCGGCGAGGGTGCCGTTGGCGATGATGACCCCGTCGTAGTGCGCGGAGGTCGGGCCGTCCGGCGCCGCGGCGTGCAGCATCCACCCCTCGCCGTCGCGCTCGAGTCGGGTGACGGCGGTGTGGAACCGGAACGCGTCGGTCAGCCCGAAGTGGGCGGCGAAGTCGTCGAAGTAGCGTTTGAGGGTGCGGTGGTCGGGGTAGTCCGCGGTGGAAGCCATCGGGAACTCCGCGAATTCGGTGGTCGTTCGCGAGGAGATGAGGTGCGCGGACTCGTACATCGTCGAGCGCGGGTTGTCGATGTCCCACAGGCCGCCGACGCCGCCGGCTGCTTCGTAGCCGTCGAACGGGATGCCGGCTTTCTGCAGCGCGCGTGCCGCGGACAGGCCGGACGGGCCGGCGCCGATGATGGCATACCGGCGGGGAGAGGGGCTTCGATGCTCCATAAAACCTCGCACGTCGTCGTGGAGTGTCCGTCGGGATGCGGACGCACAGAAGCCTATGCGTTAACGTCCGTTCACCGGAACACCCACGACGACGTGGCGAGGATCAGCCCTGAGCTTGACGTGCCTCCACGAGGGCCCGGATGCGGTCGAACAGCGGGTGGTCGGAATCGAGTCCGGTGACCTCGGCGGTGAAGGCCGCCGCATCGCGCTCGACGAGCATCTGCCGCATCTGCACCGACTGCTCGTCTTCGGGATCGGCGAAGGCGAGCGCCGCGCCGATGGCGGTCTCCAGTCCGGACGTGGGGAGACCGCGCTCCGCTGCCTCGGCCGCGGGGCCGATGAACCGCTCGTGTCGGGAGAGCTTCCGCAGCGGCTGGCGGCCGACTCGCCACACGGTGTCGGGAAGAGCCGGATTCCGGAAGCGGCCGATGATCGTCGCGCGGTACGCGGCGAGATCCGCGGCGTCGAACTCGTGCTTGGCCAGCAGGATGCCCGAGGTCTCTTCGAGAGCCTTGGCCACGGCGGATTCGATCTGCGGGTCGGCGAGCGCGTCGGAGATCCTCTCCACCCCGGCCTGGGCGCCGAAGTACGCGGTGGCGGCATGCCCGGTGTTGACGGTGAACAGCTTGCGCTCGATGTAGGGCGCGAGGTCGTCGACGAAGTGGGCGCCCGGGATATCGGGCGCGTCGTCCCCGAAGGGGCCGCGCTCGATGGCCCATTCGAAGAACGGCTCGACCGTGACGTCGATGCCCGCGCCCTCGGGCTGACCGGGAACGATCCGGTCGACGGCGGTGTTGGCGAAGATCGCGCGCGGTGCGAGGTCGGCCCACCGGTCGCCCGCGGCGGCGACGATCTCGTCGCGCAGGAGGTGGGTGGCGTTGATGGCGTTCTCGCACGCCATCACCTGCAGCGCGGGCAGGGACGCGTCGCGCTCGGCCAGAGCGGCGACGATGTGCGGCGCGACGAACCGGAGGATCGTGGGTCCGACGGCGGTGGTGACGATATCGGCGTCGGCGATCTCGGCGACGACCCGGTCCGGGTCGGTCTGACTGTTGACCGCTCGGAAGCCGGTGACGGTCAGGTCGCGCCCGCCGTCGCCGACCTCGTGCACCGTGTACTCGGTCGCGGCGTTGATCGCGTCGACCAGCGGCGCGGCGACGTCGGAGAAGACGACCTCGTAGCCGGCCTCGTGCAGGAGGAGCCCGACGAACCCGCGCCCGATGTTGCCCGCGCCGAAGTGGACGGCCTTCATGACCCGGTCGCCTCGCTGACGACCGCGTAGATCTCCTCGGGGGTGGTGAGTGCCTTCAGGCGCGCCACGTCGTCCTCCTCGGAGAAGAGGATCGCGATCTGCGACAGGATCTCCAGGTGCTCGTCGCCCTTGCCGGCGATGCCGATGACGAACGTGACCTGCTCGCCGTCCCAGTCCACGCCGCCGTCGTAGCGGACGACGGACAGCGCCGAGTCGAGGATGGTGTCCTTGGTCTCGTTGGTGCCGTGGGGGATGGCGAGTTCGTTGCCCATGAAGGTCGACACCGTCTGCTCGCGCTGCTGCATCGCGTCGTAGTACTCCGCAGTGACCGCGCCTGCGGCCTGCAGGATGTCGGCCGCCTCCTTCATCGCCTCGTCGCGCGTGGCGCTTCCGGGGTGGATGCGAACCTGGCCGAGGCTGAGGACGTCACGTGCCATGATGGCCGCCTTTCGTTCGTGTCGGATGCCGGCGGCATCCACTGTTGCATCTGTCGAGGGCCGCGGCCAGTGCCGCGGGGGATGACTGCGGGGCCGGGGACGCCCCCGGCCCCGCAGTGTCCGATCAGGAGTTCTTCTCGTGCTGGTTCTGGACCAGCTCGACGACCTCGTCGTAGCGCGGCGAGTTCATGAAGTTGTCCACCGACACGTGGACCGCATCCGGCGTCTGGTGACGCGCGCGGTCGGTGAGCTGGTTCTGCGTGATGACCAGGTCGGCGCTGGAGTCGAGGGCGGCGATCGCCTTGTTCGTGACGGTCACCCCTTCGACGCCGGCCTTCTTGATCTTGTTGCGCAGCACGCTCGCGCCCATCGCGGACGAGCCCATTCCGGCGTCGCACGCGAACACGATGTTGTTGATCTGACGCTCGGTCACGGTGGCGGCGCCACCGTCGCCGTCCGCCTGGGTCGCCGCACCACCGCGGAGGTTGCGCAGCGCATCCGAGCTCTTGCCCTTGGCGGCCTCGGTCTGGGTGATGGCCGCACCGAAGGCGTCATCGGTCGAGGCCATTGCCGCCAGGTCGCGCTTGCGCGAGGCCCGCAGGATCACGGCGGCGATGAGGAAGGTCACCGCGGCCGAGAGGACGACGGACAGGATCACCGCGAAGTAGGCACCGGTTGCGGTCTGCAGGAGAACCGCGATGATGCTGCCGGGCGCGGCCGGGGCGCGCAGGGCGCCACCGAGGAGCATGTTGGTGGTGACACCGGTCATGCCACCGGCGATCAGGGCGACGATCAGCACCGGCTTCATGAGGGCGTACGGGAAGTACACCTCGTGGATGCCGCCGAAGAACTGGATGATCGCCGCACCGGGAGCCGATGCGCGTGCGGCACCGAGACCGAAGAAGGTGAACGCCAGCAGCAGACCGACACCGGGGCCGGGGTTGGCCTCGAGCAGGAACAGGATCGACGAGCCGGTCTCCGAGGCCTCCGTCACACCCAGCGGGGTCAGGACGCCGTGGTTGATGGCGTTGTTCAGGAAGAACACCTTCGCCGGCTCGATGATGATGCTCGTCAGCGGCAGCAGGTTCATGTCGACCAGCCAGCTCACGGCGTTGCCGAGGGCCTGCATCAGGCCGTTCACGAGCCACGCGATCGGGTAGAACCCGACGATGGCCATCACGAAGCCCCAGATACCGGCCGAGAACATGTTCACGAGCATCTCGAAGCCCGCGCGCACCTTGCCGTCCCACAGGCTGTCGAGCCACTTCATGGTCACCGCGGCCAGCGGGCCGAGGATCATGGCGCCGATGAACATGTGGACCTGCCCGAGGGGGCTCTCGCCCTCGGGGAGCGTGGCGTTGAAGTTCGCCACGAGCAGGTCGGATCCGGCGATCGCGCCCATGGTCGCGATGACGCCGACGACACCACCGCGCACGTTGTAGACCATCGATCCACCGGTGTAGGCGATCAGCAGCGGCAGGGCGTAATGGATGAAGGGGCCGACGATCGTGGCGAGGTCGGCGTTCGGGGTCCAGCCGACTTCGATGAAGAAGGCCGTGAAGATGCCCCACGCGATCAGCGCGGGGATGTTCGGCATGATCATGCCGGAGAGGAACGTGCCGAAGCGCTGGACTCCGACTCGCGCCTTGCTGCCCGCCGTCGCGGGCGATGACGCCGTTGTCATGACTGTGTCTCCTTCTCTCGGGTCGCCGCGGACTGCGCGGCGGTTCGTGCCGAGGCCGCACCATCGGCGGCCAGGGCGGCTTCTGCGATGCGTCGGGCATCGTCGAGGGTGTGTTCGAGCAGGGTCGCCCGAACGTCTGCAAGGGCGGTGGGCGCCATCGACAGGCTGGTCGCGCCCAGGCCGACCAGGACGACGGCCAGCAGCGGGTCGGCCGCAGCCTCACCGCAGATGCCGACCGGCTTCCCGTTGGCCTTCCCGGCGTCGCCGACCTCGCGCACGAGGCGCAGCACGGCGGGGTGCCAGGGGTCTTGATACGAGGCGACCGATCCGAGCAGGCGGTCGGCGGCCATCGTGTACTGCGTCAGGTCATTGGTGCCGATGGAGGCGAAGTCCGCGTGGCGGAGCACGCGGTCGGCCAGGAGGGCCGAGGAGGGCACCTCGACCATCACACCGGCGGTCTTGATGTCGTACTCGCGCGCGAGGGTGACGAAGTACTCCGTCTCCTCCACGGTCGAGATCATCGGGGCCATCACCCAGAGGTCGGCCGGCCCCTCGGGGGTCCGGCGCGTCGCCTCATGCGCCTCGGACAGGGCGGTGAGCTGTTCGCGCAGGATGTCCTCGCTCTGGCGCAGAGCGCGCAGGCCGCGGAGACCCAGCGCGGGGTTGTCCTCGTGGGAGTCGTTGAGGAACGGCAGCGGCTTGTCGGCACCGGCATCGAGCATCCGGACGACGACCTTCTTGCCCGGGAAGGCCGAGAGCAGCTCCGTGTACGACGCACGCTGCTGCTCGACCGTCGGAGCCTGGCTGGCGCTCAGGAAGAGGAACTCGGTGCGGAACAGTCCCACGCCCTCGGCGCCGAGCTCGACGGCCTCCGCGGCCGCGGCGGGCGATCCGAGGTTCGCCAGCAGCGGGACGGCGGTGCCGTCCGCGAGGGCGCCCGGGGTCAGCGGCGCGTTCGACGCCTCGGCGCGGGCCTGGGCGCGATGCGTCGCGCGGTCGAGCTCCTCCGTCGAGGGGTCGGTCGTGACGACGCCGGAGGCGGCATCCACGATCACCGTTTCGCCGTCGCCGAGGTCTTTCGCGCCGGCTGCGCCGACGATCGCGACGATCGACTTCTCCCGGGCGAGGATCGCCGTGTGCGAGGTCGGGCCGCCCTCGGTGGTCACGAGGGCGAGCACCTTGTCGAGGTCGAGGAGTGCGGTGTCGGCCGGGGCGAGGTCTTTGGCGACCAGCACGAACGGGTGTCCCGGGTCGGGGACACCGGGTGCCGGCTCCCCGCGCAGCTGGGCGATGACGCGCTGGGCGACGTCGTCGAGGTCGGCGGCGCGCTCGCCGAGGTAGCCGCCGAGGGCGGTGAGCTGCTGCCGGAACGACGCGAACGCGTCGTGGACGGCCCACTCCGCCGTCTTCCCCTGGGCAAGACGGGAGTCGATCTCCTCCTCGAGGGTCGGGTCCTCCGCCATCATCGCCTGGGCTTCGAGCACCTCCTGTGCAGCGCCGCCGGCCTGGGTGCCGCGGGCCTCGAGCTCGCGGGCGACGACTCCCACGGCTTCACGGGCGCGGGCGGTCTCGTCCTCGACGCTGAGAGCGCTGGGCGTGTCCTCCGGGGCCGGAACCGGCGGCGCCATGCGGGCCACCGGTCCTTGGGCGACACCGAGCCCGATGCCGACTCCTCGCAACTGTGCCATGGGGTATCGCCTCGCTTACGCGTCGTGGTCGGTGGTGAGCAGCTCAGCCAGCGTGTCGAGCGCCGCGTCGGCGTTCTCGCCCTCTGCCGTGAGGGTGACGTAGTCGCCCTGCTCGACGCCGAGGGCGATGACACCGAGGATGCTCGCCGCGTTCACGGGGGCGCCGGAGCCCTTCGCGATCGTGATCGGAAGGCCGGTCTCCTTGGCCGCCTGCGCGAAGAGCTTGACGGGGCGGGCGTGGAGTCCGTGGGCGGAAGCGACCCGGACAGTGCGGCTGACGGCGGTCATGAGTGATCCTCTCTGATGCGGGGGTGCGCGAAGGTGGTGTCGTGTGAGGTTCCGGCGGCCGCCTCGCGCACGAGCGCGAGGGATCGGGATCCGTCCAGGTCGGCATAGGCATCGGCGGGCATGAGCACGACGATGCTTCCGCCATGGGCGGCTTCCGCTCGGATCCGGTCGATCTCACCATGGAGGTGAGGTCCCACCAGCACGAGGTCGGCCGTTTCCAGGTCGATCGGAAGGGACTGTGTCGTTGCGACCGTGGCATGGACGTCCACGCCCTGCTCCCGCGCCGCCTGGCGCAGCCGCTGGACGACGAACGTGCTCGACGCTCCCGCGCCGCACACCACCAAGATCCTCATCGATCCACACTCCTCGCTGATGATTCGATTCTGGAGATCAGCTGAACCCGCCACAACCAGTCCTCCTTCCGCCCCGGAGGAAAGGCGTCGCCTTCCGCCCGGCCGGAAGGTGCTCATGGAAGACTTGCGGGTGGAAGAGGCGAGGAGAGACCTTGACGAAGGCACGGCAGGATCGCCTGCTCGGCATCCTGGTGCGGGACGGCGAGTGGGCCACGGCGGCGACGCTCGCCGATGCGCTCGGGGTGACGCCCCGCAGTGTCCGCTCCTATGTCACGGCGGTCAATGCCCGGGTCCGCGGCGGGACCGCCATCGAATCCGGCCCGCAGGGATATCGAGCCGGGCCGGATGCCGGCGCGGCGCAGCGCGCGGGTTCCGGCAGTGACGCGGGAACGCCCCGAGACCGGCTCCACCGGCTGGTTCGGCTGCTGTTGGAGGATCCCGACGGGATCGACGTGTTCCAGACGGCCGACGACCTGCATGTGAGCCCAGCGACGCTCGAGGCGGACCTCGCGCGCGTGCGCTCGCTGCTCGGCGGGACCGAGTTGACGCTCGAGAGGTCTGCGTCGACGGCGCGTCTGCGGGGCAACGAGATGGCGCAGCGGCGATTGCTCAGCCGCCTCGCGCACGACGAGATGGACGCCGGCGCCTTCGATCTGGAGGCGTTGCGGCGCACGCTCGGCGACGCCTCCGTCGGCGCGCGTGCCTTCGGGCCCTTCAAAGACGACCTGGTCGCCGAGCTCGGTGCACTCGGCTACTACGTCAACGAGCTCGGCATCGCCGACGTCGTCATGCACATCGCCATCGCCGCGGACCGGGTCGCGCAGAACCGCGGACTCGACGCGATCGCACACGAGTCGCAGGATTCGAACGAGGCGGTCGAAGCCATCCTCGGACGCTTGTGCGAGCAGCATCTCGGGGTGTCGCTCGGCGCGGGAGACCAGTACCACCTCGCGACCCTGGTGCTGACCCGCGTGGTCGCGCCCGGTGCGTCCGCCCCCTCCGTGCGCGGACGACTCGATCCGGAGGTCGAGCAGGCGGTCCGCGAGGTCGTCGAACAGGCGGCCGCGCAGTTCCTCGTCGACATCGCCCACGACGACTTCATCCTCCGTCTGGCGTTGCACGTGCAGAACCTTCGGGCGCGGGCGAAGGAGCAGGCGTGGTCGCGGAACCCCCTCACGCGGTCGTTGAAATCGACATACCCGATGATCTTCGACGTCGCGGTCTTCATCGCCAGCGGGTTGAACACATCGCTGGGCATCCCCCTCCTCGACGACGAGATCGCCTACATCGCCATGCACGTCGGCGGGCGCCTGGAACGCAGCCGTCGCGCGGACCAGCTGCTGACGGCGACGATCGTATGCCCCGGGTACTACGAGCTGCACGAGCTTCTCCGCTCCAGCGTGGACCGGTCCCTCGGCCGCTCGATCGAGGTGGTCGGCGTCGAGACGCGAGCCGACCCGGACTGGCGGTCTCTCGACACCGATCTCGTCCTCACCACGATCGACCCGCCGATGCCCAGTGACCGTGCGATCCGCGTGCAGCCGTTCCTCACCGAAGGCGACGTGGATCGCGTGCAGGCCGCAGCCGGACGGGTCCGACGCGCGCGGCGTCTGGCGAGGCTGCGCGCCGACATCGAGCGCTACTTCGCCCCCTCCGCTTTCCTCCGCGGTCTCGACGCGACGGCGGGAACAGAGGGTGTCATCCGAGACCTCGGCGGGCGCCTGGTCGATCTCGGAGCGATCGACGCCGAGTACGTCGACCGCGCGATCGAGCGCGAGCAGCTCTCCTCGACGGCGTTCACCGACGCTTTGGCCGTGCCGCATGCGATGGGGATGACCGCCTCGCGCACCGCGATCGCCATCGGCATCGCCGACCCGTCCATCCCGTGGGGAGACGGCCGGGTGCAGGTCGTCGCCTTCGTCGCCTTCTCGGAGAGCGACCGCGAGGCCTTCCAGACCGTCTTCGAGCAGTTCGTCGAGGTCTTCAGCGAGCGCGAGAGCGTGCAGCGCATCGTCCGCCGCGGCACCGATTTCACCTCGTTCCTCGACGAGCTGGTCGCCGTCATCGACGGCTGATCCACCCGGCTCCCCGCCCCGCCCCGGCCCCGGCCCCGGTCACCCGCCTGCCCGGCGGGGGCCACAACTCAGGCTGGACAGCCGTGACTGCGGCCGACACGCCGGTGCCGGAGGGGCTGAGCCTGAGTTCGTGCACGCGGTCGCCGGTGCAGGTCCTTCCGGTAGCGGGCCGCGGCGTCTCAGGCGAGGCCGTCGAGCAGGACGCGGGCGCCGTCGGCGAGGTTCGCCAGCCGCTCGGTGGCCTCCTGGGCGGACTCAGCGCGGACGTCGAGGTAGACCTTCAGTTTCGGCTCGGTGCCGCTCGGCCGCACGATGACGCGCGATCCGTCGTCCAACCACAGGCGCAGCACGTCGCCGGGCGGGAGCCCGTCCACCCCCTCCAGGAGATCGTCGACCTGCGTGACCGGCACCCCGCCGAGGGACTCGGGATGCTGGGCGCGGAGCGCGCTCATCATGGTTCCGACCGCGGCGACGTCGTCGGTGCGCACCGATACCTGGTCGCTGGCGAACACCCCGAAGGTCTCGTCGAACTCGGCGAGCAGATCGGCGAGGGTGCGGCCCGCGCGGCGGGCGTCGGCGGCGAGGCCCAGCACCGCGACGGCGGCGGAGATCCCGTCTTTGTCGCGAACGGTCTCGGGGTTCACGAGGTAGCCCAGCGCCTCTTCGAAGCCGAAGACGATTCCCGGGGCGCGGGAGATCCACTTGAAGCCGGTGAGCGTGGCGTGGAAGTCCAGGCCGTGCGCCTCGGCGACGGCCTGCAGGCCCGGCGAGGACACCAGGGAGCACGCAAGCGAGCCGCGCGGTCCGTCGGAATCTTGGGCCAGGCGTGCGGCGCGCCAGCCGAGGAGAAGACCGATCTCGTTGCCGGTCAGGCGCCGCCACCCGCCGGTCGGATCGGGGAGGGCCACGGCGAGCCGGTCGGCGTCGGGGTCGTTGGCGATGACGAAGTCCGCCTGAGCTTCGTCGGCGGCGGCGAAGGACAGATCCATCGCGCCGGGTTCTTCGGGATTCGGGAAGACGACGGTCGGGAACGATCCATCGGGTTCGATCTGTGCGGGCACCACGATCGGAGCGGGATAGCCCGCGCGCTCGACGATCGCCGAGAGCGTTTCCCAGCCCACGCCGTGCATCGCGGTGTAGACCCACGTCATCCCCTCCGCGCTCTCGGGAGCGGGGGCGACGGCGGCGGTCGCCTCGATGTAGGCGGTGACGAGCTCTTCGGGTGCCGTCTCGAACGCCAGCGACCGGGGGAGCGCGGCGATGTCGCCCGCATCGGCGATCCGCTGGATGTGCGCGGCGATCTCGGCGTCGGCGGGACTGACGATCTGCGAGCCCTCGTCGTCGCCGCCGAGGTAGACCTTGTATCCGTTGTCGTTGGGGGGATTGTGGCTGGCGGTGACCATGACGCCGGCCGCCGCGGACAGGTGCCTCACGGCGAAGGCGAGGACGGGGGTGGGCAGCATCCGCGGAAGCAGCACCGCGCGCAGACCTGCTCCCGCGAAGATCTCCGCGGAGTCCCGCGCGAACACGTCGGAGTTGCGGCGACCGTCGTAGCCGACGACGACCACCGGTGCCTCAGGGCGCAGCGGGGCAGGCGCCGCCCCCTCGTCCTCGGCGGCGGCCACGCCCGCCCGTTCGGCGATGTAGGCGGCCAGTCCGGCCGCGGCCTGTGCGACCAGGACGCGATTCATGCGGTTCGTGCCGGCGCCCAGTTCGCCGCGCAGTCCGGCCGTGCCGAAGGCCAGGCGCGTGGCGAAGCGGTCGTGGATGGCATCCAGCGCATCGGCGTCGCCGACTTCCGCGGCTTCGAGCAGCGCCCGAAGCTCCGCGCGGGTGTCCGGATCCGGATCCTGCGCGAGCCACGCGCGGGCCCGGTCGAGCAGATCCTCGTGTGCGGTGCTGTCCATGGCGGCCTCCTCGACGCTCGGGACGGGGCGATCGGGCGCGATCACAGGGCCGCCACGACGCGGGCGAGCAGGTCGCTGATGACCGGCTCGGCCTCGCGGCCGGCCTCGATGACCTCGGCGTGGCTGAGGGGGGTGGTCTGGATGCCGGCGGCCATGTTGGTGATGAGCGAGAAGCCGAGGATCTCCATGCCGGCCTGGCGTGCGGCGATCGCCTCGAGAGCCGTGGACATCCCGACGATGTGGCCGCCGAAGGTCTTCGCCATCTGCACCTCGGCCGGGGTCTCGTACTGCGGGCCGCGGAACTGGCAGTAGACGCCCTCGTCCAGGGTCGGGTCGATGCGGCGTGCGACATCACGAAGACGCGTGGAGTACAGGTCGGTGAGGTCGACGAAGGTCGCGCCCTCCAGAGGTGAGGCGCCGGTGAGGTTGATGTGGTCGCTGATGAGCACGGGCTGGCCGGGTTTCCACGTGTGGCGGATGCCGCCGGCGCCGTTGGTGAGGACCATGGTGCGCGCGCCGGTGGCTGCGGCGGTGCGCACGCTGTGCACGACGCGGCGCGGGCCGTGTCCTTCGTAGAAGTGGGTGCGCGCCCCGATGACGAGCACGCGCCGTCCGTCGGCGGTGAGGATGCTGCGCAGCGTCCCCACGTGCCCTTCGAGTGCCGGCTTGCTGAATCCGGTGACCTCGGTGGCGGGGATGGTGGCCGTGGTCTCGCCGATGAGGTCGGCGGCCTTGCCCCAACCGCTGCCGAGGGTGAGGGCGATGTCGTGCGATGCCGCGCCGGTGAGGCGCGCGATGTCGGCGGCGGCGGCCGCGGCGACCTCGAACGGGTCGGTGTTCGGGTCGTCGAGAGGGTGGCGGGACTCGTCGTGCATGTCCCTACTTTAGGAACGCCGGGGCGTCGCCGCCAGGAAGGACGCGTTCGTGGCGCGTCCGCGGGACTGGAACAATGGAGCCATGTCGTCGTTGAGCTTCGAGCAGACACAGAGCGTCGCAATCATCGGGGGTGGCCCCGGTGGCTATGAGGCGGCGTTGTCGGCCGCGCAGCTGGGGGCGGATGTGACCCTCGTCGAGCGCGCCGGTGTCGGCGGTTCGGCGGTGATCACCGATGTCGTGCCGTCCAAGTCGCTCATCGCGACCGCAGACGCCGCGGTCTCGATCGCGGAAGCCGGCGACCTCGGCGTGCAGCTGTTCGCGAAGGGGGCGGAGGGCAGGCCCCTCAAGCCGGAGATCGCGATCAACCTCGCGGCGGTCAACAAGCGTCTGCTCTCGCTGGCCCGCCAGCAATCGGACGACATGCGTCAGCAGCTCGCCGACGCGGGCGTGCGCATCATCAACGGCCACGGTCGCCTCGAGGGCGACTCTGCGGTCGTCGTCTCCACCGGCCCCGGGGGCACCGACTTCGACCGCGTCGAAGCCGACACCCTCGTCGTGTCGGTGGGTGCGTCGCCGCGCGAGCTGGCCAGCGCGCGACCCGATGGCGAACGCATCCTCACCTGGACCCAGCTGTACGACATGAAGGCACTTCCCGAGCACCTCATCGTCGTCGGTTCGGGGGTGACGGGCGCCGAGTTCGCGTCGGCCTACATGAACCTCGGGTCGAAGGTCACCCTGGTCTCCTCGCGCGACCAGGTGCTTCCGGGCGAGGACCAGGATGCCGCGGCCGTGCTCGAGAAGGTCTTCAAGCGCGGGGGCATGACGGTGCTGTCGAAATCCCGCGCCGACACGGTCGAGAACACCGGCGACGGGGTGACGGTGACCCTTTCCGACGGGCGTGTCGTCGAGGGCAGCCACTGCCTCATGGCGGTCGGCTCGATCCCGAACACGAAAGACATCGGACTCGAGGACGCGGGCGTGCAGATGACGCCGTCCGGGCACATCCGGGTCAACCGGGTCGCCCGCACCTCGGTGCCCAACATCTACGCCGCCGGCGACTGCACGACCTTCGTGCCGCTGGCGTCGGTCGCCTCCATGCAGGGCCGCCAGGCGGTCTTCCACGCGCTCGGCGACGTCGTGATCCCGCTCGAGCAGCGACGCATCACCGCGAACATCTTCACGGCACCCGAGATCGCGACGATCGGCTACTCCGAGCAGGACATCGCCGATGGCGCCATCAACGGGGTCGTGCACAAGCTGCCGCTCGCGGCGAACCCGCGCGCCAAGATGCAGCGCATCCGCGACGGGTTCGTGAAGATCATCGCGCGGCAGGGGAGCGGCACGGTCATCGGTGGTGTGATCGTCGCCCCGAAGGCCTCCGAGCTGATCTATCCGCTCGCGATCGCCGTCGAGCGGCGCCTCACCGTCGACCAGGTCTCACGTGTCTTCGCGGTCTATCCGTCGCTGTCGACGAGCATCACCGACGCGACGCGCGCGATGCACATCGTCGACCACGGCGAAGACGACGCCTGACTCGCACGCACGCCGATGTCGGAGATGCGCGCCGATGTCGGAGGATGCGCGTCGAATCATCCGACATCCGGGTGATTCTCCGACATCGACGACGGGATGCCCGGGGGCGGTTCCGCGTCAGGCGATGGTCATCAGCTGGTGTCCGGCTGAGACGGTGGTGCCGGGGGTGGCGTTGACCGCGCCGATGACGCCGTCCTTGTGGGCTTGGATGGGCTGTTCCATCTTCATGGCCTCGAGCACGACGATCAGGTCGCCCTTGACGACCTCCTGACCTTCGGCGACGGCGAGCTTCACGATCGTGGCCTGCATGGGAGCCTTGACGGCATCTCCGCTCGCGCCGCCTCCGGAGACAGCCGCGGCGTGCGAGCGTCGCGACGGCGGTGCGACGGCGGGTCGGCCGGATTGCGGCGCCGAGGAGACGACGCGGTCGGGCAGGCTCACTTCGAGGCGCTTGCCGCCGACCTCGACGACGACCGTGTGGCGGCCCTCCTCCGGCTGCGGCGTGTCGAGTTCGCCGTCCCATGCCGGGATGTCGTTGACGAACTCGGTCTCGATCCACCGGGTGAAGACGCCGAACCGACCGTCTGCGGCGGTGAAGGCCGGGTCGCTGACGACTTTGCGATGGAAGGGCAGCACGGTGGGCATGCCGGCGACCTCGAACTCGTCGAGGGTGCGGCGGGAGCGCTCGAGCGCCTCGGCGCGGTCGCGTCCGGTCACGATGATCTTGCCCAGGAGTGAGTCGAAGGCGCCCGAGACCGCATCGCCGGCGGTGACGCCCGAGTCGAGGCGGATGCCGGGGCCGCCGAAGGTCTTGAAGACGTGGATGGGGCCCGGCTGCGGCAGGAAGCCGCGGCCCGGGTCCTCGCCGTTGATGCGGAACTCGATGGAGTGACCGACCGGGGCCGGATCGTCGTAACCGATCTCCTCGCCCTCGGCGATGCGGAACTGCTCACGCACGAGGTCGATGCCGGTGACCTCCTCCGAGACCGGGTGCTCGACCTGCAGGCGGGTGTTGACTTCGAGGAAGGAGATCGTGCCGTCGGCGCCGATGAGGAACTCGCAGGTTCCGGCGCCGAGGTAGCCGACCTCGCGCAGGATCTTCTTCGACGCGTCGTAGAGGACGCGATTCTGCTCGTCGGTCAGGAAGGGCGCGGGTGCTTCCTCGACGAGTTTCTGGTGGCGCCGCTGCAGCGAGCAGTCGCGCGTGGAGACGACGACCACGTTGCCGGCGGCGTCGGCGAGGCACTGGGTTTCGACGTGCCGCGGCTTGTCGAGGTACTTCTCCACGAAGCACTCGCCCCGACCGAACGCGGCGATCGCCTCGCGCGTGGCCGACTCGAACAGCTCGGCGACCTCGTCGAACTCGCGCGCGACCTTCAGGCCGCGTCCGCCGCCGCCGTACGCGGCCTTGATGGCGATCGGCAGACCGTGTTCGCGGGCGAACTCGATGACCTGCGCGGCGCCGTCGACCGGGCCGGGGGTGCCCGGGGCGAGCGGGGCACCGACCTTCTCGGCCACGTGCCGGGCGGTGACCTTGTCGCCGAGGGCCTCGATCGCTTCCGGAGAGGGGCCGATCCAGATGAGGCCCGCGCCGATGACGGCGCGGGCGAAGTCGGCGTTCTCGGCGAGGAATCCGTAACCGGGGTGCACGGCGTCGGCGCCCGAGCGTCGCGCCACCGAGAGGATCTTGTCGATGGAGAGGTAGGTCTCGGCGCTGGTGGACCCGTCGAGGGCGTATGCCTCATCGGCGAGACGCGCGTGCAGCGCATCGCGATCCTGATCGGCGTAGACGGCGACGGAGGACTTGCCGGCGTCACGCGCGGCGCGGATGACGCGGACGGCGATCTCGCCGCGGTTCGCGATGAGGACCTTGGCGATTCGAGGCATGGATGTCAGCCTACCGACGGTGCACGAGGTCCTTTTGACTGGTTCTTACAAAACCCATGAATAAACGTGGTCTTCCTCGTACAACGCCCCGCGCGCGCTCCGGTCGCCAGGATGGACGCCTCACGCGGTGGGGGCGCTCCAGAGTGAGGTCCACTCCACATCGAGACGGCGCGTGAGGCGTCGCAGAGTCGACAACGACATCCCCACCACGGTCGACGGGTCGCCCTCCACGCGGGTGATGAACGGCCCGCCGAGACTGTCGACCGTGAACGCGCCGGCGACCAGGAGGGGCTCGCCGGTGGCGACGTACGCGGCCACTTCCGCGTCGGTGACGTCGTCGGCGAAGGTCACCGAGGCCTCCGCCACCGCGTGCGCCTCGCGGGCGGGCTCGCCGGGTGCCAGCCGGAAGACCGCGTGACCCGAGTGGAGGACTCCGGTGCGGCCACGCATCCCGTGCCATCGTGCTGTCGCGTTCTCGGGGGTGTAGGGCTTGCCGAGGATTTCGCCGTCGAGCTCGAACATCGAGTCTCCGCCGATGACGATGCCGTCGAAATCCGGCTGCTCGGCGGCGATCCGCGCGGCGACGTCGGCGGCTTTGCGGCGGGCCAGCAGCAGCACGTGCTCGTCGGGGAGGAGGGTGCGGGCCTCCGCGGCTTCGACCGCGGCGACCACGGCCTCCTCGTCGACGTCCGGAGCGGCCGTCTCCGGTGTGATCCCCGCTTGCGTGAGCAGCATGAGACGGGCGGGCGAGGTCGAAGCGAGGCACACGCGCATGCGACGACGATAGCTGTGACAGGCTCGAGGCATGGACGTCGGCAGCATCATCGACCTCGAGATCACCGGAGTCGCCCACGGCGGCGTCTTCGTCGCCCGGCACGAGGGTCGGGTCGTCTTCGTCCCGGATGCGATCCCCGGCGAGCGGATCCGGGCGCGGTTGACCGAGACGTCGAAGAAGTCCTTCTGGCGTGCCGAGGCGCTCGAGGTCGTGGAGGCCGCCCCGTCGCGTCGGCCGCATATCTGGGCGCCCGCCGACATCGGCGTCCCCCCCGAGCAGCGTCCGGGCGGGGCCGACTTCGGCCACATCGATCTCGCCGCCCAGCGCGCGCTGAAGCTCGACGTGGTCCGCGATGCCCTGGCCCGCATCGGCCGACTCGACCTGCCGGTCACGATCTCACCGGCCACGCCGCTGCGCGACGCCGACGGCGCCGTCGTGGCCAATGAGACGGTCGACGGCGGCGGATGGCGCACGCGGGTGAGTCTCCATGTCGACGACGACGGCGCCGTCGGGCCCTACGCGCAGCGGAGCCACCGCGTCATCCCGGTGCAGACGATGCCCTTGGCCACACCGGCCGTCGAGCGCGCCCTCGCGGGTCTCACCGGCGCCCGGCCCGGACGCCTCGATCTCGTCGAAGCCGCCGACTGTGCGGTGCGGATCGTGCCGCGGCCGTCCGGTGAGCGGTCCCGCGCCGCGCGCGAGGTGATCATCGAGCGCGTCGGCGGGCGCGATTTCCGCGTGGACGCGGGGGGCTTCTGGCAGGTCCACCGGCTGGCCGCCCACACGCTCACCGACGCCGTCTCGCGCCGACTGGTCGACGGCGCCGGCGACGACGCTCCCGTCGACCCCGAGGGATGGCATCTGGACCTCTACGGCGGCGTCGGTCTGTTCGCCGCGACGCTGGGCGTCCTCGGTGGCGAGGCGGCCCGGATCACCTCCGTCGAATCCGACGAACGCGCCACCGAGCACGCGGGACACAACCTCTCGGAATGGGTCGGCGCGCGGGCCGAGACGGCGCGGGTCGACCGCTGGGTCGCGGCGTTGCGCGCATCCGCCACCGACGCCCAGCGCGCGCGACTGGCCCGCGGCGTCGTCCTGCTGGATCCGCCCCGATCGGGTGCAGGCCGCCACGTGGTGGAGGATGTCGCCGCCCTCGGTCCGCGCACGATCGTCTACGTCGCGTGCGACCCGGTCGCGCTGGCGCGCGACCTCGGAACCTTCCGCGACGCCGGGTATCTCGCCGACCGGATCGACGCGTACGACCTGTTCCCGAACTCCCACCACGTCGAGGCCGTCGCGGTGCTCCGACGCTGAGCGTCCACCCTTCGGGGTCGCGTCGTTCGCGTGGCACCGCACGCGCCACTGCGCGGTGCGCGCCGGTGTCTGAGCGTTCTCACAGGTAAGGTGATCGCATGACACGGGTGGCGCTCATCGACGACCACGAGTCGGTGCGACTCGGTCTCGAAGCGGGCTGCGCGCGCGAAGGCTCGGCGACGGTGGTGTTCTCCGGAAGCACCGTTGCGGAGTACCTTTCCTGGCGGCAGGAGCAGCGGGTCCGACCCGCCGACGTCGTCGTCCTCGACCTGACGCTCGGCGACGGGTCGACCGTGACCGAGAACGTCACCCGTCTGGTCGCAGACGGGTCGAGCGTGATCATCCACAGCGTCGCCGACCGCCCCGCCTCGGTGCGTGAGGCGCTCGCCGCCGGTGCGGCCGGGATCGTCTCCAAGTCCTCCCGCATCGACGACGTGCTCCATGCCGTGTCGAGCGTGGCGCAGGGGGAGCCGCTGAACAACGTCGAATGGGCCAGCGCGGTGGAAGGCGATCGCGCCTTCGCCGACGCGCAGCTTTCGGCCCGCGAACGCGACGTGCTGCGGCTGTACGCGGCCGGCCTGCCGCTGAAAGTCGTCGCGGAGCGCCTGGGGGTGGCCTACTCGACGGCCAAGGAGAACATCACCCGGGTGCGGACCAAGTACGTCGACGTGGGGCGTCCCGCCCCGACGAAGATCGACCTGCTTCATCGCGCCGTGGAGGACGGGCTGCTCGACCGTCACGCCGACGCCGAGGGCGCGCGATGACATCGCCCCGCTCCCGCACCGATTCCTCCGCGGTCGATGAAGCCTGGGGGAGGCTGCCGCGCCTGCGCGGGGCCGAGCCCGACCTCGGGTCGTTCACGCGACATCGCATCGAACGCGTGCTGCAGATCGCCATCGCGCTGGGGTCGGTCTTCCTCGGCCTGCAGGGGCTGATCTCGGCGCTGGGGACCCTCGCCACCGGCACCGTCGCGCAGAACGCCCTCGTGGTGGTGACCTTCGGAAGTCTCGCCGCGATGCTCGTGGCCTGCGTCGTGGGCCGTGCGGTGCGGGTGACGGCGGGGGTGTTCATCGGCGTGTTCGCGGTCGTGCTCGTCGTCTTCCCGATCGTGAACGTCGGCCTCTACACGTCGCCGACCGAGCAGCCGTGGATCTGGTTCCTCATCAACGTCGCCACCGTCGCGAGCGTTCTGGTGCTGCCTCTGCCGGCGCAGATCGCATGGACCATCCTCGCGCCCCTGATGTTCGGGGTCATCCGCCTCATCGGCGGCGCCTTCGATCCGTCCTTCTGGCTCTCCCTCGCCCTGGATGTGTCGTTCGCGCTCATCCTCGGCGGCGTGCTGATCACGCTGGGCTGGCTGCTTCGCTCGATCGCCACGAACGTCGACGAGACACGCACCCGCGCGGTCGATCTCTATGCGCGAGCCGCGGCCGCCGACGCCGCCGAGGATGAGCGCGTCGCGGTCGCGGCCCTCATGCATGACAGTGTCCTGGCCGCCCTCATCGCCGCCGAGCGTGCCGATACCCCGCGCGAGCAGGCGCTCGCCGTGTCGATGGCGCGTGAAGCCCTCACCCGGCTCGCGAACACCGACCGCGACGCGAGCGAGGGCAGCGACGCGGGCCGGACCCCCGACAGCATCGCCGACGAGATCGAGGCGGGAGCCCACGAGATGGGGGCCGGCCTCACCGTCCGACGCCGGGTCGCGCCCGACGCGGCCGACGTGCCGGGCCGAGTCGCTCGCTCGCTCGTGCTGGCCGCGACCCAGGCGGTGTCCAATTCCCTGCAACACGCCGCGGGCGAGGGTCTTGAGGTGTCGCTCGAGGCCGACGGCGACCCGGTCGTGGTGGTGGTGGAGGTCCGCGACGACGGCGCCGGTTTCGACGTGGGCGCGGTGCCGGATGACCGCCTCGGGATCCGGGCGTCGATCATCGCCCGGATGGCAGCGGTCAGCGGCGTCGGCGTCGTCAGTTCCGGGGCCGACGGCACCCGGGTGCGCCTGGAGTGGGCGGGGGTGACGTCGGCGTGATGAGCGTGCGCAACATCCTCGTCGGGCTCGCCCTGGCGTTCACGGCCTACCTCGCCGCGCGTGGTCTGTGGTGGACCGCGCCGGTCCCGCTTCCGGGGCTTCTCGTCGTGGCGTTGTTCGTCTATCTCGGCACGACGTGGATCGTCGTCCTCTGGGAACCGCGCCGAGGAGCGAGCGCCGGGACGGAGCCCATCCCCGAGGTGGACGGCGACGGCGTGGACACGGCCCTCGATGCCGCACGCAGCACCGGCAGACTGCCCGGCTGGGCGGCCGGCCTCGCCCTCGGGGCGGCCATCGTCGTGCCGAACGCCCTGTCGCTCGCGGTGGGGATCGACCATGTGACGGCGCCGTACGCGACGTGGTACCTCGGCGGCATCGGCGCGCTCATGGTCGTGGTGATGGTCCGGCGTCGACCGTGGATCGCGTGGCTGGGAATCGTGGCCCTGGGTGTCACCGCAGCGGTGTGGATGGGGCCGCTCACGGCCCTCGGGCTCGGGCTGGTCGGCTCGGTCGTGTGGGTGGCCGTTGCTCAGATGCTCATGCTCTCGCTCGACCGCGCCGCGCGCGACACCGCCCAACTGACCAAGCTCCAGCGGCAGGCCTCGGGCGTGGAAGCGTCGCAGAGCGTGCGGCAGCGCGAGCGCCGCACCAAGGTGCAGCGGGCGCTGGCGATCGCCGGCCCCGTTCTCATGCGGGTCGTCGCCGAACGGGGAAGACTCACCGAAGACGAGCGGCTCGGCGCCCGGATCGCGGAGGGAAGTCTGCGCGACGAGCTGCGCGGACCCCGCCTGCTCGACGACGCCGTGCGCGCCGAACTCGAGCGGCTGCGGCGTCGAGGGGCCAGCGTCACCGTCCTCGATGAAGGCGGCTTGGATCGCGTGGACGACGTCACCCTGTCGATCATCCGCGGTCAGCTGGCCGAGACCCTCAGCCAGGCCACATCGGAACGCCTGTACGTGCGCACCTCTCCCCACGAGAGCGTCGCCGTCACCGTCGTGGGCCGCTCCGGGTCGGGCGCGGGGCTCTCGGACGAAGACGCCGTGGATCTCTGGCGCGAGATCGCCCACCCCCGCCGCTGACCGGCAGGACGGCGGAAAAAGAGGCGGGGAGCGGCGATGACGCCTGCTCCCCGCCTGGGCGGACGATTACCCGAAAACCGTCCGCAGGGGCCGAACCTGACGAGTCCGCGATGCGGAGGCAGGTCAGCCGAACGCCGCAGCGTTCCAGCTCTTCAAGTATGTGGCGACCGCGACAGGCCGTCTGTAGGTATTTCGGGGGACAAGAGCTGGGAATCAGCCGAATGCGATCAGCAGCCGTGCTGCCAACCGCCCTGTCGCCACCCGAGGTCGCGGCGCAGGGGGGCGCGCAATCCGCGCTGGGTGAGTTCCCACGCCGATCGCTGCGGGGGCACGGGCGCCGTCGCTTCGTCGACCTCGGTGCGGTACGCCTCCGAGAGCACCGCGATCAGAGCGGCAAGCTCCTCGTCGGTGGGGTTGCCGCGGCGCACGTCGATGGCGACGCCGGGGTCGGCGTCGGCGGTGTCGTCGCGGCCGGTCACAGCGGGATGTTCCCGTGTTTCTTCGGCGGCAGGCTGGCCCGCTTGCCCCGCAGCGCCCGGAGCGCCTTGGCGATCGACACGCGCGTCTGCGCGGGTTCGATGATGCCGTCGAGTTCCCCGCGCTCGGCCGCGAGGAACGGCGACGCGACGTTGTAGGTGTACTCGGTGGCCAGCTTCGTGCGCACGGCGGCGACGTCCTCGCCGGCTTCCGCGGCACGCTTGATCTCGCCGCGGTAGAGGATGTTGACCGCCCCCTGGCCGCCCATGACGGCGATCTCCGCCGTCGGCCAGGCGAGGTTCACGTCGGCGCCCAGCTGCTTCGAGCCCATCACGATGTACGCACCGCCGTAGGCCTTGCGCAGGATGACGGTGACCAGTGGCACGGTCGCCTCGGCGTAGGCGTAGAGGAGCTTGGCGCCGCGACGGATGACGCCGGTCCACTCCTGGTCGGTGCCCGGAAGGTAACCCGGCACGTCGACGAGGGTGACGATGGGGATCGAGAAGGCGTCGCAGAACCGCACGAAGCGGCTCGCCTTCTCACCCGCATCGATGTTGAGAGTGCCGGCCATCTGCGAGGGCTGGTTGGCGATGATGCCGACCGAGCGCCCCTCGATGCGACCGAACCCGATCACGATGTTCGGGGCGAACAGGGGCTGCACCTCGAGGAATTCGCCCTGATCGACCACGCCCTCGATGACGGTGTGGATGTCGTAGGGCTGGTTGGGGGAGTCGGGGATCACCGCGTTCAGCGCGCGGTCGGAATCGGTGGTCTCGAACTCGAACTCGGTCTCGTAGACGGGGAGTTCGGCCATGTTGTTGTCGGGCAGATACCCGAGCATGGCGCGGACGTAGTCGATTGCGTCGTCCTCGTCGTCGGCGAGGTAGTGCGCGACGCCGGAGCGGGTGTTGTGCGTGTGCGCGCCGCCGAGCTCCTCCATGCCGACGTCCTCGCCGGTGACGGTCTTGATGACGTCCGGACCGGTGACGAACATCTGACTGCTCTTGTCGACCATGACCACGAAGTCCGTCAGGGCGGGGGAGTAGACGGCGCCACCGGCGGCGGGTCCCATGATGATCGAGATCTGCGGGATCACCCCGGACGCGCGGGTGTTGAGGCGGAAGATCTCTCCGTACTTGCCGAGGGCGACGACGCCTTCCTGGATGCGTGCGCCACCGGAATCGAGGATGCCGATGATCGGGATCCCGCTTCGCAACGCGAGCTCCATGACCTTGATGATCTTCTCGCCGGCGACCTCGCCGAGGGAACCGCCGAAGGTGGAGAAGTCCTGCGCGTACACCGCGACGGCGCGACCGTGGATGGTGCCGGTGCCCGTGACGACCGAGTCGCCGTAGGGACGGGAGCGGTCCATGCCGAACGCGGTCGTGCGGTGGCGCACGTACTCGTCGATCTCGACGAATGAGCCGGTGTCGACGAGCAGCTCGATCCGCTCGCGGGCGGTGAGTTTGCCCTTGGCGTGCTGCTTGTCGTGTGCGGTCTTCTCCGCCTCCACGACCGCCTCCTGGTAGCGCGCCCGCAGGTCCGCGATCTTCCCGGCGGTGGTGGAGAGGTCGATGTCGTCGGTCACGGAGTCCACCCTATCGGCGGCGCCCGCGGATCCGTTGGAGGGTTCGCACAACCGATCTCGCTGTCGTTGGTGCGTTCGATCAGGCGTCGAGCGGAACGTAGCGGATGGCGTGAGGCCAGGGGAAGAGCGGCCTGCGGCGGAGGGCGACGGCGTACGGTGGGCGCATGACGATCCCCGCCGCCGGATATCCCCGTACTGCAGAGCTCAGCCCTCGCGTGCAGGTCACGGAATCGACCGATTCGACGAACGCCGACGTCATCGCGGGTGTCCGTGACGCGCCGGGGCTGTGGCCGCACCTGTCGATGCTGGTGACCACCGATCAGCGCGCCGGTCGCGGGCGGCTGGACCGCTCCTGGGTGGCGCCTCCGGGAACCGCGCTCGCGGTGTCCACACTCGTCCGGGTGCCGGATCTGCCGGTCGCGGCGCGCGGCTGGATTCCGCTCGCCGCCGGCGCGGCGCTGGTTCGGGCGGTGCGCGCGCAGCTGGGTTCCAGCGGGCACGAGGCGACGCTCAAGTGGCCGAACGACGTGCTCCTGGACGGGGCGAAGCTGTGCGGGATCCTCACCGAGGTCGTGCCCAGCCACCCCGATTGCGTCGTGATCGGAACGGGGATCAACACGCGGATGTCGCGCGCGGAGCTCCCGGTCGAAACGGCCACCTCCTTCCTCTCCGCGGGGATCGACGTCGATGACGATCGCCTTCTTGCGGACTACCTCGATGCGCTGGACCGGCATCTCTCGGGGCTGGTCACGGCGGCGGGGGACGCGTCGGTGTCGGGACTGCACGCGGACGTGGTGCGGTGCTGTGCGACCGTCGGCAAGCAGGTGACCGTGGCGTTGCCGAACGGGGAGGCCCTCGCGGGAGAGGCCTCGGGCATCGACGTCGAGGGCCGACTGGTGGTGGATGCCGGAGGCGACCCCATCGCGGTCTCGGCCGGCGACGTGGTGCACGTGCGCTGACGCTGGGCGCGGCATCCGCGCGATCTCTCGCGCTCGCGGCATGATGGGGTCATGACGCAGCCGATCGGGACGGGCTCGAGGCCGCTTGTGCCGGCTCCGGGCGCGCCGACCCCGGAGTTGCGCATCGCGAGGGTGCGCCCGCACGCCCGACGGCTGTTCTGGTCGGTCCTGGTGCTGCTGGCCGTCGCCGGTGCCGTCGGCTACTTCTACGGCAACCTGCCGGCGCCGTTCGAGAACTGGATGCTGCTGACCGCCGCGGCCGTCATCGTCTTCCTTCTCGTCCTCCTGCCGTTCCTGGCGTGGTGGTCGCGCACGTATGTGATCACCACGCGCCGGGTGATCGAGCGTCACGGGGTGTTCGTGCGGCGCCGCCGCGAACTCAGCCACGTCCGCGGCTACTCGATCGGCGTGCGTCGTGGGGTTCTCCAGCGGATGTGGGGCGCCGGAACGCTCACCCTCTCCAACGGGGTGGACGAGCCGCTGCGGCTCCGCAACATCCCCCACGTGGCGCTCGTGCACGAGGCGCTGGTCGACCAGGTGGAGGTCAACCAGATCCTCGCCCATCGCGACGCGCAGACCGTCACGCCGACGGGGGATCCCGGGATTCCGCCGAGGCCGCCCGCGCCCGCCGCGCCGGCCTGAGCGTCGGATCGGGGCTCGCGCGGTGCGGGGCGGGACCGCGGTGAGACACAATGGACCGGTCGGAAGGAGCGGCATGGCGCTGCGTGTCGGAGTTGTCGGTGGCGGTCAGTTGGCCCGCATGATGATCGCCCCCGCGGTGGAGCTCGGGATCGAGATCCGTGTGCTCGCCGAGACCGAGGGGATGGCCGCTTCGCTGGCCGCGACCGCTGTGGGCGACTACCGCGACGCGGAGACCGTGCTCGCCTTCGCGCGGGAGGTGGACGTGGTCACGTTCGACCACGAGCACGTTCCGCAGGATGTCTTGAACGCCCTCGTGGACGCGGGGATCGCGGTGCGTCCCGGCCCGCACGCGCTGCGGTACGCGCAGGACAAGATCGAGATGCGCACCCGGCTCGCCGAGCTCGGCATGCCGCAGCCGGATTGGGCGGCGGTGTCCGGACGCGCCGCGCTGCAGGACTTCCTCGACACCCACGGCGGGCGCGCGGTGGTGAAGACCCCGCGGGGCGGCTATGACGGCAAGGGCGTGCGCGTCGTGTCGGCGGCGACCGAAGCCGACGACTGGTTCGCCGCGCTCGCCGAGGATGCCCACGGTGGGGCGCTGCTGGTGGAGGAACTCGTCGACTTCTCGCGCGAACTGGCGCAGCAGGTTGCGCGCCGCCCGTCGGGCGAGGTCCGTGCCTACCCGGTGGTCGAGACCGTGCAGAAGGGCGGTGTGTGCGCCGAAGTGGTGGCGCCCGCGCCCCACCAGGATGCCCGCCTGCAGGAGGTCACCGCGCGGATCGGCGTCGGTGTCGCGGAGGGGCTCGACGTGACCGGCATGCTCGCGGTGGAGCTGTTCGAGACGACGGATGAGCGTGTGCTCGTGAACGAGCTCGCGATGCGCCCGCACAACAGCGGTCACTGGACTCAGGACGGAGCGGTGACCGGTCAGTTCGAGCAGCACCTGCGCGCGGTCCTGGATCTTCCGCTGGGATCCGCCAAGGCGGCATCCGACTGGGCGGTGATGATCAACATCCTCGGCGGGCCGGCGACGGACTCCTTGGACGCGCGCTTCGCCGCGGCGATGCAGGCGCATCCGGCGGCGAAGATCCACACGTACGGCAAGGCGCCGCGTCCGGGGCGGAAGGTCGGGCACGTCAACGTGTCGGGCGATGACCTCGACGAGGTCGCGTACGAGGCCCGTGCGGCCGCGGCCTTCTTCGACGACTGAGCTGCTCCCAGGCGCGCCCGGTCGGTGCGACGCGCGGCGCACTTCGACTGGTGCTGAGTGATTGGGCCGTGCCGTTGCGGGGTTCTTCCAGCCGTCGCACCTAGCCTGGACGGGTGACCCGACCGCTGCATTCTTCCGACGCGCCCTTGGTCGGCGTGGTGATGGGCTCCGATTCGGACTGGCGCGTGATGAGCGACGCTTCGCAGGCGCTGACCGATTTCGGCATCCCCCACGAGGTCGAGGTCGTGTCGGCCCACCGCACGCCGGACAAGCTGCTGCGCTACGGCCGGGAGGCCCGCGGGCGCGGACTGCGGGCGATCATCGCGGGGGCGGGGGGAGCGGCGCACCTTCCGGGCATGCTCGCATCCCTCACCGCCCTGCCCGTGATCGGCGTGCCGGTGCAGCTGGCGACGCTTGACGGCATGGATTCGCTGCTGAGCATCGTGCAGATGCCCGCGGGGATCCCCGTGGCGACGGTGTCGATCAACGGTGCGAAGAACGCCGGCATCCTCGCCGCGCGCATGCTCGGATCCTCGGATGCGGCGCTCGGCGACCGTGTCGAGGCGTACGCGCGTGACCTCGAGGCGCAGGTCGAGGAGAAGAACCGGCGGCTCAAGGACGCGCTGTGAGTGTCGCCGCGCCGCTGCGGCCCGCGACCTCGTCGCGCTCCCGCACGATCGAGGAAAGGCCGTTGCGCTACCCCGACGTGTCGTCGGAGAAGGTGATGAGCCGGCGCGGCTGGTGGCTCGTCGGATTGAACTTCCTCCTGCCCGGTTCCGCGCAGGTGCTCGCCGGCAGCCGACGCCTCGGCCGCATCGGCTTGGCGGCGACGGTGACGATGTGGGTGCTGGCGATCATCGGTGTGCTCATCGCACTGTTCGCCCGCGGCATGCTGATCACCCTGGGCACGAACTGGTTCGTGCTGCTGCTGGCCCAGGGCATCCTGATCGCGTACGCGGCGCTGTGGGTGGTCCTCACGATCGACACGTTGCGGCTCGTGCGTCTGGTCAAGACCGCCGGGGTGGCACGCGTGGGAATCCCGGCTCTCGCGATCGCGCTGGTGATCGCCGCGAGCGGGGGAGCCGCCTACGCGGCACAGTCGGTGGGCGCAGCACGTGGCGCTCTGGGTGCGATCTTCGGGGCGAGCGGCCCTCCGGTCGAGCCCTCCGACGGCTACTACAACATCCTGCTCCTCGGGGCCGACAGTGGCGAGGGTCGCGACAGCATGCGGTTCGATTCGATCTCGGTCGTGTCGATCAACGCCGAGTCCGGCGCGACGACGATCACCGGCATCCCGCGCGATATGCCGCATTTCCCCTTCGCCGAGGGGCCGATGCAGGAGAAGTACCCGAACGGTCATGAGGGCTTCGCCGACCCGACGTGCGGGTGGGGCAGCGGCATCAACCAGCTGCGCACCGAGGTCGAGGTCTGTCAGGACGGCACCGAGCTGTATCCCGACGCCTACGCCGCAGGATCCTCGCCCGGGGTCGAGGCGACCAAAGATGCCGCCGAGGGCATCATGGGGATCGAGATCCCGTACTACGTGTTCGTCGACATGAAGGGGTTCGCCGACCTCGTCGATGCACTGGGCGGGGTGACGATCACCGTCGACGAGCGCCTGCCGAAGGGCGGCGGCCCGAGCTACGAGGGACAGCCCGCCGAGGAGTGGGCGATCGGCTGGATCGAGGTCGGCGAGCAGCACATGGACGGCGATACCGCGCAGTGGTACGCCCGCTCCCGGTACACGACCAGCGACTTCGACCGGATGGAGCGTCAGCGGGAGCTGCAGCAGGCGATGCTGGACCAGTTCACGCCGCAGACGGTGCTGACACGCTTCCAGGAGCTGGCCGGTGCCGGTGCCGACCTGGTCGAGACCGACATCCCCACCTCGATGCTTCCGTACCTGGTCGATCTCGCCGTGAAGGCGAAGGACCAACCGGTGTCGACGATCGAGCTGACACCCGAGGGTGGCATCGACGAGTACGACCCCGACTACGACTACATCCGCGAACTGGTGCAGCTGACCCTGCACCCGCCGACTCCGGCGCCGGAGCCCGAATCGTGACCGCCGTGCTGCGGGTGATGCTCGACCAGCTGGTCTCACCCACCGATCACGACCTGCAGACCGCGACGCGGGAGCTCACACGCGCCCTCATCGCCCACGCGCCCCAGGGGTGCGAGGTGGAGGGGATCGCCCCGGCGGCCGGTGGCGACGGCGCCGCAGCGCTCTCGATCCCCGGCATGGCGGGGGTCCGTCGGACCGCGCTGGCTCGCCGTGAACTTGCGGGAGCGTTGCAGCTCGGCGTCGCGACGGGGATCGGCGGCGGCATGATCCATGCGCCGAGCCTGTTCGCGCCGCTGGTCAAGCACGACCGGGTGCACGAGAACGACCAGACCACCGTGACGATCTGGGATCTGCGGCCGTGGGACGCGCCCGACGAGCTCCCTCGCTCGAGCGCCGGCTGGCACAAAGCGATGCTCAAGCGCGCGGTCAAGCACGCCGATGCCGTTGTCGTGCCGACGCATGCGATGGCGCGGCGCCTCGGGGAGATCTCTCCGAAGCTGAGCGATCGCATCCGGGTCATCTCGGGCGCGGCACCCGAAGGGTTCCGCGTGCCGAACGACGAGATCGGCCGGCGTCGCGATCTCGGTCTTCCCGAGGGGTACGTCGTCCTGTCCGGGACCGCTGCGCCCTCGGATGCGCTCACGGTCGGGTTCGGCGCGGTCGCGCGAAGCGGCCATGAGGTTCCCGTCGTCGTGATCGATGCGGGTGACGGGGAGGAGCCGGCGATCGCCGAGCTCGCGGCCGCGGCCGGGGTTCCGGAGCGTCTCGTGCATGTGCGAGGTGCGCTCGACGACGCCGACCGGGGAGCGGTGTTCGGTGCGGCCGTCGCGTTCGTGTCCCCGTCAGCACGCGCGGCCTTCCCGTGGCGCACCGTCGAGGCGATGACGGTCGGTGTGCCGGTGGTCGCGTCCGCCTCCGATGTGCTGCGCGAGGTCGTCGTGGATGGCGGAACCCTCGTGGCGACGGGCGAGGACGCCGCCGGTGCGCTCGGAGAGGCTGTCGCTGACGCGCTCGGTTCGACGGCGGCGGCGGAGCGCCTGGCCGTCATGGCCGCCGACCGCGGGCGCGTCTTCTCCTGGCTCGAAGCGGCCGACAAGATCTGGGCGCTGCACGCCGAACTCTAGTCACAATTGTTTTCAGGTGTAACTTTCGCCACACTAGTCACAGAATCCGCTGTGAAATAAGGAGACGGGTCGATGAGGCGATTGATCGCGCCGACGCTCGCTGTGCTCGCCATGCTCGCCGGTCTCCTCGTCGCCCCCGCGGCCTCGGCGGCCGAGTCGACGGATGTCACGTCCACGGTGGAGATCGAGGCCGCACTCGAGGCCGAGACCGCGATCGGAGATGCGATCCAGACCGCCGATCTTTCGCAGTTCCAGGCGGGCAACATCATCAGCGACGCGGTCTTCTATGACACGTCGACAATGACGGAGTCGCAGATCCAGTCCTTTCTCGAGACGAGGGTCCCATCGTGCAGGTCTGGCTACACATGTCTGAAAGATTGGTACGACACGAGCCGATCGATGGCGGCTGACTCCGTGTGCAATGCGTACTCGGGCGGAGTGCGTGAGAGAGCGTCGCGCATCATCTACAAGGTCGCCCAGGCGTGCGGCATCAATCCTCAGGTCCTCCTGGTCATGCTCCAGAAGGAGCAAAGCCTCGTCAATCATGACTGGCCCTCAGAGTGGCGATTCGACATGGCGATGGGCGCCACCTGTTCGGACACTTACGGTTGCGAGGAAGACTCGTACGGATTCTTCAATCAGATGTACAAGGGCGCCTGGGACCTGAAGCGATACTCCAACCCGCCCGGCACGAGCCAGTACTTCACGTGGTATGCGCCGGGGAAGACCTGGAACATCCTGTGGAATCCCGAGCGATCTTGCGGTTCCTCGCCCGTCTACGTGCAGAATCAGGCCACCGCGAACCTCTACTACTACACGCCGTATCAGCCCAACGCCGCCGCCATCAAGGCGGGATACGGCACCGGAGACGGCTGCTCGTCCTACGGAAACCGCAACTTCTACCAGTACTTCACCGACTGGTTCGGCTCGACGACGACTCCCGTGAACGCGTGCGCCCAGCCATCGTCGCCAAGGACAGCGGTCAAGACGTACGTCGTGACGGCAAGCAGCCTCAACGCGCGGTCGGCGCCGAGCCTTGCGTGTGACAAGAACATTTCCGCATTGGCGCAGGGCACGGTTTTGCAGGCAACTGCTGTCGTCGACGGTTGGCTTCGTGTCGACACGGAGTCCGGCGCACGATGGGTCGCTCGTGAGCATCTGCGCTATGCAACCGCGGACGAGTCGGCATGTGCTCTCCCGGCGAAGACGGGATCAGCGCAGTACGCCTATGTACTCGTGGCTCAGGCAACAGGACGTGCCGTCCCCAGTTCAGACTGCGCGTCTGATGCGACTGAAATTTTGGCTGGGACGATCGTGCAGGCATTCGCGGTGAGCGCGGACAAGGACTGGGTCAAGGTTGACTACTACGACCGGTCGTACTGGATTGACCGATCGAACCTTCGACGCGCGTCTGACACCGAGACGGTGTGCGCCGCACCCGGTGGCACCAGTCCGGCGAAGCTCTTCTATGTGGTCCGCGAGGCGGGGACGTCAGCGCGAACAGCGCCGGAAGCCACGTGTGGTATCGGACGCGCGAGCATTTCTGGGGGAGTGGTCGTCCAAGCGCTGGAGGCCAACACTGCGCGCGACTGGCTCAAGGTCTCCACTGGGCGGGGGGAGATGTGGATCGACCGAGATCACCTCACGAACATCTCGTCGTCTGCCGTGTGCTCTGTCACCCCTGGTACACGGGACGCCCAGATGACGTACCTGGTCACGTCGGACTCTGCCGCATCGTATTCCGCTGCGACTCGTGCGTGCGTGAGCGATGCGGAACCGATGTCGATCGGGACAGTCTTGCGTCCGCACTCCAGCACCGATAAGGGTGATTGGCTCGTCGTCACTACAGAATTCGGCGACCGGTGGGTTCCCCGAGATGCCGTCCAAAAGGTTACGGCGGAGGAACTCTGTCAACAGGCTTCGCTAGGCACCCGCCCTGCAAAGCTAACCTACGCGGTCATCGAGGAGAGCTCGACATTCACCGCGCCGTACACGGAGTGTTCTGACGGCGCACAGCTGGCCGTCGGAGCGGTCGCCAAGGCTATTGAAGTTACCGACGATGGTGCGTGGCTGAAGCTGGCGTTGCCGGACGGGGATCGCTGGATCGACAGAAGCACGGTGCGCTACGCCACCAGCCAGGAGTCATGCGCCGCGCCTGAGGACACCCGCGCGGCAAGGCTGACGTATACGGTAAAATCCGCGACCACCGGCCGAATCGCGCCCTACGACGAATGCGGTCTGGACACCATCGATGTTGCGGCGGGTACCGTTGCGACCGCGAGCCAAGTCACTGCGGACGGGAGCTGGCTAAAGATGAAGCTGGCCGAGGGTGAGTATTGGGTTGCGCGATCCGACGTCGACTATGCGACCGCCGCCGATCGCTGCATCGAGCCCGCGGATTCGCGCACGGCGAAGCTGACGTATGTGTTGACGAGCGGCGTCGCCGGCCGGGTAGCGCCCTACGATCACTGTTCGGGAGGCTCGGTGGACTTGGCGGCCGACACGATCGCCACCGCGGTCAAGGTGTCCGCAGATCGTCAGTGGCTGAAGCTGAGCGTCTCGGAAGGTGACTTCTGGGTACCTCGTTCCTCGGTGCGCTATGCGACGAATCTGGAGTCTTGTGTCGAACCCACAAACACGAGCTCTGCGAGGTTGACCTATGTCGTGACCACGGACACGATTGCTCGCTCCGCGCCGTACACGGAGTGCACGATTGGAAGCATGACGCTGGTCGCGGGCACGGTGGCGGTTGCGGTGGAGGTGAACGAGGCTCGGGACTGGCTGAAGCTGCGCCTGCCGGGCGGGGAGTACTGGGTTGTGCGGTCCGACACCGAGCGCTTGACGGGTGGCTGACCGTTCAGCGGTGGGGTGCCCGGGCGTCGCCCCGCGGCATTGGCTTCGGTCGGCGTCCCCGGACACGTCGAGTAGGATCTTCTGTGGCCCGAGCGGGCCTCACACGGGAGAGAGTGATGCGCCTTGTCGGTAGGAACCCGTCTCGACGTCTCTGAATACGACGTCCCCGGTCGCGGTCGCGGCCTGCTCGATGTCTTCCAGTGGCGCTACCTCCTCCGCCTGCTGGTGAGGAAGGGCACCGCCACCCGCTACCGCAACTCGGTGCTCGGGTGGGTCTGGTCGTACGTCAAGCCGGCGTCACAGTTCCTCATCTACTACTTCGTGATGGGGATCATCCTCCAGTTCCATCGCGACGTGCAGAACTTCGCGATTTACCTGTTCGCCGGCGTCGTTGTGGTCAACCTCTTCAATGAGGCGTTCGGCAACGCCACCAACGCGATTGTCGACAACCGCGCCCTGGTCAAGAAGATCTACCTGCCCCGGGAGCTGTTCCCGATCGCCGCGATCATCGTGGCCTTCGTTCACTTCCTGCCCCAGCTGGTCATCCTGCTCCTCGTCTGCCTCCTCGTCGGTTGGACGCCGACACTGCTCGGCTTGGGAGGCGCTCTGCTGGGCATCCTGCTCGTGGTGGCCTTCGCGCTCGGCCTGGGCCTGTTCTTCAGCGGGCTCAACGTCCGCTTCCGCGACGCGCAGAACTTCGTGGACCTCATCAAGATGTTCTCCACCTGGACATCGCCGGTGCTCTACACGTGGGCGCTTGTGGCCGACGCGCTCCGCGGTCACGACTGGCTGCTCTTCCTCTACATGTCCAACCCGCTCACGGTGGCCGTGGAGCTGTTCCACGTCGGCTTCTGGGAGCCGACGACCACCCAGTCCTACGTCCTTCCCGAGTGGTTCGGCTACGCCTCGCTGGTCGCCGTGGGGGTCACTCTCATCGCCCTCGTGGCGGGACAGTGGACGTTCCGCCGCTTCGAACGCACCTTCGCCCAGGACCTCTGATGTCACAGATCATCGTCGAGACCACGACCTCGCCCTGCATCGTCGTCGACCACGTCTCCAAGCGCTTCCTGCGCCGCAACACGCACTCCTTCAAGGAGGCCTTCGTCAGCTGGATCAAGCGGCGCAAGGTCCGCGCCGACACCTTCACCGCGCTCGACGACATCTCCTTCCAGATCGGGCAGGGTGAGGCGGTCGGCATCCTCGGGCTGAACGGCTCGGGCAAGTCGACGACGCTCAAGCTGATCTCCGGCGTGCTCGAGCCCGACTCCGGCGGCGTCTTCACGCGTGGACGCGTGGCCGGGCTCATCGAGGTCGGCGCAGGCTTCCATCCCGACCTCTCGGGGCGCGAGAACGTCTACCTGAACGCCGCCATCCTCGGGATGGGGCGGAAGGAGATCGACGAGCGGTTCGACGACATCGTCGCATTCAGCGAGATCGGCGAGTTCATCGACCAGGAGGTCAAGCACTACTCGTCCGGCATGTTCATGCGGCTGGCCTTCTCGGTCGCGATCCACGTCGACGTGGACATCCTGCTCGTGGACGAGGTGCTGTCCGTCGGCGACGCACCGTTCCGCGCGAAGTGCTACGCGAAGATCCGCGAGCTGACCGCCCGCGGCGTGACGATGGTCGTCGTCAGCCACGACACGAAGATGATCAAGGAGCTGTGCGCCCGGGGCATCGTGATCCGCAAGGGGCGCAAGATCTTCGACGGAGCCATCGACGAGGCGGTGGATCAGGTTGCCCGCTGACTCGTCGACGGCTGTGCTGCTGTCGGTGGTGATCCCCACCCACGACGTCGGCGCCTGGATCGCCGAGACCCTCGTCTCCGTCCTGGCACAGGACGTCGCGGACATGGAGGTGGTCGTCGTCGACGACGCGTCGACCGACGACACGGCGGCGATCGTCTCGCGCTTCGCCGAAAGCGACGACCGGGTCCGTCTGATCCATGCGGAACAGCGCGGGGGCGGGTCGGCGCGCAACCAGGGGGTCGCGGAGGCCTCCGGCCGCTACCTGGTCTTCTGCGACGGCGACGACCTCGTCCCGCTCGGCGCCTACCGCGCGATGGTCGAGTCGCTGGAGCGGACCGGCTCGGACATCGCATTCGGCGACTTCCTGAAGTTCTCGCCGACGGACACGTGGCGACCGACCGCGAGCATGTCCGCGTACGCCCGCCCCGCCCAGGGCATCCGGCTGGTCGACGAGCCCACTCTCATCCTCGCGCGTCCGTGCTGGAACAAGGTCTTCCGGCGCGACTTCTGGACCTCGTCCGAGATCACCTTCCCCGACGTCCCGCGCTCGAACGACATCGTGCCGATGGTCACCGCCTACGCGCGCGCCGAGAAGGTCGACATCCTCTCGGACGTCGTGTACCTGTACCGCGAGCGACCCGGCGCGACCTCGATGACCGCCCGGGCGGATTCAGCGGACTCGGTGCTCAGCTACCTGACGCAGGAGCGCGAGTGCGCGCGCGTGATCGCCGACCTCGGCGACGACGCACTCACCGCCGCGTACCGCCGGCTCATCTGGGACCGCGACGGCTTCGTGCACGTCGCGAAGTTCGCGGCCTCCCCGACGCGCGGTGCCCGTGAGGCGGAGATCGCGGCGATGCTGTCCGATCTGCTCGACCTGGTCGGCCCGGCGCCCAGCGGCATCGCGCCGTTCAAGGTGCTGGCGCTCACCCTGGCGGCGCGCTCCCAGTGGGTCGCGGCGAAGGTCGCCGCGGGATGGGAACAGCGCTACGACACCCCGGACCTGCACGAGCTCGCCGAGCTCCTGGATGCGCTGTCGTCGCGAGGCGAGCGGCTCGCCCCGGAGGACCGCATCTCGTGGCTGTCGGTCCGCGCGCTGCAGTCCTGGATGCCCGACCGCACCGACGAATCGGGCTGGGCGGCCGCCGCAGCGGCCCTGGCCGCGCGCTGCGGGGACGGGATCCTCGCGCGCGTCGCCGAGATCGGCAGCGCCGACCTCGATCCGGCTGAGGTCGTGCCCGTGCGCCGGACGGCGGCGGCGCTGGTCACCGAGCTGCGCGGGGGCATGACGCTGCGCATCACCGGCCAGTCTGATCTCGGCGCCGAAGACTGCGTCCCGGTCCTCTGGCCGGTCGACGGTCTGACCGACGTCATCGAGCCCACGTCCGTCAGGTGGCAGAGCGTCGAGGCGGACGCCGCCGATGCTGCGGGCGACTCGGCGTCGGCGCACCGGGTGTGGACCGCGGAGTACCCGCGCAAGACCCTGCCGACGCACGTCCTGCTCCAGCCGGCGCTGCGGCTGACGTCCGGGACGGTCGTGACGGCCGACTCGCGCCCGCCGCTGCCGGACTACTCGGTGATGGATTCGTTCATCTACGAGCGTCACCGTGATGTCGTGGTGCTCTACCGGCGACGGGGGCGCATCGTGCGCGCGGTGCGCCGGGCGTTCATCATCGCGGGGACCGCGGTTACGAGGCTTCTGCGACGGCGCGGCCGCTGAGCTCCTCGAGCAGGCCGCCGTACAGGCGCGACACGCGCCACGGTGAGACCGCCTCGAGGAACGCGCGCACGTCGGCGGGATCGACCCCCTCGAGCAGCGACGAGTCGCTCAGCATGCCCGTCAGGGACTCCTCGGGGGACGCGGTGTCGAAGAACGACACCCACGACTGTCCCGCGTACTGATCCCGCAGGTGGGGCTCGTCGGGGAGCACGGCCGGGACGCCGAACGTCGCGGCCAGGTGGACGCTGCCCGAGTTCAGGATGCGGCGGTAGGGGAACACGGCGACATCGGCCGCGGCGAACCAGCGTGCGATGTCGCCGTCGGGGACGAAGTCGAAGAACGTCACGGCGCGCACCGAGGACGGCATGTCCGGCTCCAGTTCCGCGAGGGATCCGGGAGGCGTGTGCCCGGCGAGCAGGAGCGCCAGAGGCCGGCCGTCGTCGCGGGCGGCTCGGTCGGCGGCGCGCATGAGCGTCGTCACGCCCTTGTAGGGGCGGATCTGGCCCAGGAACAGGACCGCCACCTCGTCGGGCGCGAGCCCGAACGACTCCCGCGCCTCCGTGCGCGTGATTCCGGTGTCGTAGATCCCCTGGTAGCTCGGGTGCGGGATCACCCGCACCTTCTCGGAGGGCACGACGCACACGTCGGCGATGACGGACGGCGTGTCCGCCGTCATGACGTGGACCGCGTCGGCCGCGTCGGCGAGAGCGCGGTAGATCGCCTGCTCCTGCCGTCGGTAGGTGAGCTCGTGGGGGAGCCGGTTGTGGACCGTCCACACGATCCGCACCCCGCGTCGCCGCATCCCGGAGAGCGCGCGCTCGAACTGACGCACGCGGCTGTCCGCATCGCGCTCGCTCAGCGCCGACTGGGCGATCGGCGACGTCCAGTGGATGTGGGCGACGTCACCGCGGCGCAGCCGCCGCGCGGCGCGCAGGAATCCATAGAAGTCCGTTTCGCCGGCGAACTGGAACCCCTGGGACCGCGGCGCGAGACTCAGGATGTTGAGGTAGGGGTTCGATCGCCAGGCCGGGAAGACGAGGACGGTCGGGCCAGCTTTCACCTCATGATCATAACGTCGTGAGAACAGGGCTACCGCTGGCGCGCGTCTCCGCCGGGATTGCGCAGGCGTCGCCACATGCGCCGGGCCGCGACGTAGAGCGGGTTGGTCATCTCGTGCTGGAGCCGCGCGACCTCGGTGCGCACGATGTCCTCGGTCTCGCGCAGGCGCCGGTCGACGTAGGCGGTCAGGTAGAGGGGGAGGCCGGGGCCGTCGCGGTCGATGCTGCCGCGCAGGGCCTGATCGCGGACGAGCGCGTCGTGCAGGGCATGGTCGTCGCGGGCCTCGATCACGCTGTTCCCGTCGACTCCGGACGCACTGGGTCGCTGGTGCCAGAAGACGAGCGGAGTCGGACCGAGGTAGTCGAGAGGCCCGCGCAGCAGGATCTGGGTGTTGAAGAGCCAATCGCCGACGACGGGAACGCTTTCGTCGTAGGGCCCGACGAGGTCGTGCGCGGTTCTGCGGTACAGGAACGCGATCGGGATGAAGCGGTTGAACTGCAGCTGGTCCATCAGCAGCGGCGCGAGCGAATTCGGCAGGAACTGCTCCTCGCCGATCGGCTGGATGTCGTCGCCGACACGGCGCTCCCACACGATCTGGATGCGCGAGACGACGCCGAGGCGGTCGGGGTGCGCGTCGAGGTACTCGACGGCGGCGTCGAGGAAGGCCGGTGCCCACGAGTCGTCGTCGTCGTGCAGAATGAGGAACTCGCCGCTCGTCGCGCGCACGCCGGCGTTCGCGGCGGGCCAGCGTCCGGTCGCGGTCGGGTGGTCGATGACGGCGACCTTCGAGGTGTCGATGCCGGAGTCGGCCAGCGCGCGATCCACGGCGGCGCGGGCGCCGCCGTCGTTGACGATGACGACCTCCCAGTCGGCGAACGACTGCGAGGCGATGCTGCGCAGCGCGCGCGTGAGGAACAGCGGGCGGTCCTTCGTGCGGGTGACGATCGAGACGCGTGGGGGCATGGGTGTGGCGACTCCGGGGTGGGGGCTTCTGATGAAGGCTACACGGCCGTCAGAGCGCTCTCGGCGGGCGTGCCTACGATGGTCGGGTGACCTCCGACGTGCCGCCCCCCGCCGAGATGACGTCCGCGACCGCGTCGACCGACCGGCCGCCGCTCCTGCGCGGGCTGCCGCTTCTCGTGTGGGGCCTGTGCGCGCTCATGCTCATGACGATGCTGGTGTGGTCGTTCACCCGGGCGACCTTCAGCGCGCAGGACGAGCGGGCCCACGTCGGCGCCGTGCTGTACGCCGAGGAGTTCCGGGAGTGGCCCGGATTCCAGGAGATGCCGCTGATGCTCAGCGCCATGCGCGCCGCGGAGATCGTGGGAACCTCGCCGTTCTCGGCGGACGAGCCGTGGCCGCGCCCCGATCGGCCGTCGTGGGCGGAGCTGACCACGCCCGACAATCTCGTCAGCGGATCGACCGTCAACCAGATGTCGCAGCATCCGCCCCTCTACTACGCAGGCCTGGCCGCGGTCCACCGGGTGCTGGCCGATGCAGGGCTGAACTTCGATCTCGAGGTCTGGATCTGGCGGGCCCTGTCCGCCATCATGCTCGCCCCGCTGCCGCTGCTCGCCGCAGCCCTCGCCCGGCGACTCGGCGCGGGGCGCCGCATGATCGTGCTGGCCGCCGCCGCCATGGCGCTCCTTCCCGCTCTGCAGCTGCTGGGCGGCTCGGTGAACAACGACAATCTGCTCATCGCCTCGTCTGCGTGGGTGTTCCTCGGAATGGGATGCGTGCTCACCGGCGATCTGCGCGTGCGCACCGCTCTGTGGATCGGGCTGGCGGCGGCGGTCGCGCTTCTGACCAAAGCCTTCGCCCTGCCGATCGCGGCGGCGGCCTTCGCCGCCTACGTCGTGGCCGCCGTGCGCACGCGGCGGGTCCGGCAGGCCGCCGTATCGGCATCCGTCCTGGTCGCTGCGGGCTCGCTCGGCGGATGGTGGTGGGTGCGCAACCTGCTGCTGTACGGCACTCTTCAGCCCTCGGGGCACGGGGACGAGCTCGCGTCCGGTCCGCTGTCCTTCGCGGAGGCGTGGCCGGTGTTCTTCGACACCTTCGTGGATCGGTTCTTCCCGCGGTACTGGATCGGCGCCAACGGCGGCATCATCGGCGATCTCGGCGTGGCGGTCTCGGTCGCGCTCACGGCTCTCTTCGTCATGGTGCTCGTGGCGATGCTCATCCGCGGCCGCGCCACGTGGCGCGACATCGTCGACGACGCCGTGCTGGCCGGGCCCGTCATCCTGATGGCGCTGATCGTCGCCTACCAGTCGTACCGGTTCACGGTCGAGACGGGCATCGCCGCGGGCGCCCAGGGACGCTACCTCTTCCCGGCGGCGATCGGCGCCGCTGCCGTGTTCGCGGTCGCCGCCCATCGCGCGTTCGGCGACCTGGGGCGACGCATCCTGCTCGGCGGCACGCTCGCGATCGGCCTCGGTGGGACCGTGTGGCGTCTCGCGCTCGCACGCGGATCGTGGGAACCCGACGCGACCTCGCTCTGGGCGAAGCTGGACGCGGTCTTCGCGTGGTCGCCGTTGCCCTACGCCGCCTCGGTGGGCGTGTACGTCCTGTTCGCGGTGGCGCTGCTGGCCGTCGTGGCGCTGTCGGTGCGCGAGCTCGCTCGCGCGGGCGACGACGCCGTCGAATCCGCCGCCGCGGTCGCCCGCTGAGCCGTGCCGGTTCGGGCGCCTCAGCCCATCGCCGCGGCGATCTCGTCGGCAAGGTACGGGGCGAGCGTCTTGCTGAACGTCCCGGTGATGTGGTGGAGGTCGCGGTATGCGACCACGCCGCCCATGACCATGGGGCAGCCCCCGTCCGTCGTGCAGTAGGCGTCCGCGAGATCGACGATCGGGGCGCCGGTCGCCCGGCCCGCCGCGCGGATGGCGTCCTCCTCGGCGAGCTGCGGATCCGCGGGGAACGCGCACGTGTCGAGGGAGAACTCCGATGACTGCGCGAGGCACTCGGTCGAGCTCTCGGGCACCGCAGGGTTGTCGGCGAGGCCGATCACGGTGACGCCGCGGTCGATCGCCCGCTGCCACGCGGACGCCATGCGCTCCGAGGTCTGCTCCTTCGTCGCCGCATCGACGTCGACCCGGTTCCAGGCGGTCACCAGCACGGCGTCGTAGTCGCCGGACAGGATGATGTCGTCGACGGCCGCACGCCGGTCTGCGCACTCGGAGTCCGCCGCCTCGACCTCCTGCCAGACGCAGCCCCGTCCCACGATCGCGTCGATCCGCCAGTTGCGCTCCTCGGCCTGCTCGCGCAGGCCCGGGATGAGCATCGCGGCGTGAGAGTCGCCCGTGAGGGCGATCCTGAGTGCGTCGGGGTCCTCGGACCCGATGGCGCACACGGAGGGGTCGCCGGTGGGTTCCTGGTCATAGCAGGCGAACGCGCCGCCGGTGTCCTCATAGAGATTCGCCAGTGGGGGTGCGAGCTCGTCGGCGGCCGTCGTCGCGTCCCTCAGCGGAGCGCAGGCATCCTCGAGGAGCAGTGAGGCGCCGCGACATGCGGCGGGGTCGGCGAGCTCGCCCGCGATCGCGTCTTGCCGCTCGCCGGCGTCGCGCGCGGCCAGCGCGATGGGCGCCGCGGCCAGGGCGACGACGACCGCCATCGCTGCGAGGGTGGTCGCGCCGATGGCGCGCGGTCGCGCCTGCCGCGTCGCGCGGGAGAACCGGATGGGGTCTTCGATGAAGCGCTTCGTGAGCGCCGCCGCGAGGATCGTGAGGACGAGCAGACCGACGCGGGTGGCGAAGTCGGGCACCTGGCCGATGACGGCCGGGGCGATCACGATGAGCGGCCAATGCCACAGGTAGATGCCGTACGACTGATCGCCGAGCCATTGCACCGGTCGCCAGGAGACGAGCGCCGACAGCCAGCGCAGCGGGATGTCGGGTCCACTCGCGATGACGATCGCGGCACCCAGAGTGGGCAGAAGCGCCGCGATCCCCGGGAACGGGGTCTGCGGGCCGTAGACGAGCGCGGACGCGGCCATTGCGGCCCATCCCGCGAACCAGGCCGCAAGGCGCACCGCGGCGGGGAGGGCCGGGAGCCGCACGAGCGCGACGAGTGCGCCGAGGCCGAACTCCCACACGCGCAGGGGAGTGGCGAAGTACGCGTAGGGAGGGTTGGTGGTGGTCAGCAGCAGCCCGGCGACCAGGCTGAGCGCGCTCACGCCTGCGATGACCCAGATCAGGTGGCGTCGGCGGACGGCGGCGACCGTGGCGCCGGCCGTCGCCGCGATGATGAGCAGCGGCCACACGATGTAGAACTGCTCCTCGACCGAGAGCGACCAGTAGTGCTGAGCGATCGGCGGCGCGTTCTCGGCGGCGAGGTAGTCCACCGCGTCGGCAGCCAGCATCCAGTTCTCGATGTAGAGCGCGCTCCCGATGATCGACCGCAGGTACTGCGTCTGCAGTGTCGCGGGCGCCCACAGGACAGTGAGCGCGATGCTCACAGCCAGCACGACCAGGCTCGCAGGCAGCAGTCGGCGGGCGCGGGCCGCCCAGAACGATGCCAGACCGATGCGTCCGGCTTCGCGTCGCCGCACCAGCTGGGCGGTGATCAGGAAGCCCGAGATGACGAAGAAGACATCGACGCCGATGTAGCCGCCGGGAAGCGCCCCCGGCCAGAAGTGGAAGAGCACGACCGCGAGGACCGCGAAGGCGCGCAGCGCCTGGATGTCTGCGCGGACCGCCACCCGGGTTCCCGAGGCCTTCGGCGCGCGCGTGACCGCGGTCGTCCCCACCATGCGTCAGTGCCCTCCGATCGCGCCGACCCGGCGGTGGCGCCTGAAGATTCTACCCGCGGGCCCCGTGAGTACCCGACGTGGGCGAGACCTCGCGGAGGTAGGTCGCGAGCTCCTCTTCCGCGGGCGTCGGGCTGTATCCGGTGTTCTGGATCTTGGTGGTGTCGAGGGTGCTGTGGTGGGGGCGGGGGGCGATGAGTGTGGTGGTGGTGGCGTAGTAGTCGGTGGTGGTGACGCCGGTGATGCGGGCGGGGTCGTGTCCGGTGAGGTGGTAGACGGTGCGGGCGATGTCGGCCCAGGTGGTGGGCTGTCCGGTGTTGGTGAGGTTGTAGGTGCCGTGGGGGGCGTGGGTGGTGAGGAGGTGGTGGATGCCGTCGGCGAGGGTGGGGGTGAAGGTGAGGCGTCCGGTCTGGTCGTCGACGACGCGGGGGTCGATGCCGCGTTGGGCGAGGTTCTGCATGGTGCGGACGAAGTTGTGGCCGTCGCCGATGACCCAGCTGGTGCGGAGGATGTAGTGGCGGGGGACGGTGGTGATGATCGCGTCGCCGGCGGCTTTGGTCTGTCCGTAGACGCTGAGGGGGTTGACGGGGTCGGTTTCGGTGTAGGGGCGGTCGCTGGTGCCGTCGTAGACGTAGTCGCTGGAGATGTGGACGAGGGTGATGCCGTGGGCGGTCGCGATGCGGGCGAGGGCGGCGACGGCGGTGACGTTGGCGGCCCAGGCGTCGGTGCGGCCGTGGCGTGTTTCGGCGGTGTCGACGGCGGTGTGGGCGGCGGCGTTGACGATGGTGTCGTAGTCGCGCCAGCGGCGTGCGGTGGGCAGGTCGGGGCGGGTGAGGTCGAGGTCGGCGCGGGTGGCGTACTCGATGTGGGGCTGGTCTCCCCAGAGGGTGTGGAGGGCGCGGCCGAGCTGTCCGTTCGCGCCGAGCACGAGGGTCTTCCGGGGGGCCATGGGGGTGACGTCCGCCAGGCGGGGGTGGGCTTTGTCCTTGTCGCTGATCTCGACCTGGTCGAGGGGGATGGGCCAGTCGATGGCGGCGGTCTCGTCGGCGAGGTTGAGGAAGGTGTATTCGGCGGTGGGGGACCAGTGGTCGTTGACGAGGTAGGTGTAGGCGGTGTCGGGGGCGAGGGTCTGGTAGGAGTTCCCGACGCCGCGGGGCACGAAGATCGCCTTCGAGGGGTCGAGTTCGGTGGTGAACACGGTCCCGAAGGTGGGGCCCTCGCGCAGGTCGACCCAGGCGCCGAAGATGCGGCCGGTCGCGACGGACACCCATTTGTCCCAGGGTTCGGCGTGGATGCCGCGGGTGGTGCCTGCGGCGTCGTTGAAGGAGATGTTGTTCTGCACGGGCCCGAAGTCGGGGAGGCCCGCGGCGGTCATCTTCTCCCGCTGCCAGTTCTCCTTGAACCAGCCGCGGGCGTCGCCGTGGACGGGCAGGTCCCACACCACCAGCCCCGGGATCGGGGTCGGGGTGGCGGTCAGCTTCTTGCCGAACGCGGTCGGGTCGGACGCGTCGGTCACCGTCACTGTCCCTTCGTGGCGTAGAACGCTTCGGTGGCGTCTTTGGTCGGTGCCCACCAGTCCTCGTGGGTGCGGTACCAGTCGATGGTCGCGGCCAGGCCCGCGTCGAAGTCGGCGTACCGGGGCTGCCAGCCCAGTTCGGTGCGCAGCCGGGTGGAGTCGATCGCGTAGCGCAGGTCGTGGCCGGCGCGGTCGGTAACGTGGTCGTACGCGTCGGCGGGCTGTCCCATCAGGGTGAGGATCATCTCCACGACGGTCTTGTTGTCCTTCTCGCCGTCCGCGCCGATCAGGTAGGTCTCCCCGATCGTGCCGCCCTCGAGGATGGTGAGGACGGCGGAGGAGTGGTCGTCGGCGTGGATCCAGTCCCGCACGTTCTGTCCCGCCCCGTACAGTTTCGGGCGGATCCCGCGGATCACGTTGGTGATCTGCCGGGGAATGAACTTCTCCACGTGCTGGTAGGGGCCGTAGTTGTTCGAGCAGTTGCTAATTGTGGCCTGCACCCCGAACGAGCGCACCCACGCCCGCACCATCAGGTCCGACCCGGCCTTCGTCGACGAGTAGGGCGACGACGGGTTGTAGGGGGTGGTCTCGGTGAACTTCGCCGGGTCGTCCAGCTCCAGGTCCCCGTACACCTCGTCGGTGGAGATGTGATGGAACCGGCGGTCGTGGCGACGGGCGGCTTCCAGCAGCGTGTACGTGCCGATGATGTTGGTGTCCAGGAACGGGCGCGGGTCGTGGAGGGAGTTGTCGTTATGGGACTCCGCGGCATAGTGCACCACCGCGTCCACCCGCCCGAACAGGTCATCCACCAGACCCGCATCGGCGATGTCACCGTGGACGAACACCACCCGGTCCTCGCTCAGCCCGGCCAGCGAGGCCCGGTTGCCGGCGTAGGTGAGCTTGTCCAGCACGGTGACGTGATCGTCGGTGTGGGACACGACATGGTGGACGAAGTTCGACCCGATGAAACCGGCACCACCGGTCACGAGCAGCCTGCGCATCAGCGTCCCCTCTCCAGCAGCCCCAGCAGGTACCGGCCGTACCCGGACTTCACCAGCGGACGCGCCCGCTCGGCGAGCTGCTCATCCGACAGGAACCCCTGCCGCCACGCGACCTCCTCCGGCGCACCGATCTTCATCCCCGTGCGCCGCTCCATCGTGCGGACGTACTCCGCCGCGTCGAGCATGTCGTCCACCGTCCCGGTGTCCAACCACGCCGTCCCCCGCGGCAGCACCTCCACCTGCAGCTTCCCCCGCTCCAGATACGCCCGGTTCACATCCGTGATCTCGTACTCGCCCCGCGCCGACGGCCGAAGCCCCCGCGCGATCTCCACCACATCGTTGTCGTAGAAATACAGCCCCGGAACCGCATAGTTCGACTTCGGCTCGGCCGGCTTCTCCTCCAAAGACACCGCCCGCCCGTCTCCGTCGAACTCCACCACCCCGTACGCCCGCGGCTCGGCGACCCAGTACGCGAACACCGCCCCACCATCCACATCCGAGAACCGCTTCAGCTGCGTTCCCAGTCCCGGCCCGTACAGCAGGTTGTCACCCAGCACCAACGCCACCGGATCATCACCGATGAAGTCCGCACCGATCGTGAACGCCTGCGCCAACCCGTCCGGCGACGGCTGCACCGCGAACGACAACCGCACCCCGAACTGCGACCCATCACCCAGCAGCCGCTCGAACGCCGCCGCGTCATGCGGCGTCGTGATCACCAGGATCTCGTCGATCCCCGCCAGCATCAACGTCGACAACGGGTAATACACCATCGGCTTGTCGAACACCGGAACCAGCTGCTTCGACACCCCCAACGTGATCGGATGCAGACGCGTCCCGGAACCACCGGCCAGAATGATGCCTTTCACGGCGTCCTATCCTGCCACTCCGGAGTCAGTCGGCGAGTGCGCGGCGGAAGTAGTCGACGGTGCGACGCAGTCCGTCGGTGAGCGGGACGGACGGCTCCCACCCGAGCTCGCTCCGCGCGAGCGAGATGTCGGGCTGGCGCTGCTTGGGGTCGTCCTGCGGGAGAGGACGGTGCTCGATCGCGGAGCCGCTGCCGGTGATCTCCAGGACCGCCTGGGCGAGCTCGAGCATGGTGAACTCGCCGGGGTTGCCCACGTTGATCGGGCCGGTGACCTCGTGCCCGGTGTCCATGAGGCGCACCATGCCGTCGACGAGATCATCGACGTAGCAGAACGAGCGCGTCTGCGAGCCGTCGCCGTAGATCGTGATCGGCTCGCCGCGGAGCGCCTGGACGATGAAGTTCGACACGACCCGGCCGTCGTTGGGGTGCATGCGCGGACCGTAGGTGTTGAAGATCCGGATCACCTTGATGTCGAGGTCGTGCTGGCGCCGGTAGTCGAAGAAGAGGGTCTCGGCCGCGCGCTTGCCCTCGTCGTAGCAGCTGCGCGGACCGATCGGGTTGACGTTGCCCCAGTACTGCTCGGTCTGCGGGTGCACCGCGGGGTCGCCGTAGACCTCGGAGGTCGACGCCTGGAGGATCGGAACGCGCAGGCGCTTGGCAAGCCCCAGCATGTTGATCGCACCGACCACACTGGTCTTGGTCGTCTGAACCGGATCGTGCTGGTAGTGCACCGGCGAGGCGGGGCAGGCGAGGTTGTAGATCTGGTCCACCTCGATGTAGAGGGGGAAGGTCACGTCGTGACGCAGCACCTCGAAGCGCGGGTTGCCGAACAGATGCTCGATGTTGCGCCGTGATCCGGTGAAGAAGTTGTCGACGCAGATGACGTCGTGACCCTCGACGAGGAGTCGCTCGGACAGATGCGAGCCGATGAAGCCCGCGCCGCCGGTGATCAGAACCCTGGATGACACCTCGGTAGCGTAGCACCGGGGCACGCGCCGCTCAGCGGGTGGTGGACACCATATTCCGCTGCCCGAATGTGCGCCCGATCCCGCCTTCGAGGCGGCCGAGGAACATGTGCCAGCCGTCGAGCGCGGTGATGGGGCGCGCGTTGCGCACCCCGTAGAGCAGCCCTGCCGCGGTGAACGCCGCACGCCACCACCACGGGTAGCGGTGGATCCTGAGCGCGTGCCCCGTGCCGCGGCCGTATGCCCGCAGCTTGCGACGGCGCTCCGCCGTCGTCAGCCCGAACGCCGTCGAGATGCCCTCGACGTAGACGTCGTGGGGGAGCCAGGCGAAGCCCTCGGCCATCTCGGGGTGCGCTCGCAGGGCGCGCAGGAGCAGGTCGGTCCCCTCGGCGACCTGCCACGGGGTCGCCGCCCCCGGACCCATCCGCTCGTCGAACCCGCCGATCTGCTCGAAGACGGAGCGCCGCAGCAGGATCCCCATCTCGATCACGCTCCAGACGTTCCACCGGTCGAGGGGAGTGCCGGCCGGCGGCAGCGTGGTCTTCGGGCCGCGTTCGTCCCACGAGGTGAAGCCGCCCGCGAGGAAGGCGGGATCGGCGACGGCCTCGCGGACCCGCCCGAGCACGCCGGCGGGGAAGACGGAGTTGTCGTTGGGGAAGAGCAGCACGGCGTCTCCCGCCGGAAGCGCGGCGACACCGGCGTTGCGTCCGCGCGACGCCCCGCGCGCCGAGTCGGTCGCCACGACCGGCACGCCCCGGTCGGCGAACTCCGCCGCCAGAGCGACGACCTCGTCACCGCGTCCCTGCGCCACCAGGACCACGCGGTCTCCGGCCTCCAGCTGGCCTTCCACAGACTCGAGGAGTGCGCGAAGCGGGTCGAGGCGTCCGAGCGTCGTGATTACCAGGGCGAGATCCACCCGCCCATTCTGCCCGACGCGGCCGCGATCGCCTCGGTCAGGGAAGGCGGTCGAAGGCCGGGTAGGCGGGATCGGGGGCGTCGCGGCCGAGGCGCCAGCCCGCGAGCACGTAGCGGGCGCCACGGAGATCGCCGGTGATCGCGGTGATCAGGGTCTTCGCGGCGAGGCGCGCGTAGCCCGTCACCCGGGTGCGTCCGCCGTGCAGCCGCAGGAAGTGCCGGAACGCCTGGCTGGAGTAGGCGAGGATGCGCGACCCTGCGCGCGCGTGCGACGACGACACGGCGTGCACCAGGCGGGCGTCCCCGACCTCGGCGAAGGCGATTCCGCGGCCGCTCAGCCGCAGCCCGTACTCGACGTCCTCCCAGTACATGAAGAAGCGTTCGTCGAGGAGCCCCGCCGACTCCAGCGTCTCTCGCCGGAGCAGCACGCACGCCCACGTGAGGAAGTCCGGCTGTTCGCCGGGCCGGGGCTGGCGGATGCTCCATGTGACGCGGGAGAGCACGCCCCCCGCCGAGAACTGCCGCCCCTCGGGAGTGATGATGCGCGGTCCGACGACGCCGAGGGCGGGCGAGCGGTCGAGCTCCGCACGCAGCAGCTCGAGGTCGGCCGCGGTCAGGGTGGCGTCGTTGTTGATCACGAGCAGCTGATCGATCGACGCGTCCGCGAGCAGCTCCCGCATCCCGGCGTTCACGCCGACGGCGAAGCCGGTGTTCGCGTCCAGCTCGCGGAACGACAGGCGCGGATCGGCCGGGATCGCCGAGGCGATGGTGCCGTCGGCCTCGTTGTCGACCACGACGACGCGCGACACCGCGTCGCCGTCTAGCAGGTGCGCCACGCAGGCCGCCGTCTGGTCGCGGTCGCGCCACGTGAGCACGACCGCGCCGACCGTGGGGCGGGCCTGCGGGGAGGGAGAGGTCTCAGTCGTCATGGTGCTCCCGGTCTCGATCGAGCAGGTGTGCGGCGTCGGCCGCGTCGAGCGCGCGCACGGCCGCCGCGCAGGGCCGCCACAGCAGCAGGGTCGCCGCACCCTCGGTGACCGCGTAGCCGATCGCCGCGCCGAGCGGGCCGATCGCGATCGCGAGGGCGATCATGACCGGCACGCCCACCGCCGTGGCGATCAGGCTGGCGCGCATCACGACAGCCGCCTGGCCGGCGGGGAAGAGCGCGTGACGGGTCATGGACGTACGGATGCTCAGGAACACGAACACCAGGCCCATCGCGATCAGCAGGTCGACGCCGGCGGCGGCGTCGGCGCCGAACAGGACCAGGCTCACCCAGTGGCCCAGGGCCGCCAGCACGATCCCGCCCAGCACTCCGAAACCTGTGTGGGCGAGGAGAGCCAGGCGCACCCGGCGTCCGCGTGCCCGGCCGGTGACCTCTCCCACCCAGCTCTGCAGTGCGCTCGCGAGCGTGAAGGGCAGCACGCTGCCCAGCTTGAACATCTTGTCGGCGGAGGCGAAGCCGGCTGCGGCATCCGGCGCGGCGGTCACGTTGACCAGCGGTGCGGGCACGCTCGAGTATGCGCTGAGCGCGGCGTCGTTGAGCGCCACGGGGAGGCCGGTGCGGAGCAGGCCCGGCAGGTCGCGCGTGCCGGGCCACGGCCCGGGGTGACGGCGCAGCAGGCGGGCGGTGAACAGGCCCGTGCCCACCAGCGTGACCGCGATGCCGGCGAGCGGGAACAGCTCGACGATGCCGGTCGCGGCGATCGCCGCGGCCGAAGCCGCGGTGGCCACGACGCGGGGCACCGCGTCGTAGAAGATGATCGTGCGCGGCTGTCCGACTCCGGCGCAGTACCACGTGAACGACAGGGCGATGAGCGCGCCCTGCACGCCCATCAGGACCGTGAGCCATTCCGTACCCGGCGACGCGACCAGCCAGCACACGACGCCGAGCACGGGGATCGACAGGGCGGCCACGAGCAGCCGCACGACGAGCGATTCGCGGTAGAGGCGCGCGCGCTCGTCGATCCCCGAGGCGATGGAGATGAGCGCTGGACCGATGGCCGGCCAGCCGTAGCCGATCACGATGGCGGCGAACGTGCCGATCGACTCGCCGGCGATCGCGCTGGCCCAGCCGCCCGGCCCGGCCTCGCGCGAGATGAGCGGGAGGACGATCAACGGCGACACGGCGGCGATCGCCGGCAGCAGCATGAAGCCGACGAGGCGGCGGCGCAGGGGATCGGCCGTCATGCGCCCGCCTCCGGTCGCTCTCCGTGAAGAGCGTCGCGAAGGACTCCGGCGGTGGCGGTGGCGGCTCGCTCCCATGTGAAGCGCTCAGCCCACTCCCTCGCGGTCGTGCGCGCCGCCTCGGCGGGCGGGTCCGACAGCGCCGAGCGCAGTGCGCGCCCGAACTGCGCCGCGTCCGTGGCGTCGGCGTAGCGGGCGGCATCGCCGCCGACTTCGCGCAGCACCTCGATGTCGTTGGCGAGCACAGGGACCTCTCGGCGGAGTGCATCGACGACGGGCAGCCCGAATCCCTCCGCCAGCGACGGACAGACGTACAGGTCCGCGACGGCGTAGAGCGCTTCGAGCTGCTCGGCGCCGACCCATCCCGGCAGCACGACGTCGGCGTCCAGCCCGAGCTCGGAGCGGAGCCCCGTCAGCGGATCGGCGGACCCGCCGCCCGTGATCACCGCGAGCGGCCGGTCTTCGGCGGCGACGGACGCCAGCGCGCGCAGGAGGCCGGCGAAGTTCTTGTGGGGGAGCCGGTTGCCCGTGCTCATCACGATCGGGCGACCGCGGTGCACACCGAGGGGAGCGACGGCCGCCCACGGATCGGCGGGCGCAGAGCCGGCGTTCGCGCCGTTGGGGACCACGGTGATGAGGTCTGCGGGCACACCCATGTGGGTCCCGATCGCACGCGCGGCGGCATGCGAGACGGTGACGACGGCATCGGCGGTGCGGGCCGAGCGGGTCATCAGCCACGAGGTGATCGCGCTCACCGCACGGGCGATGGGCGAGCCGTGCGCCTCGTGGTAGATCGCGTCGTGCACCGTGACCACCCGGCGGCTCGGCCCGCGGCGTATCGGGCCGAAGTTCGCGGGGCACCAGACCAGGTCGGCACCCGCCGCGCGGGCGGCGCGGGTCGTGCAGAACACCGCGCCCAGGGCCCAGCTGACGCGATCGGCGCCGACCGTCCGCAGCGTCCGCACCTGTCCCGGGAAGAACGCGCGCACACGATCCGCGCCGACGCGGTTCGCCAGGGCGATCAGCTCCACACCGGGCAGCGCGTCGGGCAGGCGGGGAGCGATCTCGCGGACGTACGTCTCGGTGCCACCGCGCGTGCCGGTGTACGAGAGGAGGTCCACGAGGATCCGGTCGGGCATGGATCAGCTCTCGATGACGGCGTCGGGCCGGACCTCGCGCCGAGGGGTGGAGAGTACGCCCGAGAAGAAGCTCATCATGACGGTCTGGAACCCCAGCATGATCCCGAGCGCGCTCGGGATCGCGATCCGCACGACCTCGGTCGCGTCCTGCGGCCCGAAGTCGAGGCTGCCCCATCGGAGCACCTGGACGACGCCGATCCCCACGCCCACCACGAACAGGCCGAGGCCGATGAGCAGGCCGCGTTCGGCGCTCCACCTCGCGACGATCGAGCGATACCGCGGACTCGCCGGCAGGAATCCCTCCTGGGTGGCGTAGAGCTTGGTGAGCCAGAAGAACAGCAGCGACTGGTAGCCCATCACGCACAGGGCGCTGGCGTACACCATGGTCGTCACGTCGAACCCGACGGCGCCGATCTGCACGCCGCCGAACGACAGGACCCCGACCGCGATGGCACCGACGAGGAACGCGACGAGTCCGGGGTAGACGAACAGCCAGCGTGGCGCGAAGATCAGCAGGAACCGCAGGTGGCGCCAGCCGTCGTGCCAGCTGCGCAGGTGCGGCGGGCGCGAGCGGCCGTCCTTCTTGAGCGTGGTCGGCACCTCTTCGATGCGGTAGCGGGCGAGCGAGGCCTTGACCACCATCTCCGAGGCGAACTCCATGCCGGTCGTCTGGAGGTCGAGGCTCAGGATCCGCTCGCGGTTGAAGCCGCGCAGTCCGCAGTGGAAGTCGTCGATGCCGGGCCGGAAGAACAGCTGCCCGATGCCGGAGAGCACGGGGTTTCCGAGGTACTTGTGCAGCGGGGGCATGGCGCCGGGGGCGATCCCGCCGCGGAAGCGGTTGCCCATCACGAGGTCGGCTCCTGCCCGGAGCTTCTCGACGAACGGCTCGAGGTTCTCGAAGTCGTAGCTGTCGTCGGCGTCGGCCATGATCACGAACCTGCCGCGGGCCTGCTCGATACCGTTGATGAGGGCGGCGCCGTATCCGCGGCGCGGGGCGTGCGAGACCCGTGCGCCGAGGTCTGCGGCGATCTGCTGGGAGCCGTCGGTGCTGCCGTTGTCGGAGATCAGCACCTCACCGCGCACACCGCTGCGCGCGAGGAAGCCCTGGGCCTTCTGGATGCAGACGGCCAGCGTCTCGGCCTCGTTGAGGCACGGCATCAGGATGGTCAGCTCGACGGGATCCGTCTCGACGGGTCGGTTCACTTGTTCTCTGCTCTCTCGGCGCGGGGGCGATCGTCGCCCGCGCCGCGGATGTCTCGCACGGTGTCGACGATCGCGTCGATGGTGCGGCGGATCGTGCGCGTCGCCAGGGCTTCGCGGTACCAGTCTGACGTGGATCGCCGCAGCGCACCGGCACCGGCCACGGTGCGGCCGATCGCATCACCGAGGTCGCGCGGCGCGGCGCTCGCGGCGACGTGGCCGTTGCGTCCCGCCTCGATCAGCTCGGTCGACGCGTTGCCCTCGTCGGCGACGAGCACGACGGGCGTCCCGTGTGCGGCGGATTCGACGACCACGAGGCCGTAGCCCTCGCGGCGCGAGGGGTTCACCAGGCACGCCGCGGTCGCCATGAGCTCGTCGAGGCGCTCCTGGGGGACGAAGCCCGGGAGGTCCGTCCATACGTCCCCGTCGGCGGCCCGAATCGCGGCGCGCACTTCGGGGGCGCTCGGTCCGTCCCCCAGGATGACGAGGCGCAGGTCCGGGATGCGCTCGCGTGCGACGGCGACGGCAGCAGGGAGGCACTCCACGCGCTTGTCGGGGATATGGCGTCCGACGTACAGCACGAACGGCGGCGACGCCGCATCGCGCGTCTCGGGCTCCGGGTTGCCGCCTTCGATCAGGCCGGGGCTGACCAGCAGCCTCCCGCGCAGGCCTTCCGCGCGCAGGCGCCGGGCGCTCAGCTGCGAGTGGGCGGTTGCGACCGGTGTGAGCGCGATCGCGACGCGCTGCAGGAACCACGCGACGGTGCCGGTGGCCCGGCCGGCGTACCGGATCCACTGCGGGCGCCGCCACACCTCGAGGTAGTCGGCGATCAGCGTCGTGCGGGTTCCGGCCAGCGCGGCCCTCGCGGCGAAGACGTTCAACACGGGGAGTGCGCTGACGATCACCGCGTCGTACCGGTGGCGGCGACGGCGGAGGGTGCGGAACAGTCCCCAGGCGAACGCCGCGGCGGCGGCGGATCGGCGGACACCGTCCGCGGAATACAGACGGAGCGGGCCCGTGGCCGCGACCACCCGGAACCCGGGCTCCTCGGGCGCGGCCCCCGTCCATTGGCGGGCGGTGAGATAGTCCACCGCGAGGCCGCGGCCGGCGAGCTCGGTGGCGAAGGCGCGGTACTGCCGCTCGCCGCCGCCCGTGGTGTACGGGAAGAGGCAGTCGTAGGCGATCGCGACGGATGTCACGGGCATCAGCACCCCTCGATGCGGAAGAGCCGCGCGTCGTCGCCCTCGGCGTCGACGAGGACGAGGCGATCGGACGGCTCGAGGTCGTTGATCCCGCTGCGCTCGGTGCCCGAGTTCTTGCTGTTGAAGACGTTCTGGGATCCGAAGTCGAGCACGTACTCCGCCCCCAGGCGGTCCACGGCCTCGCACACGCGCGGGTCGTCGTCGATGTCGGCCAGGTGGGCGTCGACGTACTCCTCGTCGTCCGTGCGCGTGCCGAAGACGTGGAGCTCCAGCACCTCGCGCCCCGCGAGCGCATACGCGAGCGAGCCGCCCGTCCACGGATTGACGATGAGCACGGCATCCGCGGGCAGCGTCTCATCCAGTCGGTCCAGCAGGATCTGCTCGTCCTCCGTGAGCAGCGCCGCGGACCCGTCCAGTCGGTAGGCGCCCTGTGCGGCGTGCATCGTCGCGGTGACATTGGGGCCGACGGCCACGCTGAACGCCGCGGCCGCGGCGAGCGCGACGACGCCCATCCGGACGGGCTCCGTCCACCGCGCACGACGCGCGGCCCGGTTCAGCAGGTCGATCAGGACGAGGGCGCCGAGGACGGCGACGGGGATCGCCGCGATCGGCAGGAGCGCCGCGAGCCGGTACGAGTCGTTGTACCAGGGATTGGTCAGCAGGTCGCGGATCTGCGTGCCGACGGGGAGGCCGCTGACGACGATGAACAGGAGCGCGGCGGCGGCGAACGGGATTCCCGCGAGCGCCCAGCGAGCCGGACGGCGGACGACGACGACGATTCCCAGAATCAGCAGGAGGGCGGTGGTCACCGTGATCGGGTACCCGCGCGGGGCGACGAGGGCGGCTTCGCCGAAGGCCTGCGCCGCGCTCTGCCACGCGCCCCACCCGGACATCTCCTCGTTGGTGCGGCCGACGCGCCACAGGCCGACCCCGACCAGGGCGAGGGCGGGAATGGTCACGGCGGCGACGGTGACCGCGGCGCGCGTGCGCTCTGTGAAGGCCGCCGCGCCAAGGATCCAGGCGATGCCCGCGACGGTGAGGGCGTAGAGCGCCAGGAACGCGTTCGGGTGCGAGATCCCGATGGCCGCGCAGACGGTGACCAGCAGCAGCGCGGTGCGCAGCCGGTCACGCCCGCGGGTGCGCAGGAGCAGCCAGGCCGCGGCGATCCCGGCGGGCAGCACCGCGTAGGCGGTGAAGTTCGGGTAGAGCACGCCGAAGTCGAGCAGCATCAGAGGGAAGGCCCCGAACCCTGTCGTCAGCGCCGCGGTGAGCGCGAGCGCCGCGGGGCGTGCCGCGAAGACCGAAGCGGATAGCGCGAGCGCTGAGGCGGGCCACGCGACGGCTCCAATGGCGATGTTCGCGGCGTTGACCGCGAGCGCCACGCCGCCCCCGCCGAGCTGCGCGACGAGCGTCACGACGCTGTGCCAGCCGTTCGGGTAGAAGTCGATGTCGGAGGCGCTTCCGACGGTGAAGATCGAGGCATCGCCGGTGTCGAGGATCAGGCGCACCGCGTTGAGATGCACGATCGCGTCGAAGGTCTGCGAGATGTTCTCGGGGTCGCCGAAGACGACCCCGAGCTGGGTCCCGATGGCGAGGGCGGCGGCGACGAGACCGACCGCGGCGGCGACCGGGGCGGCACCTCGTCGAGAGGGGGGCGCGGGCGCGGTCCACGGTGCGGGAAACTCGGTGCGTCCGACCCAGCGTCGCACCGCGAATGCGACCGCGGCCGTGCCAGCGGTCACGATCGCCACCGGCAGCAGCGACCAGCGCAGGCCCGTCAGCGGTGCTGCGGTCGCCGCGACGGCGACGACCGCGAGAGACACGGCGGGGGCGAAGAGCCAGGCCGTGACGGATCTCGGGCCCCATCCGGCTGCGATCACGGCAGCACCCGGAAGAAGTATCACGCCGACGGCGATCAACACCGACGGTGCGGCGGCAAGCCAAGCCTCATTCATCTCGACTCCCGGCTGGTGGACAACAGTGAGATATCGTAGTAGTCCGTCTGCTGGACAGGTGCTCAACGCCCCGGCGACTCCCCATACGAGGCGCGCGGATCGCGTCTTCGCACCGATTCAGAAAGCGCACCATATGGATCTTCTCGTTGTCGGCTCCGGCTTCTTCGGCCTGACGATCGCGGAGCGCGCGGCCGCGGCGGGGCGCAAGGTCACCGTCATCGACCGCCGGCCTCACATTGGCGGGAACGCCTATAGCGAGCCCGAACCGTCCACGGGCATCGAGGTGCATCGATACGGCGCGCACCTGTTCCACACGTCGAACCCCGGGGTGTGGGAGTACGCGAACCGCTTCACATCGTTCACCTCATACGTGCACCGGGTGTACACGAACCATCGCGGCGTCGTGTATCCGCTGCCGATCAACCTCGGCACCGTCAACCAGTTCTTCCAGGCGGCCTACTCGCCCGACGAAGCCCGCGCGCTGGTGCAGGAGCAGGCGGGGGAGTTCGACGCGAAGAGTGCGGCGAACCTCGAGGAGAAGGGGATCGCGCTCATCGGGCGCCCCCTCTACGAGGCGTTCATCCGCGACTACACCGCCAAGCAGTGGCAGACAGATCCGAAGGATCTACCGGCCGAGATCATCAGCCGGCTGCCGGTGCGCTACACCTACGACAACCGGTACTTCAACGACACGTGGGAAGGACTGCCGACCGACGGATACACCGCGTGGCTCGAGCGCATGGCCGACCACCCGAACATCGAGGTGAGCCTCGACACGGACTTCTTCGACGAGACCCAGCCGCTGAACAAGGCCGACACCGTGGGCCGGCTCCCGATCGTCTACACCGGGCCGGTCGACCGGTACTTCGACTACGCCGAGGGCGCGCTCGCGTGGCGGACGCTGGACTTCGAGCAGGAGGTGCTAGAAGTCGGCGACTTCCAGGGCACGAGCGTCATGAACTACGCTGACGCGGACGTGCCGTATACCCGCATCCACGAGTTCAAGCACTTCCACCCTGAGCGCGCAGACCGTCACCCGGCCGACCGGACGGTCATCATGCGCGAGTTCTCCCGATTCGCCGAGCGCGCGGACGAGCCGTACTACCCCGTCAACACCCAGAAGGACCGCAGTGGCCTCCTCGCGTACCGCGAGCTCACCAAGGGCGAGAAGGACGTCTACTTCGGCGGGCGACTGGGCACATACCAGTACCTCGACATGCACATGGCGATCGGCTCGGCTCTGTCGCTGTGGACCAACAGGCTCGCCTGAGTGATCGGCGGCGCGTGTCGCCTCGGAGGAGGCGTCGGGTAGAATTGTTGCCGCGGCGGGTCGGCTCGGATCCGGACTCGTCATGCGGCGGAAAATCCGCCGCCGCCTCGCGAAAGCCTCCTCAGACACATGCGCATCTTCATCCAAATTCCTTGCCTCAACGAGGAGACGACCCTCCCGCTCGTGCTCGCGGGGATTCCGAAGCAGATCGACGGTGTCGACGAGATCCACGTGCTGGTGGTCGACGATGGCTCATCCGACCGCACCGTCGAGGTCGCACGGCAGCTGGGAGTCGAGCACTTCGTCTTCCACACCCGCAACATGGGCCTCGCCCGGTCGTTCCGCGACGGTGTCGACTACGCCCTCCAGCACGGCGCGGACATCGTCATCAACACCGACGGCGACAACCAATACCCGCAGGAGCGAATCGCCGACCTGGTCCAGCCCATCCTGCGAGGTGAGGCGGACATCGTCATCGGGGACAGGCAAACCAAGACGATCGCGCATTTCTCTGGTTTCAAAAAGATCATGCAGGGCGTGGGAAGCGGTGTGGTGAACTTCGCCGCCGAGACCGACCTACCCGACGCAGCGAGCGGCTTCCGCGCGTACTCTCGCGAGGCCCTCATCCGCCTGAACGTCGTCACGCAGTTCAGCTACTGCATGGAGACGATTATTCAGGCCGGCAACAAGCGCCTGCGTATCGCGAGTGTGCCCATCAAGACCAACCCGAAGACACGCGAATCGCGTCTCTTTTCGAACATCTTCCAGCACATGGGGCGCTCCGCGCAGGCGATCATGCGCAGCTATGTGATGTTCAAACCGCACGCGGTCTTCCTGACCCTGGCAGCGGTGTTCCTGGCCGGGGCGGCGATACCGTTTGGCCGGTTCCTCGTGCTGAGCTTGATGGGGGTCGCCGGAGACCATATTCAATCGCTCATCCTCGGTTCGGCACTGCTAGTCGGTGCGCTTCTGAGCGTCGCGCTCCTCGTCATCTCCGACATGCTGCGCACTAACCGCACCCTGGTCGAGGACGCCCTCGAGCGCATCAAGCAACTGCAGTATGCGCCGGAGCGCATCGCGGACCCGAACGCGGTGGGTCCTGACGACGCCGCACAGCACCCGTCGCTGGCCATCAGTCCCCTAGCGGTCGAGACGGTGCTCTCAGGCGCCGAGCCGGTCGCCACCATCGCGCCCGAGCACGAACGTGCCGATGACGCCGAGGCGCGAGCCGCGCGCGGCGCCTGACCACTCCCCGCCCCTTCCGCCGACAGGAGTCTGCGTGCTCAACACGCTCAAGCGCATTGCCAAGGATTTGCTCGCGATCACGTGGATCCGCCGTGTCTACGAGTTGGTCAACCGTGTGGTGCTCGAGACGTTCGGCTCGAGTCGCATCCTGACCCACCTGTGGTTTTTCGTCAGCGCGATCACGTTCAACCGCGAGCAATCCGCTGTCCTGCGTGGTCGCCGCGACTACTACCGAAACAAGCATCGTGACCGCCTCTCGCATGTTGAGCTGCGCCGCAACGTGCACCGTCTCGAGAAGGGCCTCATCATGCGCCCCCGTCGGGATGTCTTCGCGCGCGACTACATCACCGAGACCATCGAGTTCTACGAGGAGGCCGCCGCGCAGTTCGCCGCGGCCCCCGGGACCATGGAGCAGAGCGAGATGGACTGGGCGCATGACGTGCTCACCGAGTACTTCCGCTCGGTTACGGGCGAGGACGCCACCGTAGACGCCGCACGTGCACGGTTCGTGGCCGCCGGCTACGCGGGGGAGTTCACGGGCAAGGTGCCGCATCCGAAGGAGCAGCTCTCGAATCTGTCGTACGACGACCTCGAGCGCCTGGTCTCCCAGCGACGCAGCGTGCGCTGGTTCGACCAGCGCCCCGTACCGCGCGAGGAGATCGACCGGGCGCTCCTGGTCGGACGGCAGGCGCCGACGGCGTGCAACCGGCTGCCATACGAGTTCCGTGTCTTCGACGACCCCGAATTCGTCCGCCGGGTGTCGTCGATACCGTTCGGTGCCGCCGGCTATGGGCACAACATCCCGGCCATCGTCGTCGTCGTCGGCAAACTCGAGTCGTATTTCAGTCCCCGCGATCGTCACGCCATCTACGTCGACAGCTCCCTCGCAGCGATGCAGTTCATGCTGGCTCTGGAGACCCTGGGGCTGAGCTCCTCGGTCATCAACTGGCCTGACTTCGAGCCTCTCGAGCGCAGGATGCAGAAGACGCTCGGGCTGTCCATGACCGACCGCGTCGTCATGCTGATCGCCGTGGGCTATGCGCACCCGGAGGGGATGGTGCCCTACTCGCAGAAGAAGGAGCTGGACACCTTCCGCCGCTTCAACTGACGCATGACCGAGGAATCCGCTCCGCGCTGGCGACGTCGCGCGCTCCGATGGGCGCTGACGGTCCTCGTCGTCGGCGTCGTCGGGTACTTCTTTGCCGTCGCGCTGTGGGACAACTGGGATGCGATCGCCGCCGAGCAGCTCGCCTTCAGCCCCTGGTGGATCGTAGCGACGGTGGTATTCGCCCTCGCCGTCCCGCTGACGGGCCTGCTGTGGGGGCACATGGTGCGCGTGCTCGACACCGACCCCGACGGGCGCGTGAGCGTGGCCGAGGCGATCGCGGTGCAGTGCGCCTCGTGGCTGCTCAAGTACATTCCCGGCCAGGTTGGGTCTGTGGTGAACAAGGTCGTCTGGGCGGGTAAGAAGGGCGTCAGTCGTTCGCTCGTGCTCATCACGTTCGTGTACGAGAATGTGTTCCTGCAGTTCGCCTCGATCGTCCCCAGCGCCTTGATCCTGCTGCTCAGCCTGGGACCCGAGATCTTCGGTGAGAACGCGACGCTGCTGGTCGTGCCGGTCCTGGTGCTTGTGCCGCTCGCGGCAGTGCTGTACCCGCCGGTTTTCCACCGCCTCGTGAGCATCCCCGCCCGGCGCGCGCTCAAGCGTGAGGTGCCGAAGGAGTACTTCCTATCCACCGGGCGCACGCTCGCGTACATCGTCGGATTCCTCGGGCCGCGTGCGCTCAACGGCATCGGCTTCGTGATGATCGCCGCGACCGTCAGCACGGTTCCGCCCGCGCAGTGGCTGCCCTTCGCGGCCGCCTACGTGCTCGCGGGCGCGATCGGGATCCTCGCGTTCTTCGTGCCCAGCGGTCTCGGGGTACGCGAGGCGGTCATCGTCCTCGTCCTGAGCCAGTACATCCCCGTCGCGGAGGCGATCGTCATCAGCCTCCTCGCTCGACTCCTCAGCACCGTCGGCGACGGCCTCGTCGCCCTCATCTACATCGGCATCCGCCGCACCATCCCCAAGGAGTACCGACCATGACCGGTCCGCGGATCACCATCATTGGCTCAGCCCTGTCGGGCAACAAGGGGGCCTCGGCTATGCTCGAAGCGGCGATCCAGTCGCTCGGCGAGCGACTCGACGACCCCCGGTTCACGCTGCTGAGCATGTACCCGCGTGAAGACGCCGCGCAGAACCCGTATCCGAACCTCGAGATCCTGCCAGCGAATCCGCGACAGCTCGGCGTGACGATCAACACGCTCGCGCTTATGTACAGCGTTCTGCCGTTCCTGCGCGGGACGCTGCGCCGCCATTCGCGTGTGATCCGCGCTCTCGCAGAGTCGTCGGTGCTGCTCGATCAGGGCGGCATCACCTTCACCGACGGCCGCGAGAAGTTCTTGCTGTACAACGTCGCATCGATTCTGCCGGCCCTGAACACCCGCACACCCGTCTTCAAGTGCGCCCAGGCGGTCGGCCCCTTCCAGAACCCGATCAACCGCTGGGCGTCACGCACCTTTCTGCCCAAGGCGGCCACGATCGTCACGCGCGGACGCATCACGCACGAGTACGCCGAGGGACTGGGACTGACCAACCTCGTCGCTGGCGCGGACTACGCCTTCTCGCTCGCGCTCGATGGCACCGAATGCCAGCAGGTGTCACTTCATCTCGATCTGTCCTTCTTCGACGAAGACGTGGTGGGCGTGTGCCCGAGCGTGGTGCTGCAGAAGAAGGTCGACGAGCGCGGCGGAGACTACGTCGGGCAGATTGTCGACTTCATCGGGCACGTGCGCGCACAGGGCAAGCGCGTGCTCCTCCTGCCCCACAGCGTGCGCACCGGGACGGACAAGACCCACAACAACGACCTGCCGCTGTGCCGTGAGATCCACGCGCGGCTCACGCTGGGCGACGATCTCCTCTTCGTCGATCGAGAGCTCAGCTCGCAGCAGCTGCGCTATCTGATCGGGCGTTGCTCGTTCTTCGTTGCCAGCCGCTTCCACGCGATGGTCTCCTCGCTGGCGATGGCGGTGCCGACGCTCGTGATCGGGTGGAGCCACAAGTACCGCGAGGTGCTCGAGATGTTCGATCTGGAGGAGTGGGCCTTCGGCCATGACACGCTGACCCCCTCGCATCTCGCCGAGCGCTTCGCCGCCCTCGAAGGGGCGCGCGAAGAGGTCAAAGCGAAGCTCGATGAGCACCTTCCCGGCGTGCGTGCTCGCTCCATCGAACAGGCAGACCTCATCGCGCGACTCGTCAGCACCGATCGATGAGCTCCGCGGCGGAGGCCGCGCACGCCGGTCGCGTCCGTTCAATGTCGGGGGTGGCAGCCTACCGCTGGGCTACGGGGCTGCTCGCTGCGGTGGTGTTCCTGGCGTGCATGTCGTGGGCGCTGGTATCGGCTCCGTTCTCGGGCCCTGACGAGCGTGCGCACTACAACTCTGTCACCCGCATCATGTCAGGGGGTGGCTGGCCTCTCCCGTACGAGGCGCAGATGGAGAGCTGGACTGTCACGGCGGTCACCGAGGCGGGTTGGGGTTATCGGGGACAGCGCGATGAGAGCCCGCCGCTGCCCAACGCGCGGTCGACGATCTTCGCGGGCGGGAACTGGGAGAATCTGGGTAAGGACCAGATGGTTCAGCACCCGCCCCTCTACTACGGAGTCGTCGCGGCAGCTGCGAGCATGATTGGCGATCACGAGACCCAATGGGATGCGGCACAGCTGATGATGCGGATATCCTCCGCAGCCATGCTCGCTGGTGCCATTCCGTTTCTGGTTTCTGTCGGCCGACACGTGAGTGGCTCACCGCGAGCCGGCGTTATAGGAGGCACCAGCGTCTTGCTGATGCCGTTCTTCACGAACATCGGCGGTTTCATCAACAACGACCCGATGCTTGTCCTTACGTGCTCGGCGGCAATCTGCTTCGCGGTACGGGCGCTCTATCGAGAAGAGAAGGCGCGGACGTCGTTGGCTCTGGCCGGCGTCGCGCTCGGCCTGGCGCTGCTCACGAAAGGACTCGCGCTTCTGCTCGTACCGGTCGTCGCGGTGTTCGCTGCAATGGTGGCTTGGCGCTGGCGATCTTGGCCCACACGCATCTGGGTCTTCTTGCTCCCCCTCGTGATTGCGTTCGCCGTCGGAGGCTGGTGGTGGCTTCGTAATCTGCTGCTCCTTGGTCGCATACAGCCGAGCACTCTCGGCGACCGCGAGCGGTCAGCGATCGCACATGAAGGATATGATCTTGGCGATTTCATCATCGGCGCCATTGTGCGCTTCAACCGGACCCTTTGGGGGCGTGGCGCGCGTGACGACATCGCACTCCCGACTCACATCGTGGACGTCGCGGGGCTAGTACTCGTCGGCCTTGTCCTTGTCGCGGTGATCGTCGGTTCCGAACGGCGCGTTCTGGCGCTCCTGTGGGCATTTCCGGTGTTGATAGTCGCAGTCATCTTCGTAAATGCGCACGGAATCTATTGGGACCTCGGGTCCCCTGACAGGGGTATCCAGGGCCGGTACGTGTATGCAGGAATAGCTGCTTTCTGTGCAACATTTGCAAGCCTTGCCGTCATCGTCACGCAACGGTTGAGGGCTGCTGCCCGACGGATCCTCGCCTCGATATTCTGTGCGTTCGCGGTTGTCGCCACCGCGTCAGCCCTCGGTTGGGTCCTCGAGCGCTCTTGGGGCGCTGACAGGGCCGCTGCCCTCGCCTCGATCGCGACATCACACGGTGTGGCTCTGACGCTGCCTATCTCAGTGGTAGGCGTCGGCTTGGCGGCTTCCGCCGCTCTTGTGACTTTGTTCCTTCTGCCCTGGCCCGTGCGGGCAGGCCCGGCGAGAACGACCACCCGCGTGACGAACTAACAGTACGCTCCACTACTGTGTCGAACTACCTTGCCGTCCTAGTAGCGCCCACACAGGAGCGCCGGGTACGGCGCTGGTTGCAGACTCGATCGACGTCGTCCGAGGTTCAGATCATTCGCTTGCGTGCGCGGCGGTCGCTCGTTCTAGTCGGGCGCGGGATGTCTGATTCGGTCGTGGACAATGAGTACTTTCGCGGACATCTCATCGACCACGCGCATGGGCGGATCGTTTTCGGTATCAAGGGCTGGCGCGATGCACCGTCATCGACTCGTGAACGCATCGAGGACGGCGTCGGCGAGTTTGTCGCATGCAGATGGTCACGTGACCGGGTTCGTATCGACCGCGACTACTTCGGGAACGCGCGACTCATGCACACGAGCGCGAAGGGAGTCGTAGCTGTATCCGACTCGCTCTTGTTGCTGACAAGTCTCCGGCGTGTTCTCGGCGCGTCAGTAACGCCCGACGAGGAGGTCCTTGCCGCCCGGGCAGCTCCCAGTCAGATCGCGGGCCAGCAAATCTCACCCCGGACGATGGTTCGAGAGGTGTCGTTTGTGCCTCCTTGGGTCAGAATCGAGCTTTGTGTCGACAGGCTCGCCGTTCAGGAGGTGACACGGAGCGCGGCAACTATGCTTTCGGCCGGTGAGCCATCGGTGGGTGCGGACCGAGAAGTCCTGAGAGCAACCGCGATCTCGATGGCGCGCACGGCTGCTTCGCTGGCGGACTTCGGGAGTTGGCGATCGGTAATCCACCTCTCTGGCGGCCTCGACTCGCGGGCAGTCTTCGCGGCGGTGCACGCAGCGTCCGGAATAGGTGAAGCAGCGTACATCAGTCGGACCAGGGGTGGTGCGGCCACTGAGCGAGACAACGCGGTAGCCCGTCGGCTCGCTTTCGAGTTCGGATTGGTTCCGACCGATATTGATAAAGCGACAGCCTGGCCTATGTTGCGCCCTGCCGATGGCTTCAGGCTGTGGGCAGCCGGACTTGCTGGCGTCTACGATGGTTTCGGCCCGCTTGGCCCGCGTCGGCGGGCGGCTCATGACTTCGAACTCTTCGGACTAGGCGCGGGGGCGCACAAGGGTGCGTGGGGCTGGCGCTCCTTAGATGCTATCCGAGACGCCGCAACCCACACTGGTCCAGTGAGAGACGCTTTGGATGCTCAACTCAAGGTGTCCGCAGCGGGGCTTGGGGTGGACGCGGGCGCGCGCAACGCGAGCGAACTCTATTACTTCGGGTACAGGAACGGCCTGCACTCGGGTGCGGAACACATCGGCCTTCACATGACGGGCATATCGCCCCTTCAGAATGTCGCCTTCGCGCAGCTGGGCCACTCTCTCGGCCCGGACGGCCGATTCTATGGCGAATGCGGCGAGGGCATTCTCTCCCTCACCGCCCTGCTCTCTCCTCCTGCGGCGGTCTTCGACTACGACACCCCCCGGCACTCATGGACACTCAATGACGCGGTCAATCGTCAGCGTGACCTTGGCGGCCCACTGAGCGGGCCCGAGACGTCGCCGTATGCGCACTTCGGCGATCCCGAGCGCATTCCGCAGGGCCCATCCCAGTTAGCGCTCGCGATGGCCCGGGCGGCAGGATTCCCGGACGAGTACTCGAGCGCCGCGGCGTTGAGATACTCGCAGGAGAACCTCGAGCTGATTGCCGGCCCTTTGGTCGACATCTATCGTGAGGTGATCGCAAACGCTCGTTGGCGGCTTTCTCGCGCTCAGGGAGACTTATTCGCAGCGGAATTGCCGCTGGCGCGATCGATGATGCTCGGCCTCTTCCGCGCGGTCAGCTAGAACGCACCTGCACTCAGATCAACGACGGCATGGTCTCGAAGGAACGGTCGCGTGTGATCGATCGTCCGTCGCGCAGTCCTCGCCAGAGGTTGCTCGTGCCGCGAATCGTACGCTCGACAAAGAGGAGTCGAATCAGTTCCTTGCCGAAGGTGAGCACCGTGCCCACCCCGAACAGGACCGGGTTATACACGCCTTGAGCGCGGTAGTACTTCTTGATGATCGCTCGGTTCCGCATGATGTAGTACCGGTATACGTCACTTGATGCGTTCATATGCCGCACGCCCATGTCCCACTGCTTGATCTCGCGCGTGCGACGCAGAACGAATTCGTCCACGATCACGGACGTGGTGACCCGTGACGCAAGCCAGCCGTAGAGCTGATCATCCCAGTAGATGAAGAAGCGTGGGTCCGGCAGACCGATCTGTCGGACGACATCGCGGTGGATGAACATGCCCTCGAAGCACCCCGAGTTCATCTCTTTAAACCGCGAGTTATCGAAGCCCGCGGGCGCGAACGGGATCGGGATGCCCATCCGTTCGGCGACGCGGTACTGCCAGTAGAATTCGCTCCCGTCGAAGTCGTACCGGCGACCTTGGATGCTCTTGAAGCGCGATGCCCACCGGCCCATGGCAGCGAGTCCGTCCGGTATGACCTCGACGTCATCGTCCATGAGCCAAATCCATGTCGAACCCAACTCGTAGGCGACGCGGACCCCCTCACTGAAACCGCCGGAGCCGCCCGTATTCGTGTCGAGTCGGCGGTAGACCAGTTCCGCGTCCAGCCGCTCGCGGAACGACTCGACGACTTCGGTGGTGTCGTCGCTGGAAGCATTGTCGACGATGACGACGTGGCCGGGCTTCGGGTCCATCCGCTCGATGCTTCGGAGGAGTCGGGAAAGAAGCCCGGATCGATTGAAGGTGACCACAGCGATGGTTGCCGATGCGGGATCGAAGGTGGCCTGGGGGGCGTCGAGGCGCTGTGTCGCGGTCATCATCACTCCGCCTCTTCGAATGCGGCGCGCCATGATTCGGGCGAGGTCAGCGACGGCAGCGCAGCCCGGTACTCGCCGGCCAGGCGTGCCCATTCCCTGCTCAGGCGACGGTGGAGGCGGACGCTCTCGAGCAGCATGCTGCGGTATTTGGCACGGTCGCGCGTGTACACGTTCTTCCCGGAGCCGTCCGCCGTGGTCACGAGCGCACTGTCGACCACGGGGATCCGCCACCAGTGGGCGTCGAGCTTGCTGAATTCGACCTCGGGCTGGGTGGTGTTCTCCGGTGCGGGACGGTGGAACCAGTGCCGGGCGAGAGTCGAGGCCGTGAACCAGCGGAGACGCAGACCGGTTGGACTGTCGAACTGATGACGGCGCCGGTGAGCGAAGACTTGCCTCCCGCGCCGCGAGCGGATGGGGGTACCCGTATCCCGGTGCACTTCGGTCTCGGGGAACTGCTTGGCCAGGTCGCGTGCGGCCGGCATGGCGGTCGGGAGGCTCGGCCAGAGATGTGCCGGGCCCGACAGCAGATCACGCAGTGCGCGATGTCGGAGCGCGACGGGATAGTACTGCATCATCATGAGGTGCTTTAGGTCCATCCGGCGACTGTGTCGGAGAAGTGTCCCGCCCTCGGGTCGGGAGGAGTGCAGGAGTCCGGCGAGAACTCGATTGCGGGCATGAAAGTACGCTTGCCAGTCGAGCGAATCGTCCTTTCCGACCCAGGAGACGTGCCAGAGAGCGACTCCGGGCATCGACACGGTGGGAATACCGGCCGCACGGGCGCGCAATGAATACTCCGCGTCATCCCACTTGATGAAGGCAGGAAGGGACAGTCCGATCTCGCGCAGGACTTCGACGGGGATGAGGCACATCCACCAGCCGTTGTAGTCCGCGTCCAACCTCATGTGCAGCATCGGCGTCTGACGGAGGTTGCCCTCGGCGAAGTCGTGAGGCATACGCTCCTGGAACAGGGTGCGCCACATAAACGGTTCTTCGTCGACCACTTCGGCCCACGCATGGAGCTTGGGACGATCGAGCAGGTCGAACATGTGCGCGCCGACGATCGTCGGCGCGGCCGCGTACTGGCCGAACACGATCGATCTGCGGACAGACTCGGGCTCGATGCGCACATCATCGTCGAGCAGCTGAACGAAACCGCTGTCGGGCCTCGCGAGTGTCTCCGTCATCGCGCGGGCGAATCCGCCAGAACCGCCCAAGTTCGCTTGGCGGATGACCTGGAGAGTATCGCCGAGGCGATCGGCGAGGGGGGGGTACTCGTCCCGTTCGACCACGAGATCTGTCCCCTGATCGATGACGAAGATACGGTCGATGTACTCCAGCACGTCGGGTGCTTCAGCGAGAGCCCGCAGCGTCTCCACGCAGAAGCCCGGTTTGTTGTAGGTGGTGATTCCGAGTGAGGCCTTCCCGGTGCGTGCCGGTTCCTGCTCGGTGGTCCATTCGGCGCCCTCGAAGAGGACGTCCTCGGCATCGGCGAAGATGTCGAACCAGATCCATCCGCCGTCGCCGTACTTGTCGAGGATCAGGTCCACACGTGTAGTTGCCTCTCCTTCGACCTCGTTGGTGAGGATGCGCTGCTTCACGCCCTCCCCGTTGGAGCGGTAGACGAGCACCGTCGCCGGCCCGGTGGTGCGCACGGTGAGCGTGATCTCCCGCACGGTGGTCCAGTGCTGCCAGTACGAGGCGGGGAAGGCGTTGAAGTAGGAGGCGAACGAGACGCGGCGCCCGGCCTGCACGCGAGCACGATGCCGATCCAACACGTTCGAGAGATGGGCAACGCTTGTGACTCTGACGGGCTCATCGTCAATCGTCGCCCACGTCTCGGGGTCCGCGTAGAGAGGGAGGATGTCGGGGTCCCGTTCGGTGGGGAAAACGACGTTCTGCAGAACCTGCGGCAAGATATCTCCGATCGCGCTGGGCTGGACGCTGCGGCGAAGCCGCCGTCGATCCTACCCGTGGGCGCTGACGGATCCCTGCAGGTTGCTCCCAGATCCGTGTACGCCCGCACCCTAGGATCATGCGTGTGATGACTCAGACCGTCGGTGCGCCGGGTAGCGCCCGCCGGTACTTCCATTCGCTGTGGCTGCTGTCGGCTCGCGACCTCAAGGTGCGGTACTCGACCAGTGCGTTGGGATACCTCTGGTCCATCCTCGATCCGCTCGTGATGAGTCTCATCTACTGGTTCGTCTTCACGCAGGTTTTCCAACGCACGGTGGGAGCCGAGCCCTACATCGTCTTCTTGATCACGGCATTGCTGCCGTGGGTGTGGTTCAACTCTGCGGTGACGGACTTCACGAAGGCCTTCTCGAAGGACGCGCGTCTCGTGCGGTCGACGTCCATACCGCGGTCGATCTGGGTCACCCGGATCATCCTGAGCAAGGGCATCGAGTTCCTGTTCTCGCTCCCGGTGATCGTCCTCTTCGCCATCGTCGGCGGTGCGACGCTGACGTGGGGCGTCCTCCTCTTCCCGCTCGCCGTCCTCCTGCAGCTGATGCTGCTCGTCGGACTCGGACTTCTCGTCGCGCCCCTATGCATGCTCTGGGGCGACCTGGAGCGCACGACCCGCCTGATCCTGCGCGCGCTCTTCTATGCGTCGCCGATCATCTACGGCATCTACGATCTCCCGGGGGTGTTCTCCACCCTGGCCGCCTTCAACCCCCTCGCCGGCATCTTCTCGCTCTATCGCGTCGCGTTCTTCCCCGACCAATGGGATCCGTTCGCCCTCGCGATCTCGACATTGATGTGCATTGGTTTTCTGGGCGCTGGGCTCATCGTCTTCCGTCGACTCGAGCCGGCTGTGCTGAAGGAGCTGTGAGCATCGTGGATAACGCGATCACCGTCGAGGGGCTCGGCGTGCGCTTTCGACGGAACCGGCGCGGGCGCCGAAGCCTGAAGGACCTCTTCGGAGGCGCCTCACGACGGAGTCGCCCGAATGAGTTCTGGGCGCTCCGGGACGTGTCCTTCCAGGTGAGGCGCGGTGAGTCGATCGGTGTGGTCGGGCGCAACGGGCAGGGCAAGTCGACGCTTCTGAAGCTGGTGGCGGGGGTACTGCTGCCGGATGAAGGATCGGTCTCCGTCGACGGGGGAGTTGCCCCTCTGATCGAGATCACCGGTGGATTCGTCGGCGACCTGACTGTTCGTGAGAATGTGCGCCTCACGGCGGGTCTTCACGGCATGCCGCGCGCCGAGGTGAACCGTCGATTCGACGGCATCATCGATTTCGCCGAGCTCGCGGACTTCATCGACACTCCGTATAAGCATTTGTCGAACGGGATGAAGGTCCGGCTGGCGTTCGCCGTGGTCTCCGAGCTCGACGAACCAATTCTTCTCGTCGACGAAGTGCTTGCTGTGGGTGACAAGGCGTTCCGCGAGAAGTGCTACAAGAGAATCGACGAGCTGCTCGCGGGAGGACGGACACTCTTCTTCGTGAGCCACAACGAGCGCGATCTCCGGCGATTCTGCGAACGCGGCCTCTACCTCAAGAAGGGGCGCCTCGAGCTCGATGCGAGCCTGGACGAGGTCCTCGAGCGCTACAACGCCGACTACCCCGCCTGACCCTCCGAGGCCCCTGGCTCGGCGCCCAGATCGGGAAGCCCCTCCGGGTCGAGGCCGGGGGATTCCTCCCCGCTGCGCAGGCGTGCCCGCCACGACCGCGACTGGCCGGCGCGGACCGCGCACAGCACGAGCATCAGCCACCCCAGGCCCGACAGGGTGAAGGACTCGAACATCGAGTCGATGAGGAGGGTCACAAGCATCAGCGGCGTCCAGGCGTAGACGACCGATCGGCGTTCGCTCGCGTCGAGCCACGAGCGGACCAGTGCGGTGCTGCACAGGGCCAGGAAGATCAGCAGTCCCACCCATCCGAGCTGCAACAGCACGTCGAAGTAGGCGTTGAGCCCACTCGCGTGATCGGCGTCGAGGACGTAGTTGAGGGCGTTGAATGGCCATTCGGTGTCGTCCCACGGGCCGTACCACCCCTGGCCTTCGATCGGCGCGAACCGTACGTAGTCGACCATCGTGTTCCACAGGGTCACTCGCGTGGAGAAGTCCGTGCCGGCGCCGAGGAACGCGATGATCGGGTGACGCGCGACGTATCCCACGACCAGCCCGATGACCACGACGGCGCCGAGGAAGAGCTGCACGGCGCCGCGGCGCTCGACGCGCGTGTGCCGCACCCACGCGAGGGCCCCGACGGCGGCGCCGACCCCGACGGCGAGCACCAGGACGGTGGGGGAGTCGCTGAAGAAGCCGAGCGCGCCGGCGAGGACCACCGACGCGACGGATACGCCGACGCGCACCGATTGCGTGCGGTATTCGATGAGGAAGGTGATGAGCGCCATCACGGCGACGAAGCCGAGCAGGTTGCGCGTGCCGAAGATGCCTTGGATCGAGCCTGCCGACGCGAGGTTCCCCTGTACGCCGAGGAAGCGGAACGGCACATCCAGCAGGATGCCGGAGAGGATCTCCACTCCGAGCGAGACCGCCAGCAGGACGCGGAGCACGTCACCGAGCGCGCGAACGGTCTGCAGGGTGTCGCGGACGTGGCCGATCACGATCGCGAGGAAGGCGATGCCGGCCAGCGCCACCCAGTTCCACCAGGACTCCGACGAGTCCGAGCTCCAGAACACGCTGGCGAGCGCCCACGCCACGAACAGCACGACGGAGATCGGGACGAGGCGGAGCAGCGAGATCTCCCGCCGCCGCGCGAGGAGCATCCCCGCACCGAACACGCACAGGCCCGCGATGATGGAGACGTAGGTGACGAGTCCGGCGGTGTGCTCGATCAGGAAGGACGAGAAGACCGCTCCGAGCGCGGTGAGCGTGTACGCCCGTGCGAAGGACGCCGAGGCCAGCAGGTCGGTGAGCCACGCGACGCGCGCGGCGGGGTTCACGGTTCCTGCTTCATCAGGTCGCCGCGCTCGATCGCGAGGCGCTGCTCGATCGGCCCCTCGCCGATGTGCGGCGACTGTTTGATCTTGTAGGCGAACATCACCACGAACATCCACCCCCACAGCATCAGCGGGTTGGACTCGGAGAACCCCTGCACGAGCAGGATCGCCCCGGTGAGGGTCGGCACGAGCGACAGCGTCGTGTACGGGCGGTCATCGCGCAGGTCCCACCGCGGGCGGTCGACCGCGAAGAACCAGGAACGCCAGACGAACGCGAAGTAGGCCAGGGCCACCAGGACGAGCCCGATGATCCCCAGCTGGAAGAGCACATCCACCCACATGCTGTGGGCTTGCATGACGGTCTGGTCGTGATCGACGATCCACCCGTCGATCCGCGCCTCCCACGGCAGCCAGGGTGTCGAATAGCCCCACCCCGCCCACGGGCGTTCGGCGACCCGTGCCAGCACCGCATCCCAGATCATCTCCCGGCCGGTGAGGTCTGAGTCGCGGCCGAGCGCGGTGAAGATGGCGTCGCGCCCGAACCACAGGGCCAGTGCGCCACCGAGGCCGACGGCGGCGTACGCGACGTAGTACTTGGTGCGCTCCCCGGGGCGCGTGGTGGTCCGCATGAGCAACACCGTCGCGAGCACCAGGACGGCGCCGCCGAGCGCGAGGTAAGCCGTCGCCGACCCCGCGCGGACGAGGAGATACGCCGCGAGCGCGATCCAGAACAGCTGCCAGTGTCGGCGCGGTGACTGCGCGGCATACCGCACCGCGAACACGACGATCGCCAGCACCGCGACCATCGCCAGCAGGTTCGCATTGCCGAACACGCCCTGGATGCGGCCGCCGTCGAACAGGTTGTCACGCGACCAGTACACGATCGGATCGACACCGTCGGGGGCCTCGGCGAACTGCGGCATCACCGGATGCTGCACGACGACCGAGACGAACAGCTCGAACAGCAACGACAACGACAGTACCCACTGGAGCGCGGACGAGACGGCCCGGATGAGCTCGTGCCAGGTCAAGACCCCGCCGACGAACAGTGCCTGCAACGTCGTCAGCGCCAGCAGCGACCACGTCAACACCGTCGCGAGCGGCCACACCGACCACAGCACCGACACGGCCGCGAAGGCGACGTAGACCAGGGCGTACCAGGGGAAGCGGCGCCACTGCACCGGGGGCCGGATGACAATCCACAGCGCGACCGACACGGCAGCGGCCGCGACGGTGATGCCGGCGGCGATCACCGCGCCGAAGGCGTTCACCCACGACACGCCCGCGATCGCGAGCGTCAGCACGAAGATGCACCACGCGCGCAACAGCAGGTGGCCCGTCTTCTCGCGGGCCGGGGCGGCCGGCGGCGCCGACACCGGGTGTTTCGTGTGGACGGCCATCAAGGGAACAGGTTACCGGGATCGAGCGCAAAGCCCATGGTGGCATCCCCCTAGGCTGGGGGTGTGCTGGTTTCGTTGACGAACACGCCCCGCGACTACGCCTGGGGCTCGACCGACCTGATCGCCCGCCTCGAAGGGCGCGAGCCCACCGGCCGCCCCGAGGCCGAGGTCTGGTTGGGGGACCACCCCGGGAACCCCGCCGTGACCGGGGACGGCCGCACGCTGGATGCGTGGTTGGCCGCAGAGGGGTCCGCGACCGGCGCGCCGACGACGCTCACCTTCTTGCTGAAGCTGCTCGCCGCGGGTTCGCCGCTGTCGATCCAGGCCCACCCCTCCAAGGCACAGGCCGAGGAGGGCTTCGCGCGCGAGGAGGCTGCAGGCATCCCGCGGGACGCCGGCCAGCGCACCTACCGCGACGACAACCACAAGCCCGAGTTGATCGTCGCCGTCAGCGACGAATTCCACGCTCTGGCCGGTCTTCGGCCGATCGACGACACGCGGCGACTGCTCGCGCTCCTCGGGCCTGCCGCCGAGCCGCTCGCGTCTCGCCTGGAACGGCACGGCCCCGAGGCCGCGCTCGCCGACACGATCGCCTGGCTCCTCTCCGGCGACGCGCAGCCCGAGGTCGACGCGCTCATCCAGGCCGTCGCGGACGCGCCGCGCGGCGCCGGTTTCGACGCCGAACTCGACCTGGTCGCCCACGTCGCCGACGCCTATCCCGGCGATCCGGGCGTGATCGTGGCCATGCTGATGAACCTCGTGATCCTCGCCCCGGGCGAGGGGCTGTACGTGCCCGCCGGAGTGCTGCACGCCTACGTCTCCGGCCTCGGCGTCGAACTGATGGCCGCCAGCGACAACGTCCTCCGCGGCGGACTGACCCCCAAGCACATCGATGTCGACGAGCTGCTGACCGTCCTCACCCCGGCCCCGGGTCCCGCGCCGCGGGTCTTCGCGGAACCTGCCGGCGAGGGGCTGTGGCGCTACGACACCCCGGCCCCCGACTTCGCGCTGAGGCGTGCGGACGTGCGAGACGACGCGGCCGTGCGGGTGCCCGTGCCGCAGGCCACCGTCGTGCTGGCCACGGCCGGATCGGTGACGGTGCAGACCGCCGAGGAGGCGGCCGAACTGACCCCGGGGCGTGCCCTGATGATCACACCGGAGGCGCAGGGTGTCGTCCTGCGCGGATCGGGAACCGTCTACCTCGCGACCTCGGGCACGGTGTCGTAGCCGCATCGTGACCTTTGCGACACGCCGACGGCGCGTCGCAAAGGTTCAACCCCGGGGTGAGGCTTTACGATCTGCGACTTGACCCTGCGGAACTACACCTGTGTAATTATTCCCAACACGCGGACCGGCGTGGGGGGAAACACAAGGTGGGAGAGCAAGATGACGGGTTACCGTTCCGGCGTTCCCGATAACTGGTTCGTCGATCCCGTACAGCTCGGTGTTCCGGGTGTGCGACGTCCGTCCGAGGGTGACGAGGACAACGCGCTCGCGTGGCAGACCGATGCGCTGTGCGCGCAGACCGACCCCGAGGCGTTCTTCCCGGAGAAGGGCGGGTCCACGCGCGACGCCAAGCGCATCTGCACCTCGTGCGACGTCCGCGACGAGTGCCTCGAGTACGCGCTTCAGAATGACGAGCGCTTCGGCATCTGGGGCGGACTGTCCGAGCGGGAGCGGCGCAAACTCAAGCGCCGCGCGAGCTGAACACCACCCGCCGCCACCCGTTGCGGCCCTTCCGGCGCGTGCGCGCATCCGCGACCGTGCCGGCCGCATAGGCTTACGGGGCCATGCCCTCCCGTATCCACGCCCTCCTCGTGGTGCGCCCCGACGGACGCCCCGCCGCGGCGTTCCACCTGCGCAGGACGCTGGCCGCGCTCGCGGAGCAGCGCCGCCCCGCCGACGTCCTGACGATCGTCGTCTGCGGTGAGGACCCCGCCGTCCACGAGCTGGCCGCCGCCTCCGGGGCCGAATCGGTCATCACCGCCGCCGCCCACACGTCGTTCGCCGCCGCGACCGCCCTGGCCACCCACCGCCTCGACGGCGACGCGCTCTGGCTGCTCGCGCAGGACACCGCACCGGAACCCGACGCCCTGACGCGGCTCGCCGGCGCGCTGGAGCTCGCGCCGTCGGTCGCCTTCGTCGCCCCGAAACTCGTGCGGTGGGAGAACCGCTCCGAGATCGTTTCGTTGGGTGTGTCGATGACGGCGACCGGCCGTTCCGTGGGCCTCGCCGACGACGAGCTGGACCAGGGCCAGCACGACGTCACGCATGACGTCCTCGGTGCCGACGTGCGCGGAATCCTGGTGCGCGCTGAGGCATGGCGCGATCTGGAGGGGCTCGATCCGGCCCTGGCCGGCGCCGATGAAGGGCTCGACCTCGCCGTCCGGGCACGCCTGGCGGGATCCCGGATCTCCCTCGTGCCGACCGCCCTGGTCGCCGTCGCCGGCGACGGCGTGGCCGGTCTTCCCGCGCCGCGCAACGGTCGGGCCCGACGACGCGGTGCGCGCGGAGTCCGCACCGCGCAGCTGCATCGACGGCTCGCCTACGCTCCCGCCCCGGCGGTGTTCTTCCACTGGCTGTCGCTGATCCCCCTCGCCCTGTGGCTCTCGGCGGTCTTCCTCGTGCGCAAGCAACCCGGCCTGGTGCTTCCGCAGTGGGCCGCCGCGGTCGTCGTTGCGGTGCGCGTTCCCTCGATCGCGCGGGCGCGCTCGCGCATCCGCCGCCATCGACGCACCTCGTGGGCGCAGATCGCGCCGCTGCGCTTCACGGGTCACCAGTTGCGCCAGCGTCTGGATGAGGACCGGGACGTCGTCGACACCGCGCCCGTCCGCGGGGAACTGCGCTTCTTCACCGGGGGTGGGGCGTGGCTCGTGCTCGGCGCGCTCGTCGTCTCGATCGCCTCGTTCCCGGCCCTGCTCGCGTGGCCCGTGCTCGGTGGGGGAGCGCTGCAGCCCCTGCGCGCGACCGTCGCCCAGCTCTGGGCCGACGCCGCCTTCGGGCTCCGCGCGATCGGGTGGGAGACGATCGGCGCCGCCGACCCGTTCTCGGCCGTGGTCGCGGTGCTCGGTTCGCTGTCGCCGCTCGAGCCCTCGCGGGCGATCGTGGTGCTGTGGATCCTCGCCCTGCCGCTGGCAGCGTTGGGTGGCTGGTTCGCCGCGGTGCGCGTGACCGACCGCGGATCGCTTCGGGTGATGGTCGGTGCGCTGTGGGCGGTCGCGCCGATGTTCCTGGTCGCCCTCGTCGACGGGCGGCCGACCGCTGTGCTCGTGCACCTGCTGCTGCCGTGGCTGTTCTACGCCGGATCGATCGCGCACCGCACCTGGGTCGCGGCCGGGGTCTCCTCGCTCCTGCTGGTCGGGGTCCTGGCCTGCGCACCCTCCCTCGCCCCCGCCTTCGCCGTGCTCTGGACGGCCGCGATCATCCTCTCCGTCGTCATGCGCGGGGGCAATGGCGTCGCCCGGCTGATCTGGGTCGTGATCCCGACCGTGGTCGTGTTCGCCCCCCTGATCATCGACCAGGTGCGCACCGGCGACGTGTTCGCCCTCTTCGCCGACCCGGGTGTGCCGTGGGCGGGACCGCAGGTCTCCGCCGATCCGACCGGACGCGGGCTGCTGGCCGCCGGCATCCCCACCCCCGACATGGCCGGCTGGCAGGAACTCCTCCCCGACGCCGCACTCTGGTGGATTCCGCTGCTGTCGGCACCGATCGCCGTGCTCGCCCTCTTCGCCCCCTTGACGCAGCGGTGGGCGGCCGGTGTCACCCTGCTGGTGATCTCGGCCCTCGGCTTCGGCACCGCCTTCGTCGCGGTCGGCATCGTCGTGGCCTTCGATCAGGCGCTCTCGATCGCGGTGTGGCCGGGCAGCGGACTGAGCCTGGCGTGGATCGGCGCCATCGGCGCCGCGGCGGTGTCGCTCGACGCCGGGCTCGCGCCGCGACTGGCGGCAGCCCGCGGAACGCTCGCCCTCACCGTGACGGTGGCGGTCCTCATCCTCGCGGTACCCTCCCTGACGGCCATGGCCCGCGACGCGGCCTTCCTCACCAACGGTCCCGCGAGCACACTCCCCGCCTACGTCGCCGCCGAAGGTCGAGACGACGCGAACATCGGCACGATCGTGCTCACCCCGCAGTCCGACGGCGGTCTCTCCGCGGAGACGGTGTGGGGTGGCAGCGAGACGCTCGGCGGCCAGACGACCCTCATGTCCACACGGACCGTTCCCACGACCGCCGACGCCGAGCTCGCCGACATCGCCGTCGACCTCGTCACCGCCACCGCGGACGACGCCGTCGACCGTCTGGCCGCGCACGGGGTCGGTTTCGTGCTGCTCGCCCCACCCGCCGACCCCGACGCATCCGGTGCGCGCGAGCTGCAGCTGTCGGCGACCACCGCTCTGGACCAACGCGACGGGCTGGACCCGGTGGGCGACACCAGCAAGGGCGTCCTCTGGCGCGTCGCCGACGATGTCGAACCGCGCGGGGCGGCGCCGGCATGGGTGGGTCGCATCGCCCTGGCAGCCGGTGGCGCGCAGCTGCTCGTGGTCGCCGTCGCCCTGCTGCTGGCCCTTCCCACCGCGGCATCCCGCCGGGGCGCGCGCCGGACATCCCGGGTCGTGGGACCGTATTGGCAGGAGGGCACATGAGCGACAGGCGTCCCTTCCGCTGGGCGACCACGAGCGCGCGGATGCTCGTGGGAACGCTCGTCGGCGTCGGATTCGTGGTCGGTGTGGTCACCGCCGTCTCGGTGCCGTGGCCCGAGATCGACCGCTCCGCCCCCGCTCTCGAGGAGCGCCCGGCCGCCGACCAGAGCATCGCCGCGTGCACCGGGGACCTCCTGGCGACCGGTCGAGACGTCGAGGACGCCGGTGGCATCGTGTCGGCCGCCGACGCGACCCTGACGCTCGGGACGAGTGACGCGCAGGCCGATCCGGAGATCTCCGACCTCCCAGCCCCGGCGCTCGGGGACGAGCAGAGCGCCTCCGCGGTGGTCGCCCAGCCCGACGGCGAGGACCGTGTCGATGTGGCGGCTGCCGGTGCCGCGACCGTCTCCGACGAAGACCTTCGCGGCTACGCCGCCTCGCCGTGCCGGCCCGCCCTCATGGAGTCCTGGCTGGTCGCGGGATCGACCGCGACCGGCTCAGCCGATCTCGTGCTGCTGTCGAACCCCGGCGAGGTCGCGGCAACCGTCCAGCTGACCGTCTACGGCGCCCAGGGGGAGACGCAGCCCCCCGGGGGCGCGGATGTGGTCGTACCGGCGGGTACGCAGCGCATCGTGCCGCTGGCGGGCCTCATCCTCGGCGAGACGAGTCCCGTCGTGCGCGTCACAGCCGTCGGGGCCCCCGTGCAGGCGTCGGTGCAGTCGAGCATCACCCGGGGCCTCATCCCCGGGGGTGTCGAACAGACGACGGCGGTGACCGCCCCGGAGACGACCCAGGTCATCACCGGCGTGAGCGTGGCCGCGGCCGCCGGCGAGGGCGATGACGCCGCAACCGTCGTCCGCATCCTGGCCCCGACGCTCGACACGACCGCCTCCGTGACCGTCACGATGGCGGACTCCGTCCGATCGGTGGTGCTCGAGCGCACCATCGAGCTCGTCGGCGGGGTTCCGACCGAGGCGGAGCTCGACGGGCTCGAGGCCGGCCAATACACCGTCGAGGTCGCCGCGGAGGCCGAGCTGCTCGCGTCCGTGCGACAGACCGCCGGCCCCGAAGACGCGGCGGACTTCGCGTGGTACATGCCCGCGCCCGAGCTCGCCACACCCAGCACCTTCGCGACGCCCGCCGGGCCCGAACCGCAGCTGACCCTCGCCAACACCACCGAGGTCGAGATGACCGTCACCCTCGCAACCGTCGACGGGCAGGACACACGGTCGGTGGTCGTCTCCGCGCGCTCCTCGACGACCGTGCGGCTGACCGCCCGCACCGTCTACGCGATCGACGATGGCGGCGACGGGGTACGCGCCGCGCTGTCGTTCAGCGGTGACGGCGCGCTCGCCGGGTACCCCGTGTGGCCCTCCGAGGCGGCATCGGTCGCGGTCACCGTCTACCCCTGACCGATCCGGCGCGCAGCCCCGGGCGTCAGAAGTAGCGGAACCGTTCGGGGCCGAGGTCCCACGGGTCCATGTCGAGGTACTCCGCGGCGGCGCGGAACACGCAGCTCTCGATCATCATGCGGCGATGCAGATCGTCGTCGCGGTGCAGGTGGCTGAGCCGTTCGATCGGCAGGCGCCACACGATGATGCGGCGCGCGGTCGTGTCGACCGTCCACCGCGGAATCCCGCGGTCTCCGGTCTCGCCGGGCATGTCTCCGATCTCGAAGCTGACGTCGCGCAGCTCGTCCCACGCCGAACGGAGGAACTCCGCCGCGGCACCCACCGCGAGGTCGAAGCGCTCGATGCGCGTGTCGATGGGCGGCAACGGCGGCCGCACGATCGGGCTGCGCCCCACGCGGCCGTGCCGACCGTGCCGAGCGGGCCTGCGAACCGGGGTGCCGGCAGGCTTCGCGCGTCTCCAGGCCATGGCCCCATCCTAGGCGTGCGGCGCGGCATCCGAGTCTGTCAGGACCCGGTGGCTAGGGTGGCATCGATGCGCGAGAGACTCTGCTCCAAGGTGGGTTGCGCCCGTGAGGCGGTGTCGACCCTGACGTACGACTACGGCGATCAGATGGCCGCGCTCGGACCCCTCGGACGCCAGGACGACCCGCACGCGCACGATCTGTGCGCCGCGCACACCGACCGACTGTCCGTCCCGCGCGGCTGGGTCGTCATCCGGCACGAGACCCTTCAGGTCTGAGCCGGGCCGGATCCGTCGCCCTCCGGCGTGGGATGATGTCCCCATGTCCGCAGACACCGCCGCGCCGATCCGCACCGTCCCCGACCACGCCGTCCGCGACCTGTCCCTCGCGAGCGCCGGCCGTCACCAGCTGCGTCTCGCCGAGAACGAGATGCCCGGTCTCATGGCTCTCCGCGCCGAGTTCGCCGAGTCCCAGCCCCTGAAGGGCGCGCGCATCGCCGGCTCGCTCCACATGACCGTGCAGACCGCGGTGCTGATCGAGACCCTCACCGCCCTGGGTGCGCAGGTCCGCTGGGCCAGCTGCAACATCTTCTCCACCCAGGACGAGGCTGCCGCCGCGGTCGTGGTCGGCCCCGACGGTACGGTCGACGAGCCGCGCGGTGTCCCGGTCTTCGCATGGAAGGGAGAGACCCTCGAGGAGTACTGGCAGCTCGCCGACCGCATCTTCGACTGGTCGGCCGAGGGCTTCGACGGCCCGAACCTCATCCTCGACGACGGTGGCGACGCGACGCTGCTCGTGCACAAGGGCGTCGAGTTCGAAAAAGCGGGTGCGGTGCCGGATGCCGTCGCGGGAGACTCCGATGAATATCGGGTCGTGCTCGAGACCCTTCGTCGCAGCCTCGCCCGCGACCCGCAACGCTTCACCCGGATGGCTGAGGGCATCCTCGGGGTCACCGAAGAGACGACCACCGGCGTCCACCGCCTCTACGAGCTGGCCGCGTCGGATCGGCTGCTCTTTCCGGCGATCAACGTCAATGATTCGGTGACCAAGTCGAAATTCGACAACGTCTACGGCATCCGCCACTCGCTCCCCGACGGCATCAACCGGGCGACGGACGTTCTGATGGGCGGCAAGGTCGCCTTCGTCGCCGGCTACGGTGACGTCGGCAAGGGCGCCGCCGAGGCGCTCCGCGGACAGGGCGCCCGGGTCATCGTCGGCGAAGTCGATCCCATCTGCGCGCTACAGGCCGCCATGGACGGGTATCAGGTCGCGCGACTGGAGTCGGTCGTGGGCGACGTCGACATCGTCATCACCGGCACGGGCAACCGTGACGTCGTGACCGCGGAGCACCTTCTGGGTCTGAAGCATCTGGCCATCGTCGGCAACGTCGGGCACTTCGACAACGAGATCGACATGGCCGGCCTCGAGGCGCTCGAGGGCGTCGAGAAGGTGGAGATCAAGCCGCAGGTGCACGAGTGGCGTCTCCCGAACGGGCGCAGTGTGCTCGTCCTCAGCGAGGGCCGTCTGCTGAATCTCGGGAACGCGACCGGACACCCGTCGTTCGTCATGAGTGCGTCCTTCGCCAATCAGGTGCTCGCCCAGATCGAGCTGTTCGTTCGCCCGGAGCAGTACCCGACGGGCGTCTACGTTCTGCCGAAGGTGCTCGACGAGAAGGTCGCCCGGCTGCACCTGGCCGCCTTGGGTGTCGAACTGACCGAGCTGACCGGGCCCCAGGCCGCCTACCTGGGCGTGCCCGTGGAAGGTCCCTACAAGCTCGACCACTACCGCTACTGACCCCGCCCCGACCGGCTCGCCGGCAGGGACACCTCCCACCCCAGCCGCTGTGGATGTCCCACTTTCTGTCTTCTGGGCGGCGCATCCGAGCAGAAAGTGGGACACCTCCCACCCCAGCCGCTGTGGATGTCCCACTTTTTGTCTCCTGGGCGGCGCATCCGAGCAGAAAGTGGGACACCTCCCACCCCAGCCGCTGTGGATGTCCCACTTTCTGTCTTCTGGGCGGCGCATCCGAGCAGAAAGTGGGACATGGATGCCGGGTGTGGGCGGGTCAGTCCGGGAGGCCGCGGGTGAGGCGCGCCACGCGCTCGGACTGCAGCGCCAGCGCGCGGGCCTCGCGCTCGCGACGCACGGCGACGACCGCGCGGACGAAGGTCTCCGCGTCGGTCTGGGGGACGGGGGAGACGTGCGCGGCGGCCTCTTCGGCCAGTGACAGCGCGATCCGCTGACGCGCGCTGGGCATCATGCTCTCGGCCTGCCGGACGAACTGCGCCATCCGGCGAGACAGCCCCGCCGGCAGATGCGCGGCATCCGCGGTCTCGGCCCATCTCGCCAGAGACGGGGGGACGCCGGGGCCGGGGTCGGGGAGCGCGGGCGTGCGCGTGCGCTCCGAGGACGTCCCGGCGAGCAGATCACCGAGCCGCTGCGACCGCGGGGTGAAGGCCCCGACGACGGCGGCAAGGCCCCCGAGCGTCAGCCAGATCTCCAGCACGCCGGTGAGAGCGCGGATGAACGCCTGACGGAATCCCGATGCGCCCCCGTCGGCGCGGACGATCCTGGCGCCTACGGCGAGCTTGCCGAGCGATCGGCCGCGGGTCGCCGTTTCGACGGTGGTCGGCAGGACGACCATCACGAAGACCGCGAGCACGATCGAGACGATCGGGATGAGGGTGTCATCCACCAGCCCGAGGCTCGCGAGCCAGCCGATGATCGCGACGAACAGCAACAGCACGCCGACACCCAGCAGCAGGTCGATGAGCGCACCCAGTCCGCGCAGGAAGAAGCCGACGGGCTGCACGTCGAGGGCGACCGCTTCGCCGGTGAGCACCTCGTCCTGGTGGATGTGGACGACCTCGGCCGATGCGACGGCCGGTGCGGGCGTGCTCATGGGTACAGTTAACCAGGTGGACCTCGACGCGCTGACAGCCGCTCGACGAGGGGAGTGGGAGCGCCTCGACGCACTCGGGCGGATCCGTCGGCCGACCGGTCCCGAGGTGGACGAGCTGGTCACCCGCTACCGCTCCGCGAGCGCCGATCTCGCCGACATCAAGACCTCCGCCGGCCGCACGCCGCAGGGCGATCACGTCTCCACGATGCTCTCGCGCGCGCGGCTTCGTCTGACCGGGGCGCCGGAGAACGTGCTGCGCCAGATCCCCCGCTTCTTCGTGTTGCAGTTGCCGGCGGCGCTGCACCGGCTGCGGTGGACGACGCTCGTGATCGCGATAGCCTTCGTGCTGATCGGCGCGATCGTCGCGGCCTGGGTGTCCGGCGACCCGGCGCTGGTGGCGTCCCTGGGCCCGCGGGCCGCGCTCGAGCAGTACGCCGAGAACGACTTCGCGCAGTACTACTCCGAGAACCCCGCCGCCGTGTTCGCCGGCACCGTGTGGACCAACAACGCCTGGATCGCCGCGCAGTGCGTCCTGTTCGGCATCACCGGCATCTGGCCCGTGATGGTGCTCGTGCAGAACGCCGTCGCCGTCGGCACGGCGGCGGCGATCATGTTCGCGTTCGGACGCGGAGACGTCTTCGTCCTGTACATCCTCCCGCACGGACTGCTGGAGCTGACCTGCATCTTCGTCGCCGGCGCGGCGGGCCTGCACATCTTCTGGGCGTGGATCGCGCCCGGGCGGCGCTCACGGGGGCAGGCCCTCGCCGAGGCCGGGAGGTCGCTCGCGACCGTGGCGCTCGGACTCGTGCTCGCTCTGGCGGTGGCCGGCCTGATCGAAGGGTTCGTCACCGCGCAACCCTGGCCGTGGGCGGTCAAGATCGGCATCGGCGTCCTCGCGCTCGGGGCGTTCGTGTTCTACATGATGGTCGTCGGAGGGCGGGCGCGCCGAGCCGGCGAGACCGGCGACCTCACGGAGTACGAGGCCGGCACGCCCACCCTCTATGCGGGTTAGGACCGCGTGACCTCGCCGTCGAACAGCGCGCGGTACGCCAATCCCGCCAGGATCGCGCCCACCAGCGGGAACACGAGGAACACCCAGAGCTGAGCCAGCGCTTCCCCGCCGCCGTAGACGGCCGTCGCGAGGGAGCGCGCCGGGTTCACCGACGTGTTGTCGACCGGAATGCTCACGAGGTGGATGAGCGTCAGCGAGAGCCCGATGGCGAGTCCGGCGAACCTCGTGCCCCGTGTGGGATGCGTGACGCCGAGGATCACCAGCAGGAACAGTCCGGTGAGGATCACCTCGATGATGATCGCCGCGGGCATTCCGAATCCGCCCGGTGACAGTGCGTCCCATCCGTTGCTCGCGAATCCGCCGTCCTGTGCTGCGGGCAGCCAGCCGGCCGGGCCGAACAGTCCGATGAGAACCAGGAGGGTCGTCGCGATCAGTCCGCCGACCACCTGTGCGGCGATGTACGAGAGCGTGCCGCGCCACGGAAACCGACCGGCCGCGGCCAGACCGAGCGTGACGGCCGGGTTGAAGTGCCCGCCGGAGATCGGCCCGAACGCGTAGGCGCCCATGATGACCGCGAGGCCGACGGCAAACGACGCGGCGATGTAGACGATGCCGGGGGCGAAGGCGCGTTCGGCGTCGGCGAAGTGGCTCGCGAAGAGCGCTGTGCCGATCAATCCGAAGACGAGGAGGAAGGTTCCGAACCCTTCCGCGGCGAGCTTGGCGCCGAGGGTCGGCCCGCCCGGTGGCGGGGTGTGTTCGAGAGGTGTGGGATCGACGTTCTTCTCCGGACGCGGGTCGTTGCTCATCGCATGTCCTTTCTCGGTGCGGCCAGAGTACTGCCGAGGGGGATGTACATCCGGTAACCGGAGGACGACAGATCGATGACGTTGTTTTGATCTTGTCAAAAAAGAGCTACAGTGGTCGAGTGCCCGATATCGAATCGCCCGACGTGGACGCGTCGCTTCGCGCGGCGGGCCTGCGCGTGACGGACACGCGGCGGGCCGTCTTCTCGGCGCTGCACGGCGCGGGACACATCGCGGCCGAACCGCTCTTCGGACGCGTGCGAGAGGGGCTCCCCGGCACCAGCAAGCAGTCGGTGTACAACGCGCTCGGCGATTTCGTCGAAGCCGGTATCGCGCGACGGATCGAGCCGGCCGGGCTCGCCGGACTCTACGAGCTGCGCGTCGGCGACAACCACCACCACCTCGTGTGCTCCGCGTGCGGTCGCGTCGAGGACGTCGACTGCGTCACCGGCGAGGCGCCGTGCCTGCACCCCTCCGAGACGCGCGGCTTCGCGGTGCACACCGCCGAAGTGACGTTCTGGGGCGTGTGCGCCGGATGCGCCGCCCCCGCGTGAACCCCGAAGACCCGACATCCGCCCACCCTCGTCCTCAGGAAGGAACCCCATGACCAACGCTGACGAGAACCCCGCCGGCATCGGCGCCGAGTCGCCCATCGACCAGTCGGTGACCGACATCGACACCCCGGTGAGCGAGCGCGCCGACGGCGAGACCCGCCCGAGCCCCAACGACGCCGAGGCGGCCAGGTGCCCGGTCATCCACGGTGACCAGCCGCACCCCACCACCGGAGACGCCAACCGCGTATGGTGGCCCAACCAGCTGAACCTCAAGGTGCTGGCAAAGAACCCCGCGGTGTCGAACCCGCTCGGCGACGACTTCGACTACAAGGCCGCCTTCGAGAGCCTCGATCTGGCTGCGGTGAAAGCCGACATCGCCGAGGTCATGACGACGTCGCAGGACTGGTGGCCCGCTGACTTCGGCCACTACGGTCCGCTGATGATCCGCATGGCCTGGCACAGCGCCGGTACCTACCGGATCACCGACGGTCGCGGCGGCGGCGGCGCAGGCCAGCAGCGCTTCGCCCCGCTGAACAGCTGGCCCGACAACGTCTCGCTCGACAAGGCGCGTCGCCTGCTGTGGCCGGTGAAGAAGAAGTACGGCCAGAACCTCTCGTGGGCCGACCTGATGATCCTCGCGGGGAACGTCGCGCTCGAGGACATGGGCTTCGAGACCTTCGGTTTCGCCGGTGGTCGCGCCGACGTGTGGGAGCCGGACGCCGACGTGTACTGGGGCCCGGAGACCACGTGGCTCGGCGATGAGCGCTACAGCGGTGACCGCGACCTCGAGCGCCCGCTTGCCGCGGTTCAGATGGGCCTCATCTACGTCAACCCCGAGGGCCCCAACGGCAACCCCGACCCGATGGCATCGGCCCGCGACATCCGTGAGACCTTCGGTCGCATGGCGATGGACGACGAAGAGACCGTCGCCCTGATCGCCGGCGGTCACACCTTCGGCAAGACGCACGGTGCGGCCCCCGACACGAACATCGAGGACAACCCGGAGGCGGCCGGCCTCGAGATGCAGGGCCTGGGCTGGAAGAACAACTTCGGCACCGGCAAGGGGGATGACACCATCACCTCGGGTCTCGAGGTCACCTGGACCTACCACCCCACCCGCTGGGACAACGAGTTCTTCCACATCCTCTACGCCTACGAATGGGAGCTGATGACCAGCCCCGGCGGTGGACACCAGTGGCGCCCGGTCGACGGGGGCGGAGCCGACATGGTGCCGCTCGCACACTCGGACGGCCGTCGCGAGCCCCGCATGCTCACCAGCGACCTCGCGTTGCGCACCGACCCGGCCTACGACGCGATCTCGCGCCGGTTCAAGGACGACCCGAAGGCCTTCGCCGACGCGTTCGCGCGTGCGTGGTTCAAGCTCACCCACCGTGACATGGGTCCCAAGGTGCGCTACCTCGGCCCCGAGGTGCCGGCGGAGGACCTCATCTGGCAGGATCCGGTGCCCGCGGTCGACCACGAGCTCATCGACGCCGAGGACGCCCGATCGCTCAAGGCGCAGATCCTGGAGTCGGGCCTGACGGTCGCCGAGCTCGTCGGGACGACGTGGGCGGCGGCGTCGAGCTTCCGCGGCAGCGACAAGCGCGGCGGGGTGAACGGAGCACGTATCCGTCTGGCGCCGCAGAAGGACTGGGAGGTCAACAACCCCGCCCAGCTGCAGAAGGTGCTCGGCGTGCTGGAGGGCGTGAAGGCGTCCTTCGAGGAAGGCCGCACCGACGGCAAGAAGGTGTCGCTGGCCGATCTCATCGTGCTCGCCGGCAACGCGGCGGTCGAGAAGGCCGCGCGGGACGGCGGCGTCGAGGCCGAGGTGACCTTCCACCCCGGCCGCACCGACGCCAGCGCCGAGCAGACGGACGCGGCCTCGTTCGCCTGGCTCGAGCCGGCCGCGGACGGGTTCCGGAACTACTACGGCCCCAAGGCGACCATGCCCGGTGAGTACCACCTCATCGACAAGGCCAACCTGCTGACCCTGTCCGCGCCCGAGATGACGGTGCTCGTCGGGGGGATGCGCGCGCTGGGAGCGAATTGGGACGGGTCGGACCACGGCGTGTTCACCGGTCGCCCGGGTGTCCTCTCGAACGACTTCTTCGTGAACCTCCTCGACCTCGGCACCACCTGGAAGCCGCTGGACAAGGGCGCTCACGCGTTCATGGGCACCAAGGACGGCTCCGGCGCCCCCGTCGGCGTCGGAACGCGCGCCGACCTGCTGTTCGGGTCCAACTCCGAGCTGCGCGCGGTCGCGGAGGTCTACGCGAGCGATGACGCCCACGAGAAGTTCGTGCGCGACTTCGTCGCCGCGTGGGGCAAGGTCACGGAGCTGGACCGCTTCGACCTCGTCTGAGGACCGACCCTCGGGGCCCGTCGCCGCATCGCGGTGGCGGGCCCTCGTCGTCGGTGCGCGGCCGGCGGGAGGATCAGAGGCGCCCGGCGGCCTTGAGCGCGAGGTAGCGGTCGGCGATCCGCGGAGGAAGCATGTCGGGGGTGTCGGTGATCGCGTCCGCGCCGGCACGGCGGATCGCCTCGGCCACACGCTCGGCTTCCGCGGAACCTCGTTCGCGGGCCGCCGCCCGATACACATCGACGGCGTCCTCCCGGGTCGGTCGTTCCACCGGCTCGCCCGTCACCGACCCGACGACGACCTGTGTGCGTGCGGTGAGGGCGGGCAGTGATCCCAGGAAGGCGCGCGAGGCATCCACCTCGTCCTGCGCGGTGAGCAGGACCACCAGTGCCGGCCGGTTGGTCAGCGCGCGCACCTGGGCGTGTGCCGCTTCCCAATCCGTATCGATGAGGTGCGCGTCGACCCCCGCCATCGCGTCGACCATCGCGGCCGGCAACGCCGGGCCGTCGACGCCGGTCACGCGTGCCCGCACGACGCGGTCGAACATCACGAGGTGCACGTGATCGCCTGCCCGCTGCGCCAGCACGGCCAACAGCAGGGATGCTTCCATCGCGGCATCGAGGCGTATGCCGTCGCCGACCCGCGCGGCGGACGTGCGGCCGGTGTCGATGACGATGACCACGTGGCGGTCCCGCTCGGGGCGCCACGTGCGCAACATGGTCGTGCCGGCCCGCGCGGTGGCCCGCCAGTCGATCGATCGGACGTCGTCGCCGCGGACGTACTCGCGCAGCGAATCGAACTCGGTGCCCTGACCGCGCACCTGGATGCTGGTGTTACCGTCCAGCTCGCGCAGCCGCGCGAGGCGCGAGGGGAGGTGCCGTCGCGCCGTGAAAGGCGGGAGCACCTTCACCTCGCCGCGGGACGGGACGATGCCTTGACGCCCGGCCAACCCCAGCGGTCCGTCCACCCGGACGACGACCATGTCGCTGACGAGCCGACCGCGCCGGCGGGGGAGCAGGGGAACCACGAGGTCGCGGCGTTCCCCCGGCGGCACATCCAGCGTCAACCGCTCGGGAGATGCACCGGCTGTCGGCTGCCACGCATCGCGGAGGCGACCACGCATGCGCCGGGCGCCCGCGTTCATCACGCGCAGGACCGTCTCCGTGGGCGAAGCCAGCAGCGTACGCGCGGGGACGTCGCGTGTGATCACGAGTGCACGGGGGTTCGGCGCGGCGATCACATCCAGGGCGATGAGAGTCGCGCTCAGCACGACCCACGCCGCGGTCGTGAGCCACGGCTGGACGCCCAGGGTCGACAGGGCCACCACCGGCACGATGCCGACGGCGACCAGTGCCGCTGCACGCCAGGTGACGAACACGCTCAGACCGGCACGCGCGTCTGCTGCACGACCGATCCGAGCACGGAATCGACCGAGACGCCCTCGAGTTCGGCGTCGGGACGCAACCGGATGCGGTGCCGCCAGGTCGGCACGAGCATCGTCTGCACGTGGTCGGGGGTGATCGCCGGGTATCCGCCCAGCCACGCCCACACTTTCGCCGCCGCCAGCAACGCCGTCGTGGCGCGCGGGCTCACCCCCAGCTGCACCGACGGGCTCCTGCGCGTGGCCTGCGCGAGGTCGACGACGTAGCCCAGCACGTCGTCGTCGACCCGTACCGCCGCGGCCGCGCGCTGCGCGGCGCGGATCTCGTCGACGCTGATCACGGGGGCGAGGCCTGCCGCGTCGAGGTCGCGCGGGGAGAACCCGTCGGCGTGGCGGCGGAGCACGGCGATCTCGGCCTCTCGCGCGGGCAGATCGACGATGAGCTTGAGGAGGAAGCGATCGAGCTGCGCCTCCGGGAGGGTGTAGGTGCCCTCGTGCTCGACAGGGTTCTGCGTCGCGGCGACGAGGAAGGGGTCGGGGAGGGGCCGGGAGACGCCGTCGGTCGAGACGTGCCGCTCCTCCATGGCCTCCAGGAGCGCCGACTGGGTCTTCGGGGGCGTGCGGTTGATCTCGTCGGCCAGGACGATGTGGGTGAAGATCGGGCCCTCCCGGAACTCGAACTCGCCGGCGCCGGCATCGTAGACAAGCGAGCCGGAGACATCCCCCGGCATGAGGTCGGGTGTGAACTGGATGCGTTTGGTGTCGAGGCCGAGCGCGCGACTGAACGCGCGGACGACGAGCGTCTTTGCCACACCGGGCACGCCCTCCAGGAGGACGTGGCCGCGGCCGAGCAGCGCGATCAGGAGGCCCGTGACGACCCCGTCCTGCCCGATCACCGCCTTCCCGACTTCGAGGCGCACGCGGTGCATCGCCGCGCGCAGATCGTCGTCGTGGAGAGTCTCGTCGGTCACGTCCGGTTCCTTTCGCCAGGGGTGTGCAGCCGTGCACGCACGGCGGATTCGAGGCCGCGAAGGCGGTCGGCCAGCTCGACGAGCTCACCGTCACCGCGCGGCACATGATCGAGCAGAAGGCCGCGGATCGTCGCGCGATCGGCGCCGAGGACCTCGGCCACCGCATCCGCCACGCGACCGGGCGGGTCGTGAAGGCCGAGCCCGACGAGCGCTGACAGGCGCCGCACGGCACCACCCCGCAGCTGGGCTGCGGCGTGGGCGGCGTCGTGCGAGGCCGCGTAGAGGCGACCGCGCCCCTCGTCGGTTTCGCCTGCCCGCACGGTCACCGGGAGTCGTTCTGCGACCAACGGTCCGAACCGGCGTCCGCGGGCGACACCGGCGACGACTCCGGCCAGGACGAGAAGCACGATCGCGGGGGTCACCCAGGGGGGTGTGAGCTCGCCCAGGGTGGGATCGGTGACCGGCAGGTCGCTGTCACCGGAGGAGGCGACGTACCAGACGAGGCGCTCATGCCCGCCGAGCATCCCGACCGCGAGGGCGGCGTTTCCGGCCGTGGCGAGGGCGTCATTGGTGAAGACGCCATCCGCGTCGATGGCAGTGAGCCGCCCCTGGACGAGCACGCCGTACGCGTCCGCATCCGGGTAGCACGCCGTTTCGGCGCCGCCGGCGGAGAAGAGACCCTGCACGCCGACCCGGTCCGCTCGCACGGCGACGGGCAGATCGCACATCGGTGCGAGCTCGTCGACGGCGAAGCCGGCCGGGGCGGCGCCGGCGAAGTGCTCGCGCAGCACCCGCGACGTGGGATCGCCGAACACCGTCGTCGCGGCCTCGTCCGCGAGCATCCCGATGGCATCGTCGGACAAGGACGGGGTCCCCGGCAGGAACAGGGTCGCGGGCTGTTCGGCGAGGGTCTCACGCGCCCGCTCCCACGACCGTTCGACGATGACGTCCACGCCGTTGGCGCGGAGGATCTCGGCGAGCGCCCGCGTCCCGTCGGGCCCCGCGGAGTCGGGGTCCAGTGCGCCGCGCGCCGCACGCTGGCCGATGCCGGCCAGAAGCGAGCCGACGAGTCCGACGACGAGGAATCCGGCCGCGATCGCCGTCCACGACACCACCGCCCGGGCCCGTCGCGGGGTGACGGTCGTCGCGCTCATGCCGGAACCGCCGGCAGGACGGCCGGGCGCCGCGAGGACAGTGCGTCGTCGAGGTGTGCGAGGCGGGCGTACACGTCGGCCGTGCCGGGGCGCCGGAGATAGCGGACGTCGTCGAACGCCCGCGCCGCGTCCTCGAGCTCGGCGGCGGCGTCGGGGAAGGGGCGAGCGGCTGCGCGGGCGAAGGCGTGGACGGTGGCCCCGGGCGGGGCCTCGATCACTCCGCGCTCGGTGAGACTGCGCGCCAGCGCCCGGAAACGCAGCACCACGGCGGTATCCCACCGGCCGCGCGCCGCCTCGGCTTCGGCTTCGGCCCGCAGCGTCCGTGCGGACCGGGTCTCCCGTTCGCCGAAGAGCTCCGCGGTCGGGTCGACGCCGCGTCGGGTGGCGCGGGGTCGGCCCCAGATCACGAGGCCGACGATGAGGAGGACGACCACCACGGCCACGGCGACGAGGGCGAAGACCGACTCCAGCCCCGCCGGGATCTCAGGGTTGAACAGGTCCGCCAGGAAATCGGTCACTGCGCGGGCGAAGAGGTCGAACGGGGTCGGCTCGGCCTCCGCGTACACCCGGTCGGACAGCTCGTTCTCGGCCCAGCGACGTGCTTCATCGTCGTCCGGTGTCAGGGGCGGCACCGACGTCGCCGAGGCGACGATCGCATCCTGGATCGCCCCGGTCACGACGATCGGTGCTCGCCGTCGGCCGCGGGGTCCGCCTGTCCCGGCGGGATGTACGGCGGGGGCGCCACCGGCTGCGGTGGTGCGGGCGGCGGCGGTGCCGCGGGGTACTGCCCGTACGGCGCCGGCGACCCGTACGGCGGCTGCGGGGCGGTGGGGTGCTGCCCGTACTGCCCGTACTGCGGCTGCGGCTGCGGCTGCGGGGCGGTGGGGTACTGCCCGTATGCCGGCTGCACGTGCGGCACAGGGCGCGGCGCGGCCACCCGGCCGATCCCGACGCGATACGGGTCGGCGAGTCCCTGTTCGCCGGCGTCCCGCTTCTCGGTGTACGCCAGAAGATCCATGTCGAGCGCCTCGTGCCTCATGCGGCAGTCGATGTAGATGATGGCAGCCGATGTCGACTGGACGACGACCGCGACGGCCTGGATGACGAGGGTCACCACCTGCGCGGCGACGGTCGTGACGACGAGGGTGATGATCGCGGTCGCGTCCGGGTCGCCGGTGGGTGCGAAGACCGTGCTCAGCCCGGTTCCGAGGAAGGAGAAGGGGAGGCTCACGACCTGCGCGACGGCGCCGAACGTGAACGAGATCAGCACGATCACCCCGAGGGCGGGCCAGAACCGGCCGCGCGTCAGCCGCCATGATCGGGCGATCGCCGGCCCGATTCGGGCATCCTCCAGGATGATCGCCGACGGCACGAGCAGAAGCTTCACGGTCAGCCACAGGGTGAGCGGGATCGCGCCCAGCACGAGCAGGACACCGAGCGCGATGGCCACCGGCACGGCCGCCAAGCCGATGAGGACGAGCATTCCGACGACGACCGCCAGCAGGACCATCACCGCGGCGGTGAGGAGGAAGGAGTATCCGACCACCCGCCAGATCACCGGTCGCACCCGCCGCCACAGCATCCCGAGACGAAGCTTCTCGGCCAACGCGCCATGGGCGACCTCGGCGACGACCACGGCCTGCACGATCACCCCGAGCGCCGCCGCGGCGAGCCCGAGCACGAATCCGGCCACCGCGGTCAGCGCCGTCGAGCCGATCGCGATCGCCTCGAAGTCTTCGCTGTAGAACGGGATGTTGTCCAGCCGCGAGAACGTGAGGAAGGCCACGGCGCCCACGCCGAGCAGGACCAGCAGGTAGGCGACGGTCTGCACGACCAGGCCGAAGCCCAGGAGCACCTTCGGATTGTGCCGCAACGCCGAGAACGAGCGGCCCAGGATCGTGCCGAATGTCAGCGGGTGGAGCGGGATGATGCCCGGACGCGATGCGGGCGTCCACTGCGGATACGAGGTCACGTTCCTCCTCTGGCGACGCTTCCTCCATCGTGGCACACGGCGCCCCGGGTCGAACCTGTGCATCCCCGGCATGCCGTTCGGTGAATGACCGGCGCATCTCGACTACTCTGGCGGGAGCGCTCGGGGGAGCGCCGGACGGCATCGCCCCCACGGTGAGCAAAGGACGAACGCGCGAATGAGTTCCCGCATCCTGGTGGTCGACGATGACACGGCCCTGGCCGAGATGATCGGCATCGTGCTGCGCACGGAAGGCTTCGAAACGGTCTTCTGCGCCGACGGCGCCAAGGCCGTGGAGACGTGGCGTGCCGAAAAGCCCGACCTCCTGCTCCTCGATCTCATGCTCCCGGGCATGGACGGCATCGAGGTGTGCACGCGTGTGCGCGCGGAATCGGGCGTGCCGATCATCATGCTCACCGCCCGCACCGACACCGCCGACGTCGTGAAGGGCCTGGAATCGGGTGCCGACGACTACATGGTCAAGCCGTTCAACCCCAAGGAGCTCGTCGCGCGCATCAACACGCGGCTGCGGCCGGCCTCGCAGCCGAGTGCGGAGGTCCTGCGGATCGGCGACCTGTCGGTGGACGTCGCCGCCCACGAGGTGCGCCGCGGCGACGCACCCATCGCGCTGACCCCGTTGGAGTTCGAACTTCTGGTCGCCCTCGCCTCCAAGCCGCAGCAGGTGTTCTCGCGCGAGATGCTGCTCGAGCAGGTCTGGGGCTATCACTACAAGGCCGACACGCGCCTGGTGAACGTCCACGTGCAGCGCCTCCGCGCCAAGGTCGAGATCGACCCCGACAATCCTCGGATCGTCACGACGGTGCGCGGCGTCGGCTACCGCGCCGGCGCCCTGGAGTAGGTCCGGGTGCCCCCGGCGCGCACCGCTCCGGCGACGGGCCGGATCGCGATCGTCGACTGGCGTTCGTGGCCCGACCGCGTCGCGGTGCTGTGGCGCAGGTCGTTGCGATTCCGCACCGTCGTGCTCACCCTCGCTCTGTCGGCGCTCGCGATCATCGTCGCGTGCGTGTGGATGGCGCTGGCCATCCAGTCGGACCTGCTCGAGTCCCGTCAGCAGCAGGTTCTCGAAGACGCCCGCCGCGCGACGTCCGAAGTGCAGCGGACCCTCGACTCGGCAGAGCCGCAGGGGAACCAGGCGCAGCTGTCGAGTCTGATGGGGAGTGTCCAGAGCGACCTGACCCAGCAGTCCGAGAGCGACTCGTTCGCGGTCTTCCGTGTCGGCCCGCCGTCCTCGATCGCGCCACAGGACTTCACCTCCGGCGTCCTGATCGACGAGGACATCATCTCCTCGGCCCTGCGCGACCGGGTCCAGTCCGACCCCGAGCTGCAGTGGTGGCAGTACGCCGGGCTCCCCGGCGCGAACGGCGAGGTGCCCGGGATCATCGTCGGACAGCAGTTCGAGATGCCCGACGTGGGCTACTACGAGCTCTACTTCGCGTACGACCTGGCCGCCGCCAGCGAGACGCTGCTGTTCGTGCAGGCGACGCTGTGGATCGTCGGGGTGTTCCTCCTCGTGATGATCGGCGGCATCGCGTGGTTCGTCCTGCGCTCGGTGACCACCCCGATCGCCGAGGCGGCCGACACCAGCCAGAAGCTCGCCGCGGGGGAGCTCAACGTGCGTTTGGACATCCACGGCGAAGACGAGCTCGCGGTGCTCGGGCGTTCGTTCAACGCCATGGCCGACAGCATCGAGTCGCAGATCAAGGAACTCGCCGAGCTGTCGCTCGTGCAGCAGAGATTCGTCTCCGACGTCTCGCACGAGCTGCGCACCCCCTTGACGACGATTCGGCTGGCCGCGGACATGATCAACGATCAGCGCGAGGGGTTCGATCCGGTCACCGCTCGCGCGGCCGAGCTGCTCAACGCTCAGGTGCAGCGCTTCGAAACGCTGCTCACCGACCTGCTGGAGATCAGTCGATACGATGCCGGCTCGGTGCAGCTCGAGCTCGAACCCACCAGCCTCGCGCACCTGGCCGAGGATGTCATCGCGTCGATGCAGCAGCTGTCCGACCAGCACGGGTCGGACGTGCGCCTTGTCGCGCCGGGTGGATATTCCCCGGTGGACATGGATCCGCGGCGTGTGCGCCGCATCGTCCGGAATTTCCTCGGGAACGCGATCGAGCACGGCGAAGGTCGCCCGATCGTGGTCACCGTCGACAGTGATCAGCACGCCGTGGCCCTGGGCGTGCGGGACTTCGGCCTCGGGATGCGTCCCGAGGACGTCGAGCGGGTCTTCGACCGCTTCTGGCGTGCCGACCCGTCGCGGACCCGGACGATCGGCGGAACCGGGCTCGGGCTCTCGATCGCCCTCGGTGACGCCCGCCTGCACGGCGGCGAGCTGGCGGTGTGGTCGGAGCCCGGACGCGGGTCGCACTTCGTGCTGACGTTGCCGCGTCGTCCGGGGACGACCGTGTCGACCTCGCCGATCCCGGTCGAGGCGGGCGACGATCAGTCGCCGCCCATGGATGCCCTGGGACTGACCCAGCCGATCGACCTGTCCGCGATCGTCGGGACCGATGTGGTCCCCCGTGCGGACCGAGCGGGGGAGACCTCATGACGCGTGTGATCAGAGCCCTCGGCGCGATCGTGTCCGCCGCGCTCCTGCTCGTCCTCGCCGCGTGCGCCGGTCTCCCCACCACCGGTCCGGTCAATCCCGGTATCGCGCCCGGCGAAGAGCCACCGCCCCCGGATTTCTTCTACATCCCCGAAGGTCCTCAGCCCGGAGCATCGCCCGAGGAGATCGTGCGCGGCTTCGTGGAGGCCGGCACCGGACCCGCCGACAACTGGGCGACCGCTCGCCTGTTCCTGTCCACGAGCCTCGCGGAGGTGTGGGACCCCACGGCCGGGGTCACCGTGGACGAACGCGGGGATCGCACGTACGCCGAGCCGTCCGCGACCCAGGTCTCGCTGATGCTCGAGGCCGATGCCACGGTGAACGACTCCGGCGCGTACGAGACGGGCGCGAGTGGCCTCACCACGCTGGAGTTCCGCCTCGCCCAGCGTGACGACGGCGAATGGCGCATCACCGAAGCCCCGGACGGCATCGTGCTCGGAGCCGACCAGTTCCCGAACGTCTACGGCGAGTACTCCCTCATGTACTTCGACCCCACCTGGACCTACCTCGTCCCGGACGTGCGCTGGTTCCCGACGGTCAATGCCGCGACCTGGATCGCCGACGCCCTCGTGGCGGGCGCGCCGAGCCCGTGGCTGGCGGAGGCGGTCCGTTCGGCGGTCCCCGAGAGCGTGACGCTCTCGCGCCCGTCGGTCCCGGTGACCGGTGGTGTGGCCGACGTCGACCTTTCCCGCTCGGCGCTCGGTCTCGAACAGGACGGCCTGGACCGCCTGTACACGCAACTCCAGGCGAGCCTGGTCGGCACCGGCGTCACGGAGGTTCGTCTGACGGCCGACTCGACCCCGTTGGCCGCCGAGGCCGTGCCGGTGCGCTCCACGCGCGTGGCCACCGCTCCGCTCGTGCTGACCGCCGAGGGGTTCGGCTTCCTCTCCGGCGACGACCTCACGCCGATCGACGGCCTTTCGGCGGCGATGACGCAGGTCGACCCGGCGGTCATCCAGGTCGGCGTCGACCGCGATGTCGCGGCGGTCCTGACCACGGGCGGCGAGACCGTCCGCGTCGAGTCCGACGGCGACCTCCTGGTGGTCGACGACCGGGATGGCCTGATCGCCCCGACCGTCGACCCGGCGGGATTCGTCTGGAGCGTTCCCCGTGACGGCCCCGCCGGCGTTCTCGCCACGGGGCCCGACGGCGTCGCGCTCACCGTCGCCGGTGCCTTCCCCGAGAGCACCGAGATCGCCGCGTTCGCCGTCTCGCGCGACGGCGCCCGTCTGGCGGCGATCGTCTCGGCCAACGGCCGGCTCGGCATCGAGATCGCCGGCGTGGTGCGTGATGCCGATGGGGTGCCGATCCGCCTCACCGACCCGCTGCGGCTCGGACCGGTCGGCGGTGCCGGTCTCTCGCTCGCGTGGCTCGATGACACGACGGTCGCCGCGGTGAGCCGGTCGGGCACCGACATCACTCTCGTCGAGCAGCCCGTCGGGGGCGCCGGCGTGTCACTGACCGCGCCGACCGGAACCGTGTCGGTTTCGGGCGCCAACACCGATGCGACGGTGCGACTGCTGTCCGATGACGGGCTGCTGTTCGTGCGCCGCGCGGCGAACTGGGAGCAGACGGCGGACGGCATCCTCGTGCTCGCCACGCAGCAGGGGTCGCCGGAATGACCACTCCTCCCCAGCGGTGAGTCGCGGGCTCCCGTCCACGGGAACGGCCGGTGCCGGGCGGAGCGCGGTGCGGTCCGCGAGGCTCGGGGAATGCCGCCCCTCGTCCGCTGGAGTGACGTCGTCCGCGAGGCGGTCGGTGACGTCGCAGCGCTGGTGTTCCCGGTCGAGTGCGCCGGATGCGGCGCCGGCGACGTCTCGCTGTGCGCCGTGTGCGACCGCGCACTCTTCCCGGATCCGGTCACACGGACGATCGCGGGCGTGCCCGTTCGGAGCGCGCTGCGGTTCGGGGGCACGGCGGCGCGCGTCATCCGGACGATGAAGGAGGACGGCCGGACCTCGCTGGCCGGCCCGCTCGGCCGGGCGCTCGCCGAGGTCGTGGACTCGATGGGCATCGACGAGAAGAGCGGCATCCGGTTCGTGCCGGTGCCGTCCTCGCGCGCTGCCTTCCGCCGACGGGGTTTCCGGCCCGTCGAGACGATCATGCGTCGTGCGCGCCTGCCGGTCACCCGCGCGATCGTCCCGACCAGGACTCTTCTCGACCAGCGCGGCCTCGGCGTTTCCGAGCGAGCCGCGAACCTCGCGCGCGCCTTCGCGGCGCGTCCGGTCGCCGACGCGCGCGTCATCGTCGTGGACGACGTGGTGACCACCGGAGCGACCCTCGCGGAGGCTGTCCGCGCACTGCGGCAGGCCGGTGCGGAGGTGTGCGGAGGCGTCGTCGTGGCCGATACGCCGCGACGTTCGGTGTTCGCCGACGGCGAAGCGGGCCGATCCGCGATTGGCGCGTGACACACGTCGCCCTCGGGTCTACGGTGGGGGGATCAAGGCGACTGAAGGTCCGCCCTTGACCGGGTGGACCGGAACAAGGAGGTCAGGGATGGAAACCAGCATCGTCGGCGTGGGAGTGAACGTGACGGATCGCTTCCGCTCGATCGTCGAAGAGAAGACCACCCGCATCGAGCACCTCGCGACGCGCGCACAGCGCGTCGACGTGAAGGTCACCCACCGGGCGTATCACAACGGCCGCCGGGAAGACGACACGGTCGAGCTCACGGTCACCGGCAAGGGGCCCGTCGTGCGAGCGGAGGCGACCGACGCAGACAAGTTCGCCGCCCTCGACATCGCGGTCGACAAGCTGTGCGAGCAGTTGCGGCGCGCGAAGGAGAAGCGCGTCGATCAGCGCAACCACCCGCGAGGGGCGAAGTTCGCCAAGGAGAGTGGAGCCCTGCAGGGCATCGACCTCCAGCCGGCCTCGGTCGAAGCGATCCGTGCCGTCGCGACCGGCGAGATCCCGACCATCAAGACGGATGAGGACGAGGAGGACTACAGTCCGGTCGTCATCCGCACCAAGGAGTTCGGCCCGGAGTGGATGACCGTCGAGGACGCGGTCGATCGGATGGAACTGGTCGGCCACGACTTCTTCCTCTTCATCGATGCACGCACCGATCACCCGAGCGTCGTCTACCGGCGCAAGGGCTGGGACTACGGCGTGATCTCGCTGACGACGCAGGCAGCACCGGTGGCCGTGGCGTCCTGACACCCACCGTGGAAGACCCCGGGCCGGCTCCGCCGTCCGGGGTCTTCTCCTTGCGCCGCGACGGGCCGTCGCGGCCTGCGTCAGCGGGTGCGATCGGCCGGGGACGGTCAGTCGAACATGCCGTCGAGGAGGCTGCCGATGACGAGACCGCCGAGGATGCCGCCCATGAGGTCGCCCCCGCCGCGGCCGCCGCGCGGCGGACCACCCCATCCGCCGTTCCACTGGTCGGGTCCGCCGGGAGGGCGTGAAGAGTCGATGTCACGTTGTGCGAGCTGCAGGGACTCGCCCGCGAGGGTGGCTGCGCGGCGGGAGAGGGCCATCGCCTGATCCCGGTCGTCCTCGGCGATGTCCACGGCCGTCGCCGCCGACCCGCCGAGAAGCCTGTCCAGATCCTGTCGGACCCGATCCGCCTCGGCCAGGCGCGTCCGCGCGTCGGCGCCGATCCATCCGCGATGCCCCGCGATGACGTCTCGCGCGACGTGGAGCTGACGGTCGGCGTCGTCGATCGAGTGTCGCACGTGCGCGAGGTCGGGCACGACGCGGCGCGCGCGTTCTTCGGCGGCGGCGATCGCGGCGTCCAAGGCGGTGTTGGCTTCCCGCAGCCGGGACAGCTCGCCGAACGGGTCGGTCCGCGCGCCCGGCGCGGGCAGTGCCGCCAGCGCGGACTGCAGATCGAGCATCGCGTCGGTCACCGCGGGCACCTGCGGGGCGCTGCGCGCCGCGATGAGATCACCGCGCGAGTCCTCCACGATCGCCGCGAGCGTGGACTCGGCGCGCAGCGCCTCGATCTCGAAGGTCTCCACCGCGTCGACGAGGGTCGCCGCACGGCGTGCCGCTTCGGTCGCCGTCTCCAGGGCGAGGTTCGCCTGCTCCTTCTGCCCGGCATCCCGGCGCCGCTCGGCCACGTCCGCGCTGTGCTCGGCGAAGCGCAGCAGCTGGTCGGCCTCGGCGGCGTTGTCGGCGACCTGGCCGAGCGCCGTGGCGTCGTAGCGCTCAGCCAGACGGGCGACGGTCTCCCGGGCGTGGGGGATGCGGGCGCGCAGACGTTCGGCGTCGCGCCGCACGCCCGCGATGATCTCGGGGGCGCGTCGCGCGCGCTCGATCGGCTCGGCCAGCGCCTCGGTCCGATCGTCGAGGAGCTCGTCGGCCCAGCCGCACAACTGCACGATGCGTGCGTTCCTGGTCCGGAGTTCCTCGGGGGTGTCGGGGATCTCGTCGTGGTTCAGCTGGTGAAGGTGGAAGGCCTCGCCCAGGTGCGTGCGCACGGATTCCAGCGCCTCCCGCAGCTCGGACGTCGGCCCCTCGCCCAGCTCGGCCTCCGCGAAAGCGAGCTCGTCGGTGGTGACGCGGATGCGTTCGTCCGCCTCGACCAGCGCACGCTGGGCGTTGCGCGCCAGATCGGCGTCCTGGGCCTCGAGTTCATCGCGCTCTCGCTTGCGTCTGCCCCAGAATCCGGCCATACCCCGATCCTACGAGCGGACGGGGGAGCCTCCGTCCGGTTTCGCTGAGAGCACGCGGCATCGCGATCGGCGAGCGTCCGAACTCCCCTCAGCGGTCGCCGCGGTGGCGGGGCTTGCGGTCGCGACGATCGTCCCGGTCGTATCGGCGTCGGTCGCCGTCCCCGCCACGGTCCTCGCGCCGCCGGGAAGGGCCTCCGGTATCGAGACGGATCTCGATCAGACGTCCCGAGATGCGCGTGTCGGCCAGACGCTCCAACGTATCGCGCGGCATGTCCGCGGGGAGTTCGACGAGCGAGAAGTCGGGGCGGATCTGGATGCGGCCGAAGTCGTCGCGTCGCAGCCCGCCCTCGTTCGCCAGGGCGCCGACGATCTGGCGCGGCTCGACGCGATGGCGCTTGCCGACGGCGATCCGGTAGGTCGAGTAGGCGCCGCCGTCGCCCCGCTCTCGACGCTCACGGCGCGGACCGTCGCCGGCGCGGTCGTCACGGCCGTCGCGGTCACGGGTCGCGCGTGCCGGGCGCACAGGTTCGGGATCGGGCCCGAGCAGCAGCGGCGTCTCGCCCTGGGCGACGATCGCCAGCGCGGCGGCCACGTCGACCTCGGGCACGTCGTGGTGCCGCATGTAGTGGGTGACGATGTCACGGAACCGGTCCACCCGGTCCGTCTCGGCGAGGGCGGCCGAGATGCGGTCGTCGAAGCGCGACAGGCGCGTCTCGTTCACCTCGTCGACGCTCGGCAACGACATCTCGGTCAGCTGCTGGCGCGTGGCCTTCTCGATCGCCCGGACGAGCCACCGCTCCTTGGGCGTCACGAACGAGATCGCGTCTCCCGTGCGCCCGGCGCGGCCGGTGCGCCCGATGCGGTGCACATACGACTCGGTGTCGGTGGGGATGTCGTAGTTGACCACGTGCGAGATGCGCTCGACGTCGAGGCCTCGCGCGGCGACGTCGGTGGCCACGAGGATGTCCAGCTTGCCGGAACGGAGCTGGCCGACGGTCTTCTCGCGCTGCGCCTGCGCGATGTCGCCGTTGATCGCAGCGGCGGAGTAGCCTCGGGCGCGAAGCTTCTCGGCGATCTCCTCGGTCACGCTTCGGGTGCGGCCGAACACGATCATCCCGTCGAAGTTCTCCACCTCGAGGATGCGGGTGAGGGCGTCCATCTTCCGCTGCCACGCGGTGATGAGGTAGCGCTGGGTGATGTTCGCCGACGTCGTCGTCTTGGCTGCGACGGTGATCTCTTCGGGCTCGTGCAGGTACTGCTTCGACATGCGTCGGATGGCCGCCGGCATGGTCGCCGAGAACAGCGCGACCTGCTTGGTGTCCGGCGTCTCGGCGAGAATCGTCTCGACGTCTTCGGCGAAGCCCATCTTCAGCATCTCGTCGGCTTCGTCGAGCACCAGGTACTTCAGCTCGGACAGGTCGAGCGTGCCCTTCTCGAGATGGTCGATGATGCGACCCGGGGTGCCGACGACGACGTGCACGCCGCGACGCAGGGCCGACAGCTGGACCCCGTAGCCCTGTCCGCCGTAGACGGGGAGCACGTGGACGCCCTTCAGATGCCCGGCGTACTTCTCGAACGCTTCGCACACCTGCAGGGCGAGTTCGCGCGTGGGTGCCAGCACGAGCGCCTGGGGGGTCTTCTGGGCGGGGTCGAGCCGGTCGACGATGGGAAGTGCGAAGGCGGCGGTCTTGCCGGTCCCCGTCTGCGCCATGCCGACGACGTCGCGGCCCGCGAGGAGGGTCGGGATGGTCGCCGCCTGGATGGCCGAGGGGGTCTCGTAGCCGATCTCGCGAAGGGCCTTGAGGACCGGATCGCTCAGGCCGAGATCGGAGAAGTTCGGCGCAGCGGTCTCGGCGGGGGCGTCGGATGCGGCGGGAGCGTCTGTTTCGGTCACAGTTCAGGGTACTGGCCCGCTCCTGTGAACCGGCGATGCGCGTGCTGCCCGCGGCCGCTGCGGCGTCAGCCTGTGGTGCGGGTCTTGAACGGGCGTCCTCGTTTGGGGCGCTCGCCCGACAAGGACATCGATCTGTCTGGCTCGGGATGCTGCGCGAGGTGCTCGGCGCTGCGATCCAGCCAGTCGACCTCGGCCTGCGCGGCGTGGAGCATGGCGTCCAGGACGAGGGATCGCGCGAGGGTTTCGGGTCCGTCCGGCGGCCCCGCGGCATCCACCGAGCTCCGGAGGGATTCCACCCTCGCGAGCGAGGCGCGGCGTTGCGTGCGGATCACGTCGGCGACCTCGATGCCGGGGAGGGTCGCGGCGACCGCGAGCTTGACGGCGAGCTCGTCGCGTGTCTGCGGCGCGCGCTCGACGGGGGAGGACAGCCACTCGGCGACGTCATCGGAGCCGGCCGCGGTGATCGACCAGTAGACGTGCCCCTGCTCGTCCGGGGGTCCCTTCGTGACGAGCCCGTCGCGTTCGAGCCGATCGAGGGTGTTGTAGATCTGGCCGACGTTCAGCGGCCAGGTCGATCCCGTCCGGCGGTCGAATTCGGCGCGCAGCTGGTAGCCGTAGCAGGGCCCCTGGTCGAGGATGGCCAGCAGGCTGCGGCGGACGGACACGGGGCCTCCCGGGTTTCGCGATGTGCATACCGCGTATGTGCATGCCGAGTATAGGGTGCGGCGTCGTGGCGGGAGCAGGTGCCCGCACACGCCCACAGCCCACGTGAAGGTCACGGACCGATAACATGGTCGGGTATGCCCGCCGGGCGCCCGATGGCGTGCGCGGGAGTCGACAGCCCGAGAGATGGAGACATTCCGTGGCAAACCCCCTCGAGAAACTGCTTCGCGCCGGAGAAGGTCGCATCCTGCGACGACTCCAGCAGACGGTCAAGGCCGTCAACGCGCTCGAGGAGGAGTACACGCATCTCACCGACGAGCAGCTGCGGGGCGAGACCGAGGAGCTGCGCCAGCGGTACGAGAAGGGCGAGACACTCGACCAGCTGCTGCCGGAGGCCTTCGCGGCCGTCCGCGAAGCCGCCAAGCGCACGCTCGGGCAGCGCCCGTACGACGTGCAGATCATGGGTGGCGCAGCCCTTCATCTGGGCAACATCGCCGAGATGAAGACTGGTGAGGGCAAGACGCTCGTGGCGACTCTCCCCGCTTATCTCAACGCGATCGCCGGGCGCGGCGTGCACATCGTCACGGTCAACGACTTCCTCGCCTCCTATCAGTCCGACATCATGGGCCGTGTCTTCCGGGCCCTCGGCATGACGACCGGCACGATCGTGTCCGGCCAGACCCCGGAGGTGCGACGTGAGCAGTACGCCGCCGACATCACCTACGGCACGAACAACGAGTTCGGGTTCGACTACCTGCGCGACAACATGGCATGGCGCAAAGAGGACCTCGTCCAGCGCGACCACTTCTTCGCGATCGTCGACGAGGTCGACTCGATCCTGATCGACGAGGCGCGCACGCCGCTGATCATCTCCGGCCCGTCCTCCGGCGAGGCGAACCGCTGGTTCGTGGAGTTCGCGAAGATCGCGCGCACCCTCGAGGTCGGCGTCGACTACGAGGTCGACGAGAAGAAGCGAACCGTCGGCGTCCTGGAACCGGGGATCGAGAAGGTCGAGGACTACCTCGGCATCGACAACCTGTACGAGTCGGCGAACACCCCGCTCATCTCGTTCCTCAACAACTCGATCAAGGCCCTGGCGCTGTTCAAGCGGGACAGCGACTACGTGGTGATGAACGACGAGGTCATGATCGTCGACGAGCACACCGGCCGCATCCTGGTCGGACGCCGGTACAACGAGGGCATCCACCAGGCGATCGAGGCCAAGGAGGGAGTGCCGGTCAAGGCCGAGAACCAGACCCTCGCGACCGTCACCCTGCAGAACTACTTCCGCCTGTACGACAAGCTCGGCGGCATGACCGGTACCGCCGAGACCGAGGCGGCCGAGTTCATGTCGACGTACAAGCTCGGCGTCGTCCCCATCCCGACCAACAAGCCGATGATCCGCAAGGACCAGTCCGACCTCGTCTACAAGAACGAAGAGGCGAAGTTCCGCCAGGTCGCCGAGGACATCGCCGAGCGTCATGAGGCCGGGCAGCCCGTGCTGGTCGGCACCGTCAGTGTCGAGAAGAGCGAGTACCTCTCGCGGCTGCTCGCGAAGAAGGGCATCAGGCACGAGGTCCTGAACGCGAAGAACCACGCCCGTGAAGCCGAGATCGTCGCCCTTGCCGGCCGTCCGGGCGCCGTGACGGTCGCCACCAACATGGCCGGCCGCGGAACCGACATCATGCTCGGTGGCAACGCCGAATTCCTGGCCGTGCAGGAGATGAAGGCCAAGGGCCTGGACCCGCACGAGACGCCGGAGGAGTACGAAGCCGAGTGGGACGCCGTGTACGAGGCCATGCGCGAACGCGTGGCCGAGGAGGGTGAAGCGGCCCGCGCAGCCGGCGGTCTCTACGTGCTCGGCACGGAGCGTCACGAGTCCCGCCGCATCGACAATCAGCTGCGCGGCCGATCCGGCCGACAGGGCGATCCCGGTGAGAGCCGCTTCTACCTGTCGCTGACCGACACGCTGATGCGTCTGTTCCAGTCCGGCGCCGCCGAGGCGATCCTGTCGCGGACGAATTTCCCCGATGACGTCGCGATCGAGTCCGGCATGGTCTCGCGCGCGATCAAGAGCGCGCAGTCTCAGGTCGAGGCGCGCAACGCCGAGGTCCGCAAGAACGTCCTGAAGTACGACGACGTGCTGAACCGCCAGCGCGAGGCCATCTACGCCGACCGCCGCCACATCCTGCACGGGGACGACATCGCCGACCGGGTGCAGCACTTCATCGAGGACGCCGTCGGCGCCCTCATCGATGACCACACCGGAGCCGGACACAACGAGAGCTGGGACTTCGACGCGCTGTGGACCGAGCTGAAGACGCTCTATCCCGTGAACGTCACCATCGACGAGGTCGTCTCCGAGGGCGCCGGTCGTAAGGGCGGGATCACGGCCGAAGGTCTCAAGCGCGAAGTGCTCTCCGATGCGCGGATCGCCTACGAAGCACGCGAGGAGAGCCTCGGTTCGGAGGCCATGCGCGAACTCGAGCGTCGCGTCGTGCTGCAGGTGCTCGATCGTCGGTGGCGGGACCACCTCTACGAGATGGACTACCTCAAGGACGGCATCGGCCTGCGGGCCATGGCGCAGCGCGATCCTCTCATCGAGTACCAGCGCGAGGGCTACCAGATGTTCCAGTCGATGATGGGGCAGATCAAGGAGGAGTGCGTCGGCTACCTCTTCAATCTCGAGGTCGAGGTCCGCAAGGCGGCCGACGGCGAGCAGGTCACCCAGGTCGAGGCCAAGGGTCTTTCGGCCACGCCGGCCGACGGTCAGCGGCTGCAGTACTCGGCGGCCAATGACGCCGGGGAGGTGGAGGTGCGCAACGAGCGCGGTCAGGTCCAGCAGGCCGAGACCACCCGTGTGCGCCAGGCTGCTCAGGCCGCTCAACCCGCTCCCGCGGACGCCCCGCGCGGCGCCTTCGGTCAGAAGACCGACGCCGCCGAGGGGGCACCGCCTGCGCCGCAGAACCGCGCACAGCGCCGCGCAGCGGGCAAGAAGAACTGATCCGCGCGCGGTGCCACCGGCATCCGATTGGCCCTGCGGCCGGTCCGGTGGCACCGGGGCGGCGGCGATAGAGTGATCCGATGAGTCCGCTGCGCCCCCTCGACCAGTCGAGCAAGCTGAAGAACGTCCTCTACGAGATTCGTGGACAGGCGCTCGTCGAGGCGGATCGACTGGAGTCGGAGGGGCACACGATCCTCAAGCTGAACACGGGCAATCCAGCCGTGTTCGGATTCGACGCGCCGTACCAGATCGTGCGCGACATGATCGAGGCCGTTCCGTACGCTCATGGCTACAGCGACAGTCGGGGCATCATGTCGGCCCGACGGGCGGTGATGTATCGCTACGAGCAGATTCCCGGGTTCCCGGCGTTCGACCCGGACGACGTGTACCTCGGAAACGGCGTGTCCGAACTGATCACGATGGTGATGCAGGCGCTGCTCGACGAGGGCGACGAGGTGCTCATCCCGGCGCCGGACTATCCGCTGTGGACGGCGATGACGAGCCTGGGTGGCGGCAACCCCGTCCACTACGTGTGCGACGAGCAGAACGGGTGGGCTCCGGATCTGGAGGACATCCGGTCGAAGGTGACCGAGCGCACGAAGGCGATCGTGGTGATCAACCCGAACAACCCCACCGGGGCGGTGTACAGCCGTGAGGTGCTCGAGGGGATCGCTGCGATCGCGCGCGAGAACTCCCTGCTCCTGCTGGCCGACGAGATCTACGATCGCATCCTCTTCGACGAGGTGCAGCACATCCCGATGGCGTCGGTGGCGCCGGACCTGCTGTGCCTGACCTTCAACGGGCTGTCCAAGACCTACCGCGTCGCCGGCTTCCGGTCAGGGTGGCTCGTGATCACCGGCCCGAAGAAGCACGCGGGCGGATTCCTCGAGGGGATCACGCTGCTGGCATCCACGCGGCTGTGTCCCAACGTGCCGGCACAGCATGCCGTCCAGGCCGCACTGTCCGGGGTGCAGTCGATCGACGGCCTCATCGCGCCCACGGGGCGCCTGCACGAACAGCGCGATGCGGCGTGGAAGGCGCTCGAATCGATCCCCGGCGTGTCCTGCGTCAAACCCGCCGGCGCACTCTACGCCTTCCCGCGGCTCGACCCCGAGGTGTACGAGATCCATGACGACCTGAAGCTCGTGTACGACTTCCTCGTGGCCGAGCACGTGCTGCTGGTGCAGGGGACCGGATTCAATTGGCCGACCCCCGACCACCTGCGCATCGTCACGCTGCCGGAAGCGCGCGTGCTCACGGAGGCCATCGAGCGGCTCGGTAACTTCCTGTCGTCCTACAAGCAGTAGGGCTCAGAGCAGCGCGAGGGATGTCGCCCGCCAGCGACCGTCCATGCCTTCCAGGCGGATGGCGATCGCACGCGTGCGCGCCGGTCCGCGGACGACGACCACGCCCTCGACGGCGCCGTCTGCCGGTGAGGAATGCCGCACCGACAGGACGCTGTGCACCGGGCGGGAGGCCGGCACGCCGCGGGCACTGCGCGCCCGCGTGGCGAGGTTCGCGCGGGTCAGGAGAACCCGGAAGACGTCCTCGGTCATCCAGCGGGCGAGTTGTTCGATCTCGCGGACGCCCGACATCACCTCGAGCACGCCGACGCTGAGATTCCGCAGCAGTTGGGTGGGTTCGGGCAGTTCGGAGGTGGACGTCGGTTGCGGCGCGAAATACTCCGACACCGCCGTCGCGGTCCACGGTGCGCCGGCGCGTGCGGCGCCCGAACGGTTCTGAGCCATGGCCCCCTGCTCTCCTGTCGGTCGATCTGCCAGCAGTAGAGCACACAGCCGATGTTCAGGAATGGGCAGGAGGGGCGTTGTGGATAACTTCTCATCGAACCCTCATTTCGCCGTAGAGTCCCCACGTGCGATGGGATCGTTTCTTCGACGACCTCGAAGATCAGCTCGCCTCCGAGTGGGAGGCCGAGCGTGCGGCGCTCGATACCGAGGCGGAGCGGCTGCGGCTGTCCCGTGTCGGGCTGCGGGTTCGGCTACGCTCCCTCGCCGTGCAGGACGCCCGGATCGCCCTGGAGCTGGCCGATGGGATCCGCCTTCGCGCGACCCTCGGCGGCGTCGGCGCCGACTGGGTCTCCGCTGTTCCGGTGGACGGGGTCGGCGCGGCGCTGATCCCCATTGAGGCGATCGTCGAGGTCGCCGCCCCGCAGGCCGATCTGCTGCGCTCAGCCCAGCCTGCGGAGGCGGAGTCGCCGCTGGCGGCGCGTAGGACCTTCGGGTTCGCCGTGCGCGACCTGGTGCGCCGACGGGTCCGGGTCGCCGTGCATCTCGTGTCGGGCCGGATGCTCCACGGCACGATCGATCGGGCGGGAGCGGATCACCTCGACCTCGCGCTCCACGACGTCGGCGCCGCGAGACGGAACCGGGAGGTGTCCGGGTATCGTCTGGTTCCCTACCGGAGCATCGTGCGCGTCCAGGTCGACGCGGCGGGCGAGCTGCGCGGACCCTGACGGCGGCTCAGTCGGGGTTCCGCACCGCGCCGGTGCCCCAGAGCTCGGGGAAGCTCGCCGCGTTCGATTGACGCCACAGGGCCATTCGCCGCGCCTCCTCGGCCTGGTCGTCGAGGTACGAGGCGACGCTCGCCTCGTCGACGCGCCACCGCGCGGGTGAGCCGACGCGCATTCCGACGAGTCGTCCCTCTTCGATGAGAGAGATGACCTCACCCACATCGATGCCGAGGAGATCGGCCACTTGCGCGGGCGCGAGCAGCCGGGGGCCGGCGGCAGGCGTGTCGGGCATGCCCCCATTATCGACCCCGGGGCGGCGACAGCAGGGGGTGGGTCGTGCGTGTTGTGGATAACCTCCGTGCCGACATCGGGACCTGCGTCACGATGGACGGCATGAGCAGCTCCGCTTCCGCCCGGGCACGCCGGGCGCCGTGGGTCGATGTGCGGTTCCTCCTCGGCATCGTCCTCGTGGTCGCGTCGATCGTCGGCGTCTGGTTCGTCGTCTCGGCCGCACGGCAGACGACCCCGGCCATCGCGGCCGCACGCACGCTCATCCCGGGCGACGTCATCGCGGCCACCGATGTGCGGGTCGTCGAGGTCGCCCTCGGGGCGCTCGGTGAGTCGTACCTGCGCCCGGACGACCTCGCCATCGGGGCGATCGCCACCCGCACCGTCGCCGCGGGCGAACTCGTCCCGTACGACGCCGTGGGCGCGGGCGAGGATTCCGCGACGACCGTCGTGGTGCTGCACAGCTCGACCGATGTGCCCGCGTCCGTCGACACGGGATCGGTCGTGGAGGTCTGGGCGGCTCCCCTTCTCGAGCGTGGTGTCCATGACACCCCGAGCATCCTCGTCCCGGATGCGACCGTCGTCTCCGTCGCCCGGGACGAAGCGGTGGTGGGCCGCGACGAGGTCGCCCTGGAGGTGGTCATCCCGCGTGCGGATGTCTCGGCGGTGTTGACGGCGATGTCGGACGAGTCCGCGTTGTCGGTGGTGCCGACGGTGGGCGGCGACCGATGAGAGCCCTGGTCGCCGTCGACGGCGCACGCGACGCCTATGCGGACCAACTGCGCGACGAGGGGGTGGATGTGGTTGCGGTCGTCTCCGCCGACACCCCGGCGCTCGCCGCCGCCGACGCCGCGTTCGGCCATGAGGGGGACACCTTCTTCCGTGCGCTCCGTGAGGTGGATGTTCTCCTGCTCCGCACGCGTCGTTCCACCCTCACCGAGGCGGTTGTCGCCCTGTGCGATCGCGGCGGCGTGCGGATCGTCGCGCTCGTGGGGGAGGAGGACGACGAACGCATCGCCGAGTCCTTCGGACTTCTCACCACCATCCCGCTGTCGGGTGGTCCGCCCGCGGTTGCAGACCTCGTCCCGGCCTACGACGCGTCACCCGCATCGACCCCGCCGCGTTCCCGCGATGCTCCGCACACGATCGTCGTGTGGGGTCCGCACGGGGCGCCGGGGCGTTCCACCATCGCGATCGAGCTGGCGGTCGAACTCGCCCGCGGTGACCGCCGCGTCGGCCTCATCGACGCCGATTCGCACGCCCCGTCCCTCGCCCCGGCGCTCGGCCTGGCCGACGAGGGACCTGGTTTCGCGGCCGCCTGCCGTCAGGCCGCGCACGGCACGCTCGACGCGCGCGAGCTGACCCGGATCTCCCTGCCCCTGGAGCGCACGGGCGTCGATGTCCTCCCCGGCATCAATCGGCCGAGTCGGTGGCCAGAGCTTGCCGAGACCCGCGTGGAGGCGACCCTCGCGGCGTGCCGGGCGTGGGTGGATCACACGGTCGTGGATGTGGCGGCACCGCTCGAGCAGGACGAAGAGATCATGAGCGACCTCGACGCACCGCGCCGCAACGGCGCGACCCTCGCGGCGCTGCGGACGGCCGACCTCGTCGTGGCGGTCGCAGCCGCCGACCCGATCGGCATCGCCCGCTACCTCCGCGGGCACACCGAACTGAGAGCCATCGTCGGGGCGACTCCCATCCTCACGATCGCGAATCGACTGCGACCCGGCGCACTCGGCATCGACGCGCGCGGCCAGGTGCGGCGGACGTTGGACCGGTTCGGGGGTGTCGTCGACGTCCGCTTCCTCCCCGCCGACGGACGTTCGACCGATGCGGCCCTCCTGGCCGCGCGTCCGATCGCGCTCGCCGCACCGCGCTCGCCGCTGGTGGCGGGGATCCGTCGCTTCGTCGGCGAAGCGGTCCTCCCGCCCCGGACGAGCGTTCCGGAGACCGCATCGAGGCTTCGGCGGTCTCGGCGCCGGCTCCGTTCCGTGGGGGCGACCTCGTAGGCTGGAGGTGTGTCGACCCTCAGCGATCTCGTCTACTCCCAGGGCCTCTCCGACGACGACGACGTCGAATGGCTGCATCGTCTCGCCGGCGACGGTCAGTTGCTGGCGGACCTCGCTTTCGCCGACATCGTGATCTGGGTCCCCACGGCCGACGACTCGTTCGTCGCGGTCGCTCACGCACGCCCGAGCGGGGCGGCCACGCTGTTCTACCGGGACATCGTCGGCGACCGCGTCCGACCCCAGTGGCGCACGCAGGTTCGCGACGCGTACCGCACGGGGGAGATCGTCGACTCGGCCTCGCCGGACTGGTTCGAGGAGACGCCGACCCGCGTGCGGGCGGTGCCGATCGTCCGTACCCGTGAGAACGGCTCCACGGCGATCGGGGTCCTGACCCGGCACACCAACCTCGGGGAAGCCCGAACGCCCTCGCGGCAGCAGATCACCTTCAACGACTGCGCAGACGAGCTGTTCGGCATGATCTCCTCGGGGGACTTCCCGGACCTGTCCGCGCCGACGGCGCCGCGCCGTGGTGCACCACGCGCCTCGGACGGCCTCGTGCGGCTCGACGTGGACGGCATCGTCACCTTCGCCAGCCCGAACGCGCTGTCCGCCTTCAACCGACTCGGCTTCGACGACGAGCTGGAAGGTGAGCCCCTGGTGGAGGTGACCACGCGCATCATCCCCGAGAAGCGACAGTTCGACGAGTCGCTGCCGCTGGTCGTGACCGGCCGCGCTCCGTGGCGCAGCGACGTGGAGGCACGCGGTGTGACCGTCTCGCTGCGCACCATTCCCCTGCGCGAGCGCGGCAACCGGATCGGCGCCATCGTGCTCTGCCGCGACGTCACGGAGATCCGGCACCAGGAGCAGGAGCTCATCACCAAAGACGCCACCATCCGGGAGATTCACCACCGCGTGAAGAACAACCTGCAGACGGTGGCGTCCCTTCTCCGCATCCAAGCGCGCCGCTCGCACACCGACGAAGCGCGGGACGCCCTGACCCACGCCATGCGGAGGGTTTCGGCGATCGCCGTCGTGCACGACACGCTGTCGGAGGGATTGACGCAGGTCGTCGACTTCGACGAGGTGTTCGATCGCGTGCTCAAACTCGTCGCCGAGGTCGCGGCATCGCCCAGCACCCGGGCGCGCACCCGGAAGTCGGGCCGATTCGGCACCCTTCCCAGCGAATATGCGACGCCGCTGGCGCTGGCCTTGACCGAGCTGGTGACCAACGCGGTGGAGCACGGTCTCGCCGGCCGCGAGGGAGAGGTCGAGATCGTCGCCGAACGCACCGAGGAGACCCTCGAGGTGCGCGTCCGCGACACCGGCGCGGGTCTGCCCGAGGGGCAGGTGGGGCGCGGACTCGGCACGCAGATCGTGCGGACGCTCATCCAGGGGGAGCTCAGCGGATCGATCGATTGGCACACGCTGGTCGGCAGCGGTACCGAGGTGACGATCGAGATCCCGTTGCGCTACATCGGCGGCGCCGGGCTGTGAGCGGCCGGGTCAGCGGCCGACCGGGTCAGCTGGCGCGACGGGCGCGGGCGGCGCGGCGCTTCAGCGCGCGGCGCTCGTCTTCGCTGAGTCCTCCCCAGACGCCCGAATCCTGACCGGACTCGAGGGCGTACTGCAGGCAGATCTCGGTGACGGTGCATCGGGCGCACACGGCCTTGGCCTTCTCGATCTGATCGACCGCGGGGCCGGTGTTGCCGACCGGGAAGAAGAGTTCCGGGTCGACGGTCAAACAGGCGGCCTTGTCACGCCAGTCCATGGTGGTGCTCCTTGCGACGAATGGTGGGGGGAAGTCCCAGAGCCCGGATCGGGTTCCGGTACCCTGTGGAGGGATGCGAGCAAGACGCTCGCCCCACGGCGCTGTGGGAGCACACGGCTCCGAAGATCCTCCCATAGCACACGAGTCGAATCAAGGGTTTACCGACGGGTTTCGCGGAGGTTTCCTTCCGGGGGTGGTCGAACCGCGCCGATGGCGGATCCCCGTGCACACGGAAAAACGCTGACCAGAGCACACGATGGAAGAGGTTCCCCGCATGTCACGCCCCGCAATGAGACCGATCGCCGCCGCCGGTCTCGCCCTCGAGGCGGTCGGCGTGGCGGCTCTCGCCGGTTGGCAGATCGTGGCGCTCAGCAGCGGTGACACGACCTCGACGGTCTCGGCGATCGCGCTCCTGGTCCTCACCGTCATCGGTGCTGTCGGTCTCGCCGCGTTCGCCGTCGCCGCCCAGCGCGGCTCGTCGATGGCCCGCTCGGGAGGCATCGTCGCGCAGCTTCTGGTGCTCGCCGTGGCGCTCGGAGCGGCAACGGGCGAATATGCGCATCCTGCGATCGCGGTGGCCATCGCGGTGCCCGCTGTGACCGAGCTGGTCCTGCTCGTGATCACGGCCGGTCAGGCCGCCCGCGCCGATGCGGAAGCGACCGACGACGGAGCCTGAACCGGTCAGTCGAGACCGAGGAGCGTGCGGACGCGGGCGACGTGCCCGGTGGCTTTGACGTTGTAGAGCGCGTGCTCGAGGGTGCCGTCGGCGCCGATGACGAAGGTGGAACGGATGACGCCTTCGACCTTCTTGCCGTAGTTCATCTTCTCGCCCCACGCGCCATAGGCCTCGTGGACGACCCGGTCCGGATCGCTCAGCAGGTCGTACGTGAGTCCGTCGCGCTCGCGGAACGCGCGGAGCTTCTCCGGCTCGTCGCGTGACACGCCGAACACCCGGTAGCCGGCGGCCTGCAGAGGCGCCGACGAATCCCGGAAGTCGCATGCCTCGGTGGTGCAGCCCGGGGTCATCGCGGCGGGGTAGAAGAAAAGGATCGCCCCCGCACCTCGCAGGTCCGCCAGCGATACGGTGCCGCCATCCTGATCGGGAAGGGTGAAATCGGGGGCGGTGTTTCCGGGCTCGAGGCGCGTCGTCGTCATGTCTCCAGCGTAGGCCGATCAGGTGCGGTCGGCGAAGGTCGCCAGCAGCCGTTGGAGCGAATCGAGTCGCGCGGCGCCACGCGTGCCGAGACGACCTTCGCGGACCGCGTCGACGATGGCGCAATCGGGCGCATCCGGCAGATGCGTGCAGCCGCGGGGGCACTCCCGCGCGACGTCATCGAGATCGCTGAAGCCGCGCAGCAGGTTGGCCGGGTCGACGTGCCCCAGGCCGAACGATCGCACCCCCGGTGTGTCGATGACCCAGCCGGTGCCGAGGTCGCCGCGGTAGCGCAGGCTGACCGTCGAGGAGGAGGTGTGGCGCCCGCGCCCGGTGACTTCGTTGACGTGCCCCGTGGCGCGCCCGGCCGTCGGCACGAGGGCGTTGACGAGGGTCGACTTGCCCACTCCCGAGTGTCCGACGAAAACGGTCGAACGGCCGATGAGCGCCGCGCCGACCTCGGCGACCGGCATGCGTCCGCGTGCGCTGGTGAACACCCGCAGGTCGAGACCGTCGAAGTGCTCCAGGAACCGCCCGGGGTCGGCCAGATCGGTCTTGGTCACGACCATGAGCGGTCGGATGCCGGCGTCCAGCGCGGCGACGAGGTACCGGTCGACGAGGCGCTCGCGCGGCTCGGGGTCGGCGGCTGCCACGACGATGAGCATCTGGTCGGCGTTCGCGACGACGATCCGCTCCACCTGGTCGGTGTCGTCGGCGCTTCGACGCAGCAGCGAGGTGCGCTCTTCGATCCCGACGATACGGGCGAGGGTGCCCTCGGTGCCCGAGGTGTCTCCGACCACGCGTGCGCGGTCACCCGTGACGATGGGGGTACGTCGCAGCTCCCGCGCCCGCGTCGCCGACGCGGTGTGCTCGCGCGGTCCGTCCTCATCGACGAGAACGGTGTATCGCCCCCGATCGACGCCGAGGACGCGACACACCACCGCATCCGCGTGCGCGGGCCGGCGTTTGGTGCGAGGGCGATTCGCCTTCGGGTTGGGGCGGACGCGCACGTCCGTCTCGTCGTAGTCCGGCTCGTCGTCCTCGTCGAGACCGTCCAGCCAGCTCATCGCGCGGCGCCCGTCACGACGCCAGCGATTCGGCGTCGCCGTCGAGCATCGCGCGCCACAGCTGCGGGAACTGGGGAAGGGTCTTGGCGGTCGTGCCGATGTCGTCGACGGTCACGCCGGGGACGGCGAGACCGATCAGAGCGCCGGTGGTGGCCATGCGGTGGTCGTGATGCGCGCGCCACGTTCCGCCGCGGAGCCGTCGGGGCACGATGCGGATGCCGTCCGGAAGCTCGTGCGCCTCGCCGCCGAGGCCGCGCAGTTCGCCGATGAGGGCGGCGATGCGGTCGGTCTCGTGTCCGCGGATGTGCCCGATGCCGTGCAGGACGGTCTCGGTATCGGCGAAAGCGGCAAGACCGAAGATCGTCGGGGCGAGCTCACCGGCTGCCGACAGGTCGAGTTCGACCCCGTGGATACCGGAGCCGGCCGCGACGGTCAGCGCCCCACCGCGCCGGCTCACCCGCGCGCCCATCACCGACAGGATGTCGGTGAGCATCGCCCCCGGCTGGGTCGAGTGCGGCGGCCATCCCTGCACGGTCACCTGACCGCCGGCGACCATTGCGGCGGCGAGGAAGGGGGCGGCATTGGACAGATCGGGTTCGACGGCGATGTCCTTGCCGCGAATCGGACCGGCCGGCACGATCCACTCCCCGACGGAGGGGCGTTCGACGTGGACGCCGCGATGGGCCAGCGCCTCGACGGTCATGTCGATATGCGGCATGCTCGGCAGTCGCTGTCCCGAATGCACGAGGTGGAGACCGACGTCGAACCTCGGCGCGGCCAGCAGCAGGCCGGAGACGAACTGGCTCGACGCGCTCGCGTCGATGGTGATCTCGCCGCCGCGCACGTGCCCGTGTCCGCGCACCGAGAACGGCAACGACCAGCGCCCGCCGTCATCGATGTCCACCCCGACGTCGCGCAGCGCCTTGATCATGGCGCCCATCGGGCGGTGGAGGGCGCTTTCGTGGGCGGTCACGGTGATCTCGCCCGCGGTGAAACCGGCCAGCGGGGTGACGAAGCGCATCACGGTGCCGGCCTGACCGCAGTCGACGACACCGCCGCCCGACAGCGGCCAGCGCGGGGTCACGATCAGGTCGTCGCCGAACGGGCTGTCTCCGGGCTCGGCGTCTATGCCGACGCCGAGCGCGCGGAGGGCGTCGATCATGCGCGCGGAATCGTCGGAGTGCAGCGGTGCGCGCAGGCGGCTGGGGCCGTCGGCGAGGGCGGCGAGCACGAGTTCGCGATTGGTCAGCGACTTCGATCCCGGCACGGACAGGGTCGCTTCCAGGGGCCCGTCTGCGACGGGCGCCTGCCAGGACCCGGCGTCGGCCGGTGTGGACGTGGGGGAATACCCGTCGGCGGTCATCGGTTCCTAGATTACTGAACCCCCGAGAGGAGTCGGATGATCACGACGTTGAGTCGCCCCGCGCCGACGCAGACGGATGTCCCGCGGACCTCCAGCGGGCCGGACGTAGACTTCTCGGTGATGAGCGATCAGGCCGAGACGGTGGAAGACGCCCGCACGCAGTTCGAGGCGCAGGCGCTGCCGTTCATGGACCCGCTGTACGCCGCGGCCATGAGGATGACACGCAACCCCGCGGATGCCGCCGACCTGGTGCAGGAGACCTTCGTGAAGGCCTTCGCCTCGTGGTCGTCGTTCACGCAGGGGACCAATCTGAAGGCGTGGCTGTACCGCATCCTCACCAACACGTACATCAACACCTACCGCAAGAAGCAGCGAGAGCCGTTCCAGGGCACGATCGATGAGCTCGAGGACTGGCAGCTGGGCGGCGCCGAGTCGACGACCGCGACCAGCAGCCGATCGGCGGAAGCCGAGGCGATCGACCACATGCCGGCGTCCGCGGTGAAAGACGCGCTGCAGTCCATTCCGGAGGACTTCCGGATGGCGGTCTACCTCGCGGACGTCGAGGGCTTCGCCTACCAGGAGATCGCCGACATCATGAAGACCCCGATCGGTACGGTCATGAGCCGTCTGCATCGTGGCAGACGGATGCTGCGCGACCTGCTGGCCGAGTATGCACGCGAGCGTGGTTTCGGGACCGCGTCGACGAGGAGTGAGAAATGACCGATTGCGGCTGCGAGAAAGCGCGGCGCGACCTCGAGGAGTACCTTCGCAACGAGGTCTGCAAGACCGAACACGCCGACATCAAGGAACACCTCGAGCACTGCCCTGCGTGCCGGGACGAGGCCCTCGTGGCCACCACACTCACCGATGTCGTGGCGCGCGCATGCAAGGAGACGGCCCCCGAAGAGCTGCGCGACCAGGTGCTGGCGCGCGTGCGGGCGATCCAGGCCGGGCACTGACGACTCCGCCCGTCACGGGCGCAGACGAAGACCGCCGCCCCCACGGGGAGCGGCGGTCTTCGTCTGTCCGTCGTGCGCAGCTCAGCGCAGGGTGAGGGCCTTCTTCACGATCTCCGACTGCTCGCGCGCGTGCACCTTCGGTGAGCCGGTGGCGGTCGAGGCGGCCGCATCGCGCGAGACGCGGCTGATCGTCCGTCCGTCGAGGTACTTCGACAGCTCGAGGGCGATGAAGGGCCACGCGCCCTGGTTCTCCGGCTCGTCCTGCACCCACACGAGCTCCGCGTCGGGGTATGTGGCAAGCACCGAACGCAGCGCCTCAACGGGCGAGGGGTAGAACTGCTCGAGACGCACGAGCGCGATCTCCGGATTGGGGTTCTTGTCGAGTTCGGCGCGCAGGTCCCAGTGGATCTTGCCCGAGTGCAGCAGCACGCGGCGCACGGCACTCTTGTCGATCCCGCGATCGTCGTCCAGAACCGGCTCGAACCGCCCCGACAGGAACGCGTCGACGGGGCTCGTCGCGCCGCGCAGACGCAGCATGGCCTTCGGGGTGAAGACCACCAGCGGGCGCCGCGGCCGCGCATAGGCCTGACGGCGCAGCAGGTGGAAGTACGATGCCGGAGTCGACGGGCGCGCGATGGTCATGTTGTCCTGCGCGCACATCTGCAGGAATCGCTCGATGCGAGCCGACGAGTGGTCCGGCCCCTGACCTTCGTAGCCGTGGGGGAGCAGCAGCACCACGCTCGACTGCTGGCCCCACTTCTGCTCGGCGGAGGAGATGAACTCGTCCACCACCGACTGCGCACCGTTGACGAAGTCGCCGAACTGGGCCTCCCACAGCACGAGGGCTTCTGCGCGCTCGACGGAGTAGCCGTACTCGAATGCCATCGCGGCGTACTCGCTGAGCAACGAGTCGTAGGCGAAGAACTTCCCCTGGCTGTCCGACAGGTTCGTCAGCGGCAGCCACTCCTGGCCGTTCGTGCGATCGTGAAGCACGCTGTGGCGCTGCGCGAACGTGCCACGCCGGGCATCCTGACCGGCCAGGCGCACCGGCGTGCCCTCGACCAGAAGCGAGCCGAAGGCGAGGAGCTCACCGAAGGCCCAGTCGATGCCGCCGTTGCGGCTCATGTCGTGGCGCTTGTCCAGCAGCTGCTGGAGCTTGTTGTGGACGGTGAAGCCCTCGGGCTTGTTGACGAAGCGGTCGCCGATCATGTGGACGACCTCTCGGGAGACCGCGGTCGACTCCGGCTCTCCCACCGATGTGTCCGGGGCCGCGTCGGTGTTGACCACCTCGTTGGAACCGGTCTCGGCGGCGTGCGTCTCGGCGAACGCGACCTCGAGTCGACCCTGGAAGTCCTGCTTGGCCTCCTCGTACTCCTCCTGCGTGATGTCACCGCGGCCGACGAGCGACTCGGTGTACAGGCGGCGGACCGAGCGCTTGGCCTCGATGAGGTTGGTCATCAACGGCTGGGTCATCGAGGGGTCGTCGCCCTCGTTGTGCCCGCGACGGCGATAGCAGACGAGGTCGATGACGACGTCCTTGTGGAACTTCTCGCGGTAGGCGAACGCGAGCTGCGAAACCCGGACGACGGCCTCGGGGTCGTCGCCGTTGACGTGCAGGATCGGCGCCTGGATCGTCTTGGCGACGTCGGTGGCGTAGACCGACGTGCGGCCGTCCTGCGGAACGGTGGTGAAACCGACCTGGTTGTTGACCACCACATGGATGGTCCCGCCCGTGCGGTAACCGCGCAGCTGCGACATCTGCAGCGTCTCGACGACGACGCCCTGGCCCGCGAAGGCGGCATCCCCGTGCACGAGCACCGGGAGCCAGGAGAACGAGCCGATGGGCTTCAGGTCCTGCTTGGCGCGGACGATCCCCTCCAGCACCCCGTCGACGGTCTCGAGGTGCGACGGGTTCGCCGCCAGATACACCGGAAGCTCCTCGCCCCCGTCGGCCACGAACGTGCCGGACGTACCGAGGTGGTACTTCACGTCGCCGGATCCGCTCTTGGACCCGATCGCAACGGATCCCTCGAACTCGCGGAAGACCTGTCCGTAGGTCTTCCCGGCGATGTTGGTGAGCACGTTCAGGCGACCGCGGTGGGCCATGCCGATCGCGGCGCCGTCCAGGCCCGCTTCGGCGGCGCCCTGCAGGATCTCGTCGAGCAGCGGGATGAGCGACTCGCCGCCTTCGAGGCTGAAGCGCTTCTGCCCGACGTACTTGGTCTGCAGGAAGGTCTCGAACGCCTCGGCCTGGTTGAGCTTCTTCAGCACGCGCAACTGTTCGTCGTGCGTCGGCTTCTGGTACTTGACCTCGACGTTCTCCTGGAACCACCGACGCTGCTCGGGGTCCTGGATGTGCATGTACTCCAGGCCGATCGTGCGGCAGTAGGAGTCGCGCAGCACGCCGAGGATGTCGCGGAGCTTCATGACCCGCTTGCCGCCGAATCCGCCGGTGACGAACTCGCGGTCGAGGTCCCAGAACGTCAGTCCGTGCTGCTCGATCTCGAGGTCCGGGTGCGTCCGCTGCATGTACTCGAGCGGGTCGATGTCGGCCATGAGGTGGCCGCGCACGCGGAACGAGTTGATCAGCTCGAGCACACGCGACTGCTTGTCGACGCGCTCGGCCAGATCGACGTTGATGTCGTTGGCCCAGTGGATGGGGGCGTAGGGGATGCGGAGGGCGGCGAAGATGTCGTCGTAGAAGTTCCGCTCGCCGATCAGCAGCTCGTGCACGCGCTTGAGGAACTCACCCGAGCCGGCCCCCTGGATCACGCGGTGATCGTAGGTGCTGGTCAGGGTGATCGTCTTACCGATCGCCAGTTCGTTGAGCGTCTTGGAGGAGGCGCCCTGGAACTCCGCCGGATACTCCAGCGCACCGGCGCCGACGATGCAACCCTGGCCCTTCATCAGGCGCGGCACGGAGTGCACCGTCCCGATGCCGCCCGGGTTGGTGAGCGAGATGGTCGTGCCCTGGAAATCGGCGGCCGTGAGCTTGTTCTTGCGGGCGCGACCGACGAGGTCCTCGTACGAGGCGAGATACTCGCCGAAGGTGAGCGATTCGGCCCGCTTGATCGACGGGACCAGGAGGGCGCGGGTGCCGTCGGGTTTGGGGATGTCGATCGCGATGCCGAGGTTGATGTGCGCCGGTGCCACGACGGACGGCTTGCCGTCCATCTCGGCGTAGAAGACGTTCTGGCTCGGGAACTCCTTCAGCGCCCGGATGATCGCCCAACCGATCAGGTGCGTGAAGCTCACCTTGCCGCCGCGGGTACGCGACATGTGGTTGTTGATCACGATGCGGTTGTCGATCATGAGCTTCGCCGGGATCGTCCGGACGCTCGTGGCCGTCGGAACCGTGAGCGACTCGTCCATGTTGGCGGCGAGAGCCTTGGGCATGCCGCGCAACGCGGTGACGGTGTCCTCTTCGGTCGACTCCTCCGCCGAGGAGGGGACGACCTTCGGCGCCTGGGCCGGGATCGGCTGGGCCGCCGCGGGCTTGGCGGTCGTCCGCGCAACCGGCGGAGCGCCGATCACGGGCACCGGCGCGGTCACCGGATGCGCGATGGGAGCGGACGCCTCCGCCGCCGGGACGTCGCCCTTCACCGGGTTGTACTCCTCGAGGATGGGCCACCACGCTTTGTCCACGGAGTTCTTGTCGACTTTGTACTGTTCGTACAGCTCGTCGACGAGCCATTCATTGGCCCCGAACTCCCCTTCGCTCGAAACCCCGACGCCGGTCACCTGGCTCGACACGCCTTATCGCCCGCTTTCGTGAAGATCGTGTGGAATACGCCGGACCATCCGCGGTCCGCACGCTCGGGTCAAGCGTAGTCCTATCTGCCTGGGCGTTCACCGCGTCGGCCGGTTCCTGCGCGTCGGATCCGACGACTCGCGCCCGGGCGCTGCCGGAGGAGCCTCGTTACGCTGGGCCCATGGAGTTCTACGGAGCGCAGCCCGAGGTCGACCTCACGTATTCGGATGTCTTCCTCGTGCCCCGCCGGTCGGGGGTGACCAGTCGCCTCGACGTCGATCTGGCGCCCGGCGACGGCACACCGGCGACGCTGCCGCTGGTCTCGGCGAACATGAACTCCGTCACCGGGCCGCGGCTGGCCGCGACGCTCGCGCGCCGCGGCGGCCTGGGCGTCCTGCCGCAGGACATGCCGTTGCAAGACCTCGACGCGGCGATCCGATGGGTGAAGGCCCAGCCGGTGCGGTGGGACACTCCGCTGGTGCTGCCGCCGGAGACGACCGTCGCCGATGCGGCGCAGGTCCTTCCCGCCACGGACGGGCACGGGATCGTCGTGAGCGACGCGATCGGCGGCGACATCCGGATCGACGACGTCCAGGGGATCGTCCCGGCCGCACGCCTGGGCACCGCCCTTCCCGACGCGCGCCTGGGGGATCTGGCGCGCGGGCGCCCGTCGTCCATCGATGCCGACGACGTCCAGGATGCCCGCCACGCCTTCGACCTCATGGTCGCCGCCGAGGTCGAGACGGTGTGCGTGCTCCATCGCGGCCATCTGGTCGGCACCCTCACCCGACGCAGCGCCCTGCGAGCGACGCTGTATCGACCCGCCGTCGACGCGGGGGGCCGTCTGGGTGTGGCCGCCGCCGTCGGCATCAACGGTGATGTCGCGGCCAAGGCGCGGGCGCTCGCCGCTGCGGGTGTCGACGTCCTGGTCGTCGACACCGCGCACGGGCACCAGGAGGGAATGCTCCGTGCGCTGCGGGCCGTCGCCGACCTCGACCTCGGAGTGCCCATCGCGGCGGGCAACATCGTCACCGCCGACGGCGTCGCCGACCTCGTCGATGCCGGCGCGACGATCCTGAAGGTGGGCGTGGGTCCGGGCGCGATGTGCACGACGCGCATGATGACCGCCGTCGGGCGCCCCCAGTTCTCCGCCGTCCTCGAGACCGCCGAGGCCGCCCGTGCACGCGGCGCGCACGTGTGGGCCGACGGCGGTGTGCGCTACCCCCGCGATGTCGCCCTGGCGCTGGCGGCGGGCGCGGCATCCGTCATGATCGGCTCGTGGTTCGCCGGCACCATCGAGGCCCCGGGGCGGTTGCAGACAGACCCCGACGGCCGCGTGTTCAAGGAGTCGTGGGGGATGGCTTCCACCAAGGCCGTGCAGGAGCGGTTCGGCCGGCTGGACCCGTACGAGCGGGCCCGCAAGGAGCTGTTCGCGGAGGGGATCTCCTCGTCGCGGATCTACCTGGATCCGTTGCGACCGGGCGTGGAGGACCTCCTGGACATGATCACGTCGGGGGTGCGTTCCTCGTTCACCTACGCCGGAGCCGCCACCGTGCCCGACTTCCGCGCCCGCGCCCGCGTCGGGCTGCAGTCCGCCGCCGGCTACGAAGAGGGCAAGGCGCTTCCGGTGAGCTGGTGATCCTCGCCGCGCGAGCGGCTGATCCCGTTCGCCTGTCAGGAGATGTCGCCTCGCGCGCCCGAAGCCGCATCGGGTGCCATGTCAACCGGGTGCGAAGCTGTGAGGAGCCCGCGCGCGGGCGCGCGCGCCTGCCGTAAGATCGACTCCACGATGGACGACCCTCCCAGTTGCAGACGCTCGCCCCACCGACCAGACCGCCGCACGAGCGGGGGTGACGCGTGATGGACTACGTCATGCTGGGCGTGGGGCTCCTCCTGACGATCGGCACCGGACTGTTCGTGGCCAGCGAGTTCGCGCTGGTGAACCTAGACCGCGCCGACCTCGAAGCCCGCCGCGATGCCGGCGAGTCCCGGCTCGCGCTGACCATCAGTGCGCTGCGCATCACCTCCACGCATCTGTCCAGCGCGCAGTTGGGGATCACCCTGACCACGCTGCTGACCGGCTACACGATGGAGCCGGCGATCTCCAATCTGCTGCGCCCCGTGCTCACCGCGTGGGGGTGGCCGGAGGCGCTGGTCACACCGTTGTCGGCGACGATCGGCATCGCGATCGCGACGATCTTCTCGATGATCATCGGCGAGCTGGTCCCGAAGAACTTCGCCCTGGCCGTCCCCCGGCAGACCGCCAAGCTCGTGATGCCCTTCCAGGTGGCGTTCACCACGGTGTTCCGCCCCGCCATCACGGTCCTCAACGGCAGCGCGAACGGCGTCCTTCGGGCCATGGGGATCGAGCCGAAGGAGGAACTCTCGGGAGCGCGCACGGCGGAGGAGCTGTCGAGCCTGGTCCGCCGCTCCGCCAGCGCCGGCGTCCTCGAGGAGGACACCGCCTCCCTGCTGGATCGCAGCCTCACCTTCTCCCGGCTGAGCGCCGCCGACGTCATGACCCCCCGCCCGAGCGTGCACGCGGTCTCCGTCGGCGACGCCGTCGAAGACGTCATCCAGCTCGCCCGCCGCACCGGCCACAGCCGGTTCCCCGTCTATGAGGACTCCATGGACGACATCGTGGGGGTGGTCCATCTCAAGGCCGCGGTGAGCGTGCCGCGCGCGAAGCGGGCCGAGGTGCCCGTCGGAGCCATCAGCACGGAACCGTTGCGCGTGCCCGAAGCGGTCCACCTGGATGCCCTGGTCGCGGAGCTGCGCACCCGCGGCTACCAGATGGCGGTCGTCGTCGACGAGTACGGCGGCACCGCCGGGGTCGTGACGTTGGAGGACATCGTCGAAGAGATCGTCGGCGAGGTGCTCGACGAGCACGACCGTCGGCGCGCGGGGATCGTCCGCGCCTCCGGATCGATCATCTTCCCCGGCGAACTGCGGCCCGACGAGGTGCTGGACCGGACCGGCATCCGCATCCCGGAAGGCGATGTGTACGACACCGTCGGCGGGTTCATCATGAGCGTGCTCGAACGCATCCCGACCTCCGGCGATGCGCTGCAACTGGAAGAGGGCGTCATCGAGGTCCAGCGGATGGACGGGCGACGCGTCGACCGGGTGCGCTTCACCCCGGCCACCATGCCGGCCGTCGCGGCCGCCGACGGAGGTGAGCGTCGATGAGCGATTGGGCGGGACTTGCATGGCTGGGCGTCCTTCTGGTCGCCAACGCCTTCTTCGTCGGCGCGGAGTTCGCCGTCATCTCGGCGCGACGCTCGCAGATCGAGCCGCTGGCCGAGCGCGGTTCGCGCAGTGCCAAGACGGCGCTGTACGCGATGGAGCACGCGACGCTCATGCTGGCCACCAGTCAGCTCGGGATCACGATCTGCTCGCTGCTGATCCTGAACGTGTCGGAGCCGGCGATCCACCACCTGTTGGCGGTCCCGCTCGGCCTGACGGGGCTCAGTGAGGCGCTGGTAGACACCATCGCGTTCGTCATCGCGCTGCTCACGGTGTCCTACCTGCACGTGGTCTTCGGCGAGATGGTTCCGAAGAACCTCGCCTTCTCGGTCCCCGACCGGGCGGTGCTGATGCTGGCGACGCCGCTGGTGTGGGTGTCCAAGCTGTTCCATCCCGTGATCGTCACCCTGAACTGGATCGCCAACCACATCGTCCGGTTGGCGCGCGTGGAGCCGAAAGACGAGGCAGCCTCGACGTTCACGCTCGAAGAAGTCGCCACCATCGTGACGCAGTCGCGCATCGAGGGCGTTCTCGACGACTCCGCCGGCACGGTGGCCGCGGTGGTGGAATTCACCGACAAGAAGGCCGCGGACATCGCCGTTCCGCTGGCGGACCTGGTGACCCTGCCCGAGCGCACCACACCGCACAAGATCGAGCGAGCCGTCGCCAAGCACGGCTTCTCGCGCTATGTCATCGTCGACGGTGACGGTGTGCCCACCGGCTACGTCCACCTCAAGGACGTGCTGCGGGCCGCGGAGGGGCCGGACGCGGCCACGGACGTGGTCCGTCCGATCCCCTCCAAGCGCATCCACCACATGGTGCCGGTCACCGAAGACACCGACCTCGAGGACGCGCTGGCCCTCATGCGGAACGCGGGTCGCCACCTCGCGCAGGTGCGCAACAGCGAGGGGGAGACCACGGCGGTGCTGTTCCTCGAGGACATCATCGAAGAGCTCATCGGCGAGATCCAGGACGCGACGAGCCGACGTCGGTGAGGCCGGGGTCGGTCGCCGATCGGTCACCGCATCTGGATAGGGTGTGCGGCATGCGCAGATGGACGGCGACCGACGCGGCGGGGAGTCTTCGTGCCCCCGCCGCGCACGACGACAAGTACACCCGGGGCGTGGTGGGGGTCCGCACCGGGTCCGTGGATTTCCCCGGGGCCGCCGTCCTCGGGGTCGAGGCGGCGTGGCGCACCGGCGTGGGCATGGTCCGCTATGTCGGCCCGGCGCGCGCGGAGGTGCTCGCGCGACGGCCGGAGACGGTCGCCGCTCCGGGCCGCGTGAATGCCTGGGTGATCGGATCCGGCACAGACGCGACCCGGCGCGATGCGGCCGAGACCGCCGCACTGCGCGAGCTGCTCGACGGCGACGTGCCCGTGGTCGTGGACGCCGGTGCCCTCGATCTGGTGGACCACCCCGCCGCGCCCGTCGTGGTCACCCCGCACGCGGGGGAGTTCGCGCGGCTGCGAGATCGACTCGGTTTGGCCGACCTGCCGCCGGACGCCGATCACGCGGACCGCGACGACGCGGCGCTCGAGACGGCCGAACGCCTCGGTGCGGCCGTGCTGCTGAAGGGAGCCCGATCGGTGGCTGCGGCTCCGGGCGGGTTCATCGCCGTGATCGCCGACTCCACGCCATGGTTGGCCACCGCCGGCACCGGCGATGTCCTCGCCGGGGTGATCGGCGCGGTCGCGGCCGGGTCCGACGCGCTCGCCTCCGCAGGTGACTGGGGTCCGGTGGCGGCGACCGGGGCATGGCTGCATGGACGGGCGGCGAACATCGCCTCCTCGCGCTTCGGTCTGGCGGGCGGTCCCATCACGGCGGGAGATGTGGCCGAGGCCCTGCCGTTCGCGGTCGGAGAGATCGTCGCGACCGCGCCGGTCCGGGCGGACGGGCCGCGACGCACCGCTCCCTAGGATGGAGCCGTGTCGAAACGCGCGGTGCTGTGGGCGGGGTTCCTGCTCGTGCACCTCGTGGTCGCCACGGCGGGGTTCGTCCTGCCTCACCAGCCCATGGGCGATGTCACCCTCGTTTACGAACCGTGGTCTGCGCGGGCGTTGGCGGGCGCCGGGATCGTCGGCGTCGATGACAGCTGGGTCTATCCCCACCTCGCCCTGGTCCCGATGCTCGCCGCACACGCGCTGGCGTGGATCGCGGGGTACAACGTCGCGTGGGCGCTGCTAATCACGATCCTCGATGCGTGCGCGTTCGCGGTGCTCGTGGGTTCGGCCCGCTCCCGCGGCCGGGTCGCCGCGGCCGCGTTCTGGCTCGTCTTCGCGTTGGCCCTCGGCCCCGTGGGGATGTACCGGCTCGACGGGGTCACGGTGCCGTTGGCGGTGCTCGGCGCACTGTGGCTGGTGCGCCGCCCGTGGGTGGCCGCCACGCTGCTTGCCGTGGCGACGTGGATCAAAGTGTGGCCGGCGGCGCTGCTGGGGGCCGCGGTCGTGTCCTCCCGGCGACCTCTGCCGGTGCTGGCCGCCGCAACGGTGACCAGCGTCGTGGTCCTCACGGCGATCCTCGCCCTGGGCGGCGGGTCCCATGCCTTCGGGTTCCTCGTCGGTCAGACCGAGCGGGGGCTGCAGGTCGAGGCGCCGGTCAGCGGCTGGACGCTGTGGCAGGTCGTCGCCGGTTCGCCCACGGCCGCGGTGGTCTACGACCGAGACATCCTGACCTTCCAGGTCCAGGGACCCGATGTCGAGGCGGCATCCGCGGTCATGACCCCGCTGCTCGTGCTCGTCACCGGCGCGCTGCTGGTTATCGGCCTCCTGAAGGCGTGGCGCGGCGTCTCGTTCGTCGCGCTGTTTCCGCCGCTGGCCTTCGGTCTCGTGCTCGCGCTGATCGTGTTCAACAAGGTCGGTTCGCCGCAGTTCCTGACGTGGCTGATCGCTCCGCTCGTGTTCGGCATCGTCGTGGATCGTCGCGCCTGGCTGCGGCCGGGGATGCTCGGCGTGATCGCCGCCGGTCTCACGCAGGTCGTGTATCCGCTTCTCTACGGGGGGATCCTTCTCGCGGAGCCGCTTCCGGTGGCGCTGTTGACCCTGCGCAACCTGGTGCTCGTCGTCCTGTTCGTCTGGGCCGTGATCCGCACGGTCCGCCTTCGCACACCCGTCGCCGCGGCCGTCGCGGCGCCCTGACCGGGAGGTCCCATGCTCATCGCCTTCTCCGTCGCCCCCAGCGGCACCGGCAACGCCGACGGATCGGTGCACGACGCCGTCGCGGCGGCCGTGTCCGTCGTCCGCGCCAGCGGCCTGCCGCACCGCACCACGTCGATGTTCACCGAACTCGAGGGGGAGTGGGACGAGGTCATGGCCGTGGTAAAGGCCGCGACCGACGCGGTGATGCCCTTCGGGTCGCGCGTCTCCCTCGTCCTGAAGGCCGATATCCGCCCCGGCTACACCGGCGAGATCGAGGGGAAGCTGCAGCGGCTCGAGGCTGCTATCGACGACGCCGAGTGACCCCGTCGGGAGCGGGTCGCACGGCGCGCCATCGCAGCGTCGAATCGATTCGACGCTTGCCCTGGTGGCGCGTACGATGAGCGCGTGAGCACATCCCTCCCCGCCCGAGGCGTCGCCCTGTGGGCCCTGCTGTCGCTGGCGGTGGGCAGCTTCGGCATCGGCATGACGGAGTTCGTCGTCATGGGTCTGCTTCCCGACATCGCTCAGGAAATGCTGCCGGGAGAGTGGGCGACGGACCCGGACGCGGCGATCGCCCAGACGGGTTGGCTCATCAGCCTCTACGCCCTCGGTGTCGTCGTCGGCGCCCCGACCATCGCCGGGTCGGTGGCACGCTTCCCCCGGCACCGGGTCATGATCATCCTCGCGGCCGCGCTGACGTTCTTCAACGCCCTGACCTTCCTGCTGCCGACGTTCGAGCTGGTGGCGGCATCACGATTCCTGGCCGGACTGCCCCACGGGGCCTACTTCGGCATCGGCGCGCTCGTCGCCGCAGACGTGCTGGGCCCCGGCATGCGCGCCAAGGGTGTCGCCTTCGTCCTCACCGGCCTCACCCTCGCCAACGTCGTGGGCGTTCCGCTCGGCACCGCCCTCGGCCAGGAGGTCGGCTGGCGCGCGGCCTTCATGCTCGTGGCGGGCATCTTCTTGATCGCCACGGTGCTCATCACGCTGTTCGTCCCGCAGCACGCCGGCTCGCCGGGGCGAACCCTCCGCGCAGAGCTCCGGGTCTTCCGCATCGGTCAGGTCTGGCTCGCCCTCGCGGTGGGGGCGATCGGATTCGGCGGATTCTTCGCCGTCTACAGCTACATCGCACCGGTGGTGACCGAGGTCGCCGGATCGCCCGAATGGGCGGTGCCGATCGTGCTCATGGTGATGGGGGCGGGGATGACCGTGGGGAACCTCATCGGCGGGCACCTCGCCGACGTCCACCTGGCCCGCACCCTGCTGTGGGGGTATGTCGCCCTGGCGGCGGTCTTGGCGCTGTTGGCGGCGACGGCATCCTCCATCTACGCACTGGGCTTCTTCGTCTTCGCCGTCGGTTTCGTCTCGTCGGGGTTGAGCCCCACCATCCAGACCCGCCTGATGGACGTCGCCGGGGACAACCAGTCGATCGCGGCGGCGCTGAATCACTCGGCTCTGAATCTCGGCAACAGCGTCGGGGCGTTCCTCGGCGGGGTGGTCATCGCCGCCGGGTGGGGGTTTCTCGCCCCGGCCTGGGTGGGGGTCGCGCTGGCGCTGTGCGGTCTGGGCCTGGCGGTCGTGAGCGTCGCGACCGAGCGCCGTCGCGACGCATCGATGGCGCCGGCCTGAACGGCGCGGGCTCAGTCCAGCAGTCGCCGCAGGTGCGCGGCGACGACCGGGGTCTCGATCAGGAACCCGTCATGACCGAAGTCGCTCGTGATCACCGCGGCGCGGTCGCCGTCGAGGGTGTCGCGGATGCCGGCGGCGATGCGGTGCTGACCGTCGATCGGGAACAGGCGGTCACTGTCGATGCCCAGGACCAGGGTCCGCGCGGCCACCCGGGCGAGCGCGTCCTCCACGCCACCGCGACCGCGGCCGACGTCGTGGGAGTTCATCGCCTCGACGAGTGCGATGTAGCTGTTGGCGTCGAAGCGACGGGTGAACTTGTTGCCGTGGAAGTCGAGATAGGACTCCACCGCGAACCGACCGCCGTGCCCGAGGGGACTGACCCCTGATTGCCACGAGCGCTGGAAGCGCTGGTTGAGCTCGGTGGGGGAGCGGTAGTTCAACAGGGCCATGCGTCGCGCGAGCGCGAGCCCTCGCGTCGGGCCGTTCCCGTCGCCGGCGTCGTAGTAGTCGCCGCCCGCGAAGCGGGGGTCGATGCGGATGGCCTCGAGCTGGGCGGAGTTCAGAGCGATCTGGTCGGCCGTGTTCACCGGAGGCGCGGCGATGACCGCGAGGCGGTCGACGCGATCGGGGTGCGTGATCGCCCACTCCAGGGCGTGCATCCCTCCCATCGAGCCTCCGATCACGGCGGCCCAGCGCCCGATCCGCAGCGTGTCTGCCAGTCGGACCGAAGCGGCGACCTGGTCACGCACCGTGAGGTACGGGAAACGCGGCCCCCACTCGGTCCCGTCGGGGGCGATGCTCGCCGGACCCGTGGAACCCTGGCACCCGCCGAGCAGGTTGGGGGCGATCACGAACCAGCGGTCGGTGTCGATCGCCGCCCCCGGGCCGACGACCTCTCCCCACCACCCCGCCGTCGGGTGCCCCGGTCCGGCCGGCCCTCGCGCGTGACTGTCACCGGTGAGGGCGTGCAGGAGCAAGATCGCGTTGTCGCGCTCGGCGGAGAGTTCGCCCCAGGTCTCGTAGGCGATGCGGAAGGCCGGGAGGCGCTCGCCGCCCTCCGTGTCGAAAGCGCCGAACGCGGCGAACCGGCGGTCGCCCACGGGGTCGCCGTCGCGCCATGCCCCGGTCGCGGGCGGGCGCCCCAGCAGCAGACGGGCGTCGGCCTCCGTCACCGGTGCCGAGGGCACGGTGTCTTCGGAGGTCTGCCAGTCCATCGGGGGTGCCTTCCTTCGGGGTGGGGGTCCCTTCACGGTATCCGCTCGTACCCGCCCGTACGCGTGTGTGACGACTCCGCGCCGCCGGCGGGTCGACGACGTGACATTCCCCGGCCGTTATGTTCCGACGATAAACTTGTCGTTCGACCGATCGAGCCTGCGTGCTCGCGATGAGGAGAGTGCCGTTGGCTGGAAACGCGACGACCCGGTTCTCCAACGTCTCGCTGTTGTCGGTGGCCAGTGTCCTGCCGACACGTGTGACCAGTTCCGACGACATCGAGTCGCGCTTGGCGCCCGCGCTGCAGCGACTGAAGCTGCGACCGGGATTGTTACGACGTGTCGCCGGCGTGATCGAGCGTCGGAACTGGGCCGTCGGGGAGTCTTCGGAGGACGCGACGATCACGGCGGGCAACCGCGCGCTCCGAGAAGCGGGCGTCGACGCGTCGGATGTGGGCCTGCTCATCAACACCTCCGTCAGCCGCAAGCACCTCGAACCGTCCGTGGCCGTCACCCTCCACCACGGCCTCGGGCTGCCGACCTCGGCCGTCAACTTCGACGTCGCCAACGCGTGCCTCGGCTTCGTCAGCGGCATGAACCTGGCCGCGGGGATGATCGAGGCGGGTCAGATCCGGTACGCGATCATCGTCAACGGCGAGGATGCCGACGACATCCAGGTCAACACGATCGAGCGCCTCAAGGGTCAGCAGATCGGCCGCGACGCCTTCATGAGCGAGTTCGCCTCCCTCACCCTCGGCTCCGGGGCCGCCGCGGCCGTGCTCGGCCGCGCGGACGAGCACCCCGAGGGACACCGCATCCTCGGTGGCGTCACGCGTGCGGCGACCCAGTTCCACGAACTGTGCGTCGGCAGCGTCGACGGGATGTTCACCGACGCGAAGGCGCTGCTGCGCGGTGGGCTCGATCTGGTCGTGTCGGCGTGGAAGGAAGCGGCCCCCGACTGGAAATGGTCGTCGATGGACCGCTACATCACCCACCAGGTGTCGTCCGTGCACACCGGCGCGATCGTCAAAGCCGCCAAGCTCGACCGCGCGAAGGTGCCCATCACCTTCCCCGAGTACGGCAACGTCGGCCCCGCGTCGATCCCGATCACCCTCGATCGGGAGAAGCAGAGCCTGTCACGCGGTGACCGCGTGCTGTTGATGGGCGTGGGGTCGGGACTGAACACGGCGATGATGGAACTCGCCTGGTGACCTCGCCCGCGGGAACCCCTGTGCCACCCGTCCCCGGGCTCGACGAGCGGTTCCGCCGCGTGATCGAGGTGCCGGGGGTCCGCGCGGACACCGGCCGGCGACGCTCGTGGCATCACCTCGACACCGGCCCGGTTCTCGCAGACCTCGGCCTCGAGCCGGTCGGGACGATCCTCGCGGTGCACGGCAACCCCACGTGGTCCTTCCACTGGCGCCGGATCGCCGCGGAGTCGGTGCGCCGTGCCGAGCGAGGAGGCCCGGCATGGCGTCTGGTCGCGGTGGACCAGCTCGAGATGGGCTTCTCCGAGCGCACCGACGTGCCGCGCACACTCGCCCAGCGGGTCGCTGACCTGGGGGCCTTCACCGACGCGCTCGCCCTCACCGGACCCGTCGTCACGCTCGGCCATGACTGGGGCGGGGTGATCTCCCTCGGCTGGGCCGTCGACCATCCCGATCTGGTCGCCGGGATCATCACCCTCAACACCGCGGTGCACCATCCCGAGGGCGTGCCCATTCCCGCGCCCCTCCGCCTCGCCGGTGTGCGGGGGGTGCTCGCCGCGTCGACGGTGCGGACGACGGCGTTCCTCGAGACCACGCTGGGCCTGGCCGAGGCGCGGCTTCCGCGCGAGGTGCGCGACGGGTACCGCGCTCCCTACCGGTCGGCTGCGCGGCGCCGCGGGATCGGACAGTTCGTCGCGGACATCCCCGTCGATCACCGGCACCCGAGCCACGCCGAACTGACCCGCATCGCAGACGGTGTGCGGATGCTGACGGTGCCGGCGTTGATCCTGTGGGGGCCGCGGGATCCGGTCTTCCAGCAGCGTTACCTCGATGACCTGATCGACAGGGTCCCGCACGCCGAGGTACACCGTTTCGAAGGCGCGGGACACCTCGTCGGCGAAGACCGCCCCTGCGCGGAGGCCGTGCTGGACTGGCTCGATCGGGCCGGTCTCGATGCCGAGACGTCGCGACGGCCGCCCCGGTCCCCGGCATCGGCCGACGCCGACTTCGAGCCGATGTGGCGACGCCTCGACGAGCGCGCGGACGACACCTCGATCGCCGCGATCGACATGACGCAGGACCCGCCGCTGACCGTCGGGTGGCGGCAACTCCATGAGCGGGTGACCGCGCTCGCGGCCGGCCTCACCCGCCTCGGTGTCCGCCACGGCGACAGAGTGTCGCTCCTCGTGCGCCCCGGACCCACGCTCACCGCCGTCGTCTACGCGTGTCTGCGCATCGGCGCCGTCGTCGTCGTCGCCGACGCCGGGCTCGGCGTGAACGGCCTGTCGCGTGCGGTGCGTGGGGCGAGTCCGCGTTTTCTCATCGGGGAGACCGCGGCGCTGACCGCGGCGCGCACCCTGGGCTGGCCCGGAACGAAGATCTCCGTCGACCGCCTCCCCCGGGTCACCGCGGCCGCGCTCGGCGTCTCGTGCAGCCTCGCCGACCTCGCCGCGACCGGGGCCGGGGGGAAGGCCCCGGACGAGCCGGTGGCGGACGACGTCGCGGCGATCCTGTTCACCTCCGGGTCCACCGGGCCGGCCAAGGGCGTCGTGTACACCCACGGTCAGCTGGCCGCCTTGCGCAACGTGCTCGCCGCGCATTTCGACGTCGCCGCCGAGTCGGGACTGGTCACCGGATTCGCGCCGTTCGCGTTGCTCGGCCCCGCCCTCGGCACGCGATCGGTGACCCCCGACATGGATGTCTCGGCACCGCGGACCCTGACCGCGACAGCGGTGTCGGCGGCCGTCGCGACGGCCGACGCGCGCATCGTCTTCCTCTCACCCGCGGCGATCCTGAACGTCGTCGACACCGCCGGCGACCTCACCGCCGCCGACCGCGAGGTTCTCGCCCGCGTCACGACCTTTCTCTCGACCGGTGCGCCCATCGGTGCCGATCTCCTCGCCGCCGCGCAGCGGGTGTTCCCCCACGCGGCTCCCCACACGCCGTACGGGATGACCGAGTGCCTCCTCGTCACCGACATCACCCTCGACGGCATCCGTCGCGCCGCGGATGCCGAGGAGCCCGGGGTGTGCGTGGGAGCGCCGATCGACGGTGTCACGGTCGGGGTCAGCGCGCTCGACGCCGAGGGGCGTGCCACCGGTCCCGTCGCCGACACCGCAGGGGTGCTCGGTGAGATCGTCGTCTCGGCACCTCACCTCAAGACGCGATACGACCGCCTCGCCCTGACCGACGCGGAAGCCGTGCGTGACACCCCGGGCGGCGACGCGCGGTGGCACCGCACCGGCGATGTCGGGCACCTCGACGCCCGCGGACGCCTGTGGGTCGAGGGACGTCTGCCGCATGTCCTGGTCACCGAGGGAGGACCCCTCGCGCCGGTCGCCGGTGAACAGCAGGCGGAACGCGTCGACGGTGTGCGTCGTGCCGCGCTGGTGGGGGTCGGCCCGCACGGTCTCCGGCGAGCCGTCATCGTGGTCGAGACGACCGACCGCGCGCGCAGAGCCGGGCTCGCCGACCCCGACCTCACCGCGCGGGTGCGGGCGGCCGTCGTGTCTCCGCTGGCAGCGGTGCTCGTCGTTCCGGAGCTGCCGACCGACATCCGCCACAACTCGAAGATCGACCGGTCCCGATTGTCGGAGTGGGCCGACCTCGTTTGCGCCGGCGGACGGATCACCGCGCCATGACGGTGCTCGTCACCGGCGCGTCCGGCTTTCTGGGACAGGCGGTTGCGACCGCGGTCGCCTCCCGTGGCGAAGAGGTCCGCACCCTCCAGCGCCGCCCGAGCGGGGTGACCGGGGCGGATGATCGGCGGGGATCGGTCACCGACGCCGCGGCCGTCGCGAGGGCACTCGACGGCGTCGACACCGTCATCCACCTCGCCGCCAAGGTCTCGCTCGCGGGCGACCCCCGCGACTTCCGGCGCGTCAACGTCGACGGCACCCGCGCTCTGCTGGATGCCGCCGCACGGGCGGGGGTGACGAGGTTCGTCCACGTCTCGTCCCCGTCGGTCGCCCATACCGGCGCCGCCCTGGCGGGAGTGGGCGCCGAGCCCGCCTCGCCCCGTCACGCGCGTGGTGAGTACGCCCGCACGAAGGCCGAGGCCGAACTGATCGCACTGTCCGCCGACACCGCCGGCTTCGGCGTCCTCGCGATCCGTCCTCACCTGGTGTGGGGCCCGGGCGACCCGCAGCTGGTCGCTCGCATCGTCGCCCGCGCGGAGGCCGGTCGACTGCCTCTCATCGGCGGTGGTGCCGCGCTGGTCGACTCCACGTACATCGACAACGCCGTCACCGCGATCATCGCCGGCGCCGACCGCATGAGCACGGCTCACGGGCGGCCATACATCGTCACCAACGGCGAGCCGAGGCCGGTCGGCGAGCTGATCGCGAGGATGTGCCGTGCGGCAGGCGTATCACCGCCCTCCTGGAGCGTGCCCGCGTGGCTCGCCCGTGGCGTCGGGGGTGTCGTCGAACGCGTGTGGGCGGTCCGCCCGGGCGCCGACGAGCCGCCCATGACGAGGTTCCTGGCCGAGCAGCTCTCGACCGCGCACTGGTTCGATCTGCGCGAGACCCGTGCCGCCCTGGACTGGTCACCCGAGGTCACCCTCGAGGAGGGGTTCGCGCGGCTGGCCGCCGCTGCCTGATCGACCGACACGACGTTCCGTCCAACGACCCCGGTGCGGCGGAACGGCGGGAGGATGGACCCATGGCCCGATTCCTCCTCATCGCCGCTTCGAGCGCCATCGGCTCAGCCACCCGCGACCTGCTGCATGCCGGTGGCCACGACGTCGTGACCACCTCCCGAAGCCCGGGGGCCGACCTCGTCCTCGACGCGAGCGATTTCGACGCCGTCGACGCGGCCGTCGCGCAGGCGGGGGAGCTCGACGGCGTGGCCTGCTTCGCCGGCTCGATGTTGCTCAAACCCGCTCACCTCACCTCACGCGCGCAGTTCGACGACGTCGTGTCGGCATCCCTCCATACCGCGTTCGCGACGGTTCGCGCCGCCGGCAGGCACATGCGCCGGGGCGGGTCGGTGGTCTTGGTCTCGTCCGCCGCGGCGATGGCCGGGCTGTCGAACCACGAGGCCATCGCGGCGGCGAAAGCGGGTGTGATGGGCCTCACGCTGTCGGCGGCGGCGACGTACGCGTCCAGCGGGTTGCGGGTGAACGCCGTGGCACCCGGTCTCACTCAGACGCCCTTGACGGCATCCCTCACGGAGACGGAGGGGTCGCGGAGAGTTTCCGAGGCGATGCACGCCCTGGGGCGTCTGGGCGAACCGGAAGACGTCGCGCGTGCGGCGGTGTTCCTGCTCGATCCGGCGAACTCCTGGATCACCGGTCAGGTCCTGGGGGTCGATGGCGGGCTCGGCTCCGTGCGTCCGAAGATCCGGGGCTGACCGCGACAGATCGCCGACGCGCCCGTCCTCTCAGGAGGCGGGCGCGTCGGCGGTCCTCAGGCGCGGGCTGCCTCGGAGACCCGGCGGGCGGCCGAAAGCGCCTGCTGCAGGTCGGCCTTGAGGTCTTCGACGTTCTCGATGCCGACCGACAGGCGCACCAGGCCCGGGGTGACACCGGCGGTGAGCTGCTGCTCGGGGCTGAGCTGCGAGTGGGTGGTCGAGGCGGGGTGGATGACGAGCGAGCGGACGTCGCCGATGTTCGCCAGGTGGCTGAACAGCTCGAGCGAGTTGACGAACTCGCGGCCGGCGTCCACGCCGCCCTTCAGCTCGAAGGAGAGCACGGCGCCCACGCCCTTCGGGGCGTAGCGGTTGGCCGCGGCGTACCACGGCGAGGTCGGCAGGCCGGAGTAGTTCACCGACGCGACGTCCTCGTGGGCGTCGAGCCATTCGGCGATGTCCTGCGCGTTCTGCACGTGGCGCTCGATGCGCAGCGAGAGGGTCTCGATGCCCTGGATGAGCTGCCACGCGCTCTGGGGCGATATGGACGATCCCAGGTCGCGGAGCAGTTGCACGCGCGCCTTGATGACATAGGCCAGGCCGTCGCCGACCGCCTGCGTGTACACCGCGCCGTGGTACGACGGGTCAGGGGTGGTCAGCCCCGGGAACTTCTCCGCGTGCTCGCTCCAGGGGAAGCGTCCGCCGTCGACGATGGTGCCGCCGATGACGGTGCCGTGGCCGCCGAGGAACTTGGTGGCCGAATGGATGACGATGTCGGCGCCGTGCTCGAGCGGGCGGATCAGGTACGGGGTCGCGATCGTGTTGTCGACGATGAGCGGCACGCCCGCCTCGTGTGCGACGTCGGCGACGGTGCGGATGTCGAGCACATTGATCTTCGGGTTTCCGATGGTCTCAGCGAAGAAGAGCTTCGTGTTCGGGCGCACCGCGGCGCGCCATTCCTCCGGGTCGTCCTGATTCTCGACGAAGGTCGTCTCGATTCCGAGCTTGGCCAGGGTGTACTTGAACAGGTTGTACGTGCCCCCGTAGATCGAGCTCGACGAGACGATGTGATCGCCGGCCTCGGCGATGTTGAGCACCGCGAAGGTCTCCGCCGCCTGCCCCGACGCGACCAGCAGCGCGCCGGTGCCCCCCTCGAGAGCGGCGATGCGCTGCTCCACCACGTCCTGGGTCGGATTCATGATGCGCGTGTAGATGTTGCCGAACTCGGCCAGCGAGAACAGGTTCGCGGCGTGGTCGGTGTTGTCGAAGACGTACGAGGTGGTCTGGTAGATCGGGGTCGCACGCGACTTCGTCGTCGGGTCGGGCTGCGCTCCGGAGTGGACCTGCTTGGTCTCGAAGCGCCAGTTCTCGGGTGCGGACATGACTCGCTCCTGTGGTCGTGGGGGCTCGCGGCGGGCGTCGCGGGCCGTGTCAGAGACTACGGAGTGGCCGTGCACATGACAACGCCGGAGACACAGGGCGTAATCTTCGCGTCGCCGCGGGGATACGGTGGGGGCATGACCAGGCGTGCAGTGGTGACCGGTGCCAGTTCCGGAATCGGCGAGGCGACGGCCCGGGCGATGCGCTCGGCGGGGTGGGATGTGGTCGCGGTCGCGCGGCGTGCCGAACGCCTCGAGGCCCTCGAGTCCGAGATCGGCGCGACGGCGTTCGCGGCGGACCTCACCCGCGAGACCGACATCGAGGCGTTGACCCGGTTCCTGGCCGAATCCGGTCCCGTCCATGCGCTGGTCCACGTCGCGGGCGGCGCCCGGGGAACCGACCGGGTCGAGGAGGGGTCCCCGGATGACTGGCGATGGATGTTCGAGGCGAACGTCATGTCGGCCCAGCGTCTCGTGGCTCACCTCCTGCCGCTCCTGCGCGAAGCCGCGGAGCAGACCGGCCACGCCGACACCCTGTTCGTCACCTCCACCGCTTCACGGACCCCGTATGCCGGCGGTGGCGGGTACAACGCGGCGAAGGCCGGGGAATCGATGCTGCTGCAGGACCTCCGCCTCGAGCTGAACGGCGAACCGATCCGGGTGGTCGAGATCGCCCCGGGCATGGTCTACACCGAGGAGTTCACGCTCAACCGGCTCGGCGGAGACCAGCTCGCGACCGACCGCGTCTACGAGGGGGTCGAGAACCCGTTGGTGGCCGAAGACGTCGCCGATGTCATCGCCTACGCGCTGGGCACCCCCGGGCACGTGAACCTCGATCTGATCACGATGCGGCCGGTGGCGCAGTCGGCGCAGCATCTGCTCGCTCGCGGACCGCTGCGGGTGCGTCCGCCCCGCGATCAGATGATCTGAGACTCGCCGGCGACGGCCTCGGCCGACTCCGGGAGCTCGTCGGCGAAGGCGACCTTCGGAACGAAGAACAGCAGGATGGCGGCGAGAACCCCGCCGGCGGCGCAGATCACCCACACCGTGATGTAGCCGCCGAGCGAGGCGGCGGTGGAGCTGGCGACCGCTCCGGCGCCGGCGGCGAGCACGACGCCGAAGACGGCAGACGCGAACGTGCCGCCGATGGTCTTCGTCGTGTTCGTGAGGGCTGAGGCCACGCCCGTCTGCCCGCGCGGAGCGGCGGCGGCCGCGGCGGCCGGCATCGCGGCCACCAGTGCGCCGGATCCGATCCCCGCGATGACCAGCGCGATGACGACCTGCCACAGCTCGGTGTGGAACGGGATCAGGATGAGATACCCCGCGGCGACGCACATCGCCGCGCCGATGAGCACCGTCCGCGGTGCGGCCTTCCGCGAGGTCACCGCGAACAGCACGGCGCCGACGGCGAGGGATGCGATGTACACGCCGATGAGGTTGGAACGGTCCGTCGCGTCCAGCCCCAGGCCGTACCCGAGCGAGGTGTCGGTGCCGGCGTAGGTGGACAGCGGGCCCTGCGCGCCGAGCAGGCTGATGCCGACGAGGAACGCCGTGACCTGCACCGGCCACATCTCCGGTCGTCGGAACACGCGGATGTCGACCGCCGGGTCGTCCTGGCGCAGTTCGAACCACACGAAGAACGCCAGGGCGCCGACACCCGCCGCCAGCAGCACCCACGTCCACGCGAACCCGGGACCGTTCAGACGGAGGAACGTCAGCGAACCCGTGACCAGCAGCAGCCCCAGGGTGAGGATGACGAAGCCGCCGGTGTCGAGTCGGCGCCCCGGGAGCGGCTCGGATTCGGGAACGCCGAAGAGGATGACGAAGAAGCATCCGGTGACGGCGACCGCCGGGATCATCAGCGTCACGGTGAGGTTCTCGGCGGTCGCGGCGAAGATCCGCCCCGCCGCGAGCGCGCCGAGGATGGCCCCGGCCTCGAGCCCCACGACGAGCAATCCGGCCGCACGCCGGGTCGCCGACACGCCGTGCTGCTGACGCCGTCCGCGCTCGAAGATCAGCGCGACCTCCAGCGGCAGCCAGACGACGTAGAAGCCCTGCAGGGCCCAGGCGATCAGGAACACCCAGAAGTTGTCGGCGAACGCGACCCACCACGTTGCGCCGGCTGTCAGCACCGTCGCGATCAGCAGCACCCGCTTGTGGCCGAACATGTCGCCGAGCTTGGCCAGCACCGGCACCACGATCGAGCTCAGGAGCAGCTGCGCCGCCTCGAACCAGTTGACATCGGCGTCGGTGATCCCCAGGTGCAGCACGATGTCGCTGAACAGCGGGACGTAGTAGCCCTGGAGGATGCCGCTGGTGATCTCGACGAGGATCAGCCAGCCGATGAGGCCGGCAGTGATGCCGAGGGCGGATCTGCGCAGGACGGGGGTCGGGTCAGCCACGGGCCGAGACTACACCGCGGCTCAGCCGCGCCGCGGCGGGGCAATAAGCTGGAAACACACCGAAGGGAGTCCCGTTGGACATCGAGCGTGAGACGTTGACGTGGGACGGATTCGGGGAGGCGTGCCGCGAACTCAGCCGGCGCATCGTCGCCGACGGGTTCGTGCCGGAAGTGGTCGTGGCCATCGCGCGCGGCGGGCTGCTGCCCGCGGGGGCGATCGCGTACGGACTCGGGGTGAAGAACTGCGGTGCGATCAACGTCGAGTTCTACACCGGCATCGGGACCGTGCTCGATGCCCCCGAAGTGCTTCCCCCGGAGCTGGACATGAAGTACCTCCAGGGGCGCCGTGTCCTGCTGGTCGACGATGTCGCCGACAGCGGTCGGACCCTCGCGCTCGCGGTCGACCTGCTCGCGCAGCAGGGTGCCGAGGTGAAGTCGGTGACGATCTACACCAAGCCCTCGACGGTGATCCAGCCCGACTACGCGTTCAAGGACACCGCGCTGTGGATCGATTTCCCCTGGTCGGCCCGAGGATCGGTCATCGAGGAAGACGCCGCCTGAGGTGGCCCGCACGCTCGACGAGCTCGCGGAGGACGGCCTGATCGATCCGGGCTGGGCCGATGCCCTTGCGCCGGTCGCCCCCGATATCGCCGCGCTCGGTGAGCGTCTCCGCGCGGAATCCGCGGCCGGTCGCTCCTTTCTGCCGGGCGGGGAGAACGTGCTCCGGGTCTTCTCCCACCCGCTGGACCGGGTCAAGGTGCTCATCGTCGGGCAGGATCCCTACCCGACCCCGGGCCATCCGATCGGCTTGGCCTTCGCGGTCGACGCCGACGTGCGGCCGATCCCGCGGAGCCTGGCCAACATCTACCGCGAGCTCCACGACGATCTCGGCCTCCCGCCGGTGGCGCACGGCGACCTCTCGGCGTGGAGCGACCAGGGTGTCATGCTGCTCAACCGCGTCCTCACCGTCGCGCCGGGCGCGCCGGGTTCGCATCGAGGCTGGGGCTGGGAGAACGTGACGGAGCACGCCATCCGCACGCTCGTCGACCGGGAAACCCCGCTCGTGGCGATCCTGTGGGGACGCGACGCCGGCACCCTGCGCCCCCTTCTCCGAGACACGCCGGTGGTCGCCTCGGCGCATCCGTCGCCGCTGTCGGCGAGACGAGGTTTCTTCGGATCCCGACCGTTCTCGCGCACCGATGACCTGCTGCGGGAAGCCGGGGCGGATCCGGTCGACTGGCGCCTCCCAGGATCGGCGTAGGCTGGCCGAATGCTGGAGGAGGAGTACGAGAAGAGTCGTCGGGCGCTCCCGCGCCACCTGCGGCGGCGTGCCGAGCCCGAGCGCGCCTTCACGTACGAGATCCGTCCGGCGCGGGAGACCGACATCCCCGACATCCGCGAGATCTACAACTACTACGTCACCAACTCCGTGGTCACCTTCGATGAGAAGCGGTGGACGCTGACGCAGTGGCAGGAGAAGTACGCGCACCTGCAGAAGCTCGGATTGCCGTTCCTGGTCGCCGAGTCGCCGACCGGCCAGGTCCTCGGCTACGCCCTGGTCGCCCCCTGGTCGGGGAAATCCTCGTTCCGCTACACCGTCGAGAACTCGATCTACCTGGGACAGGCCGCTTCCGGAAAGGGCCTCGGGCGCGCGCTGCTCGAAGCGCTCATCGAGGCGTGCGAAGAGCAGGGTATCCGGGAGATCGTCGCGGTGATCAGCGACAAAGGTGCCGAGGGGTCTATCGCCCTGCACGAGAAGCTGGGCTTCGAAGAGGTCGGCCGCATGGGGCGGGTCGGCTTCAAGTTCGGGCGGTGGCTCGGAACGATCTACCTGCAGAAGTCGCTGAAGCCCCGCAAGAAGGCCAAGCGCGGATTGTTCTCCCGCTGAGTCAGGACGCGGTCGCCTCTCGAACCGCGTCCACGAGTGCCCGCCAGGGGCCGGTCATGGTCTCATCGGACAGCACCACGCGCTGCTGGCCGCCGGGTTCCCACCGAGCCGTCACAACCCACACGAATCGGTCCACCGCGGGGGCGCGGGGCTCGGCTGCGGCCTCCCACGGGCACCGGTCGACCAGGTCGGGGAGGATCGGATCCTCCGGGGCGGGGTGGGCTTCCCACTGCCGCGGAATGCCGGCGAACCCGCCGGTGCGCCGTACGGTGACCGCGACGAGGCGGGTCGAACCGGCGCCTGGGCGACGGTCATCCGGTGCGGTCATCCTCCACCCCGGCGTCGATCCAGGCCTCCCGGACGGCGTCGAGCTCCTCCGAGGCCTCACCGTACACCGCGGCTGCCGTCGCGGTGGTGGCGCGGGCGAAGGTGACGAAGTCGCAGGTGTGCGGCAGGACGCGGGAGACGAGCGTGTCGTACCAGATACGCCCTGCACGCTCCCACGCGTATCCGCCCAGCGAGGCGGCGGCCAGGTGGAACGCCTTGTTGGGTATCCCGGAGTTGATGTGGACCCCACCGTTGTCGTCCGAGGTCACGACGTAGTCGCGGAGGTGTCCGGGCTGGGGGTCGCGCCCCAGCACATCGTCGTCGTAGGCCGTACCGGGCTGTGCGAGTGAGCGGAGGGCGCGGCCTTGCACCTGGTCGGTGAAGATCTCCGCGCCGATGAGCCAGGTCGCCCGGTCGACCGTCTGAGCGAGCGTGTACTGTTCGGTCAAGGCGCCGAAGACATCGGAGAGCGACTCGTTCAGTGCCCCCGACTGCCCCTGGTAGCGCAGTCCGCCTTCGTTCTCGGTGACCCCGTGCGCGAGTTCGTGGGCGACGACCGTGAGGGAACCGGCGAAGCCGCGGAACACCTCGCCGTCACCGTCGCCGAAGACCATGCGCTCGCCGTTCCAGAACGCGTTGTCGTATGCGCGCCCGTAGTGGACCGTGGCGCGCAGCTCGCCGCCGTCGGCGTCGATCCCGGAGCGGCCGAACGCGTTGCGGAAGAACGTCGATGTCGCCCCCAACCCGTCGTAGGCGTCACCGACCACGAGGTCATCGGTGGGGGGATCCCCTTCCCGACGGACCACCACCCCGGGGAGGACCTCACGGTGCTGCGCGTCGGAGATCTCCCGCTCCGCCGTCACCGTTCCCCGCCCTCGCACGTGCGCGGGAGACGGCGGTGCGGGGAGGTGCGCCGGTCGTGTGCGCAGAGTGGCTCGGGCCGCGACCGCGGCGCGGCGCCAGCCCGTCTCCGGGGTCGAGGCGATCCTCGCCAGGACGTACGGCGGCACGATCGAGGGTGCGGGCGGCGGGACAGGAGCGTCGGCGGTCACGTGCCGAGGCTAGGCCCCCTTCCCGACACGGGGAAGGGCCTCGGCGTGGCCGGAGATGTCACGCGCGGGGCGGCTCGATCGTCGGAATGGACGCCAGGAGCCGCCGGGTGTATGCCACCTGCGGCTGCAGAAGCACCTTCTCGGTCGGGCCCTCTTCGACGACGCGGCCGTCCTTCATCACGATCACGTCGCTGCAGAGGTTCTGGACGACGCCGATGTCATGCGAGACCATCAGGAGGGTGAAGTCCTCCTGGCGTCGGAGGTCCTCGATCAGGCGGAGAATCTGCGCGCGCGCCGTGACATCCAGTGCGCTCATCGGCTCATCCCCGACCAGGATGCGCGGCCGATGCACGATCGCGCGAGCCAGGGCGATGCGTTGGCGCTGTCCGCCGGAGAACTCATGCGGAAAGCGGGCGGCCATCCCCGCGTCGAGTCCGACCTGTTCGAGCACCTCCCGGACACGGGCCCGGCGGTCGCCGCCGACGTCGAGGGCGAAGAGCGGTTCGGCGATGATCCGTCCGACGCTCATACGGGGGTCCAGCGAGCCGTAGGGATCCTGGAAGACGATCCCGGTGCGACGACGCAACCAGTGCAGGTCGCGGGCTCGGGCCCGAGCGTCGACCTGTCGATCATCGACCTCCACGACACCGGCGTTCGGCGCGTCCAACCCCAGCAGCACGCGGACGAGCGTGGATTTTCCCGACCCGGACTCGCCGATCACCCCGACGCTGGCGCCCGCGTCGACGTCGACGTCGATGTCGTCCAACGCCGTCGTCCACGTCGGCGCGGCGAACGGTGTCGGCCGCGGACCGCGGAAGCGTCGGACGAGCCCCCGGGCCCGGATGGCCGGGGCGGTCATGCGTCGCCGCCCGGTCGCCAGAGCGTTGCGGTGGCATCGCGCAGCAGGCCGCGGGTGATCTCGGACCGCGGGTGCGAGAGCAGGTCGGCCACCGATGCCGACTCGACGACGCGACCGTGCTCGAGCACCACCCCATGGGTGGCGATCTGTGCGAGGACCGCGAGGTCGTGCGTGATGAACACCAGCGACATGCCGTCGTCGTCGACGAGTGAGAGGAGCATGTCGAGGATCTCGGCCTGGATGGTGACATCCAGTGCGGTGGTCGGTTCGTCGGCGATGAGAAGGTCCGGGCGGCAGGCGAGGGCCATCGCGATCGCGGCGCGTTGGCGCTGCCCGCCCGAGAGCTGGTGCGGATAGCGGGCGACGATGCGTTCGGGATCGGTGAGCGCGACGCGACGCGCCTCCTCCACCGCCCGCGCGGAAGCCGCGCGGCGGGGGGCCCGCTCGTGGATGCGCACCGACTCGGCGATCTGGCGCCCGATCGTGCGGATGGGATTGAGCGCGGTGCGCGGTTCCTGGAACACGATCCCGATCTCGTCGCCACGCAGGCGGGCCAGCTCACGGTCGGGAAGGCCGATCAGCTCGCGTCCCTGCCACCGCACGCTGCCGGAGGCGATCGCCCCCTCCGGCAGGAGACCCAGCACGGCAAGTGCCGTGAGGGACTTGCCCGACCCCGACTCACCGATCAAGCCCATGCGCGCCCCGTCGGGCACGGTGAAGGTGACGCCGTCGACGACGCGGCGTCCGTCGATCTCGACCCGGAGGTCCTCCACGTCGAGGCTCATGCGACGACCTCCGGGACGTGCGACCTCGCGTTGCGGGCTGTGCCGCCCGGGCGGGCGAGTGTCGGATCGGTCGCCTCGCGCAGCCCATCGCCGAGGAGGTTCAGTCCCAGGACCGTGACGGTGATCGCCAGTCCCGGCCAGACCACGGAGAGCGGATGGATGGTGATGTAGCTCTGCAGTTCCGCCAGCAGCAGGCCCCAGCTGGGTTCGGTGACGGGTGCTCCGAATCCGAGGTAGGACAGCCCGGCCTCAGCCAGCACGGCCACGGCCATCGCCCAGGACAGCTGCACGATGAAGACCGGAGCGACGTTCGGCAGCAGGTGGATCGCCAGGTTCTGCAACGGCGTCAGACCCGCGGCGCGCCCGGCCAGGACGAAGTCGCTGTGGAGCACGCGGCGCAGCTCCGGCCGCGTCACACGCGCGATGTTCACACCGAAGCCGATGCCGACCGACCAGATCACCACCGCGAGCGAACCGCCCCAGACCGAAGAGATCATCATCGCGATCAGCAGCACCGGGAAGGCGATGAGCACGTCGACGAGGACGGCCACCGACTCGCGCACCCAGCGGGCCGTGAGAGCGCCGAGAGCGGCGAGGGCAATCCCGATGACGGTGGCGATGACACCGGCTCCGACGGCGACGAGGACGGTGGTGCGGGCACCGGCCATGATGAGGCTGAGGATGTCGCGTCCGGATGCGTCGGTGCCGAGCACGTGCGGCCAGCCGGGCGTCGTCCAGCGGCCCGGCACATCCACCTGCCGGGGGTCGAAAGGCGTCCAGATCAGGGAGACCGCGGCGGTGACTACCACCACGAGGACGACGATGAGACCGAATCGCCCGGTCGAGATCGACCACAGGCGTCGGTGCCAGCTTCGGCGGGCGGGCGCGGTCATGCGGCCTCCCGCAGTCGGGGATCGATCATCCGATGGCCGAGGTCGACGAGGAACCCGACGATCAACACGAACCCGGTGAGGGCGAGCAACTCGCCCTGCACCATGGGGAGGTCGCGCGTGGAGACGTCCTCGACGAGCATCCGGCCGATGCCAGGAAGGGAGAACAGCTCCTCGATGACGACGGCGCCGACGATGATGCCCGCCACCTGCAACCCCAGGACCGAGATCACCGACAGTCCCACGCCCGGCAGGCCGTGCCGCAACAGGGCGCCGGTCCGCGTGAGCCCCTTCGCCGCCGCGGTGCGCACATAGTCCTCTCCGATGGCCTGCAGCGTCGCCGACCGCACGAACCGCATCAGCATCGCTCCCTCCACGGCGCCGATGGTCAGGGCCGGAAGAAGCAGTGACCGGAGGGCGGCGAGGGGATCGGACCAACCGGCGCGGGGGAATCCCTGCGCGGGTAGCCAGCCGAGCCACACCGCGAAGACCACGACGAGCATCATCCCCGCCCAGACCACGGGAACAGCGGCGACCGTCTGCGCCGCGACATTCAGGCCCGTCCCGACGGCCCTGCCGCGGCGCAGCGCGGACAGGACGCCGAGGGGGAAGCTGATGAACAGGGCGACGAGCAACGACATCACGCCGAGGGGAACGGTCACCCGCGCCTTCTCGGCGAGCTCGTCGACGACGGGGGTGCCGGTGAGCAGGGAACTGCCGAGGTCGCCGCGGAAGACGCCTCCGATCCAGTCGACGTACTGCACCGCGAGCGGCGCGTCCAGGCCGAGGCTGCTGCGGATCGCGATGACCTGCTCAGGGCTGGAGTTCTGCCCGGCGATCACCTGGGCGATGTCGCCGGGCAGCACCCGCAGCGTGAGGAAGATCAGCACGCTGGCGACGAAGAGACCGAGCAGGAGCAGGGCCAGTCGCGTCAGCGCGTAGCGGATCACCCGTCGCTCTTGGTGATCTCTGACAGGTTGAGGCGCTCGTTGACGTTGGTCGAGGGCATGTTCGAGATGTTAGCGCCCACGGCCAGGACGGAGGCGCCGTTGTAGAGCCAGTCGGCGGCCGCGTCCTCCGAGACGATGCGCGCGGCCTCGGCCAGGAACGCCTCGGCCTCGGCCGGGTCGGTCGCGGCGACGGACTGGGCGTAGAGCTCCTGCACCTCGGGGTTGTCGTAGGTGAAGTAGTAGTCGGGATTCGCCCAGTTCTCGAAGTCGTGCGCCTCCGTGTGGAGGACGAAGCTCAGCTCGTAGTCGCGGTTCGTGTAGACGTCGTTGAGCCAGGTCGGGAAGTCCACCGACTCGACTTCGAGGGTGATCCCGACCTCGTTGAGGTTCGACACGAGGATCTGCGGGATCGTCGTGGGGTAGAAGTTCGGGATCGTGAGCGTGAGCTCGAGATCCTCGGCGTCGGCCTCGGCGAGCAGCTCGCGCGCCGCCTCCGGGTCGTACGGGGCGACGTCGGAGAGGTCCTCGTACCCGGGGTCCAACGAGGGGATCGGTCCGTAAAGGGGTTGGCCGGATTGAGCGGCCTCGATGAAGGCGTCGTGGTCGATGGCCTGACGGACGGCTTGGCGTACCCGCTGGTCGGCGAGGGGGCTGTCCTCGGTCTGGTTGAACGCGAGGGTTCCCTTGTCGGTCGATTCACCGAGCACGAGCGCGAACTCGCCCCCCGCCTCGATCTGCTCGCCGAGGGTCGCATCGAAGCCGGTCACCACGTCGACCTCGCCGGCCAGGGCCGCGTTGAGCGCGGCCTGGTTGTCGGGGATGTAGTCGAAGTACACCTCCGCGACCCCGGCGGGATCGCCCCAATACGTGTCGTTGCGGGTGAACGTGATGCTGTCGCCCTGCAACCAGTCGTCGAGGACGAAGGGACCGGTGCCGTTGGCATCGGTCTGATAGTCGACCCCGTCATCCTCCTTCAGGATGATGCCGGCGCGGCCGGTGAGATTCCACAGCAAGGTCGAATCCGGGGCGGAGAGCGTCAGCGTCACGGTGCCGTCCTCGGCGGTGATCGACTCGACGTTCGACAGGCGGGCCGAGTCTCGCCACTCGGGGGTGTCGCGACGGGTCTCCAACGACCAGACGACGTCGTCTGCGGTCAGTTCCTGCCCGTCGTGGAAGGTGACGCCCTCGCGGAGGTCGAAGGTGTAGGTGAGTCCGTCGTCGGACACCTCGTAGCTCTCGGCCAGAGTGGGGACGATCTCCTGATCGGCCGTGCGCGAGACGAGGCCCTGGTACACGTTGTCGATGAGGATCTGATCCAGTGCTGCACCCGCCGTCTGCCGGATGTCGAGGTTGCCCGGTTCCAGCACCAACCGAATGGCCACCGACGCCTCGGGGTCGGCGGCGGCCGTGCTCGTGGGGGCCGGCTCGTCGGAGCCGGCGGCGCAACCGGTCAGCACGAGGGCTCCGGCGGCGAGGAGGGCGCCGGCTGCGCGCAGGGGACGACGGGGCATGGTGGTCCTTTCGGAGGGCATCCGCGGCAGTGTCGGGGTGATGAGCGACCGCGGTGGGCACGAGGATGCTCGTGCGACACAACAGCCTAGGCAACGTCGGCCCGTGGTGCACACCCGCCGTCCTCGAACGAAACAGAGTTGTTAGACAGGGTGGATCATTGGCGCAGATGGTCGCGGACCAGCGCCGCCAGCTCGAGCGGCGCTTCTTCCTGGACATTGTGGCCGGAGGGGATCGAGACCAGCGCAGCCGCGGGGAGGCGCTCCCGGAAGTGTGCGGCGTCGGTGTCGGTGACGAACCCCCGGGTGCCCGTCACGAGGGTGATCGGTGCGCGGACCTCGGCGAGGTCTTCCCACCCGTTCGCGCCCAGGAGCGCTCCGACGGCGTCCTGGCGGCGGCGGGCATCCGAAGCGGAGGAGGGATCCGCGGCGGCATCCGCAGCCAGCCTCGCGAAGTGGTGCTTCCACTCGACGCGTCCGTCGTCCCGCACGCGGGAGTTGAAGAACACCCCGCGCGCGACCTTCTCGCGGGAGCCGCCGCCCAGGCCGAACGACAAGGCGCGGTCGACCAGCTCGTCGCGCGACGCCCAGTCGGTCGGGCCGGCGAAGAAGGCGCGCAGCTCCGACGGCCCGCCGTCCGGATCCACGCCGGGAGTGATGTCGACGATCACCAACTCCTCGATGAGATCGGGGCGGGAGGCGGCCAGCGCCGCCGCGGTCAGGCCGCCCAGCGAATGCCCCACCACCACTTGGGGGCGGTCGGTCCACCGTTCCAGGGCCGAGGCGACGTCCGGGGCGAGCACGCGCGCGACGTACGCCGCATCGTCACGCCACGAGGAGTCGCCGTGCCCCGGCAGGTCGAGGGCCAGCGCGGGCGCGCCGGTGCCCAGCACGACCGTGTCCCACGTATGGGCGTTCAGCCCAGCGCCGTGCAGAAAGGTCACCGCCGGACCCGGCGCGGCATCCTCCCACCCGTAGGCCACACCGGAGAGGGTGCGGCCGTCGGCAAGCTGCATCGATACCCGCTCGGCGTGGGGGAGGGGGCCGTCGAGACCGGCGTCGGCGGCCTGTGCGGCCAGGAACGAGAACTCGTCTGCGGGGTCGCTCACGCGCTCCATCATGCACCCGGGGCTACCCTGGGCGCATGAGCGAAGAGCGTCGCGTGCACCTGTCCCGGTCCGCGCCGGCGGCGTATGAGGCGCTGGCCGCATTCTCCAAGACGGCCGGCACCCTTGCGCGAGACGCCGGTATCGATGCGCGGATGGCCGAGATCGTGCAGATTCACGTGTCGCAGCGCAACGGATGCGCGTATTGCGTGCGCGTGCACCTCGACCGGGCGGTCAAGGCCGGCGTCGACGCCGATACGATCGCGCAGATCCCGGTGTGGCGGGAGTCCGGTGTCTTCTCCGAACGCGAGCGTGCCGCACTCGAACTGGCCGAGGCGTATGTCTACATCCACGACGCCGGGATCCCCGACGAGGTGTACGACCGGGTGGGGGGAATCCTCGCCGAGGAGGAGTACGTCGCGCTGAGCTGGCTGCTGGTGTCGATCAACGCCTTCAACCGGGTCGCCATCGCGGGCCGATACCCGGTCGGATCTCGGGGCATGCGAACGTGACGACCTCCGTGCCCGACGTTCCGGGAGCGGTCAATCTGCGCGACGTCGGGGGCTTGCGCGCCGGCGCCGGCATGACGCGGCACGGCGTGCTGTACCGCTCCGGGAATCTGGCGCGTCTCACCGGGTCCGGGATCGTCGCCCTCGGCACGTTCGGGTTGCGGCGGGTCATCGATCTGCGGGACGACGACGAGGTCGCCCACGCACCCAGCCCGCTCGAAGCGCTCGGCCTTCCGGTTCTGCGCGTGCCGCTGTTCCTCGGCTCCGCCGAGTCCTTCCTCGCCCGCGATCTGCCGCTGGCGGAGCTGTACCGATCGCTCGTCGATGACTCCGCGACCCGTGTCGTGGAGGTCGTCCGCGGGATCGCCCGGGACCAGCCGGTGCTCGTGCACTGCACCGTGGGAAAGGACCGCACCGGGGTGACGGTCGCGATCGCGCTCGCCGCGGCCGGCGTCGACACCGAGGACATCGTGGCCGACTACGCGCGGACCGAGGCTCATCTGCCGGAGTGGCGCAACACCGCCGTGGTCGCCCATCTGCGGCGGATCCACCCGCATGCGCGACACCTCGAGGAGCTTGCGACGACGTCGCCCGCCCCGGTCATGCGGGGCCTGCTGGGCGATGTGGCGGCGCGGTACGGCTCGGCCGCCGACTACCTCCGCGCGCACGGGATGTCCGACGACGAGCTGGCTGAGCTCGGGCGCGTCCTCATCGCGTGAGGGCCTGGTGGCGGCTCTCCGGGTTAGGTGAGCCTTGCCTCGGGTATAGTGGGACCACCATGACCGAGCGCACCCCGTCCACCGAGCACGGCACGGCCGCGTGCCGTGCCCCGCGCCACATGCGCGTGCAGCACCTCATCGCCGCCGATGAAGACTCGCTGGTCGATCTCGAGGTGGTGCTCGCGACATTGCCCCTCTGCTCGACCGGACGCGTGTTCATCGAGGTTCCGGACCCGTCGTGGATTCGCGAGATCAACGCGCCGGCGCGGATGACGGTGGCGTGGCTGACGCGCTCGAACCGATCCGGTGCACCGGGGTCCGGTCGCGCCTGCCCAGCGGGTGCGGCGGTGCATCGGGCGGTCATCGCGTGGGCCGATGAGATGCTCTGCGAGGACGGGGACGACACCCGTGTGATCCTGCTCGGCGGATACCTGGGCACCGCCGACATCGTCGATCACCTCACCGACGTGCGCGGTGTCGCCGCGTCGTCCATCCGCACGCCCGAGCGGTTCGGGCTGGCAACCGCGCGCTGAGGTCACCGACGACGGCGCGGGACGTATCGCCCGTCGGCGAGACCGGCATCGACCTCGAAACGGTTGCGGAGGGCATCGCGCCCCTCGAGCGCGTACAGGAGCGGCATGAGGAATCCGAAGCGACGCCACTGCGCCGCGTGGATGCTCTCGTGGCGGACGATGCCGGCATCCACCGGCAGCGTTCCGGTCAGATAGCACGCCCCCATGCAGACCCCACCCCGGGGGAAGGCCCATGCAGGCATGCCTCGAAACACCCACAGGCGCCCGCGACGCTCGACCGGCCCGGTACTCCAGAGGAATCCCCACACCATGCCGACGACCGTCGCGTAGAGGAAGCCGATCGCACTCAGTGGCGAGTCGAGGAGCACGGGCGGGAGGCGTCGTTCGATGCGGCGCGAGATCGAGTCGGTCACGCGAGGGCTCCGATGACCCGCAGGATCGCTCCGAGGTCGTCCACGGCGGCGTCGGGGGATGCGGGGGAGAAACCGGTGAGGGTGGCCCCCGCCATCGGAAGGACATCGCGGACGGCGCGGATCGCCCCCACGAGCTCGGCGACGGACGGACCGAAAGGCACCGGCTGCGAGACGCCGCCCATCGCGGCCGGATCGAGCACGTCGAGGTCGACGTGGATGTGCACGCGCGACGCGTCCGTGGCCCGCACCGCCTCGGCGAACGCATCCGGGTCGCGGAGGGCGTCCGGCCCGAGGGTGCTTACCGCAGACGCGTCGAGGAACGCCGACTCAGCCGGGTCGAGGTCGCGCGCTCCCGCCAGAACGACGCGATGATCGGCCATGACGCCCGATGGCACGGCGAGCGCCGCGGGCGCATCTCCGAGGATCGCCCGCAGCACCATGCCGCCGAATGCGCCGCTGGGTGAGGACTCCGGTGTGTGCAGGTCGGCGTGGGCGTCGAACCACACCAGAGCGAGGTCGGGTGCCGCGACAGCGGACACCGCTCCGATCGCGACCCCGCAGTCCCCGCCGATGACGATCGCGGGTCCGTCGCCGGACTCCAGTTCGCGTTCGACGCACTCGCGCACGCGCACCAGCGAACTCAGTCGCCGCACGCCGCTTCCCAGCGACTCGCCCGCCTCCAGCGGGACTTCCACGGGAGTCGTTGCGGCGCGAGGGAGATCGCCCGCGATCGCGGCGGCTCCGTCCACGAGCTGCATCGCCCGCGACGAACCCGACCCCTGCCATTGCGGCACGACGACGAAACGGCTCATCGCCTCATCCTCGCGCACCGGTGACGTCTCCGCATCCGCCTGCCCCGACACGACGGCGGCGCCCGGCCGGTGCCGGGCGCCGCCGTCGTGCGGAGTCGTCAGGAGCCGAGCGCACCCTGCGACGACCCGCCGGTCTTGAGCGCAGCCAGGCGCGCCTCGACCTCGGTGAGCTGGCCGACATCTTCGAGAGCCTCGAACTGCGCGTCGATGCTCGAGGCGGCCAGCTCCTGCTTGCCGGCGGCGAGGGCCTCCTGGCGGCGGACCTTGTCTTCGAAGCGGCCGAGTTCGCTCGTCGGGTCGAGGACGTCGATCGAGCGGACCGCGTCGTGGACCTTCACCTGCGCCTCGGCGGTCTTGGCCCGGGCGAGCAGCTCGCTGCGCTTGGCCTTCAGCTGCTCCAGCTTCTGCTTCATGCCGTTCAGCCCGTCCTTGAGCTTCTCGACGACCTCGGTCTGCGTGGCGATCGTGGGGGCGATGGCCTTCGCTTCGTTCTCCTCGCTGATCTGGCGCTGCAGCGCGATCTTGGCGAGGTTGTCGAACTTGTCCGCATCGGCGGCGTGGCCGGACTGCCGCAGCTCGTCCGCTTTGCGGCTGGCGGCGAGGGCCTTGTTGCCCCACTCGGCGGCCGCCTGCACGTCCTCCTGGTGGTCGCGCTCGAGCAGACGCAGGTTGCCGATCGTCTCGGCGATGGCCGACTCGGCGTCGGCGATGCTGTTGGTGTAGTCGCGCACCAGCTGGTCGAGCATCTTCTGCGGGTCTTCGGCGGAGTCGATCAGGGCGTTGACGTTCGCCTTGATGAGGGTGGAGATGCGGCCGAAGATGGACTGCTTTGCCATCACGAGGTTCCTTCCTGTCGATGGGTCTGGTCGGGATGGGGAGAGGATGGGGGTCGAGTGCGGGGTGGCGCAGTCAGAAGCGGCCTCCGCCCCGGCGGCCGCGGGTGCCGCCGCCTCCGAAGCTGGCGGGACGGAAGCCCCCGCGTGATGATCCGCCCCGGGAGCGCGACGCCCCCCGGCGGCCCCGCGCGGAGCCTCCACCGCTCAGGAGCGAGTTCATGACGATGCCACCGAGGACGGCGCCCATCATGTCGCCGCCGCCCGAGCGTGAACCCCTCATCGTGGGCGCGAAGGACCCGACATCGCCCTGGGCGGACCGGATCGCCTGCGCCGCCAGCTGATCGGCTCGCTGCGCGTGCGGAAGCGCCTGGGCCGGGTCGGCTGTGCGCAGCTGCTGCGCCCGGACCAGGGCGGCGCCGGCTTCGGCGAGACGCGTGCGCGCCTCGGCTCCGACCGCGCCGCGCCGTGCCGTGATGTAGTCCTCCGCCGCCGACACCTGCGCTTGAGCGCGGGTCAGCTGCTGGTCGAGCATCTGAGTGGCCCGTCGAGCCTGCTCTTGCCGATCACGCACCTCCTGCACGATTCCGTCGATGCGTGCGTTCGCGTCCTCCAGGGCTTGCACCGTCATGAGGGGGCGCTTCTGCGGACCGGTGAGCGCGTCGCGACCCTGCTCGACCGCGGCGCGGGTGGCGGCGATCACGCCGGCGATCCGGCCGTCCGGGTCGGGAAGGGTCGCCGCCGTCACGACGTCCTGTTCGAGGTCTGCCAGGAGGTGTTGGGCGCCGCGCTCGGCTTCGGTGAGGTCGGCGGCCAGGCGGTGGACGGCCTGCTCGAGCAGATCGGCCTGCGCGATGGCGTCCTCGGCGGCGCGAATGGCGACGGCGGCGTCCCCGCGATCTCCGGCGGCGATGGCTCGGTCGGCGGCGGAGAGGCGTTCCCCGGCGAACGCGAGTCGCTCGCGCGCCTGCTCGGGGTTGTCGGCGACGGTGGCCAGGGCTTCGGGGGCGTAGGACCCGGCGAGCGTGGAGACGCGCTCTTGCGCGTCGTCCAGGGCCGCGGTGGTGTCGCGGTGGGCGTCCTGGGCGCGCGACAGCGCCTGCGGGGCGTCCTGCTCCAGGCGCCGCAACTCGTCGAACGCCTCCGCCTTGTCATCGAGACCGGCGTTGGCCTGCCCGCACAACGAGATGATCTGCTGGTTCCACTCGCGCTTCTGCGAGTCGGAGTCCGGTTCCTCGTCGTCGAGGCGCTGCTTGAGGGTGAACGCCTGATCCAACAGACGCCTGGCCGTGGCCAGGGCGTCGACGAACTCTGCGGTGGCTTTGTCTCCGAACTGCGCGCGGGCGAAGCCGAGCTCCTGCTCGCTGGTCTTGACCGCGTCGTCGGTCTGGACCAGTGCCGACGACGCCTGCCGCTCGAGGTCGGCGATGGTCGTGGCCGGAGTGGATCCTGCGGCGCTCCGCGTCGTGCGCCGCCGGCGGATGATCAGCCACACCAGCACCCCGATCGAGATCACGGTGGCGACCAGGAGAAGGACGACCCAGACGGAGATCCCCGACTCGAGTTCCCCCTGGATGCCATCCGCGGCTGTCTCGACCGCGCCGGCGTAGTCGCCGTCACGCAGATCGGGCACGATCGACTCCTCGAGCGCGGCGACCTGGGCATCCGTGAGGGGGCCGGCGGTGTCGGCGGAGATGTAGTACTGGCGGCCGTCGACCGCCACGGCCAGGAGGTACTGCTGCGGTCCAAGACCGTTGGCGGCGGCCACGTCGTCGGCCCACGACTGCGCATCGGCGGGGTTGGTGAACTCGTCGACGAACACCGCGTACAGGTCGACGCCGGTGGCGTCGTACAGGTCGCTCAGTCGATCGAACAGAGCGGCTTCCTGGTCGTCGGAGATGACGTCGACCGTGTCGACGATGTAGCCCGAGCCCAGGTCGACCGGGTCGGTCCCGGCGGCGGGTGCAGTGGTCGTCGCGACCAGGCCCGCGGCCAGCGCGAGAGCCCACAGTGATCGAGCGCGCATCCGGAATCCCCTCTCGGCCTGTCCCCGGAACGAGTCTATGCAGGCTGCGACATGCGGCGGTAGGCCGCGGGGGTATCGGTGCGGTGCGCGTGGCGCTGCCCGGCGGGGTGCGCGACCGGCGGTAGCCTGTCGCGCTGGCGAGGAGACACGGATGGATTTCGGTGAGGACCGGTACGGCACGGACGTGCTCGCGGACGGGTGGCGGCAGCGCGCCGCGAAGAAGGTCGCGCGGGTCGCGGCCGAGGAGGGACTGGTCGTCGAAGTGGCGGGCGACGGGTTCTGCGGCGCCGTGACGAAGGTCTCGCAGGGTCTGGTCGAGCTGGAGGACCGGCGCGGCAAGCGGCGGCTGTTCCCCCTCGGCGCCGGCTTCCTCATCGACGGAACGGACGTCATCCTCGATGCGCCCGCCAGGCAGCCCTCGGCCGGGCGCTCGCGGACGGCATCGGGATCCTTCGCCGCGGCCGAGCAACGCGCACGCGTCGCGCGCGCCAGCCGGATTCTCGTGGAAGGCCGTCATGACGCGGAACTGGTCGAGAAGGTGTGGGGTGACGACCTGCGCGCCGAAGGGGTGGTCGTCGAGTATCTCCAGGGCGTGGACGTGCTCGCAGAGGTCCTCGCGCAGGAACCGCCCTCCGCCGACCGCCGCTACGGCGTGCTCGTGGACCACCTCGTGCCCGGTTCGAAGGAGTCGCGTATCGCGGAGGCCGTGGCCCGCGGTCCGCACGGGGCGCATGTGCTCATCGTCGGGCACCCGTACGTGGACGTCTGGGAGTGCGTCACTCCGAAGGCGATGGGGATCCAGCGATGGCCGCAGATCCCGCGCGGCATCGACTACAAGGTCGGGATCTGCCGGGCCTTCGGATGGCCCGCGCGGGATCAGGCCGACCTCGCCCGTGCGTGGCAGCGCATCCTCGCCCGCGTGCACAGCTACCGCGACCTCGAGCCCGCCCTGCTCGGGCGGGTGGAGGAGCTCATCGACTTCGTCACGCAGGAGCGCGCCTCGTAGGCTGGAGCGATGATCGAACCCTCCCGCGGCTTCCGCGAGCGACCGGTGTCTTTCGTGCGCCGAAGCGGCCGGATGTCCGAGGCTCAAGAGCGCGCGTGGAGCGACCTGTCGGCCCGCTATGTCGTGCCCGTCGAGCGCGACGTCGCGGCCACCAGCATCCTGCCGGGCACCGCGATCGACCCCGCGGAGACGTTCGGGCGTGCGGCGCGCCTGGTCGTCGAGATCGGATCGGGGCAGGGGCACGCGATCGTCCATGCGGCCGGCGCCGATCCGCAGACCGATTTCCTCGCCGTCGAGGTGTTCCGCGCGGGACTCGCGCGCACCATGCTCGACGCCGACCGCGCCGGCATCGGCAATCTTCGTCTGGTCGAGGCGAACGCGCCTGAGGTGCTCCGGCATCTGCTTCCCGAGGGCTCCGTCGACGAGGTGTGGATCTTCTTTCCCGACCCGTGGCACAAGAAGCGGCACACCAAGCGGCGACTCGTCGACCCGACGTTCCCCCCGATCGTGGCCCAGGCGTTGCGGCGGGGCGGAGTGCTGCGCCTGGCGACGGACTGGGAGGACTACGCCGTGCAGATGCGCGAGGTGATGGACGCCGCGACGGGCTTCGTCCGCGAATTCACCGGCGACTGGGCGCCCCGGTTCGAGGGCCGCGTGCTCACCGCCTTCGAACGCAAGGGGGAGCGCGTGGGACGCGACATCCGTGATCTCGCCTATCGCCGCGTCGCGACGCCGGGAGCCTGACGACGATGCCCTCCGCCGCCCTCTCGACGGACGCGATCGTGCGCCCCGCCTGGACCTGGCGTCTCGTACCGGCACTGCTGACCTGTCTGGCCGCTCCGGCGTTCTTCGTGCTCATGGTGCCGTGGCTCGGCTGGGCCTTCCTCGCCGCCGGGCTCGCGTCCGCGTGGCCGCTGGCCGCAGCTCACCGGCGCGCGGAGGAGCCCGACCGGCGCATCCCGTCGCTGGTCCGGGACCTCTCGCTGATCGCGCTCGGCATGCTCATCGTCAGCGCGATCCCGCTGAAGGCGGAGCTCGACGACCTCGGGATGCTGCGTTTCACCGTCGCACTCGGCGGTGCGGTGCTCGTGCCCTACCTCGTCTCCCGGTTCGCCTACCGGGACCGCGCGATTCGGTTCCCGTGGCGGGGTGGCGGCCGGTGGACGCGCTTTCAGTGGACGTGGCTCGTGGTCGTCCTCGTCCTCGGGTGGCTGATCCTGCCGTTCTACTTCATCACCTCGGGTGTCTATCTGAACTGGCCGGTGGTGGACACCCCGAATCTCATCGCGCGGTTGTTCGTCGGCGTCGGCGCGGTCGGGATCTGGGACGAGCTGTTCTTCATCTGCACGTGCTTCGCGTTGCTGTTGCGCCATTTCCGGTTCTGGCAGGCCAACGTGCTGCAGACGATCGTGTTCGTGTCCTTCCTGTGGGAACTCGGCTACCGGGAATGGGGGCCCCTCCTCACCGTTCCCTTCGCGCTGCTGCAGGGCTTCATCTTCCTGAAGACCCGCTCGCTGACGTACGTGGTCACGGTGCACCTCCTGTTCGACGCCGTGGTGTTCGGCGTGCTCGTCCACGCGCACAACCCCGGCCTGCTGGACGGGATCTTCCTCGTCTGATCGCGTTGTGCGCACGTGGTGCACACGCGCCGATCAGGTCCGCGGGGTATGGTCTCCGGTGGATCCCCCCCCGGATCCCCGGACGACGGTTCAGTACCCGGTGCGCGACAAGACTGGCCAAGGAGAAGGTCGTCATGTCGTGGATCATCCTCATCGTCTCGGGAGTCCTCGAAGCCGTCTGGGCCACCGCGCTCGGCAAGTCCGAGGGCTTCACGAAGCTCTGGCCCTCGGTGATCTTCCTCGTCGCTCTCGCCGCGAGCATGGGCGGTCTGGCGTGGGCCATGCGCGGGATCCCGATCGGCACGGCCTACGCGGTCTGGGTCGGGATCGGGGCCGCACTCACCGTCGGCTACGCCATGATCACGGGGGAGGAGTCGTTCTCGCTGGTGCGGATGCTCCTCATCCTGGGGCTCGTCGGCTGCGTCGTCGGACTCAAGCTCGTCGGCGACCACTGAGCGGCGCGCCGTGCCGCTACATTCGGAAGCGAACGCAGGGGGACTCATGACGGCGGTTCAGGATGCGGCCCGGCGCGATGTGATCGCGTCCTACGGTGTGGTGGGGCAGCCACCCGAGCCGGACCTCGAGGGGCTCGTGCAGCTTGCGGCGACGGTATGCGGGGTCTCGACGGCCGTCATCAACATCATCGACGACCGCTTCCAGCATCAGATCGCGGCGGTCGGCTTGGCCCCTTCCGTCTGCGCTCGCGAGGACTCGATGTGCGCCGTGGTGTTCCAGGATCCCGGCCACGTCGTCGTGCGGGACGCGCGACAGGACCCGAGATTCCGTGACAACCCCTTCGTGACCGGCGACATCGCCGCGGTGCGGTTCTACGCCTCCAGTCCTCTCGTGACGCCGGAGGGGGTGCCGATCGGAACACTCTGCGTCTTCGATGAGGAGGTCGGGGACCTCGCACCGGAGGACAGTCGGGCGCTCGCCCTTCTCGCGCACCAGGTCGTGGATGTCTTGGAGCTGCGCCGACTCACCCGCGAGCTGGGTCAGTCCAATGCCGCGCTCGAACGATTCGCCGGTCAGGTCAGCCACGACCTGCGGAACCCCCTCATGGCGCTCGCCGGCTTCATCGAGCTCGCCGTCGACAGTCCGGAGATGGTCGGGGCGCCCCAGGCGGCCCGTGCCCTCGCCCGCGCCGAGTCGGTCGCGGACCGGATGGCGGCGATGATCGGCGATCTCTACGCCTACGCCCGCATCGGCGGGGCGCAGCCGCGGCGCGAGGACATCGATCTCTCCGAGCTCGTCTCCGGGGTCGTGGAGGATCTCGAGGCCGCCCTGGTGACCACGGAGGGGCGGGTGGATGTCCATCTCGAGTGCCGGCTGACCGGGGACCGCACTCTCCTGCGCGCGCTGATGCAGAACCTCATCGCCAACGCGGTGAAGTTCACCGCCGCATCCGGTGTCGCACCTCGAGTGGTCGTCCGTTCTCACCGCCTCACCGGCGGCTGGCGCATCACCGTGGACGACAACGGGCCGGGCGTGCCGCCCGATCAGCGCGAGCGCGTGTTCGAACTCATGGAGCGCGGCGCCGTCGACGATGTTCCGGGTCTCGGGATCGGCCTGTCCACGTGTCGGCGCATCGTCGATGCGCACGGCGGGCGCGTCGGCATCGACGAATCGGAGACCGGCGGGACGAGCGTCTGGATGGTGATCCCCGACGCCGCCTGATCCGCTCGGCGTTCACACCGTGGTGGTGACTTCCTCCTGAGTGTCATTCACCTGCGCCGCGTTGTCGGAGCGAGCCTCGTTTCTGCCGAAGAAGCCTCTCGGTCGCCACGGGTCTTCGGCGCATGGGTCATCTCCGGAAGAGCGCCGACGTAGCGGGCCTCGCAGCGGCATCGATCCGGAAGGGGTCGCGGTAGAACGCGTCGAGCACCAGCGACGCGCTGGCGATCGTCGGACCGCCGTCGCCGAAGGAGGACACCGCGACGCACGAGCGCCCGTCGATGAACCTGTCCGCTTCATGGATGAGAGCAGAGCGGAATGCTTCGAGGAACTGCGGAGTCTCGGTCAGAAGGCCGCCGACGACGACCATGGACGGATTCAACATATCGACAGTTGCGGCAAAGCTCGACGCGAGTTGGGTCGCTGCCTCCCAGATGAGACGGGTAGCATCCGGGCGGCCAGCGTGGGCAAGAGCTACGAGTGTGTCGATTCCGGCGGCCTGATCGAGGATATTTCGCTCACGTCCCATTGCGACGAGCGCGTCATGCGACGCTGAGGCCTGGACACAGCCGCGCCGGCCGCACACGCACATCCGGTGAGCTCCTTCGCGGACCGGAAGGTGTGCAGCCTGTCCTGCGCCGCCGCGGGGGCCACGGCGAATAACGCCACGATCGACGATGGCGGCGCCGATGACATCACCCACCCAGAGTTCGACGAAGTCATCGGCGCCCCGGGCCACCCCGAACATCCGCTCCGCCAGCGCAAGTCCGCGTATCGACTGGTCGAACATCACAGCAGTGTCCAGTCGACTGCGGAGGATGTCGGCAAGCTTCACGTCGTACCAGTCCCGAGGCGCGAACCGGACGAGGGTGCCCGTGCTTGGGTCTACCCAGCCGCCTATCGTTGCGCCGACGCCGAGCATGCGCCGACCGGATCCGGCTCGCTCTGCAAGGCGGGCGAGTCCTTCTGCGGCGCGCGCAACCGTGGACTCGACGTCGCTGGCGCGGTATGACTCGCGGGACTCGGCTAGCACGCTCCCGCGCGGATCGACCAGACCCAGCCGGAAATCGGAGGCCCCGAACGCGATCGTGCCCACCATACGGCCGGCCGAACAGATCTCCAGCGGAACTTCCGGGCGTCCTGTCGTGGCTGGAAGGGGGGAGCGCTCTCGAATGATGTCGATCTCCATCAGGCGAGCGGCCGCGCGCGTGACGGTGGGTCTGCCGAGCGCCACCTGATTCGAGATCGCAGCCCGACTCATCGGCCCGCCGGCGAGGATCGTCTGGAGGACCGTGCTCGCGTTCGCCCGTGCCACGTCGGCGACCGAGCCCGGTGTGCGCTCCTGGCTTCTCACCCTTCCATCGCCTCCCGCTGTGTCGCCGTCTCGGACCGGCGGTCGCGTGAGCGAGGACCGCGTCGTCGCGTAAACCCCATACTTTCATGGGTTGCGGGCCTACCACGACACACCGGTTGTCTTAATTCTCACTTGCAACTATGTTGATTCTGCGCCGCCCCTGCGGATGCCTGGACATGTCGTCAAAGGAGACTGAATGCCTAACAACTCAACGAAGGACTCGCGAAGAAGCTGGCGGGTGCCGCTCGCTCTGATCGGAGCCATAGCTGTGGTGATGCCCGTTATCGGCGTCGTTCCTGCGGTGGCTTGGGAAGCGCCGCCGTCGCCAGGTGTGACCGAGACGCGATCGACCGTCCTGACGGGGAACGCCCAGACGAGCCTCACGCGAAGGATGAACGGGAACGCCCACCAGCAGGGGCCGATCGTCAGCCACGAAGGATGGCAGTACACGGCCTTCTATACCGAATCCGGCGAAATCAACGGCGCGGGCGCGCCCATCCGGAACGTCTCGCTGGGCCGTAGAGCGCTCCCGGACGGAGAGTGGGAGGTGATGACCTTGCGCGACTACGCGCAGACGAAGAACGACCCGCACAATGTGGTGGCAATCGGTCTCAGCGCCTCCGATGGACGCATCCACCTGGCGTTCGACATGCATGCCGAGCCACTGCACTATCGGCAGTCCCTCCCCGGCGTTCTCGAAGATCCTGCCGCCACCGCGTGGACCCCCGAACTGTTCGGGCCCGTTCAGGACTTCCTCGAGGAGCCGGGTGCCCCGGTCGATGTCGTCACCTACCCGCGCTTCGTGATGAAGCCGAGTGGCGGGCTCCTCCTGGAGCTTCGAAAGGGCGGGTCGGGCAGTGGGGACAGCCTGCTCTGGGATTACGAGAACGGCGCGTGGGAGGCTCGAGGCGTATTCGTGTCGGGCACCTCCAGCGACACCACGCGACCCAACGAGAACGCTTACTACAACGGCATCCAGTACGACGGCAATGGCCGTCTGCACGCGACCTGGACGTGGCGGGAGACGCCTGATCCGGTGACGAACCACGATCTGATGTATCTCTACAGCGACGACGATGGGAGAACATGGCATCGGAATGACGGCGAGCGGGCGGCGGTGACAGGTGTGGACCCGGTCCGCCCAGACACGCCGGGTGTCACCGTATGGGAGATCCCGCAGGGCAGCGACGTGGGAAACCAGGAAGGCCAATGGGTCGACCAGGAGGGCCGTGTGCACGTGACCATGCGGGACGATGACTCGGGGGTGAGGGAGCACGTGCACTATTTCCGGGACCTCGAGGGAACGTGGCACCAGAACCGCACAGGAATCGCTCACACCGGCCGCTCGAAGATCGTGACGGACAAAATGGGCAACGCCTTCATCCTGACGGCGGGTTTGCAGGTGCTGGCTGCCACGAGCGAGGCGGATTATGCCGACTGGCGCGTCGCTCGAGAGCCTGTCGCCGGTCTGGGCCCCGAGCCCTTGTTCGATCCCGTCCTCGCTGCTGACCAGGGTCTGCTCTCGGTCTTCATCCCGGAGGTCCTTCCCGGCGGATTCGCGCCGTCGACGGGAGTCATTCACGTGAAGGACTTCGCGTTCTCCTACCCTGTCTCGAGCCTGCAGGTCTCTGTTTCGGGCGAGCCGGCGATCGATGCTTCGATCATCGTTTCCGTTCGCGCGCTGGACGAGTACGGCAATGAGGTGGGGGCGATCGATGACGATGATGTCCTCATCACCAGTTCCGACGCCAGTGACGTCATCTCGCAACGCGAAGTGAGGTTGGGTCAGGCGGGGGAGCGACGGCTCACCGTGGCGCTGGACGGTGTCGATGTCACGGGTTACGTCGACCTCACCGTCCCGGCCGATGCCAGTGAACCGGAGCCCACGTCAACTCCGACCGTCGAACCCACGTCAACCCCGACCGTGGACGCATCGGCTGAACCGGCTCCGACCTCCACGGCGAATCCCTCATCGGCGACGGCAACCGGTGACCTCGCTGCGACCGGAGGATCGAGCCCGGCTCCCTTCGCCATCGGAGCGGCGATCCTGGCTCTCCTCGGTGCCGTGGCGGTCGTCATCGCGCGTGCGCGGAATCGGGCCGGAACGCGATAGGTGCCGATACGGTGGCCCAGCCTCTCGGAGGAACTCCCGGGGTTGGGCCGCCGTCGCGCCACGTGCTCCGTCTCTCTCGCGTGGTCCGACAGCGGACCTTATGGTGAATGCCGGGCCCTCGTGTGGGAATCCAGGAGGACAGCTGGCAATCGATTCGCATCAGGATCCGGCGCTGCTCACGGCCCGGGGAATCGCTGATAACGATGTATGAGAGGCGCGGGCTTGCTGGATCGAGAGATAATTCGGCAATCGGTTGACAAACGGTCGATTGGTCGGGAGACTACCTGAAGCCTGCCTGCGGACTGAGCGCGCACACGACCGCTCGTCGAGGCCGGCAGTCGCATACAGAGAGGTTTGCATTCATGAGACGCGCCACGTGGACACTGTCTGGTTTCGGTGATGAAGTCGATCCGAATCCCGACACGCAAGTGGCCGTGCTGCAAGCGCTCGGTGCGTCTCACGTCGAGGTGCGCAGCGCTTGGGGTGTCAATGTCGTAGATCTCGATGAAGAGCAGATTTCACGCTTGGGGAAGCTCCTCGAGGACCGTGGAATGAAGGTGTCGGCCATCGCCTCACCGATCGGGAAGGTGGCCTCCGACTCGTCGATCGAGGACGAAGTCGCGCGGCTCGAGAAGGTCATCGGCGTGACGCACGCGCTCGGGGCCGCCAACATCCGCGTCTTTTCCTTCTACCCCCCGCCCGGGCGGTCCCCGCAATCCGTCCGCGACGACGTGCTCTCGAGGATGCATGCGATGGCGCGCGTCGCGGAACGTGAAGGCGTCGTGCTCGTCCACGAGAACGAGAAGGCCATCTATGGCGACATCCCCGATCGAGTGCTGGACGTGGTCGAGTCGGTCGGGTCGTCCGCCCTTCGTCTGGCGTGGGACAACGCGAACTTCGTGCAAGTGGGCGTCCGGCCGTACTCCGACGGGTGGGCGTTGCTGAGTCCGTACGTGGACTACTTTCAGGTCAAGGATGCGCGAGCGCAGGACGGCGCGGTCGTTCCAGCCGGCACGGGCGACGGGCAGCTGCGCGAGACGATGATCGCCATGCGTGACAGCGGATATCGAGGCTTTGCATCTTTGGAACCCCATTTGGCTTCGGCGCATGAGCTGGGTGGTTTCTCCGGGCCCGTGGCCTTCGGGGAGGCCGCGCGAGCGTTCCGTCATCTTGCCGACGACCTCGAGATCGCGCTCTCGTGAGTCGTCACCGTGTCGCCGTCATCGGGTGCGGGGACGTTTCAGCCGTGCATCTGGCTGCGATTGACCAGAACGATGCGGTCGAGCTCGTCGGGGTCTGTGACCCGGACGACGGACGGCGTACTGCCGCCGAGCAGGCGACCGGAGTTCCCGGATACCCCGACGTCCGGTCACTCCTCGACGACGTCGCGCCTGATGCCGTGCACATCTGCACACCTCATGACCAACACGCCGGTCCTGCGATCGAGGCGCTCGATCGCGGCATCCACGTCCTGCTTGAGAAACCCCTCGCCGAGTCGCTGTTCGCTGCGGACGAGATCATCCGAGCGGCAGACCGCTCGTCGGCGACCCTCGGTGTGTGCTTCCAGAACCGGTACAACCCTCCCGTTCAGCGACTGCGGGAGCTGCTCTCCTGCGATTCCATCGGCGAGGTCCGCTCGGTCAACGCGACGGTGATGTGGAGTCGGACGGACGACTATTACGCCTCCCGTCCGTGGCGCGGCCGCTGGGAGTGCGGCGGCGGCGGCCTGTTAATGAATCAGGCGATCCATACAGTCGATCTGCTCCTGTGGCTCTTCGGCCCAGCCCGGTCGGTGCAGGGAGGTATCGGCAATCGCGCGCACCCGCTTGTCGATGTCGAAGACACCGCAGACATGGTGATCACCCACGACAGCGACGTGCGATCCGTGCTTTTCGCGACCGTGGCCAATGGGGCCAACGATCCCGTCGCGTTGGTCATTCAGGCGGAGTCGGCGTGCCTGCGGCTGGCGGGAGGTCTGCACGTCGAGTGGGCCGATGGGCGGACCGAGACTGTCGACGCCGACGTATCGTCCGGGGCCCGGTCGTACTGGGGCGTGTCGCATCGAGCGCTCATCGACGATTTTTATCGTTCGCTGAACGCGCGTGAATCGTTCTGGATCGATGGGCGAACCGCGCGTACGTCGATCGCGGTCATCAAAGACGTCTATCGCCAGGCGGGTCGACCCGCGGTCGGCGTCGTCGAGCATCCCGCCCGCGGGATGGAAGAGAGGAAGGAAGCGGACGCATGAGGGACGTCGTCAGGCTCGGAATCATCGGGTACGGAACGCAGGGATCGATGTACGCACGGCTCATCGACCAAGGGCTCGTTCCGAGCCTGGCCGTCGCAGCCATCGCGGATCCGGATGAGGCCACGCGTGATCGGGCTTCAGCAGAATTCCCATCCGCGCAGGTCTTCACCGACCATATCTCGATGCTCGACAGTGGTGCCGTCGACGCCGTCGTCACCTGCGTGCCACATTACCTCCACCCGGCCTACGCAATGGCGGCTCTCGAGCGCGGCATCCATGTGCTCGTGGAAAAGCCTGCGGGCGTCTTCACACGTCAAGTCGCCGAACTCAACGCGTTCGCCGCCGAGCATCCCCACGTGACATTCGGGATCATGTTCAACCAGCGCAACAATCCGCTCTACCGCCGCCTGCGGGAGATTCTGGCCGCGGGTGAGATCGGCAGTGTGCTGCGAACGAACTGGGTGATCACGACCTGGTGGCGGCCGCAGGGGTACTACGACTCGAGTGCCTGGCGGGCGACCTGGGGGTCCGAAGGCGGGGGGGTCCTGGTCAACCAGGCACCGCATCAGCTTGATCTCTGGCAGTGGCTGTGCGGGGCTCCGCAGAAGGTGTTCGCGAAGGTGGCCTACGGGTTCCAGCGAGACATCGTCGTGGAGGATGAGGTCAACGCTCTGGTCGACTTCGGAGAGGGCGTCACGGGTACGTTCACGACCTCAACGCATGACCTGCGCGGAACCGACCGACTAGAGATCGTCGGCGAACGCGGGAAGATCGTCGTCGAGGGCAGCCGGGTCGCCGAGGTCACCCGCTACGAACGCCTCGAGCGGGAGATCAGCGCGTCGATCGATTCCGATGCGGTCAAGCGCGTCTTCTCGGGCGAGCTCGACCCGTCGCAGTTCTACACGACCGAGCGCCTGGAGTTCACGTCGCGCTGGGGCGAACAGCATGCGGGAGTGCTGGAGAACTTCGCCCGGAACATCCTCGACGGTACGCCCCTGATCGCGCCGGGCGCGGATGGCATCGACGGGGTGCGTCTGGCGAATGCCATACATCTGTCGAGTTGGCTCGGGGTGGAAGTCGACATGGACTTCGACGAAGAGACCTATCTCAGCGAGCTTGAGAAGCGGGTTCACGCAGAGGGCGGCGACGCAACCCTCGCGACCGCAGCGATCGAAGGAGTACGGAAGTGATCATCGGAGCACAGGCGATGATGCTCAAGGAGGAGTTCGCCCGCGATGGCGTCTTCCGCACTCTCGAGAAGCTCGCGGCGATCGGGTATCGGTCGATCGAGGTCAGTCAAGTACCCATGGTCCCTGAGACCGTTGCCGAGCTCTCGCGCGCCCAACATGAGCTGAGCATGGACGTGAGCGCGATCTCCTGCCTCCTCGCGGCGCCGGAGGGGTCTCCCTTCGATGCATTGGATGCCGATTTCGCGAAGATCGTCGCCGATGCCAAGGCTCTAGAGTCCCAGCACGTTCGAATCGGCATCCTGACATACGAGGCGCTCGCCTCGCGGGCCCGCCTTGAGCACTTCTGCGACACGATCGAGGAGTATGGGAAGCGGCTCGCGGACGAGGGCTTGACCCTGAGCTACCACAACCATCACGTCGACTTCATGCGATTCGACGGCGACGCCGTCCTCGACGTGATCGTCGAGCGTTGCCCGAATGTCTTCTTGGAGATCGACGTGCACTGGGTCCAGCGAGGTGGCCTGGACCCGGTGCGGACTCTCGCGGCATATGGCGATCGCGTGGCGCTCGTTCATCTCAAGGACTACCGCATCGGCCATGTTCCAGAGGAGGCCTTCGCTCGGTACTTCGCGGGAGAACGGGGGGCGGTCCACGAGACGTTTCCCACACTCGTCCAGTTCGCGGAGATCGGGGAGGGCACCCTCGACTTCCCTGCGATCATCGCGGAGGCGGAGCGCATCGGCGTGCAACACGCATTCGTCGAGCAGGATCAGCGTTACGGTCGCACCTCACTCGAGGCACTGCAGACGTCGTATTCGAACGTCGTGGCGATGGGCTTCGGCGACAGATTCTGACGGCCGCGCGGCCCGGATCCCATCCCATCCCGTCATCTGCATGCCTTGGACCACGAACAGAACGCGAGGAGCGTCGACGAATGCTTGAGAACGACGCCCCGATCGAGGAGACGACCGGCGTCCGCGCCTGGGCGAACGATCGCCGCGATCCCCTCGATCTCGACGTGGGCTCGCCCGTCCGATTGCGCTGGTTGGCTGAGATCGATGGTGAGTCTCTCGTGCGGATCTGCGATGTCGCTCGAAGCACGGTGGTCTACGAGTGTGTTGTCCGGAGGGGAGAACGCGAGCATGCGGTCCCCCCGAACCTTCTTCAGCCGTCCTGCCGCTATCGGTGGCACGTGCTTTCGGCGCCGACGGCGCACGGAGTGATCGGAACCGGACCGGGGCGGGTGTGGAAGAACAGCGCGCCGATCTGGCTGCCGACACCCGCACCCGTCGGATGGCAGGACTACGACGTCACCGTCGTGATATGCCGGGCACCTCGCCTTCCGAATGGGCGCAAGCCCGCAGCGGGTAGCCGGCTCGATGTCCACTTCCGCGCCCCCGACCAGCGGAACGGCTACGTATGGACGGTCGATCCGGACGTCGGCGAGCTCATCGCATCCCGGCGATCCGAGGGGCGAGAGATATTGCTCGGCAGCGCCCGGTGGACTCCCGGGGGCGACGCTTCGACGCGCGTCGAGGTGGCCGCCCGCGGCGATCAGATCGTCACTCGCATCGACGGCGTCATCGTCCACCGAATCACCGACGCCACCTGGACGGAGGGGCGGGCCGGACTCGGAGCACCCGGGCACTCTCGCCCCCGGGTGTCTCACTTCGCGGTCGTGGACGCATCGGGCCGGCTTCTCGCCGGTGGAGACGATCGAGCTGTCGTCAACTCCGGCGAACGGGATGCGGCCGGTGTCCTCCAGGTGGCCCAGAGTTCGTTGGGCCTGACGCCGCCCGGCGGCGAGTGGGCGTTTCTTCGTCACGCGTTCGAGGTGCCGTCGGAGACTCCGGTGGCCTGGGCGACGCTGTTCATCACGGGGTCGTCAGCTGAGCCGGCCAGACAGTTCGTCTACCGCGCGAGCCTCAACGGCTTCGAACTGGGGACCGGGCCGGTCCGCTCAATCGGCGCCGAAGCGCGGTACGACGGTTTCGATGCGACTGCCCATCTGCGCCCGGGAGGCAATGTGGTCGGCGTGCACGCATGGACCACCGCGGATCAACGAGTCCAGGCGGAGCTGGTGATCGGTTTCACGGATGGGTCCGTCGATGTCGTCGGCACATCCTCCAGCTGGCGAGCTCTCGACGGGTTCCGCGCCTTGACGACGCTGGGAAGCATCGGCACCGGTCACTACGCAGCTCCGCGCGAGCACCTCGTCGGTTCAGCGTACCCCTGGGGGTTCGATGTCGACGAGAAGGTCGGGGCCGATTGGCCGGCGGCTCTGGAGCGGCCGGCCTTCGCCGCCCTCGAGCCCAACCCCGCCGAGAAGGTGACCGTCACACGGACTGCTCCGCGGGTGGTGCGGCGCACCGCTGCCGACACCGTTCTGCTCGACTTCGGGTTCACCCAGGTCGGTGGTCTGGAGGTGATGTCGATGCCGATGGCGGTGGACATCACGATCCGCTACGGCGAAATGCTCACGTCCGACGGTCGTGTACGCCACCGCATGTCCACAGGTAATCACTTCGCCGATCGTTGGGAGTCGGCGCCGGCATCCGCGGCCGTCTCCACGTGGGGTCTGCGCGTGTTCCGGTACGTCGAGATCGAAGGCCTCCCCGAAGAGTTCCCGCTCGAGGTCTTCCATGCCAGAGGGCACGTCTACCCGCTCGGGGAGCGCACAATGCTCGAGACCGATGACGCTGTGCTCGCAGACATTCTCGCGCTGTGCGAAACGACCATGGAGCAGAACAACGGGAACCTTCTCGTGGACTCGTGGAGTCGGGAACGCGAGCCGTACGAGGCCGACGCCTACCTGCAATCGCGGAGCAACGGCGCCCTGAGTGCCGACCACCAACTGGCGTCGTACTCGCTCGACTACCTTCTCGAGCGACGCACGTGGCCGACCGAGTGGCCCTTCTACCTGGTGATGTATGCGTGGGAGTTGTACCTCCGCTCGGGAGACGCCGACGGTCTGCGGCGCCGTCGGGAGGCGCTTTGCGCGCTTCTGCCGGAGGCTCTCCTGGATGCGACGACGGGATTGGTGACGAAGGATCACGGCAACGACGGCTCTTTCGGCAGGCTGGACGACGACATCGTCGACTGGCCCGAATCCGAGCGCGACGGATACCGTTTCGGCCCCGTGAACACCGTCGTCAATGCACTCGCCTGCGGCGCGTTCTCTGCCATGTCTCGCATCGATGCGGCGTTGGGGCTCCCGTCTGCGGATCGTCACGCGCGGACGGCCGCCCGCATGAAGGAGGCGATCAACCGCCTGCTCTGGAATGATCGGACGGGCGCCTACCGAGACGGTATCGATGCTTCCGGGCTCCCTGTCGACCACTGCGCGGCCCATGCCACGGCGTTCTCGGCAGCCATGGGGGTCGTGCCGCAGGATCGAGCGGAACGCGCCGGACGCTACCTGGCCGAACGCGGAATGGCGGTCAGTGTCTATGCAGCACCGTTCCTGCTGTCGGGCCTGATCCGCCTCGGACGGGCGGAGGCGGCGTATGGGCTCCTCGTGGGTGACGGGTTGCGGTCATGGAACGAGATGCTCCGTGTGGGCTCGGGGGCGACGATGGAAGCCTGGAGCGAGTCGCTGAAGCCGAATGTGAGTTGCGCTCACCCGTGGGCCGCATCGCCCCTCTTCCTCGTCGTCGAGGCTTTCGCGGGAATCAGACCGCTCGAGCCTGGATATCGGACCTTCGAGGTTGCGCCGTCGCTGCCGAACCGCATCGGGCGCCTCTCCGTCTCGTTGCCGACCTCGTCCGGTCGGATCTCGCTGGAACTCCGACGAAACGATCGCGGGATCTCGGCAGAGATCGAGGTGCCCCCTGCCACATCGGCCCGACTTCGCCTGGGGGGAGACGAGTGCGAACTCGGGCCCGGCCGACACCATCGCCAGATCACCGTCGCGATCGCGCCGAGGACGCGCTCGCCTCGCTCCGATGCAACCGCTTGATACGTCCCGAACCTCGAAGGAGATACGTCACATGAAGAACCAGACCGTCGATGAGGTCTCAGAGGTCAGCGCGTCATGAGTGATTCCACGCGGCCGAACGTCCTCTTCGTGATGACCGATCAACAGCGTTTCGATACGTTGGCCGCTCTCGGCAACGAGGACATCTCGACCCCGAACCTCGACCGCCTCGTCAATCGCGGCGCTGTCTTCGACAACGCCTACGCGACCTGCCCGGTGTGCGTGCCGTCGCGGTATTCCATCCTTTCCGGGGCGCAGCCGACGCGCACCGGCGTGTACGAGAACAGCGTCGAGCCGGGAACCCATGACGCGATCGTCGAACGTGTCGGCCCCTACCTGGCGACCGCCATGGGTGATCTCGGCTATCGCACCTGGGGGATCGGCAAGTTCCACACGATCCCGTGGGACGCCGACTCTGGGTTCGAGTTCCAGTTGCGCAGCGAGGAGATGTACCGGACCGAGGCGTCGCGCGCGGGGGACGACTACGCCGCGTTCATCGCCGACGAGCATCCCGAGTACAACTGGATCGAGGCGCTCATGGGTGAGCGCACGGATATGTACTACATGCCGCAGATGAGTGCTCTGCCCGCCGAGATCACTGTCGAGGCATGGGCGACGGATCGCGCGATCGAGCAGATCCAGGTCGACGATGAGCGGCCGTGGTTCGGCTATGTCTCGTACATCGGGCCCCATCCGCCCTTCGCGCCGCCGTTGCCCTACAACCGCATGTACGACCCCGATCGCATGCCGCTGCCCGTGTCCGGCGACCTCGCCGTCGATCACCTCGACCAGCAGATCCCGTGGATGAACCACGCGGTGTACGCCGAGGACGTCGACGCTCATCGTGCCCGTGCGCTCAAGGCCCGCTATTACGGTGAGATCAGTTATATCGATGCGTGCATCGGACGAATGCTCGACGCACTCGAGGCGAGCGGTGACGCAGACGACACCGTCATCTGCTTCTACTCCGATCACGGCGATCACCTCGGCGACCACAGTGCGTGGCAGAAGGAGAGCTTCTTCGAGGCATCCACACGCATCCCGTTCCTCTTGAGCTGGCCTGGGCGGATCACGCCCGGCGAGCGGCGCCAAGAACTCGCGTGTCTTGTCGACCTCTTCGGGATAGCGACGGGCGCAGCCGGGGCCGCGCAGCTGCGGCAGGGAGTTGACATCCTCGGGGGGTTGGATGACGCGACGCTCCGCCGAGATCTGCTGTTCGGCTATCACGGCAAACCCGGCACCGAGCGGTTCAAGGCCATGGTGCGTTGTGGTCCATACAAGCTGATCTGGATGTCGAATGGCCCGAACGCACTGCTGTTCGATGTGGCTTCCGACCCGCAGGAGCTGAACCCGATCCAGGACGATCACCCGACACTGGTCGCCCAGCTGTTGGATGAGCTCGAGGCCGAACTGCGGCGAGATGGAGTGGACGCCGCCTTCGACGATGCGGGGTTGCGCACGTTCGACTACACGGTGCGGCCTCTCGTCAGAATTGACCAGTTCGACATGTCACGCGGAGTGACGGGGTTCCCCGACACACCCGCAGACGTGCACTACGAACCGCCGGCGGGAGTGTCGTAGTCGCGAGTGTCCGGATCGACAGCCTGATTCGGGCTCCCACCCTTGACCGCTCCAGGAGCCAGTCCACACGCTGCGTGCTCCGAATCGCCGGGTGAGCACCGATTCGCACAAGGAGGAATCAATGAAGTTCCCAAGCCGGAAGGCCTTCACCGCGGGGGTCGCCTTGACCGCCGTTCTCGCCGTGACCAGTTGCGCGGCCGGCAGCACTGACGACGGCGAGGACGCGACGGGCCGTGGCGACACGCTGACGGTCGCCACCGTTCTCGAGGTCGAGTCCTTCGACCCCGCGCAGGCGAAGGGTGCGCACCATCGCCAGTTCTATCAGCCCGTCTACGACACGTTGATTCGACAGGAACCGGATCTGACGCTCGTGCCGATGCTCGCCACCGACTGGGAGTACAACGACGATGCAACCGAGCTGACGCTGACGATTCGTGACGACGTCGAGTTCACGGACGGCACGGCGCTCGACGCCGAAGCGGTCAAGCTGAACCTCGAGCGGCTCAAAGACGGAAACGGCCCCTCTGCGTCGTTGTTCTCGTTGGTGAGCGGCGTGTCGGCTCCGGACGAGACGACGGTGGTCATCTCTCTGGATGCCCCGGATCCTTCTCTGCTCGACAACCTCGCCGTCCAGACGAGCTTCATCGCCAGCCCCACCGCGATCGAGGCGGGCAACATCGACACGCAGCCGGTCGGGAGCGGGCCGTACGTGATGGATGTCGCCGCGTCGGTACCGGGTTCGCAGTACACGTTCGCCGCGAACGAGGACTACTGGGATCCGTCGATTCAGCACTACGACGAAGTGATTCTCCGAGTGATTCCCGACCGCACCGCGACGCTCAACGGCTTGCTGACCGGGCAGCTCAACGCCGGACTCATCACGCCCAAGACTCGCGATGAAGCCGTCGCCGGCGGGCTGGATGAGCACCTCAACGAGGTGAACTTCAGCGGAATCACGCTTCTCGACAGGGACGGTACCGTGCTGGAACCGCTCGGCGACAAGGATGTGCGGCAGGCGATCAACTATGCGATCGACCGATCGGAGATCTTGGCTCAGATCGAGCAGGGCCTTGGCACGGCAACGTCGCAGATCTTCCCCGAGGGCTCTCCCGCTTTCATCGAGGAGAACGAGGACCTCTATCCGTACGACCCTGAGAAGGCCAAAGAGCTGTTGGCTGGGGCCGGCTACGCAGACGGATTCGACATGGAGATCCCCGCGGTCAACGTGGACCCTGCCTTCCAGGCTGCGATCAGTCAGAACCTCGGAGACGTCGGGATCAATGTCGTCTGGAACGAGCGACCGGCGAGCGAGGGCGTATCGGTGGCGACATCGGGAGACTTTGTCGCCGCCGTGAAGCCGAACGGTCTGGGCAACACGTGGTGGATGGCACAGCAGATGCTCGCCCCGGACGCATCGAACAATCCGTTCGGGACTTCCGACCCGCGCATCGATGCGGCGCTCGAAACCATCCAGTTCGGCAGCGCAGAGGAGTCGGCGCAGGCGCAGCGGGACCTCAGCGCCGTAGTGACGGAAGACGCATGGTTCGTGCCCTTCTACCGGTCGGCGCTGGTTTTTGTCACGGACGAGGAGACCGAGGTCGACGTGCAGACCTACCAGGCCGTGCCGTCGATCTATTCCTACCGGCCCGCGGGCTGACACCTGGGTGGGGGGTGGGTGCTGCCGCACAACCCACCCCCCACGCTCGTTCGGATCAATGAGAACGTGCGCGAACGTGCACTTCGACAACCCTGTCCTCGGCACCGTCCATCGCCACGCGGAGAGGGAGGGCTTCGACGCCGGGAACCATGTTGAAGACCCTGTCTGCGACGGTCATCGCGCCGTTACTCTCTACGATCAGCGTGCCGCCTGACTTCTCGATCTCGATCCGTCGTTCTGATACCTGGTGGAGATCTTCTCCGGTAGGGGAGACGATCGGCACCACCAGGGCGGGGCTGCTCGAGGCCGACAGGGGCCCGCAGGACGCTCGGACGGTCAGGGCGTCGTCGGCGAATTGATAGAGTAGGTCGACATCGGCGTGACCGCCGGGAGGGGCGCAACCGTCTGCCGCCAGCAAGGTGGTGCGAACGCGTACGGTGATGGTTCCGCCGTCATCCGTCCACTCCACCCGCGACGATGGGTCATAGAGATGGGTGAACCAGTGCCCACCCGTGATCAGCTCGACACGAGGGGTGAGGGCGACATCCTCGTCGGGATTCGGTTGCTGGTTGCGGGGCTCGTACAGAACGTACCGGGGCATGCTCGAGGCGGTCAGAAGACCGAGGCGCTCATGATGGAGCACGCCCAGAGCGCCACCCATCGTGTGCAGCACGTCGTCGTGCCGTGCCTCCGCCAGATAGGACCCGTCATACGCTGAGACCGTTGCGCGCCAAGGCCCGCGTGCGGCGAGCCACACCGCGATCTCGGTGAATTCTCGCACGCCATCCGCGGCTTCGCGGGGGAGCGCTTCGTCGTTGTTCGTGAGGTTGGCATCAAGACCGGAGTCGACCACGAAAGCCAGGGCTTTCGCGTGCGCGAACGTGTGGTGGATGCACGCGGGGATTCCGCGCGTCGTGTAGTGCAGGCCGCCGTACAGGAGGCCGCCCTCGGTGGTCCTCGCGAGAAGGTCGAGGTTTCGCTGAGCGGCAAGTGCGAAAGCGGGGTCGCGATCGGCCATGGCGAGGTAGGCCGGTTGACACCCGTCGGTCGTGCGGCTTCCCCAGTAGGTCCACTTGAATTGGCGGGTGCCCCAACTGTTGTCCCATCCGCCATCGGGAAGCATGAACTCCAGGTGTCGCCTGAGCGACACGGTGAGGAGGGATGCAAGGCGGTCGTCGTCGTTCGCGAGTGCGTACAGGACTGCAGCGTTGAGGCTTTCCTCCACGTTGTACCCGAGATCGACCGGAGGCAGGCCGCGCCCGCTCACGTTCCGAGCGGGCTTGCCCTCGCCGGAGAGAAGACGGTTCGGCTCCGTGAAGAACGGTACGATCTGATCGACGAGGGACCGGGCGCGGCTCCGAAGGTCCGGCCTGTTCAGGACCCGCCCGATCAGGTCGAATGCATAGACGGCGGACACACCGTAGTTGATGTTGGTGATGTCGATCGCGGTGAAAGTCTCGCGCAGGTAGCCATCGGCAGCCTGCGCGAGCCGCGCTGCCCACTCCGAGCGATCCGTTTCGGAGAGAAGATCACCGTGATGATGCAGCGCCTCCGCCAGGGCGATCGCGCCGAACACCGTGGTGCCTCGCCAGGATGATGGATCGAGGTCGTTCGACCACGAGCCATCGTCCTGGCTGACGTTCTTGGACCACTCGTACAGGCGCAGTGCGGCCACGACCCACCGGGACTCACCGGTGGTGCGAGCGCGAGAGAGAAACGGATAGAGAGCTTCCCAGCAGCGTCCATGGATTCGCGGGCAGGCAGGACATTCGAGGCCGCCATCTCGAAGCGTGGATTCGCCGTCGGTGATCTGGTGGGCGATCAGCGCCTCACACCAGATGTCGAGGAGCTGGGCCGCCGACGTTGCATCAGCAGTTGTCATGCCGTCACGCGCCCGGCCGGTCAGGAATCCACGGACCGCCACGCACGACGAGCGTCGACGCCTCCGGGTCGCGCTCCAGCGCCCGCAGCGCCCGTAGGAGATCCTCACTGGGGCGCTCGCCGAGCGGGAGAGGCCCGTTCGCGCTGAGCGCGGCGAAGTCCGTGTCGGTCAGGTCGTCGAAGTGTGCGCGTGCCCGCGCGCGCATGTCTTCGACGACCTCGCGGCGGCGGGGGTTGAATGCAAGGTTCCTCGTTTCGCGCGGGTCGCGGATGCGATCGATGAGGAACTCGGCGCGGTCGAAGGCCGACCAGATGTACTTCCACTCGTGGGTGATAACCGCGTACAGGCCGAGCTCTCCGTCCTGGAACTGGCCGTAGATGGCACGCTGGGCGGGCGGCTGCGGCACGAGTGCAGCTCCGTCGCGTTCCTCATAGTCGATGCCGGCGAGTTCGAGAAGGGTCGGTCGGACATCGATCAGACTGACCGGTTCGTTGCGGACCTCCTCCGAAAAACCCGGGCCGTTGATGATCAAGGGCACGCGAGCGGCGACGTCGAGGAAGGACCGTTTGCCGTAGGCGCCATAGTCACCGAGGAACTCGCCATGGTCGGCTGACAGCAGGATCACGGTGTTCTCGCGGCATCCCACGTCGTCGAGCGCGCGGAGGATACGTGCGATCTGCGAGTCCAGGTAGCTCACGGAGGCGAAGTAGTAGGCAGACCGTAGCTGCTCGAGCCGGCGGTCGGTGCCGCCGTCTCGGTACTTGTATCGGTTCTGCAGGCGGTTGAAGACCGTGAGCAGACCGTCACTGCCTTGCGGGATGAAGGGATCCGGCATGGCCGAGGGCTCGAACCTCCGGTGCCACGGAGACGGCGGGGCAAACGGCGGGTGGGGTGCGATGAAGCTGGACCAGAGAAGGAACGGTCGGTTCTGGTCGTGCTGGTCGAGGAACGCGATGCTTCTGTCGGCGACCCAGTGCGAGTGGTGAAGCTCTTCGGGAACCGGTGACAGCTGGGGGACGTAGTACATCTCGTCACGCAGCCCGTGGGGGTGTTCGACATGGTCGAAGCCGCGGGAGGCCACGAAGTCGAGGTAGTCATCCGTCTCGGGAGTGCCGAACTCCTCCCCGGTGTCCCGTGTCTGGAAGCCCCGCAGGGAAGCGCCGTCGGGGGTGAAGTGCATCTTCCCGACCCCGTGGGTCCGGTACCCGGCCGTCGTCAGCTCGTCCATGAATGTCGTCGCCTGCGACATCGGCATCTCGTTGTCGAAGCACTCACCGTGTTGCGGCTCGAGTCCCGTGATGAACGCAGACCGCGCGGGAACGCAGACCGGCGAAGGTGTGTAGGCGGCGTCATAGCGCGTGCCTGACGCGGCGAGCGAGTCGCACGCCGGAGTATCTGTCATTCGATTGCCATAGCAACCGAGCGCATCAGCACGCAGTTGGTCGGCGAACAGGATGACGATGTTGGGTTGGTCGGTCGCAGCCATTGCGTTGCCTTCATCTTGCTTCTTTGACGCGGAATTTTCATCATCGTAGAGCCTGCAGGTCGCGTCCGGCAACGGGATCCCGGTCATCGGTGCACCCTATGGTCGCCGGGCGTTACCCGATCGTGACGGGAATGGCCGTTGACAGATCGAGAGGAGGCAGGTGACAATCGGTTGACAACTTCAGCACAAGGCAGTCACTGAAGCTGGGGAAAGCGTATTCCCGATTGCGGCGCCGAAGCCGCGCCAAAGGAGGCAACAATGAAGTTCCCAGTCCGCCGGGCGATCCTCGCGACGACGGTCGCGTTCGCGTCGACCGCTCTCGTCGTCGGGTGTACATCGGCCGGGGAGGATCCGACCGATAGCGACTCAGCCGAGTCGCCGCGGGGTGACTCGCTCACGCTCGGTACCGTCCTCGAGGTCAATTCCTTCGACCCGGCTCAAGCCCACTTCGCCCATCACCGGCAGTTCTTCCAGCCGACCTACGATTCGCTGCTGCGCCAGGAGCCTGACGGGACGATCGTGCCGATGCTCGCGACGGAGTGGGAGTACAACGAGGATTCCACGGAGCTGACCCTGACGATCCGCGATGACGTGACGTTCACCGACGGCACCGACCTGGATGCCGAGGCGGTGAAGTTCAACCTCGAACGGCTGAAGCAGGAGAACGGACCTGCTGCATCGACGCTGGGTCTGGTGTCCTCGATCGAGGCGCCGGCGGACGACACCGTCGTCATCGAGCTGGAAGCTCCCGACCCGGGTCTGCTCTACAACATGTCCGTCCAGGCAAGCTTCATCGGCAGCCCGACGGCAATCGAGGCCGGGGGTATCGACACCATGCCCGTCGGAAGCGGACCGTACGTGATGGACGCTTCGGCATCGATTCCGGGGTCGGAGTACACCTTCACGATCAACGAGGACTACTGGGATCCTTCCCTCCAGCACTATGACGAGATCGTGCTGAGCGTCATTCCGGACGCGACAGCCCGCCTCAACGCACTCCTCGCGGGGCAGATCGACGGCGCTCTGCTCTCGCCGAAGGCGCAGGAACAGGCGTTGTCCGGCGGCCTGGTCGACCACCTGTACGAGGTGAACATCGGCGGAATCATGTTGCTCGATCGCGACGGGACGGTTGTCGAGCCCCTCGCCGACGTCCGGGTGCGCCAGGCCATCAACTACGCCATCAACCGTGAAGAGTTCGTCGCGCAGGTGGAAGCGGGCCTGGGCACCACCACCTCGCAGATCTTCCCGCCGGACTCGGACGCGTTCAACCCGGAGTACGAGGACTTCTACGCGTACGATCCGGATAAAGCACGCGAGCTGTTGGCCGAGGCCGGCTATTCGGACGGGTTCGATATCGAGATCCCCTCGGTCAACACAGATCCCGCCTACCTGGCGGCCATGAGCCAGTACCTCGGGGATGTCGGGATCCGCGTGACCTGGAATGAGCGGCCCGCGAGCGAAGGAGCGTCCGTGGCATCGTCCGGGGACTACGTCGCGTCGTTGAAGCCGAACGCACAGGGCCCGACCTGGATCATGGCCAATCAGCTCATCACGCCGGACGCCATCTACAACCCGTTCCGCAACACGGATCCGCGGATCGACGAGGCGCTCGAAGTGATCCAGTTCGGTTCCGAAGAAGAGTCGGTCGCCGCTCAGCAGGATTTGAACGCCTTCATCACCGAAGAAGCCTGGTTCGCGCCGGTCTACCGTCCAGCGATGGTCTACGTGACGAATGCGGAGACCGACGTGGAGTCGCAGGTCGGTCAGGCGGTTCCGTCGCTGTATTACTACACCCCGATCGGATAAGTTCCGCACACCGGCTGGAGATCATCCACCAAGTGAGGTGGGTCGGACATCGTCCGGCCCACCTCACACAACCAGATTGTCATTCATGATCCTTTTCTTGATCCGAAGAGTTCTTTCGGGGATCGCCGTCCTCTTCGTCGTGTCGACCCTCGCCTTCTTCCTGCTCTACTTCTCCTCGCAGAACGTCGCGCAGAACATCCTCGGCGAAGTCGCGACGGAGGAGCAGATCGAGCAGAAGACCGTCGAGTTGGGACTCGATCGTCCGCTGGTGGAGCGCTACGTTGACTGGCTCTCGTCCGCGCTCACGGGCGATTTCGGCACGTCATGGTTCACCAGTCAGCCCGTCCTCGACAGCATCCTGCTCCGACTTCCTGTCACGCTCTCGCTCGTTGTGCTCACCACGATCGTCACCGCCGTGGTCGCGGTCCTGGTCGGCGTCACCGCAGCCGTCAAACGCGGCGCGGTCGACCGGTCTCTCCAGGGCGTGGCAATCGCGGGGGACGCGGTTCCGCAGTTCGTCATGGCGGTTGCGCTCGTGACCCTCTTCGCTCTTCAACTCGGGTGGTTTCCTGCGATCGGGTACGAACCGATCGCGGGCGGCGTCGGACCATGGATCTACTCGTTGACACTTCCCGTCGCCGCTCTGGCGATCAGCGCCATCGCATCGACGGCTCAGCAAATCAGAAGCTCGATGATCTCCATGCTGAGTATGGACTGGGTTCGGACGCTGAGAAGTCGAGGGCTCTCGGGCAACGAGATCCTGTACCGGCACGTCCTTCGGGCAGCCGCTCCGGCCGGCCTGACGATTTTGTCCCTCCACTTCATCAACATGTTGAGCGGTGCCGTGGTGATCGAGCAGATCTTCGCGCTTCCCGGCGTCGGATTCCTCGCCTTGCAGGCGTCGATCATCGGCGACATGCCGCTTCTCATGGGCGTGCTCGTCTACGTCGTTCTCGTTGTGATCATTGTCAATCTGCTCGTCGACCTTCTCGTCGGCTGGCTCAACCCGAAGGCGCGCGTCGCATGACCATCCCCGATGAACTGACATCACGCCCGACGTCGAAGGCGACGCGGAGAAGTCGCTCGGGTCTCATCCGGCGTATCCTCAAGAACCCGTTGGGCGCGTTCTCGATGGGCTTCCTCGGCCTCGTCGTGCTTGTGGCGATCATCGGTCCCTGGATCGCCCCGTACGATCCGAACTTCGCCCAGCTCAGCAATGCGTTCCAGGGGCCGAGCGCGGAGCACCTCCTCGGCACCGACAGTGCCGGACGCGACATCCTCAGCCGTCTGATGATCGGCGCGCGAAGCACTCTGCTGGCGGCCGCGCTGGCGGCCAGCGTCGCGGTGGTCATCGCCTTGCCGACGGGGCTGAGCGCCGGGTACTTCGGGGGCTGGTTCGACGGGCTGGCGAGCTGGGCCACGAATATCCTCATGTCGCTGCCGGCGATCATCGTGCTCTTGGCCGCGAGCGCCTCGCTCGGCAAGGCCGTGTGGATCTCGATGACGGTGTTCGGTGTCATGATGTCGGCGGGCTTGTTCCGGCTGACCAGGACAACCGTCCGTGCCGTCCGTAACGAGCTCTATGTCGATGCGGCTCGGGTGTCGGGCTTGAGCGACCTGAGCATCGTCGGGCGTCATGTCTTGTTCGCGGTGCGCGCGCCGCTGGTGATCCAGGTCGCGCTTCTGTGCGGAGTGGCGATATCCATCCAGGCTGGTCTCGAGTTCCTGGGGCTCGGCGAGCCCAATGTGCCGACATGGGGCGCGATGCTGAGCGAAGGGTTCCTCAACATCTACACGGCGCCCGAGCTGGCACTGTGGCCGGGCCTGATCATCTCGCTCACGGTGGGCTCATTCATCGTGCTTGGCAGCGCGATCAGAGATGCACTCGAGGACAGCCCGACCGTCTCGGCTCGTGTCCGCAAGCAGGCTCGTGCGCAGGCAGCCGCCATGCGCGACGACTCAGCCGACGCATCTCCTCCCATTGGTTCGCCGGAGGAGGGTCAGGCGGGCGCGCTCCTCGACGTCGCAGGGCTGCGGATCTCCTACACCGAACCAGATGGCTCGCAGAAGACCGTGGTCAGCGACTTCACCTGTCACGTCAATCGCGGCGAAGTGGTGGGCGTTGTCGGCGAATCCGGTTCGGGCAAGTCTCAATCCGCCTTCGCGATCCTGGGCCTCCTGCCCGACGGTGCATCGATCGACCACGGATACGTCCGGTTCGACCAACACCTCCTCGTGGCGCCGGGGGGAGAATCCGCGACGTCGGGCACCGTCGCGGCGCTCCGCGGGGCCAAGATCGCGTACGTGCCCCAAGAGCCAATGAGTAATCTCGATCCGAACTTCACGGTCGGGCATCAGCTGATGCGGCCGATGATGCGCGTACTCGGACTGTCGCGCTCGGATGCGCGCAAACGCGCACTCGAGCTTCTCGACATCGTCGGGATCCGCGATCCCCAGCGAACCATGTCCGCGTACCCATTCGAGATCTCAGGCGGGATGGCTCAGCGCGTCCTCATCGCCGGGGCCGTCAGCTGCAAGCCTGACCTGCTCATCGCCGACGAACCGACCACAGCGCTCGATGTCACGGTGCAAGCGGAGGTACTCGCGCTGCTGCGGCGCCTGCGCGACGAACTTGACATGGGCGTGCTCCTGGTCACGCACAATTTCGGTGTCGTCGCTGACATCTGCGATCGCGTCGTGGTGATGAAGGCCGGCGAAATCGTGGAGCAGGGCGATGTGCGAAGCGTCTTGAAGGCCCCACGCGAGGCATACACACGCCGGCTGCTGGATTCCGTGCTGGAAGGAAAGCCGCCGATGACGATGCTCCTGTCGTCGGCGCAGAACCCTCGGAAGGAGGAGGGCAAGTGACGATCCCAGAAAAGGCCGGCGCACCGCTTCTCGCGCTGGACACCGTGAGCGTCGAGTATCCGCGGAAGCATCTGTTCGCCAAGCCATTCCGCGCGATCTCCGACATCGATCTCACGTTGGAGGCGGGGCGCACGCTGGGCCTCGTCGGAGAATCCGGGTCGGGGAAGACCACGCTGGGGCGCGCCGTCCTCGGACTGGTCCCCATTCACAGCGGTCGACTCCTCTTCGACGGGCACGACATCACCCACGCCAAGCGCCGGCAGCGTCGGTCATTGAGCAACGACATCCAAGTCGTCTTTCAAGATCCGTACACTTCTCTCAACCCTTCGTTGACAATCGTCGAGATCCTCTCCGAACCCTTGGTTGTGCAGGGTATGGGGAGAGCGGACTCTCGGAAACGAGTGCGCGAGGCCCTCGACCAGGTCGGCATGCCCGTCGACAGTGCACACCGGCGGCCGCGTGAGTTCAGCGGCGGGCAACGGCAGCGCATCGCGATCGCGCGCGCGCTGGTGATGTCACCCCGCCTCATCGTGTGCGACGAACCAGTCAGCGCGCTCGACCTGTCGACGCAGGCGCGTGTGCTGGATCTACTTCTTCAGATCCAGCGCGACACCGGTGTTTCCTATCTGTTCATCTCTCACGACCTCGACGTCGTCGCGCATCTCAGTCACCGTGTCGCCGTGATGCTCAAGGGCTCGATCGTCGAGGAGGGCGAGGCCGCGCAGGTGACCGAGTCGCCCGCGCATCCCTACTCGCAGAAATTGCTGCTCGCCTCTCCGGTCGCCGATCCGGACCGTCAACAGGAAAGGCGAGAGCGGTACCTCGCGCTCGCGTCCTCAAGCGCGCAATGATGGTCGCGCCACGCCAACGGGCGACTGCGCTCATCGTGATGGAGCACGACCGCCGCGACGATGTCTACGCCCCGCACGTGCTCGCATCGATCGAGCGACACTGCACCTGGGTGCATGAGCCACTGGACAGCGCCGGTCTCGCCGCGCGGCTCGACGTCCTCGCCGAGGTGGAGTACCTCTTCGTCGGCTGGGGAGCCCCAGTCCTCGATGAGACGCTGCTCGCGCACGCCCCCCGTCTGAAACTGGTTCTCATGGCCGCAGGCAGCATTCGAGGGATTGTGACGGATGCGTTCTGGGAGCGGGGGATTCCGATCGTCAGTGCGGCGTCGGCCAATGCCATCCCGGTGGCGGAGTTCACGATCGCGCATGTCGTCCTGGCTTTGAAGGGGTCCCATAGAATCGCGCGGGAGATGGCTGCCGGTGCGCCGTGGCCTCCTCCTTCGCGGCGGGAGGTCCCCGGGGTGTATCGCCGCACCGTCGGGCTGGTCGCGCTGGGGGCGATCGGCCGTCTCGTTGTCGAGCAGCTGCGCCGGTTCGAGGTTCACCTCCTCGCGCACGACCCGACACTCGGCTCCCGCGAGCCCGACCTCGAGGATGTCACTCCGACGAGTCTTGACGACGTCTTCGCGATGAGCGATGTGGTCAGCTGTCACCTTCCCTTGCTCCCCGACACGAGGGGGGCGATCGATGGAGCTCTGCTGCGGACGATGAAGCACGGTGCCACTTTCCTCAACACAGCCCGTGGCGCCGTGGTGAGGGAGGACGAACTCATCGGCGTTCTGCACGAGCGGCCAGATCTCACCGCCGTACTCGACGTCACGGAACGAGAGCCTCTGCCCGAATCATCCCCCTTGAGAGGCCTGCCCAATGTGTTCCTGACCGCCCACACCGCCGGCTCCCACGGTACAGAGCGTCAGCGGCTCGGCGAGCTCGTCGCCGAAGAACTCGACCGGCATCGACGGGGCGAGGCGCTGCGGCACACCGTGACGCGCGCGAGCTCGGCGACCCGCGCCTGAAGAGACGCGGGGGAGCGGGCGGCGAAAGGCGCAATGGAAATCGATTGAGGCCATTCGCGCCGCGCTTAAAGAAAACGTTCTCGGGCGGAATCGCAGAGAAAATGGCAATCGGTTGACACCTGGAAGGGAATCGGATTGGATGAGCGGCATGCGATCTAACGTCGGACGCGTAGGGGAGAGGCTCCTCCCTGTGGACCCGGCCATACGTGGCGTGGCAGAACAGCTGTACTCCCTTGTCGCCGACGCCCCCATCATCTCGCCGCACGGGCATGTGCCTGCGCGCATGCTCGCTGACAATCACGCGTTCGAAAATGCCGCAGAGCTCTTCGTGACGAAGGATCACTACATCACCCGGATGCTGCATGCTGCCGGTGTCAGCCTCTCCGAGCTCTCGGGTGCGGAGCCGCGGTCGACATGGCGGCACCTCGCCGAGAACTGGCACCGATTCGCCGGGACCGCATCGGGTTATTGGCTCGAGACCGAGCTGTCCGATGTGCTCGGCATCACGATTCCGATCTGCGCAGAAACCGCGGATGAGATCTATGACGCTGTCGACGTGGTGCTCGCGAGCCCGGAGTTCCGGCCTCGCGAGCTCTTCCGGCGTTTCGGCGTGAGCGTGCTCGCCACGACCGACGATCCGCTGGACGATCTCTCCGCCCACGCGCAGTTGCGTGAGGCGGACCTCGGGGGTCACGTCCTGCCGACCTTTCGGCCCGACATCTATCTCGATCCAGATGCCGCGTCGTTCGGGTCTGCCGTCGATGCCCTCCTCGCGACGACCGCAGAGCCGGCCACCTTCTCGGGATATCTCGCCGCGCTCGAGAACCGTCGAGAGCATTTCGTGCGCCACGGGGGCGTGTCTACTGATCACGGCGTCGAAGAGCCGTACACGCTCGACATCGACGCGGATGAGGCGGCCGCTCTGTTCCAGCGGGTGATGAGGAGGGAGGCAAGCGCTGCTGATCATCGTGCCTTCCGTGGACATATGCTCCTGCAGATGGCACGAATGAGCGTGGACGACGGCCTCGTCATGACAGTCCATGCCGGGATCCACCGCAACCACAGCAGCGCCACGTTCTCGGCGTTCGGCCCGGACACCGGCCACGACATCCCCGTGCCGACCACCTTCACACGCGGAATGAAGCCGCTGCTCGAAAGGTACGGCCTTGAAAAGAACCTCCACCTCGTGCTCTTCACCGTCGACGAGACGACTTTCTCGCGAGAGCTTGCCCCGTTGGCGGGGTTCTACCCGAGCGTCTACGTGGGCGCGCCGTGGTGGTTCCTCGACGCACCCGATGCGATTCTGCGCTTCCGTTCGGCGGTGACAGAGACGGCGGGCTTCTACCGTACCTCCGGGTTCATCGACGACACCCGCGCCTTCCTCTCCATCCCTGCACGACATGATGTCGCACGCCGCGCGGATGTCGCGTACCTGTCTCGCTTGGTCATGGAGCGACGCATAACCCTGGAGCTCGCAGAACGGATCGCGCGGGATCTCGTCGACGCGATCCCGCGGGAGGTGTTCAAGCTGTGACGGACATCGCCCGGGGAGTTCAGCTTCGTCGTTGCGGTGCACCGCCGCCCATCAGAATGGTTCATGTCGGGCTGGGAGCGTTCCATCGATCTCATCAAGCCTGGTACACGGCGCGGGCCGCGGACTCGGCTCACTGGGGAATCGCCGCCTTCACCGGCCAGAGTCTGGATGTCGCTGAGCGCCTCAACGCACAAGGCGGTGTGTACACGCTCATCGTCCGCGGCAGCGCAGCGGACTCCTTCGAAACCGTCGACAGCATCGTCGCCGCGTACCCCGGCGTCGATATCGCCGCATTCGTCGCGGTCCTCGGATCGCACGACGTCGTGGTCCTGACCCTCACGATCACCGAGGCCGCGTATCACCTCGATGCGGAGGGGGTGCTCGACCTGGACGACCCTCATGTGTGTCACGATCTCACGATCCTTCGCGCGGTCTTTGCGGAGGGATCCGCACTCGACGAGGTTCCGCCTCTACGATCCGCTCTCGCGCGGGTGCTGTTGGCGCTCGAGGGGCGCCGGCGGTCCGGCGCGCCCCCGCTCGCGATCATCCCTTGCGACAACCTCCCCCACAACGGGTACCTGGTCGGACAGGCGCTGGCATCGCTCGCGGAGATGACGAGCGCGCCTCTTCGCGTGTGGCTGGAGACGGGGATATCGGTCGTCTCGACGTCGGTCGACCGCATCACTCCTCGCATGTCGCCGGAGGACTCCGACGAGGTCTTCGTGGAGACGGGGGTCGTCGATCTCGCGCCGGTCGTGACAGAGGAGTTCTCGGACTGGGTGCTTGCCGGCGACTTCCCATCCGGGCGCCCCGCCTGGGAGACCGCCGGCGCTCGCTTTGTCGCGGACATCGCGCCGTGGGAAGCGCGGAAGCTGTGGATGTTGAACGGTGCGCACAGTGTGCTCGCCGCTCTCGGCACGCTCCGCGGGCACGCTCTGGTGAGTGGGGCCATCGACGATCCGGTGTGCCGCGAGGTTGTCGACGCGCTGTGGCAGGAAGCGGCGCGTCACCTGCCGGATGTCGAGGTCACGCACTACGCCGCCGAATTGATCGCACGTTTCCGTAACCCGCGTATCGAGCACCGACTCGTTCAGATCGCCACGGACGCCACGACCAAGATGCGACTGCGCATCGTCCCCGTCGCGCTACGCGAGCGTGCGGCCGGCCGACCTGCGGAGGGGTGTGCGGCGGCGGTCGCGGCGTGGTGGCTGAGCGACACCGGAGATGCTCCCCGCGAGGGAGGCTCGAACGGTCTCGATCGCGCCGTCGCGTGCCTGGATACGGGACTTGCTCACGACCCGACCTTCATGGCCGCGGTTGCCGCTGCCGTCGACCGGATTCGCCGCGCGGTGGCAGCCGAGGCGAGTCCAGGCGAGGCCGATCGCGCAAGACGACCGCAGAACAGCACAACACTCGGAGGTAGATCGTGATCATCGACAAGGCGGAGGTCATCGTCACCAGCCCCGACCGAAACTTCGTGACGCTGAAGATCACGACTGCGGACGGCGTCACGGGGCTCGGAGACGCGACGCTCAACGGTCGCGAGATGGCCGTCGTAGCCTACCTCCGCGACCACGTCGTGCCGTTGCTGATCGGGTCGGATGCGACGCGGATCGAAGACACGTGGCAGTTCCTCTATCGCTCCGCATACTGGCGACGCGGCCCGGTCACGATGGCCGCGTCGGCGGCGGTCGACATGGCTTTGTGGGACATCAAAGGCAAAGTCGCGGGTATGCCCGTGTACCAGCTTCTCGGGGGCGCCTCTCGCGCGGGTCTGATGGCTTACGGCCACGCGTCCGGCAAGGAACTGCCCGAGCTTTTTGACAGCGTCCGATCTCATCTGGAGCACGGGTACAGAGCAATCAGGATTCAGACAGGTGTGCCCGGGTTGAAGGCGATTTACGGGATCGCATCGCAATCGGCCGAGGCGGGTGGCGGCGAGGCTCGTTACGATCACGAGCCGGCTCGTCGCGGCCCGAAGCCCGTGCAGGAGGATTGGGACACCCGCGCGTACCTGAACCATCTGCCGGGGGTGTTCGAGGCTGTGCGGAACGAGTTCGGGCCTGATATTCCCTTGTTGCACGACGGGCATCACCGCATGACTCCGATACAGGCGGCGAAGCTCGGCAAGGCGTTGGAGCCGTACGACCTGTTCTGGCTCGAGGACTGCACTCCCGCGGAGAATCCCGAGGCGCTGCGGCTCGTGCGTCAGCACACCACGACGCCGTTGGCGATCGGAGAGATCTTCAACACGGTGTGGGACTTCAAAGACCTCATTCGCGAGCAGCTCATCGACTATGTACGAGGTGCGGTCACGCATATGGGCGGCATCAGCCCACTCAAGAAGGTCCTCGATTACGCGGCTATGTATCAGATCAAGTCGGGGATGCACGGCCCGACGGACATCTCGCCGGTCGGCATGGCTGCGGCGATGCACCTCGGGTTGGCGATTCACAACTTCGGTGTACAGGAGTACATGCGTCACGGATCGAGGACCGATCAGGTCTTCGAGCAGTCATTCACATGGTCGGGAGGAATGCTGCACCCTGGTGAGAGACCCGGTCTCGGTGTGGAGTTGAACGTCGATGAGGCAGGAAAGTACCCCTACGAGCAGGCCTACTTGCCCTTCAACCGGCTCGTCGATGGGACGGTGCATGACTGGTGACGGGGGGAGTGATCGAGTGGGGAATCGCCGATATGGCGCGCCAGCCGTCGTCGTGATGGGGGTGTCCGCCTCGGGGAAGTCCACCGTCACTGAGCGCCTCGCCGCCGGTCTGGGCATCCCCTGGCGTGACGGCGACGACCTGCACTCCTCCGCGAACCGGTTCAAGATGGCCTCGGGCACGCCACTCGATGACGATGATCGTGCGCCGTGGTTGGACGTGATCGGTTCCCATCTCGATCGGGGAGCTGCGGAGGGGGGAATCGTGATCGCCTGCTCAGCGCTGAAACGAAGATACCGAGACCGGCTTCGCGCCGCGTGCCCTGCCACGCTCTTCGTTCACCTCGACGGAGCGCGAGAGGTCATCGTCGGGCGCGCAACCAGCCGCGATGGGCATTTCATGCCCGCGTCTCTGCTCGACTCGCAGCTTGTCGACCTCGAACCGCTCGCCGGCGACGAGCTGGGGCTGACTGTGAACATCGTGGAACCGGTGGAGGTGCTTGTGCAGAGCGCGATCGCATTCATCCGACGGTCCGCCCCTGATCCGCGCCCCGCTGCGACGCCCCGGCTTGCCTGACAAGATGAAGTCGTGAACGACGGACTCCCAAGCATCCCTTCGGCTCAGGGTCGATCAGCGGGGACGACTCCGGTTGGCCCTGATGTGCCGGCCGACGTCGCCGAGCGTATCGTCCGGCGGGGTGGGAACGCGACGATCTACGATATTGCCGACGTTGCGGGCGTGAGCCCGTCCACCGTGTCGCGGGCGCTCTCGACGCCGGGACGCATCAGCGCGAAAACGGAGGCGCGAATCCGCCAGGCGGCGGATCGGCTCGACTTCCGGGCCAACCCCATGGCGAGGGGCCTTCACACAGGGCGCACGCAGACGTTGGCATTGCTTGTCGCCGACATCACTAATCCCGTCGTCTTCGGGGTCGTCCGCGGCGCGGAGCATGAGGCTGCGAAGGCCGGCTACACCCTTATCGTGGCGGAGTCGCAGGAGTCTGGCGAGACTGAGGCTGAGGCAACAGCGAGGCTGATGCCAAGCGTGGACGGAATCATTCTCGCGTCCACCCGTCTGCACGACGGGGCCATTCGTGCGACGGCGCGTCGAAAGCCCACGGTGCTCATCAACCGCGCGATCGCGGGCGTGGACAGCGTCCTGCCCGACGTTGACAAAGGCGTCGGAGAAGTCATCGCACACCTCGACGGATTGGGGCACAGGTCGATCGCCTACCTCGCCGGGCCGGACATCTCGTGGGTCAGCGCGCGGCGATGGGAGCGCCTGCTCGAGGCCGCAGAGGCAGCGGGCATCGCCATCGTCGAGATCGGCCCCACAGCACCGACGATCGAGGGTGGGAGGGGCGCCCTGCGAAGGGTGGTCGCGGCCAGACCGTCGGCCGTCGTCGCGTTCAATGACCTGATCGCCATCGGGCTGATGCAGGCGGCTGCTCAGCGCGGGATCGACGTGCCGCGAGACCTCAGCGTGGTGGGATTCGACAACGTGTTCGGGAGTGAGCTGATGAGCCCTGCTGTCACTACCGTCGCGTCGGAGCTGGAACTTGCGGGACGTCGCGCCGTGCGAGTCCTGCTCGCCCGTCTTCAGGAGGAGCCGGTCGCGGATGCGACAGAGCTCCTCAAGACCACCTTGATCGTGCGCGAGTCGACCGGACCGGCCGCCGGACGCGAAGCGCGCGCACACCGCGGCTGATACTGTCACTCCCGAAACGGTGCCACGGAGCGTCGTGAGGAGGGTGAGGCCGGATGGTCGACCGGCGTGCGGTGACGATGCAGACGATCGCGGACTCCCTCGGGGTCTCCCGATCGACGGTATCTCTTGCTCTTCGCGAAGCTCCGGTGATCGCTGAGGCGACGCGACAGGCGGTACGAGAGGAAGCTGACCGCCTCGGGTTCGTGCCGAACCGCAGCGCCGCGAGGCTGCGGACGCATCAGCGTCGGTTGGTCGGCCTGGTGGTCCCAGACTTCGCCAACCCCTTGGTCGCCGCGACCGCGGCCGGCTTGCAGCGGGTCGTCGGTGAGCAGGAGCGGGTCCTGCTGGTCTCGAGCACGTTCGAGGACAGCGTGATCCAACGTCGCGTGCTTCGCTCTCTCATCGAGGAGCAGGTCGGTGGAGTCATCATCGCGTCGGTCATCGGGACGACCGCGGCAGAACTCGCCGGCCTGGCCAAAGCCCAGATCCCTACCGTCCTTCTCAACAGAACGGTCGAGGGTTCGTCGGCGCCCGTCGTGGAGCGTTCCGCCGCGGACATCGTCGATCTGGCGTTCGATCACCTCTACGTCGAGCACAACGCTCGCCGTATCGCCTACTTCGGTGGTTTCATCGACGCCTCGCCCCGACGAGACCGTCTCGAACACTTCGCGTCGCGCGTGGCCGCCGCGGGATTGCCGTCATTCCCGGCCTGGGCTTCGCCACCGTCGACGAGCACCGGCGAGGCACGCGACACGTTCATGGCCCTCGTGGCGGAGCGCGGCATGGAGATCGATGCCGTCATCTGCCACAGCGACACCGTGGCGATGGGGGTCCTTCGGGCACTGGCGAACATGGGGATTCACATCCCGGTGGTGGGGATCGACGACCTCGATTTCGCGGCCGACATGACGCCGTCGCTGACCACGGTCCGAACAGACGCTCGAGGCCTCGGCGAGTTGGCAGGGCGAACGCTGCTGACGCTGATGGGGAGCACGTTCGAGCCGACGCTCGAGCCGGCGCTCGAGCTCATCGTGCGCGAATCCTGCGGGTGCGCAGAGCACTCCTGAGGTGTTCGGTTGACCCGGTCACCGTGCCCGACTATGGTGATTTCAATCGATTGAGATTGCGATCGCTGATGATTGCCAGGCAAGGAGGCTGCGGTGACCAGTATGCGTCTGCCGAAGGGGTTCGAGTTCGGGGTGGCCACGAGCGCCTACCAGATCGAGGGGGCCTGGTCCGAAGAGGGCAAGGGGCCGTCCATCTGGGACACCTTCACGCATGGGGAGGGGAATGTGGTCGACGGTCGTACCGGCGATGTTGCGTGCGATCACTTCCACCGATACCCCGAAGACATCGAGCTGCTCGCGGAGCTGGGGGTGGACCGGTACCGACTCTCCCTCAGCTGGGCTCGGATACTCCCGAACGGTGTGGGGGCGGTCAATCAGCGCGGCCTCGACTTCTACAAGCGCCTGATCGACTCGCTGCTGGCGGCGGGGGTGCGCCCCAATGTGACGCTCTACCACTGGGATCTCCCGCAGGCGCTGGAAGACCTCGGCGGGTGGCCGAACCGAGATGTCGCCTCGTGGTTCGGAGAGTATGCGGCCGTCGCGTTCGACGCATTGGGCGACCGTGTCGACACGTGGGCGACCCTCAACGAGCCGATCGCGCTCTGGGCGGGCTATGGATTGGGCTGGTTCGCGCCCGGGCGGTCGGATCGGCGTGCGGGCCGGCAGGCGATGCACAACGCCTTGCTCGCGCACGGCGAAGCCGTCTCCGCCTTCCGCTCCTCCGCCGCGCGTCAGGGTGAGATCGGAATCGTCCTCGACGTGTGGAAGCGGCACCCCAAGACCGACTCGCTCGCGGATCGTGTGCTTGCGCGTCGAGGTGATCAAGACGGGTTCGGTTTCTTCATGGATCCTCTGCTCCGAGGGGCCTATTCCGCTGACCTCCTGGAGAGGCTCGAGGAGGAGGACGAGCTGCCGGACATCCGTGACGGTGACGTGGCGGCCATCTCGCGTCCGATCGACTACCTGGGTCTGAACGTGTATTCCCGGGTGGTCGTCGACTCGCAGCAGGACCAGGCGGGATGGGCGCAGAGCGATCCCGAACCAGGCGGCAACTTCCTCGACAACGGCAACGAGTTCTACCCGAAGTCCGTGTACGACGCGATCATGATGGCGCGTGATGAGTACGGGTGGCAGAAGCCGATCGTCATCACCGAGAACGGCGTCTTCGACCCCGACTCGGAAGGACATGATCCGCGTCGAGACGGGGATCGCATCCGCTACATCGAAGGGTTCCTGGAGTGGATCGCTCGAGCCATCGAGGACGGTGCGGATGTCCGCGGCTACTACCTCTGGAGCCTCATGGACAATTTCGAGTGGAACGCGGGATTCACCAAACGGTACGGCATCTATGGAATAGACCCGGAGACCTTGGACCGATGGCCCAAGGATTCTGCGCACTGGTACCGCGATGTGATCGCAGCCCACCATGCCCGGCATGACGATCGGGCCGGCCGGGAGAGCGAAGGGGTGCAGGCATGACGGATCAGCGGCCGGACATCATCTTCCTGATGACGGATCAGCAGCGGTGGGACGCCTTGGGTGTCGAGGATCCTCGCGTCCTGACTCCCCACCTCGATCGCATCGCGCGTGACGGCGTGCGCTACACGGGGGCCACCTGCCAAGCGCCGATGTGCGTGCCGAGCCGATTCTCCTTGATGACCGGACTGTATCCCTCGCAGTCCGGAGTGAGGGCGAACTGGTGGTCGACGCCCGACGACGACGAACTGCCCGTTCGGGTCCTTCCCGAGGTCATGCGAGACGCCGGATACCTGACCGCCGGGTTCGGTAAGACTCACTGGGGCACGACCGCGCATACGCCGTCGACACGAGGGTTCGACGTGCGCGTCGTCGGCGATCCTGATCTCGGGCTCGAGGACGGTGCCACGCACTGGCAGCACGAAGACGATCCCGAGGGCTATGCGCAGTACGCCGCGGCGGTGAAGGACTACGGGCCGGGGGAAGAGGAGCCGGCCGGGTACGTGGGGACGCCGGGGGAGTTGCCCTCGCGTCGTCATATCGACGGGTGGATCGCGGAGAAGGCGGTCGAGTGGTTGGAGGGGCCCGACCTCGACACCGACCAGCCCCTGTTCTTCTATCTGAGCTTCGCGAAGCCCCACGCGGCGCACATCCCGCCTGCCGAGTTCCAGCAGTTCTATGACATCGCCGACACTCCCGATCTGCAGATGCCTCCGTGGGATCACACGCGGTACGACCACATCCGCGTGCGCGACGAGAACTCGCCGTTCCTCAGCGGGCGAAGCGAGCGTTGGCGGACGATATGGCAGGGCATGTCGTCGGAGCAGCGACGTCTGGCGACGCTGCGGTACTGGGCGAATTGCACCTGGCTGGACTCGCTGTTCGGCGAGGCGATGGAGCGTCTCGAGCGCCGGGGGCGGCTTCGAAACGCCCTCATCGTGTTCGTGAGCGACCACGGTGAGCTTCTGGGGGAGCGGTTCTTCCACTTCTCGAAGTACTGCCTCTACGACAGCAGCGTGCGCGTTCCCCTGGTGTTGTCGGGAACGGCTCTGCCGGCGACGCTCCGGGGGACGGTGGACCCTCGCCCGACGGAGATCCTGGATCTCTACGCCACGCTCTCTGACGTGGCGGGCGCCGGTGGCAACGCGCCGGGCCATCCGAGTCGGTCGCTTCTGACGGGACCTGCCCGTCGCGGCAGCTTCGCAGAGATGCACGAGCCGGCGCCCGCCTGGATGTGGCGAACCGAGCGTCACAAGCTCATCTACTTCGTCGACCCGGCCGTGGGGACGGCGCAGGGCGAACTGTACGATCTCGTCGCAGACCCGAACGAGTGGGTGAACATCTACGAGGATCCGCAATCCGCCTCGATCCGTGATGCGCTGGTGCGTGACCTCATCGCGCACGTCTCGACCGCCTTCGGGGCCTGGCCTGTGCATCGCAGCGATCTTCTGCGTTCTGTCCCACAGACCGAGACCCTGCCCGCTCACACGGTGCGTATCGACGGCGGGATGACGATGGGCGCTCGGGCTCTCGCAGGTCGCGACGAATAATGCCTTGACGGCTGATTGATCCCTCTATACAGTCATTTCAATCGATTGAAAGATCGCTACCAGACAAGGAAGTCACATGACAAACAGCACACGTCGACCGAAGGCGGGGACGATGCTCGCTGCCGCCGCCACTATCGGTGCGCTCGTCCTGAGCGGCTGCGCCGCGGGACAGAGCGACTCGGGCGAGGCCTCGGAGCCCAAGGAGGGCGGAACCCTCACGGTTGCGCAGGGCACGGACATCCAGCCGGCCAGCTTCTTCAGCCAGGCGCAGGGGAACCTCGCCGTGCAGCGGATGATCTTCAACACCCTCATCGAACTCGACCTGGAGACCAAGGAGCCCAAGCCCTCCCTCGCCGAGGCGTGGGAGCTCTCCGAGGATGGGCGGACCATCACCTTCCAGCTGCGGGAGGACGTGACCTTCCACGACGGCACCCCGCTCACCTCCGCTGACGTGATCGCCAGCATGGAGACGGTCAAGCTTCCAGAGGTGCCGTCGCAGATGAAGTCGGTGGCGAACATCATCACGGAGGTCGAGGCGCTCGGTGACACGGAGGTGTCGATCTCGCTGGAGCATTCCGTCACCAACCTCTTCGACGTGTTCACCCTGGTTCCGATCGTCGACGATGAGAGCATCGAGGGTCTTCTCGAAGGGACGGCCTTCAACGGCACCGGTCCGTTCTCGGTGGATGACTACAAGCCCGGTCAGGGCCTGTCGCTATCGAAGTTCGAGGACTACTGGGCCGGGGCGCCCTACCTCGACGGCGTCGAGGTCACGGTGATCCCGGACCCGCAGTCCACCGTCACCGCGCTGCGGTCGGGCGAGGTGGACATGGCGGTCGATCTCGCGCCCAGCAACGCCGTCTCGGTGTCTTCCGACTCGAACTTCGTCGTGGTCAACGCCCCCGCGCAGGACGCTGCGTACTACATCGGCTCCGACGTGAACTCCCCGGTTCTCCAGGACAAGCGGGCGCGGCAAGGTCTTGCGTACGCCATCGATCGCGAGCGGCTCATCGACCAGGTGCTCCTCGGCAACGGTGCGCCGGCCTCCCTTCCGTGGAGCCCGGTCTCACCGGCATATGACGCCGAGCTCGATGGTTACTACTCGTACGACCTCGACAAGGCGCGCGAGCTGTTCGAGGCCGCCGGTGTCGTCGGAGAAGAGCTGACGATCTCCTACCCCTCGGGCAACAGCATCCTATCGGCGTTCGCGCAGATCATCGTGTTCGACCTCGAAGAAGCGGGCCTCAAGGCCGTTGCGGATCCGTTGCCGCAAGCCGACTTCCAGACCAAGTTCCTCGGGTCATCGTTCGGCGGCGCGTGGCTGAGCCCGCACGGCTTCGGTCAGATGGCGCCCGCCAGCCTCATCAAGGGTGCTTTCCCGTACCGCGCGGACTCGAACGTGTCCGGCTTCGTCAACGATGAGTACATCGAGCTGGCGGACGCCCTGTGGGTCGAAACCGATGAAGCGGCTGTGTCGGCGAACATCGAGAAGGTCAACGAGTTCCTCATCGACCAGCAGTTCGTCACCGACCTGATCGCCAGTTATCACACCTACACGACGACCGCGAAGCTCAAGGACATGGACTTCACGATCCTCGATTACCCCATCCTCGACACGGCGTATCTCGACTGATGGCGTTCCGGGCCGGTGCGGATCCGAACGTCGCGCCGGCCCGGATGAAACGGGGTCTCAGCATCGCCGCTGGAGACCTCCCTACCCGGGAGTTCCATGCTCTACTACACCCTTCGACGCATCCCGTCGGCGATCGTCGTTCTCTTCCTCGCGTCGATCGTCATCTTCTTCATTCTCAGACTCGTTCCCGGTGACCCGGCGGTGGTCCTCGCCGGGCCGGATGCCTCTCCCGAAACCGTCGACGCGATCCGCGCGAATCTCGGTCTCGACCAACCACTCATCTTGCAGTACCTGCTCTGGATCGGCGGCGTCGTCACGGGTGATCTCGGAACCTCCTACATCTTGAACGCGTCGATCGGCGAGCTCATGGGGGAAGCACTCGCCAACACCGCCGTGCTCGCCGGCGCGGCGATCATCCTCTCGCTGGTGTTCGGAGGTGCGGTCGGGATCTTCCTCGGAGTCACCCGACGGAAGAACACCGCCGCTTTGGTCGGTGCCGTCAATTCCTTCGCGTTCGCCATCCCGCCCTACGTCGTCGGCTTGTTGCTCGCCTTGGTGTTCTCCGTGCAGCTCGGGTGGCTACCGTCGGTCGGCATCGGGCCGGGCCTGGACGACCCGATTGGGATGCTTCCCTTCCTCGTCCTCCCCGCCGTGACATTGGCGATTCCGACGGGCGCGACGATCGCCCGATTCCTCGCCGTCTCGATGAGACAGCAGCGCGACGAAGACTTCGTCGTGGCGGCGACGGCGCGTGGTCTCCGAGCAGGCCGACTGTTCCGGACCCACGTGCTGCCGAACTCGCTCCCGCCTGTCCTCACCATCGTCGGACTCCAGGTGGCCAACCTCCTGGCCGGCGCGATCCTGGTCGAGGTGATCTTCGCCTGGCCGGGGGTGGGGCAGCTCATCCTCACATCCGTGCAAACGAGGGACTACCTCTTGACTCAAGCGCTTCTGCTGCTCGCTGTGGCCGTGTTCATCACGACCCAGCTGCTGACCGATCTGGCCGATGCTGCCATCGACCCCCGCGTCCGACTGAGGTTGGCGGCATGAGCGAGCCGACCGTCGTCCGGCCCGTGCGCCGGGCTGCGCGCGACCGCAACGGACTCCTGCGCGGTCTGCGTTATCCGTCCACCATCGTCGGCGTGGTCGTCGCGGTGTCCATCATCGCCATCGGACTGCTCGCGCCGATCCTGCCCATCCCCTCTCCGTACGCGCAAAGCCCCGACGCCTTCCTGCCACCCAGCGCACAGCACTGGCTCGGCACGGACGAATTCGGGCGTGACCTCTTCAGCCGCGTCGTGTACGGCATCCGGCAGGACGCACTGGTGGGAGCGATCGCGGTTCCCCTCGGCGCGGCGATCGGCGTCGTGCTCGGCCTGGTGAGCACCACATCGAAGTATCTCGACATCGTCCTGCAGCGGATCTTCGACGTGTCGCTCGCCTTCGCGGGAATCGTCATGGGTGTCACCGTCGCCGCCATCCTCGGGCCGGGCATCATGGCCGTTCTCGTCACGGTCACGTTGATCAACATCCCGCTCTTCGGTCGCCTCACCCGCAGCGCCGCGCGTGCGCAGCTCAGTCGCGATTATGTGGTCGCCGCGCGCGTGACCGGCGCGGGGCCCGTCCGGGTCCTCGGACAGCATGTGCTTCCGAACGCGGTGGACCCGCTCGTGGTTCAGGCAGCGCTCAGCCTTTCGATCGCCGTCTTTATCGAGGGTGGGATGAGCTTCGTCGGTATCGGCGTCGTCCCACCCGAGCCGTCGCTCGGCGCGCTGCTGCGCAGCAGCACCGACTTCATGTCCATCTCTCCTCAATACGCGCTCGCGCCCATGATCGTCCTCACCGCGCTCGTCATGAGCTTCTACGTCATCAGCGACGGGCTCAACCGCGGTCTGCTGAAGCGCTGACCCAGAACGAAGGAAATTCACGTGTCGACTCTTCTCAGCGTCCGCGACCTCGCGACGACGTTCCACACCAGCAGTGGCCCCGTCACCTCTGTGCGCGGCGTCTCCTTCGACCTCCGCCGAGGCGAGTCACTGGCCCTGGTCGGCGAGTCCGGCTCGGGCAAGTCGGTGACGGCGATGTCGATCATGAACATGGTGCGATCGCCGGGCGTCATCGAGGCCGGCCAGGTCATGTTGGATGGGCGCGATGTCCTCGCGATGGGCGCAGACGAGCTACGCGGCGTTCGCGGTCGCCGGATGAGCATGATCTTCCAAGACTCCGTCGCCGCGCTCGACCCGCTCATGAAGATCGAGGACCAGGTCGTCGAGTCGATCCGCGCGCATCGCCGAGTCAGCGACACGGTCGCCCACGATGAGGCAGTGCACCTCCTGGAGATGGTCGGAATCCCGGATCCCGCCGCGCGTCTGAAGGACTACCCGTTGGCGTTCTCCGGGGGAATGGCGCAGCGCGTCATGATCGCCATCGCGCTGGCGAACCAGCCGGAGCTCCTCATCTGCGACGAGCCGACCACGGCGCTGGATGTCACCGTACAGGCGCAGATCCTCGAACTCATCGCGAAGCTCAACAGGGAGCAGAACACCAGCGTCCTGTTCATCACCCACAACCTCGGCGTCGTCGCGCAGCTCTGTCAGCGCGTGGCGGTGATGTACGCGGGGCGAATCGTCGAGATCGGCGACACCGCGTCGGTGTTCGCCGACCCGCGTCACCCGTATACGCGGGATCTCTTGAAGGCCACCCCCACGCTGACGCATCCGCGGCACCTTCCGCTGACCTCGATCGAGGGAAGGCCTCCGTCGCTGCGCGAAGAGATCACAGGCTGTGCCTATGCGCCGCGCGACCCGCTCGCGTTCGAGAAGTGTTTCGCGTCTGACCCTGCGCTGACGGCAGGAGGCGAGGGGCGTTCACACGCGTGTTGGCTCGGTGACGCACCCCTCCCGGCGTCACGCGTGGAGGAAGGCTCCGCGGAGTCCGCGATCTCGTCGACGGAGAAGGAGGTGGTCCTCGAGGTCCGCGACCTCGTCAAGCACTTCCCCGGTCCGCGCAAGGGCTTCTTCTCCCGACGTGAAGTGCGCGCCGTCGACGGAGTGGACTTCGAGATCCGCGCCTCGGAGACGGTGGGCCTTGTGGGCGAGTCCGGGTGTGGCAAGTCGACGATCGCGCGGCTCGTTCTCGGTATCGATGAGCCTTCCTCGGGGGCGATCGTCTACGACGGCAAGGATGCGACCGGCCTCAACGCCGCCGCGCGGCGTCGCTACAACCGCGACGTGCAGATCGTCTTCCAGAACCCGATGTCGGCGCTGAACCCGCGCATGGTCGTCCGGAAGATGCTCGGACTCACCCTGCGGGGTCAGGGCGTGAAGGAGACGGACATCGACACGCGTAGTCGCGAACTCCTCGAACTCGTCGGTTTGGATGCCTCGGCCCTCGACCGGTACCCGCACGAGTTCTCCGGCGGGCAGAAGCAACGACTGGTCATCGCCAGAGCTCTGGCGATGGAGCCGAAACTCATCGTCTGCGATGAGGCGGTTGCCGCTCTCGACGTCTCCCTTCAAGCGCAGATCCTCAATCTGCTGAAGGAGCTGAAGGAGCGCCTCGGCCTGTCCTACCTCTTCATCGGACATGACCTTGCCACGGTGCGCTACGTCGCTGATCGGATCCTTGTGATGTACCTCGGGCAGATCGTGGAGTCGGGACCCTCCGAAGACGTCATCGCGCGACCGCTGCACCCCTACACGGCCAGCCTGCTCTCGGCCGTACCCGACCCGGATCCGTCTCAGGCGAAGGGTGAGCGTGTCGTGCTGCAGGGCGAGGTTCCCACCCCCCTCGATCCGCCGAGCGGATGCCGCTTCCACACGCGGTGTCCCATCGGGCCGATGGTGAACACCGACCGGGAGATCTGTCGGACCGAGCGTCCGATGGTGGACGATGCCGACCTGCACGGGGTCGCGTGTCATTTCGCGGGCGAGTTCCGCCCCGGCGCTCTCGCGTCGCCCGAGCGTCCGGAAGGCCTCGGACCGGTGCGGAGCACCGGCCGTGTCGCGCCCGCAGGGCACGCGGCGTGAGCGAGAAGACGGCACCGGATCGCCCGAACGTCATCCTGATCGTCGTGGACGACCTGGGGGCGGTGGACCTCGCCTGCACGGGTTCGGATTTCTATGAGACACCGCACCTCGATGCGCTGGCCGCGTCGGGAATGCGGTTCACCGACGCGTATGCGAGCGCACCGGTGTGCTCCCCGACACGGGCGAGCCTGCTGACGGGCAAGAGTCCGGCGCGTGTCGGCGTGACACAGTACATCGGTGGTTTCGCCACCGGTGCGTTGCGAGACGTACCCTATTTCCGGGAGCTTCCGGAGGACGAGTACACGCTGGCGCGCGCCCTTGCCGACGCCGGATACGCCAGCTGGCACGTCGGCAAGTGGCATCTCGGTCCGAGACGCACGTGGCCCGACCGTCACGGATTCGAGGTGAACATCGGCGGGTGTCACATGGGTTCCCCGACGACCTATCACTCGCCTTACGGCATCGAGACTCTTGAGGAGGGCCCCGAGGGAGAGTACTTGACGGACAGGCTCACGAATGAAGCGATCACGTTGATCCGTGAGCGTGACGCGCGTCCGTTCTTCCTGAACCTTTGGCACTACGCGGTACACACCCCCATCGAGCCCCCGGGTGGGCTGTCGGCGAAGTACGAGGCGAAGGCCCGACGGATGGGGCGCGACCTCGATGTCCTGCGAGACGAGGAGGAGATGCCGACCTGGCACCTGCGCGGCGTTCATGTACGACGTCGTCAACGGCAAGGAGATCCCGACTACGCCGCCATGGTCGAACACCTCGATGCGTGCGTCGGTCGACTGCTCGATGCGCTTGACGACGAGGGCATTCGAGAGAACACGCTGATCATCTTCACGTCGGACAACGGCGGGTTGGCGACCGCCGAAGGCTCGCCGACCTCGAACCTTCCCTTCGTGGAGGGCAAGGGATGGATGCAGGAGGGAGGTGTCCGTATCCCGCTTCTGGTCAGCATGCCCGGCGTCGTGCCGCACGCGAGCATCTCCGAGGTGCCGGCGATCTCCGCAGACATCTACCCAACCGTGCTGGGGATGTGCGGACTGCCGCTTCTCCCGGAACAGCACGTGGACGGAGTCGACCTGTCGTCGCATTGGCGGGGGCGACCAGCGGAGCGGGGTCCGCTCTTCTGGCACTACCCGCACTATGCCAACCAGGGCGGCACCCCCGGGGCAGCGGTTCGCGACGGGCGATACAAGCTCATCCGCCTCTACGAGGACGACACCGAACTGCTGTTCGACCTCGAAGCGGATGTCTCGGAGCAGCATGATCTCTGTGCGGTCCTCCCCGGGGAGGCGGATCGACTCCGACGCCTGATGGACACCTGGATCGAGGACGTCGGCGGCTTGATCCCGCGACGGCGGATCCCGCTGAGAGACGCTGAGGGTCGGGCCATCTGGCCACCGGCAACCAGCGCCACGCCGTCTGAGGAAAGCCCCTCCGCACGAGAAAAGGATGCTGACGTACATGTCTCATAGCGATGCACTCGCCCCTGCCGTCGCGGCGGAGAACCTCGCCGCCGATGCGCCGTATCGCCCGGTTCCGCTTCGACCGGGGCTGCCCGAGCGGCTGACCATCACGCTGTGGGACTTCTCCTGGTACGTGCGCACCGGGCCCGGTGAACCATTCGAGGATCTCGATCGTGCGGCGGCGGAGGCTGTCGAGCGCGGCTACAACACGGTGCGCATCTGCGCGATGCCTTTCCTGCTGTTCGGTTCGGGGATCGACACGTCGGCCTTCGCGCTCGGGCCGCTGGGGGGCGAGTACGGCCAGCGCGTTCGCTGGTACAACGTGAAAGAGCGCACGCTGATCGATGCGCGTCGACATCTTCTCGAGTTGTTCGAGACGCTCGAGCGGCACGATCTGTTCGTGATCCTCTCCTCGTGGGAATATCAGCAGTCTTCGGCGTTCGCCGAGTCCCGCGATTGGTGGGACGCCCTTCGTGGCGTTCCCGCCGAGGACCGTCCGACGGCACTCGCCGAGGCGCTGGCGTCGCTCGTGGACGTCGTCGAGGAAGCCGGGTTGGGGCACCGCATCGCATTCACCGAACTGCACAACGAGGTCCAGGGCGGACATCTCACGGAAGGGTTGCCGAATTGGTATGAGGACCCCGTCGGCCTCATGGCCGCGCTCCGGCCGAGGCTCGAGGCCGGCCTTTCGACCTTCCATGAGAGGCATCCGGCACATCCTGTGACCGTCAACTACTCCGGAGTGCCGGTGGACGCCATGCGGTACGTTCCCCGCAACATCGATGTCTTCGTCGCTCACCCGTACGTCTACGGCGTGCTCGACGAAGTGACGGCCGCCTTCGACCTTCGCGGTGATCTCGCGGCGTTTCCCGAGCAGCAGGTCCGCGCCCTGGGTCTCCTTCGCGACGACGCGCCGCCCGCGCAGACGTGGGTCCTGTCGGGGGAGGACGCGTGGAAGATGGATGCCACGATCATGGGGAAGCCGGAAACGTTCCTCATGGACTGGATCGACGAGGGGGCATTCGACCGGTTCCTCTACGAGCGATACCAGGTGCACCACTTCGAGATGCGAGCGATTCTCCGCCTCTGGTTGGATGTCGCGGCTGACTTCGCCGCAGCCCGAGACGTTCCGCTGGTGTTTGCTGAGGGGTGGATCGGCTACACGCCCCTCGAAGGCACGTTCGAGGAAGGTCCGATCGGATCTGCGTTCTGTCGGCACGCCGTCGAGGAGTCGATCCGTGTGGGCGCCTGGGGGACCATCGTCTGCTCCAACGCGGCCCCGCAGCACCCGATGTGGGGAGATGTCGAACTCCAGCAGCAGTGCAATGCCCGATTCTCCTCCGAACGAGCGGGTTCGTGATGTAGCTCCCGCGCAGTGTCTGCCGGCTGGTGACGTCGGGCACGCGCGGGCCGGCCTTCATGCCCGCGCGGTGTCGGATTTCCAGGCCGTAGCGCATGCGGCATCCCACTCCTCGGTCATCGCAGCGGCGCCCTCAGCCGCTCGGCAGGGGGTTCCCATCCCGACGATCACCGAGAGCGCCGGCGAGTTCGCGAGCATCCCGCGAAGCGCCAGGCGGTGCACCCCCACGCCACGTTCACGGGCGAGCGAGGCGAGCGCCGGAAGGCGTGCCGGCAGATCACGGGCGTGTGCCGGCCCGCCCAGCGGCGAGTATGCGAAGAAGGCCAGCCCGTGGCGTTCAGCGTGAGCGAGCTCGGCGGTGCGCTCGACGGCCACCAGGCGATTCTGCACGGCGCTGAGGCGACACACAGAGCGTGCGAGGTCAATCTGCTCGACGGTGGCATTGGAGATGCCGATGGCGCCGATCGTGCCATCGCGTCGAAGAGCCTCCAGCGCAACGAAGACGCCTTCGAGGTCGCCGGCGCCGTCGGCGCGGTGCAGGTAATACATGTCGAGACGCTCGCGCCCCAGTGCGCGAAGGCTCGCTTCGACGTCGCGCCGAACGCGATCGACTGTGTTCTCGATCCCCCAGGTGGTGGGTCCGGTACGGAAGTGGCCGCCCTTGGTCATGATCACCACGTCCTCCCGCCCGCGGAGCGCCTCGGCGAGGAGGTGCTCATTGTGCAGATCGTCGTCGACGGTCGCATACGCGCGCGCGGTGTCGAACACGCGCACGCCGGCGTCGTAGGCGGCTCGGATGGTGGTGAGGGCGTTGGCATCGTCGCGCGCATCGGCGGTCGAGAAGCGCCCGCAGCCCTCTGCGATGTGGCCGCGGAGCGTCTGAGGTGTCACCGAGGTGCCCATCAGGCGTCCTCGTACTCGTCAGGACTCCAGCTGTCGCGCCATGCGATCGAGGGGCGCTCGCCGTCGAACGTCAGCGGCAACCACACGTAGTCGGCCTTCGACGTATCGGTCACGGTCAGCTCCTCGATCGGCCCGCCCGGGCCACTCGGTCCGAAGTGCGCCGCGAAGGCACGCTGTGCGATCGCACCGTGCTCACGGTAGTGGGGGAGCCACCGGTCGGCGAGGGCGATGTACAGGTCGCGCTTCCCGGGATGGCGGAACACCGAGGAGATCTGCGACTGGAAGGAGGAACGACTCTCATCCTCGGGGTGCATGTCACCGAGGACCGTGAACGGGCCGTGATACGTCGGGGCAACAGCCACTTCGCTCGGGTTGGGGTAGTAACCCGTCGTCCCCGAGGTCACCAGGTAGTGAAGCCCGTTGCGGGTGAAGTGCGCCGGTGCCTCTCGCACCGCCGGCGGATGCGGATGCGGGAAGTGCGTCGAGTACTGGCCCGTTACCGCGGTGTAGTCATCGGCGAGGTCAGCGCAGATCATCTCGGAGTGGACCCGCTCGAAGTAGTAGTAGCCCCGTCCGTCGACAGGGTCGACCACCAGGTCGAAGTCACCTGCGTTCATGTTCAACGGACGCATCCACGACCGCACAATCGTGTAGGGCCCGAGAAGAGTGTCGGCCGTGAGCACGGTCGATCGCTGACCGACCCCGGGGGTCATCACCTTCACCCAGCACACATATTTTCCGGTCTTCGCGTTGAAGACGATGTGAGGACGGTCCAATGCCTGCGACGGGTGCAGCGGCGACGTCGGATCATCGGACGGCGGGATGATCAGCCCGCGATCCTCCCAGGTCATCAGATCGACAGACGAGTAGCACCGCACACCGCAATGCCAGATTCCGCTGCCGGGCGACGAGTGCTCCTTGTTCTCGCCATACCAGTAGAAGACTCCGTCGACGGCGATGATCGATCCGCCGTGAGCGTGGATTCGCTTCCCTGACGTGTCGAGCCACGGCTGTCCCGGCGTGATCCTCGCGCCGGTGCTCATCGGGGCTGAGGACCGCGCGTCATCGGGCTCAGCTCACGCATCCGGTGGATGGGCGGGGTGGTGTCGGAGTCGACGTATGTCCACAGCTCGTGCTGGTCGGGGAAGGGGTCCTCGAAGTAAGCCAGCCACTCCTCGGTCTTCTTGTGCAGGTACGCCTGGATCTCCTCGGTCCCGGGCACCCCGGGCAGCGGTATCCGCCCGAAGTGATTGTCGAGCTGGTGGGGATCATCCGCTCGGCGGAAGAGAGTGTCCATGCGACGAAGGAGGATCGTGCGCCCGACGTCGCCTTCGCGATTGATCTCGCGTGGGTTCGCGCGATCGATGTTCTCGATCGAGTAGGTCCAGTCCTTCGTGTACACGCCGCGCCAAGGCGTCGTGAAATAGAACATCGGCGCCGATTCGACCGCGTCGTCGTCCGCCTCGAGGATGGCCCCCGACAGGTCCTTGCCGTGCACGTGGTCGGGGATGTCCAGCCCCATGAGGCCGAGGAGAGTCGGCATCAGGTCGATCGTCCCGACGATGAGCTCGGAGCGCCGAGGTGCGACCATTCCGTCGGGCAGGGAAATGATCAGCGGAACACGGGCTGACACGTCCTCGGGGCTGGACTTGTGGGCGTGGTTGTTGAACGCCCCGAACGTTTCGCCGTGATCGCTCGTGTACACGATGATCGTGTTCTCGCGCAGGCCCTGCTCCTCGAGAGCGGTCAGGATGCGACCGACGTTCGTGTCGACCTCGCTGCAGAGCGCGAGGTAGCCCTGCGTCATGAGACGCGTCCGCTCGTTGACCGGGACGGTGGGGCGGAGAGTCAGATCTTCGGGGTCGTAGAGGTCTTTGAACTCCTCGGGGGCATCGAACGAGGTGTACTTCGCGTCGTCTCCGCCGTTGTGATTGTGCGGTGCGTGGTATGAGACGAACAACGTGAAGGGGTCGTCGGGCGTCTGGTCCTCGATGAACCGCACCGCCTGATCGGTCTGCCCTTCCACTTCCCAGCAGTTGAAGAGCACCTTCCGGTCGCCGTCCCAATAGAACGCGTTGTCGGGGTCGTAGTTGACGGCGCAGTTGTTCGAGAGGAACTCGTCGTCGAAGCCGTGACGGTCGGGGCCCGCCGGGATCGGTCGATTCCGGTCGCCGCCGTAGAGGTGCCACTTGCCCACATAGCCGTTGCGGTAGCCGTGCCGGCCGGTGACCTCGGCGAACGATTCGCCGAGGTCGGTCGCGAGGCGCCGGTCATTGGTGAAGCAGTTGTTCCAGAACGGGTGCTCGCCCGAGATCAGCATGCTCCGGGCAGGGGTGCAGACGGGGGAGTTGGAGACGGCGTGGTCGAACAGCAGCCCGTTCTCGGCGAGTCGATCGAGGTACGGCGTCTTGACGTCGCTGAGTCCGTAAGCGCCGAGCATGTCGCGTGACTGCTGGTCGGAGAAGATGAACACGAGGTTGGGTCGCGGAGGCGTGTCCATCGTCGGGCCGGGTCCTTGAAGTTCGTCTGTGAACCGGTTCATATTCTGCATCATGTCATACGCGCGGCGAGAGAAGCGGAGTTTCGTCCGTTTTTACGCTGAAGCAATACGCGAGTCGCCTTCGGGTCGTGTCGGGGCTAGGCGAATCGGCCACTTGTCTGCTACCGTCTCGTGAACCGATTCATTGATGATCGGATCCCTGTCCCAAGCAAAGAAGGTTGTCACAGTGGCCACCACAAGAAAGTCAGCATCCCGGCTCGTCGCCGGCACCGGAGCACTCGCTCTCGCGGTCTCGCTCGCCGCATGCTCGACCGAGGGGGATTCCTCCTCAACCGACGACACCGACCCGTCGGAAGCCAGCGGTGAGATCCGCGTGGGTATGATCGCGTCGCTCACCCCGCAGTTCGAGGAGTACGCCAAGGTCTTCGAGGAGTCTCACCCCGACATCAAGGTCACCGTGCAGTCGGTGGCCGAATCCCCGGCGGACTACATTCAGCAGCTCGCCACGGAAAACCTCAGCGACTCCGTTCCCGACGTCCTGTTCAACACCGGCGGACTGAACCAGACCCTCGACTCGAACGGACTTCTCTGGGACATGTCGGAATGGCTCGGGGAGGGCCGTTCGGGCCTCGACTCCGCCGAATTCTCCCCGAACTTCTTGGGTCTGTTCGAGACCGAGGACGGTCGTATCACCGGCCTTCCCGTCAGCGCGGACAGCGGCGTGATCGTCTACAACATCGACCAGTTCGAGGAGTACGGTGCGGAGCTGCCGACCGACGACTGGACCTATGAGGAGATGTACGACGCCGCACGCACGATCTATGACGGGTCCGGCGGCGACGTGTACGGTATCGTCACCCCGCTGGGTGTGGCGGAGACCCCCTTCCAGTGGTACCCGGTGATCCGCGCCTACGGCAGCGACATGTACGACGAGGCGGCAGGCGAGTTCATCTTCGCCGACGCCGCGGGGATCGAAGCGTGGACCACTCTCCTCGAGCCCTACATGGACGGGTTCGGCGTGCCCTACTCGGCGCTGGCCAACGACCCCGGCAAGAATCTCTTCCCGAGCGAGCAGGCCGCGATGGAGGTGGCCTCGACTGCCCGCATCGCCGCCCTGCGCGAGCAGATGCAGAGCGAGTGGGATGTCGCGCCCATGCCGATCATCGACGGGGTGCGCACCACCGGCGGCGGCGCCTACTCGCTGTCACTGAGCGAGAAGTCCGAGAACAAGAGCGCCGCGTGGGAGTTCCTCGCGTGGTTCTACTCGGTCGACGGCGGCTTCGAGGTCGCCAAGGACGACGGCGTCATTCCGGCGACCACCGACGGAATCGAGAACGGTACCTGGCAGCAGGACCCGCCGCCCGTACCGTCGAACTTCGTGCCGGCCGTCCAGATCTCCATCGAGGACGCCATCCTGCAGAAGCCCTACCCGGCTGAGGTCGCGCCTGAGGTGCTGCCTGCCCTTCAGGAAGCCATCCAGATGGTCATGCTGCGTGATGAGTCGATCGAGGTCGCCTTCACCGCCGCACAGGACGAGCTCAACGCCCTCCTTCCGTGATGACCGACACCCGCGCGACACAGCGCATCGTCACTCGTTCGGGCGCGGGGAAACCCCCGCGCCCGGCGGGCGGCCGAGCGCGCCGATTCGACGTCATGGCGGCCTGGGGCATGCTCACCCCGGCCATCGTGATGTTCACCGTCTTCGTCATCATTCCCGCCGTGGTCGGCATCGCCCTCAGCTTCATGGAGTGGGATTTCTTCAATCCCCCGACTTTCGTGGGTTTCGACAACTACAGCCGATTGTTCGCCGACCCGGACATGTGGCAGGCGCTGGGCGTGACCATCCAGTACGTCTTCCTCGGCGTCATTCCGACGATACTCGTCGGCTTCATGCTCGCCGTGCTGATCAACGTGAACATGCCGGGGGTCCCGGTCCTGCGCGTTCTCTACTTCGTGCCGGTGGTGCTTTCGGTGGCGGTCTCGGCCGTGCTGTGGTCGTTCATGTACGACCCTCGACAGGGTCCGATCGCGGCCCTGCTCCGGCTCCTCGGACTTCCCCCGGTCGACTTCCTCAACAGCGAGGTGCTCGCGCTGCCGTCGCTGGTGCTGATGATGATCTGGCTCGCCCTGCCCATCGTGATCATCTTCTACCTCGCCGGACTGCAGCGTGTCCCCGAGGACATCTACTCCGCGGCGGCACTTGACGGCGCCGGACCGTGGCGCATGCTGTGGTCGATGACCTGGCCGAACGTCATGCCGACGACATATGTCGTCGTCGTGCTGCAAGTCATCAATTTCGTCGCCAACTCTCTCGACGTCTCTTTGATCATGACCGGTGGCGGTCCTCTCGGCGCCACCCGGAGCCTCGCGCTGTTGGCATACGAACAGGCCTTCAGTTTCCAGGACGTCGGCTACGCCAGCGCCCTGTCGATCTTCCAACTTCTGCTCATCGTCGGGATCGTCGCCCTGGGGCGCGTCCTGGGATCGAGGTCGACCCGATGAAACCCACGACCATGCGGTTCGGCCGATACACGACCATCGTCGTCTTCGGCTTGATCACCGCCTTCCCGCTGCTCTATCTGCTGTCGGGTTCGCTGATGTCCTTCCAGGAGATTTCGCAGTACCCGCCGAAGCTCTTGCCCAGCGAGCTGGTGTGGGAAAACTACGCCGATGCCTGGGCATACTTGACACCGCGCACGGTCCTGAACACCTTCATCTTCGTGATATCGGTGCTCGTGCTTCAGCTGGCGATCTGTCTGCCCGCGGGTTTCGCGCTGGCGAAGATCCGAATCCGCGGCGCCGGCGTGCTGCTGGCCATGTTCGTGGTGCCGATCTTCCTCCCCGCCAACCTCACCCTGATCCCGACGTTCATCGTGACGCTCGAGTTGGGCTTGGTCGGCTCCTTCGCCGGACTGATCCTGCCGGTCGTGGGGCATGCTTCATTGGGCATCCTGCTGTTCCGGCAGTTCTTCGTCACCTTCCCGGGCGGCCTCATCGAGGCAGCGCGGCTCGACGGCGCGGGGTGGTTCCGCACGTTCTTCTCGATCGCGCTTCCCCTGGCCAAGCCGGTGATCGCGTCTTATTCGGTGGTGACTTTCCTCACCGCGTGGAACATGTACATCTGGCCCCTCGTGGCCGCTCCCGGACCCGACACGCGCGTGCTGACCCTCGCCCTCGCCCCCCTTGCGCAGGGAGAGTTCAGCAATATCTCGCCGTCGGTCGGGTTCGCGGCCGCGGTCGTGGCCATGATCCCGGTCCTGCTGGTCTTCGTGCTGTTCCAGCGCTGGTTCACCCGCGGAATCGTCGGCTCCGGCCTCGAGTGACCGCTGTCGTGACCGACGCACCGGCCCGCGTGAGCGTGCCATGTTCTTGAAAGGTATCCACGATGACCGCGGATGACAGGCCCGACATCATCTTCCTGATGACGGACCAGCAGCGTTGGGACGCCCTCGGCGTCCAGAACCCCCTCGTCAAGACCCCGAACCTGGATCGGCTGATCCAGTCCGGGATCCGTTTCCCCCAGGCGACCTGTCAGGCGCCGATGTGCGTGCCGAGTCGTCATTCCCTGATGACCGGGATGTACCCGTCGCAGAACGGGGTGCGTTCGAACGAATCGGCCACTCCGGGCGATGACGCCATCGCCGCCCCGGTTCTGGCCGAGGCGATGCGCGACGCCGGCTACCTCACGGCCGGCTTCGGCAAGACGCACTGGGGACGCACCCCCGAAACCCCCTCGACCCGGGGCTTCGACGTGCGGGTGGTCGGAACACGAGATCTCGGGCTCGAGGTCGGTGCGATCGGCTGGCAGGAGGAGGACGATCCGGAAGGACGGGCCGCCTACCTCGACATGACCCGCGGATACGGTCCGGGCGAGGAAGAGCCGGTAGGGTACCTCGGCGCCACCTCCACCATCCCGACGCGCAACCACCCCGACGGCTGGATCGCGGAACGGGCGCTCGAGTGGCTTTCCTGCCCGGATCTCGACACCGACAAGCCGCTCTTCTTCTACCTCAGCTTCGTCAAACCGCACGCCGGACACAACCCCGCCGCGGAGTTCGAGTCGCTGTACGACATCGACGAGATCCCCGACCTGGAAATCCCGCCGTGGGATGAGTCGCGCTACGACCACATCCGGGTGCGCGACGAGAACTCGCCCTTCCTCGGGGCCCGCAGCCAGCGATGGCGTGAGGCGTGGCGTGCTCTCACCCCCCGCGAGCGTCGCCTCGCGACGCTCCGCTACTGGGCGAACTGCAGCTGGCTGGACTCCCTGTTCGGCCAGGCCCTCGACAGGCTGGCGGCGCGCGGTCGTCTCGACAACGCCCTGATCGTCTTCGCCAGCGACCACGGCGAGCTGCTCGGCGAGCGCAACTTCCAGTTCTCCAAGTACTGCCTCTACGACAGCAGCGTTCGTGTGCCGCTGGTGCTGTCCGGCACGGCGATCGCGCCGCGCCTGCGCGGCACCGTCGACGATAGGCCGGCGGCGCTGGTCGACGTGTATCCGACGATCGCCCATGCCGCCGGATTCGACATCCACCCCGGTGCTGCCGGGGCGTCCCTGCTGGAGCGTGCTGCCCGGTCGGGATCGTTCGCCGAGATGCACGAACCGGCCCCGGCCTGGATGTGGCGAACCCCCCGCTACAAGCTCATCCTCTTCGTCGATCCGAGCACGGCCGGCGCGCAGGGAGAGCTCTACGACCTCCGGGCCGACCCGCGCGAGTGGCGCAACCTCTACGACGATCCCGCCCATCTCGCGGTGCGCGCGGAGCTCATGGCAGAGCTGGTCGCCCACATCGCGACGAGCTTCGCCGCGGCACCCACACACGGTGCGCTCGGCGCTCCACCCGTCCTGCCGGAGCCGATCGCACCCGCCGGCCACCTGAACGACAGCGAGATCCCTCATGAGTGACGTCGACATCCGACAGACCATCCGCCCGCAGGACAGCCCGCGCAGCACCCACGACCTCGTCGAAGGCGTGCAGATCGAGCCGCACGGCTACTCGGGACTCGAGGGTCGGCCCGCCGGTGCGGTCCGTCGCGCGCTTGAGCCGACGTTCCCCGGCGCATTCTGGCTGGGGGAGCAGTCGCGTCCCGACCAGCATGCGGGGTTCGTCGCGGACGTGGTCGTTCCCGCCGACGGGGCGTATCGCCTGGCGGTACAGGCGTCGGGCGCCTTCCGTCTTCGCATCGACGCCGAGACCGTCGTGCACGGGCCGCTGCGCTATGCGCCCGCGCTTCCGGAATACCACGAGCAGTCGATCGACCTGCCCGTCGGCCGTCACCGGCTGGCGCTCCATGCGCAGGCAGAGCTCCTCACCACGCGCATGTCCGCCGCGGTGCCCCCCTTCGTCTGGGTGCGCCTGACCGCAGATGACGGCAACGAGGTGCCGTTGTCGTGGCGGGGCCGCGAATTGGAGGAGTACCACGCCACCGGTCTTCGAGTGAGCCCGCTGCTCGGATGGGTCGAGTGGCAGGCGGTTCCGTTCACCGGTGCGTGGTGGGACGACGACCTTCACGCCGGATGGTCGGAAACGCGGACGATCGATCTCTCCGTGCTCGGCGCCCAGGCCACGTGCGCAGACATCGCGCTGCCCACGTGGCGGTCGCGGACGCTGACGCCGCAGTCGACCGGGGTGTACCGCGATACGTACGTCGGATACGAGTTCGACGACATCGGCACCCAGTTCCTGCTCGCCGACGACGACCCCGATCCGCTGGACGATCTCGACGGTCGTTGGTTCCGGTACGATCTCGGTCGCGTGCGCGTGGGGTCGGTCGCGTTGAAGATCACCTCGTCCGCCCGTGCGGAGGTCACCGTCGGGTTCGCCGAACGACTGACCCCCGACGGTCGACCTTCCCCGGTCGTCGCGCTGTCGGCCGGCCCGACACGCATGCTGCAGCACTTCACCGTCGACGCCGGCGAGACCACCATCGAACCGCTGCAGTCGTTGGGTGGTCGGTACGTCGAGGTGCGTGTGCGCGGCGGTCTCGACAGCGACGTGGCAGAGGCCCGCTTCGTCGAGCGCGACTTCCTCGGGGCGCCCACCGGCCGCTTCGAGTCGGGTGATCCGCTGCTGGACCGCATCTGGATGACGGGACTGGACACGTTGCGCGCGACCGCCGAGGACAGCCTCATCGATTCGGTCCGGGAGCGTGGGGAGTGGGTCGGTGACGTCGTCTCCAGCGCCCTGCACCTGCTCAGCGCCGGGTGGGGCGACGTGCGGCTCGTGCGTCGTGCCTTGTTGCACTCCGCCGCCGGAGCACGCGACGACGGACTCGTGTCAGGATGCGGCCCGGGCGAGGTGCTCTATCTGGGTACCTACGCCGCTCAGTGGGTGACCGCGTGCATCAACGTCGCGCGGGTCGAAGGCGACCTCGCCATCCTCCGCGAGCTGGAGGAGAGCGCCCAGGCCAACGTCGATGCGCTCCTCGCGTGCATCGACGTCGACGGCGACCACCATCTGCCGTGGTCGTTCGTCGACTGGGGCTACGGCGTGCCGCAGGATCAGCCGAACCTCGCCGTCCTCTCCCACGTCCATCAGGCGGTGCGCAGCTGGCGACGATGGCTCGAGCTGCTCGGCAAGCCCGAACAGGCTTCGACCTACGCGGCAGACGAGGATCGGCTCGCGCGCGTGCTGGCACGGTGGATGGTCGACCCGGCGAACCCGTATCATTCCTGGACTCTCGGTGTGCACAGCGGCATCGTCGACCCCGAGGGTGCGGCGCAGCACATCCAGGAGCACGTCTCCCGCGCCTTCCCGTTCGACCGCACGGCGGATCGCCTGCGTGATCCGAGCCAGGTCCGCCCCGGTGCGGCCACACCGTATTTCACGAACTACTCCTTCCCGATCCTGCTCGACTGTGGTCGGGGACAAGAGGTCGCGGACCTGTGGCGTGCCGGCTGGGGCTGGATGCTCGACCGTGGCGCAACGACGTGGTGGGAGGTCTTCGACGAGCGCTGGAGCCAGTGCCACTATTGGGGCGGCGCGCCCACCTGGCAGATGTCGAGATGGGGTCTCGGCTTGCATCTCGATGTCGATGAGGCCGGGCCCGTCGCGGAGCTGCGGGTCAACGATCTCGGACGCGATCGGGTCGCCGGCCTGGCCCACCTCGCGGGTGACCGCACCGCTGAGGTCGAGTGGCAGAAGACCGCCGAGGACCTCATCCGCTACCGGGTCGACCTGTCCGACGGCGCCCGGATCCGCATCGGCGGAGAAGTGCGCGATCTGTCACGCGGCGGGCATGAGTTCGAGCTCCGGCGCCACGACGGCGGTGCGCTCTACCGATGAACGCCCACCGACGTCGGTCGGGATGTGTGGCGCACCACGAGCTCAGGCGAGTAGACGCGTCGCGCATGCTCGAACCCCGCCCCGGCCGCGATCTCGGCCACCGTCAGCTCGACGGCAGCCTGCGCCATGCGTTCGACGGGCTGACGTACGGTGGTCAAGGGCACCTGCGCCGTGGCGGCGAACTCGATGTCGTCGTGTCCGACGAGGCTCAGGTCGTCGGGGACTCGAATGGCGCTCTCGCGGGTGATCTCGTGCATCAGCCCGATCGCGAGCAGGTCGTTGGCGGCGAAGATCCCGTCGGGACGTCGCTCCGGTGGCGTTGCAAGGATACGCGCGCCGATGCGGCGTCCTTCATCGATGGTGAGGGTGACGGTCGACAGGTAGTCCATGCGGATACCCGGCGACTCGGCGACCGCGCGGGTCGCGCCGTCGATGCGACCGCGCACCTGGTGCATCGGACCGCCTGCCATGAGGATGTCCCGCCGGCCCTGGTCGATGAGATGACGAACGGCGACGTAGCCGCCATGCTCCGCGTCGGACTGCACGACGCTGAAGTCGGGTTCGGCATCGGGAACGCCCAGGAGCACGATCGGGGTGCCCGCGGCCTGGATCGAGCGCATTCGGGGCGATACGCCGTCGATCGGAGCGAGCATGATGCCACCCACACGTTGCGATTCGAAGAGATCGAGGTAGCGCGTCTCTCGTTCGGCTCGTTGCGAGCTTCCGCCGAGCAAGACGGAGAAGCCGGCTCTCTCCGCGGCGTCCTCGGCCGCCTCGGCGAGGACGTTGAAGAACGAGTCGTAGTTGCTCAGCACGAGCAGACCCAGCGATTTGCTCGCGCCGGACGAGAGCTGACGTGCGTGGCTGTTCGGCACGTACTCCAGGTCGCGCATCGCCGCGTGGACGCGCGCCACCAATTCCGGCTTGACCGTCGTCCGCCCGTTCAGCACATTCGAGACGGTGCCCACCGAGACACCAGCGACCCGCGCGACATCCCTGATGTGAACCCGTGCGCGCGCCATCGAACAGCTCCCCCTGACTCTCCCGAACCGCCGATACCCGACGCGGGTCTTCTCATTATGGCGCGCCGCGCTGAGAAAGCGCGTTCCGTCGACGGCCACGCGACCCTGACACAGACCGCGGCATAGCCGCGACAACGAAAGAAGGTGCATATGACGACCGCACTCAACGAGCTGAGCTCGGTGCTGGCCCCGAAGTCGCGGCGCAAGCCGCGGATCGGTCTGGTCGCCGGTGGGCTCGGTACCTACTGGCCGCAGTTCCCGGGTCTGTTGCCGCAGCTGCAGCAGTCTTCTCGGTACGTCTCGGAGCGGTTCGCCGAGATGGACGCCGAGGTGACCGACGTCGGGTTCATCTCCGATGCGCAGGAGGGCGCGGCTGCGGCAGAAGCGCTGCGCAAGGCCGACTGCGACCTCATCGTGCTCTTCCTCACGACCTACCTGACCAGCTCGATGGTCTTGCCGATCGCGCAGCGCTCCGGAGCCCCCGTGCTGGTGATCGACCTGCAGCCCACCGAGAAGATGGATCACGCGTCCTTCGACACCGGCGCGTGGCTGGCCTACTGCGGTCAGTGCCCGGTGCCCGAGGTCGGCAACGTGTTCATGCGCGCCGGTATCCCGTTCCGGTCGGTGTCGGGACACCTGCGGCAGGAGTCGGCATGGCGGCGCATCGAGCAGTGGATCGCGGCGGCGCATGTGCGTGCGGCACTTCGCCACGCACGTCACGGACTGATGGGCCACGTCTACCCGGGCATGCTCGATGTCTCGACCGATCTGACGCTTTTGCCGGTGACGTTCGGCTCGCACGTGGAGGTGCTCGAGTTCGACGACCTGCGTGTGCGGGTGGATGCCGTGACGGAGCAGGAGACGGCCGCGCGGATGGACCTGGCCCGCAGCGTGTTCACGCTCGATGACACCGTCGTCGACGAGGACTTCGCGTGGGGTGCGCGCGTGTCGGTCGGTCTCGACCGACTCGTGGAGGACTTCGACCTCGACTCGCTCGCCTACTACCATCGCGGACTCGATGGAGAGCAGCACGAGCGGCTCGGTGCCGGAATGATCCTCGGCGCCTCGCTCCTCACCGCCCGCGGCATCCCGACCACGGGGGAATACGAGCTGCGGACGACTCTCGCCCAGCTGGCCACCCAGGTCGTCGGCGCCGGGGGCTCGTTCTGCGAGATCCAGGCCCTGAACTTCGAGGACGACGTCGTCGAAATGGGACACGACGGGCCGGCCCACCTGGCCGTGTCGTCCCGTGACCCGTTGCTGCGCGGACTCGGGGTCTACCACGGGAAGCGTGGGTGGGGTGTGTCGGTCGAGTTCGACGTGCAGCACGGACCGGTCACCCTGCTCGGACTCGGACAGGACCGCGACGGGACGCTGTCTTTCATCGCCTCCGAAGGCACGGTGGTCCCCGGTCCGCTGCTGGAGATCGGCAACACCACGAGTCGCGTGGACTTCGGACGCGACCCGGGGGAGTGGGTCGACGCCTGGTCCGCGACGGGCGTCGGGCATCACTGGAGCCTGTCTCTCGGACACCGCTCCGCCACCTATCGAGCGGCGGCATCCCTTCTCGGCATCGACTTCCGGACGGTGTGATCATGGCTGTCACCGTCGTCGCCGTGCTCACCGCCAAGCCCGGGAGAGGCCCGGCTGTCATCGATTCGTTCCGTGAGGTGTCGCCGCTCGTGCACGCCGAGCCCGGGTGCGAGCTCTACGCCGCGCACCTCGAGCAAGACGGCGACACCGTCGTGATGGTCGAACGGTGGAGCACTCGCGCCGACCTGGACGCGCATGCCGCGGGTGCCCCGCTGGTGCGGTTGAACGAGCTCAATGCCGACCTGCTCGAACGACCCTATGACGTCTGGTTCCTCGACCCCGTGCCCCTCGGGGACGCGGCGAAAGGCGCGATTCCGGTGGAGGGGGAGTGACCCTCCCGGCGGCGTTCCCTGAGCCCGAGATCTTCGCCCGCGACGATGCTCCCTCATTGCGATGGGGCATCCTCGCGCCCGGGGGCATCGCCGCGGCCTTCGTCGAGGCGTTGGCGCGGTTCACCGATCAGCGAGTGGTCGCCGTCGGATCGCGGTCGCTCCAGCGCGCCGTCGATTTCGCCGCGCGATTCGACATCCCCTCGGTGTTCGGATCGTACGAGGCCCTTGTCGCATCGGGTGAGGTGGACGTCGTCTACATCGCGTCACCTGCATCCGAGCACGTCGTTCACGGCTTGCTCGCGATCGCAGCGGGAAAGCACGTTCTGGTGGAGAAACCCGCGGCCACGTCCGCGGACGACGCGCGACGACTGTTCGACGCCGCGCGTGCCGCCGGGGTCTTCGCCATGGAGGCGATGTGGACCCGATACCTGCCGCAGTCGAGCGTGATCCGCCGCCTGATCGCCGACGGCGTGATCGGCGAGGTCGAGGCTGTCCTCGCCGATCACGGTCAGGCGGTCCCGCGAGACCCGGAGCGGCGCATCTGGCGTCGAGAACGCGGCGGCGGTGCGTTGGGCGACATCGGCATCTATCCCGTCGCCTTCGCGTCGGAGACGCTCGGGGCGCCCACGGAGATCGTCGCGCACGGCATGCTGACCCCCACCGGTGTGGATGCCTACGCGACCATCGCGCTCGGCTACGACGGCAACGCCCATGCCGCCCTGAGCGCGGGCTTGCTCACACGCACCCCCATCGTGGCGACGATAGCCGGCAACCGCGCGCGGATCGATCTCGCGTCGCCCTTCTTCACGCCGACGTCGTTCACCGTGAGCGACACAGCCGTCTTCGGAGCGACTCGCCGGTGGGACGATCCGACCGGCATGGTGGGTTTCGACGGTCTGTCGTGGGAAGCGACCGCCCTAGCGCGATACGTGGACGAGGGCCGCGCTGAATCGCCGCTTCATACTCACGGTGAGACCATCTCGATCCTCGCCACCATCGACGAGGCTCGCCGTCAGATCCATGATTCGGGCAGGGTGTTGCGATAGCGCGGCTTGAGTCCCGCCGGACGAGAAGAGCCGCCAGATGGCTGGCGGCTCTTCTCGTTCACACGTGTGCCGCGTACGACTTGACACCCGTTCCGCGTACAACCCTTGGTGCCCCCGACAGGAATCGAACCTGCGACCTTTGGTACCGGAAACCAACGCTCTATCCCCTGAGCTACGGAGGCGTGCCGATCGAGACTACCACCCTCCGAGGGGCGCTTCCGCCGACACCTCGGGCAGCTCGGACAGCGCGTCGAGCGACGCGGCCAGACGCTCGGCGAGATAGGCATGACCGGCGGTCGACGGATGGTCGTTGCCCGCTCCGGTGTCGATGACCTCGAAGTAGTTGGCCGGGCGGATCCACGCCTCGGCGAGGGGTGAGATGTACCACCAGCCGCGTGCCGCGGCGAGGCCCGCGAGGTCGGCGTCGATGGCCGCGGTCGCCGCCTCGACCGGAAGGATCTGCGGCGCCGGGCCGAGGATCACCACGGCCGCGTCGGGGAACGTCGCCGCGAGGGTGTCCCATGCGGCGGTGACGGCGTCGGTGTACCCGTCCGGGTAGAGGCGCCGGTCGTTGATCGAGCCCTCCACGATGATCATGTCGGGGTCGAGCGAGGGCTCCAGCGCTGCGATGCGGGTGCCGTAATCCGGCCCGTCGATACCGTCCTTGAGGTAGCCGCTGCCGCGCACACCGTCGACCGTGGCGGCCCACCCGAGGGACTCCGACACCACGTATGCGAAGCCCTGAGTGGGCACGTGCGCGGCCGAGCCGTACACCCAGGAGTCCCCGAACACGAGGACCCGAGCGCCGTCGGGGATCGCCAACGGGCCGGGCGCCCCGGTGGTCGCGGCCGACGCGTCCTCGTCGGCCGCCTCCATCGACAGAGGCGCACCCCGCCCGGCCGAGATGAGCGAGACGGCCAGGATCGCCAGGGCCACCGCCAGCACCGTCACGGGCAGGCGGCGGCGTGGCGTCGGGTCGCTCGCGCGCATGCATAGAGGGTAGACGGCATCCGCGCCAAATGCGCCGTCGACGTGAGATCTCGTCGTCGATCTCGCTATCGTTGCACGCACACAAGCGTCGACGCGGCCGCCGGGTCGCGTGCGCACGACCCGGGAGTCTGATCGACATGACCAGTCCGACGAACGACGGCAGCCATAGCACTCCGCCCTCCGGCGGCGGCAAGCCCAAGGGGCCCAGAGCCGACAGTGTGAAACGCGTCATCCAGGAGGTGACCAAGCCCGGCTTGGTCCACCCCGCCCTCATCCCGGGGATCGGGGTGGAGAAGACCGGGCGTGCGTTCCCGATGAACTGGGGCGTGTTCATCTTCGCCGCGGTCGTCGCGCTCGGTGTGATCGTGTGGGCCTTCGCGGCGCCCGAGAGCATCAGCACGGTCGGCGGTGCGGCTCTCGGATGGGTGAGCACCAACTTCGCCTGGCTGTTCTCGGCGCTTGCGATCGTGGTGATCCTCTACATGCTCGTGGTCGGCTACGGCCGTAGCGGCGGCGTGCGCCTGGGATCCGACGACGAGGAGCCGGAGTTCTCGACGACGTCGTGGATCGCCATGCTCTTCTCCGCCGGTATCGGCATCGGCCTGCTCTTCTACGGCCCGTACGAACCGTTGCTGTTCTTCCTCGATCCGCCGAGCGGGTTCGATGTGGCACCCGAGTCGGCGGCGGCGATGAAGACCGCGATGGCCCAGGCCATGCTCCACTGGGGCCCGATCGCGTGGGCCTTCTACGCCCTCGTCGGCGGAGCGATCGCCTACAGTGCGTATCGCCGCGGCCGCGCGCCGCTGATCTCGGCGATCTTCGAGCCCATCTTCGGCAAGCGCACCGAAGGACCGCTGGGCGCGATCATCGACATCTTCGCGATCATCGTGACCCTGTTCGGCACGGCGATCTCCCTCGGTATCGGCGTGCTGCAGATCGGGCGCGGCTTCGAGGTCGTGACCGGTGTCGGCCCCGTCGGCAACACCTTCCTCATCAGTGCCATCGCGATCCTGGCGGCGCTGTTCATCATCTCGGCCGTCTCGGGCATCAAGCGCGGCATCCGTCTGCTGTCGAACATCAACATGGTGCTCGCCGGACTTCTGGCCGTGTTCGTGTTCATCGTGGGGCCGACCATCTTCCTGCTGAATTTCCTTCCCGCCGCCGCGGTGGAGTTCTTCAACGAGCTCGGCACGATGCTCTCGCGCAGCGCGAACGACGGCGAGGAAGCGGCCGCGTTCATGTCCAGCTGGACGACGTACTACTGGGCGTGGTGGGTGTCGTGGACCCCGTTCGTCGGCATGTTCATCGCGAAGATCTCGCGCGGGCGCACGCTGCGGGAGTTCGTCACCGTCGTGATCATCGTGCCCTCGGCTGTCTGCCTCACGTGGTTCGTCGTCTTCGGCGGCACCTCGATGTTCATGCAGGACTCCGGCATCCCCCTCGGTGACGCCGGCGGTGGCGAGGAAGTGCTCTTCGGCGTCCTGAACGAACTGCCCTTCGGCATCGTCACCAGCGTGCTGGCGATGATCTCGATCATCATCTTCTTCGTGACCTCCGCCGACTCGGCCTCGATCGTCATGGGTTCGATGTCGCAGCGTGGTCGCCCTGAACCGTCGTCGTGGGTGACGATCCTGTGGGGGTCGCTGCTCGCGCTCGTGGCCGCGTCGCTGCTGCTCGCCGGCGGGCAGAATGCGCTGTCGGGTCTGCAGTCGATCATGGTCGTCTCGGCCCTGCCCTTCTCCTTCGTGGTGATCGGCATCATGATCGCGTGGGCCAAGGACCTCCGCACCGACCCGTACGTCCTGCGCGGGAAGTATGCGCGTGCCGCCATCCAGGAGGGTGTCCGCAAGGGCATCGAGGACCACGGTGACGACTTCGTCTTCGGCACCAGCGAAGTGCCGGCCGGGGACGGTGCCGGCGCGTGGTTCGACTCCGAGGACCCGGCCCTGACCGAGTGGTATGTGGAGGCGACGACGGGCCCGATCGGCACGGTGACGGCGGAGGATGTCCGCCGCACGCTCGAACCCGGTCACATTCAGCACAAGGGTCCGGACCGGCCCGACCACACCGCATCCGGTGACAACTCGCTGACCGTCAACGAAGACCGCCGGGCGCGTCGTCGCGAGCATCAGGACAGCACCGAGGACTGATGTTCGACGTGTGCACCGGAGTGTCCCCGCGGCATGCGAGGATACTCCGGTGCAACGCCAGGTGACCGCCGAACTCGACCTCGAACTGGGGTCCTCCGTCGACCTGATCCTGCAGGTCACCGCCGCGCAGGGGGTGCCGGTGGTCAGCGAGGAACTGACCTTCACGCAGGGGGAACGGGTCTACACGCCGACCGAGATCGTGGACCACGTCGGCAGCCGGCTGCACCGGCTCACCGGACAGGCCGGCCTGCTCGAAGTGCGCTACTGCGCGACCGTCGACGGCGTCGCGGCCGCCCGCACCACGAGCGACCTCGAGACCATCACCTACCTGCGGCCGAGCCGCTACTGCCAGTCGGACGAGGTGTTCTCCCAGGCCCGCCGGCAGTTCCGCGGGCTGGAAGGCCCGGACCTGATCGCCGCCGTCACCGACTTCGTCACGGCGGGCACCACCTACACCCCCGGCCTCAGCCACGGCACCGACTCGGCGGTGACGACCCTGATGACGGGGCAGGGGGTGTGCCGCGACTACGCACACCTCGTGATCGCCCTGCTTCGTGCGATGGACATGCCGGCGCGCTACGCGGCATGCTTCGCCCCGGGGCTCGAGCCGATGGACTTCCACGCCGTCGCCGAGGCGTACCACGACGGCGCCTGGTACGTCATCGATGCGACGCGTCTGGCAGACCGGCGATCCCTGGTCCGCATCGCGACCGGCCGCGATGCGGCCGACTGCGCATTCCTGAGCTTCCACGGCGGGAACGTCGGCCTGCCGCGCCTGTACGTCGACGCGTGGAACCTCGATCCGGTCGGCGTCGAGTCCGTCGGTGCAGACGACTTCCTGAGCCCGGTCCACCTCGGCTGAGGCGGCCGGCGCGTGCGGCGATCGTAGGATGGAGACCCTATGGATCCTGAAGCCCTCTCCGCCGCGCTGCTCTCCGTCATCGTCCCGCTCGCGCGGGAGCGCGGGAGCGACGTCGCCGACGCGCTGACCCCCGGGGATCTCCCGCTCGAGCGCCCGCGCAACCGCGACCATGGCGACTGGGCGTCGAATGCTGCGCTGAAGCTCTCCAAAGCGGTGGCGATGCCTCCGCGCGACTTCGCCGCCGCAGTGGCCGAGCGTCTGTCGGAGGTCGACGGGATCGCGGGTGTGGAGGTCGCCGGCCCGGGCTTCATCAACATCCGCCTCGACGCGGCGACCGCCGGTTCCCTGGCCAGGACCATCGTCGAGGCGGGGGCCGCTTTCGGCGTGAACGACACGCAGCGCGGCAACACGATCAACCTCGAGTTCGTCAGCGCGAACCCCACCGGACCGATGCACATCGGGCACACCCGATGGGCGGCACTCGGCGATGCCATCGCCCGTCTTCTCCTGGCCAGCGGCGCGACGCTGGTCCGCGAGTTCTACATCAACGACGCCGGCGCCCAGATGGACCGCTTCGGTCGATCCGTGCTCGCCGCCGCCAAGGGCGAGCCGACGCCGGAGGACGGATACGCCGGCGCCTACATCGACGAGCTGGCCCGACGCGTGCTCGCCGCGCATCCCGACCTCCTCGACGCTCCCGACGCCGAGATCGTCGCCCGCGACGCCGCCTACGGGTTCCAGCTCTCCGAATTGCAGTCGTCGTTGGAGAAGTTCAACGTGCACTTCGACGTGTGGTTCTCCGAGCGCGTGCTGCATGCCAAGGGCGGCGACGGTTCACCGAGCCTCGTCGACGAGGCGGTCGATCGCCTCCGCGAGCAGGGACACGTCTTCGACGAAGACGACGCGGTGTGGGTGCGCACGACCGACTTCGGCGACGACAAGGACCGTGTGATCCGTCGCTCCAACGGCGAGTACACGTACTTCGCGGCCGACGCGGCCTACTACCTCAACAAGGGCGACCGGGGCTTCGCACACAAGATCTACCTGCTGGGCGCGGACCACCACGGGTACGTCCATCGCCTCAAGGCTCTCGCGGGTGCCGCCGGTGACGACCCGGAGAAAGACATCGAGGTCCTCATCGGCCAGCTCGTGTCCGTCAACGGCGCCAAGCTCAGCAAGCGTGCCGGCAACATCATCGAACTCGACGACCTTCGCGACTGGATCGGCACCGACGCCCTGCGCTACTCGCTGGCGCGATACCCCGCCGACTCGCCCCTGACCCTCGACCCCGAGATCCTGCGCAAGCGCACCAACGACAACCCGGTCTTCTACGTCCAGTACGCCCACGCCCGGACGCACAACGTCTCCCGGAACGCGCACGCCTCCGGCGTCGACCGTTCCTCGTTCGAGCCCGCTCTGCTCGAGCACGAGACGGAGGGTGCACTCCTCGGGGCGTTGCAGGAGTTCCCCCGTCTGGTCGCCTTCGCCGCCGAGCTTCGCGAGCCGCACCGCATCGCGCGCTACCTCGAAGAGCTCGCCGGGCTGTACCACCGCTGGTATGACAATTGCCGGGTGATCCCGCTCGGGGACGACCCGGTGGGCGACCTGCACCGCACGCGCCTGTGGCTGAACGACGCCACCGGCCAGGTGCTTCGCAACGGCCTCGATCTGCTCGGCGTGAGTGCACCGGAACGGATGTAGCCACATGTCCTCCGGCGACACCCGACCCACCGAGCCCCTCCCGGAGTGGGCGGTTCCCGCCGAGCGGACCGCTTCCCGCCGTCGCCGCGTCTGGCCGTGGCTGGTCGGCCTCGGTGTGTTCGTGCTCCTCGCCGTCGTCGCCGCCGTGGTGGGGGAGTGGGTCGCCCGCGAGACCGTCACCCGCACCGTCCGCGCCCAGGTGGCCGACGCGCTCGAGCTTCCCGAAGATCAGACGGTCGAGGTGGCGGTCGCCGGATTGGTGCTTCCTCAGCTCATCGCCGGGACGCTCGATGAGCTCACCGTTTCGGGCGACGATCTCCCGCTCGGGCCGCTGACCGGCGACGTCGTGGTCGTCGCCGAGGGCGTTCCGGTGCGCGGGGACGCGCCCGCGCGCCGCATCGGGGCCGACCTCACCCTCGAGGCGGATCAGGTCGCGCAGCTGCTGACGGGATTGGACGGATTCCCGGACGCGGAGGTGACCCTGGACGAACCGGATGTCCGATTCGATACCTCCTTCGAGGTCTTCGGGCTCGAGATCCCGGTCGGGGTGAGTCTGACGCCCACCGCGGCGGAGGGGGCGATCGCCCTGTCACCGGCCGGCATCGAGGTCGCCGGGGCGAGACTGACCGCCGACCAGGTCCGCGACCAGTTCGGTCTGATCGCCTCGGTCGTCCTCCAGGATTGGACGATCTGCGTCGCCGAGTACCTCCCCGCGGGTGTGACCCTCGACGAGATCGCGGTCGTCGGCGACCGGATCGTCGTCGACGCCGCCGTCGACGGGGCGATCACGGTCGACGAGCAGCTCCAAGAACCGGGAACCTGCGACTGATCGCGTGACGTCTCGCGACACGATCGGCTTCTCGGTCCGGCGGAGCGGAGCTCCGGGCGGGCGTCATACGCCGGGGCGAAGGCGGCCCGTACTCTAAACTGCAAGCATCGACTTCGCCCGGAGAGCCCACGACGGCTCCGGCGCGCTCCCCGAACCACCGATTGGCATCGTCACCTGTGTCCGCCACGTCTGAACCGACCACCGCACCACCGGCCCCCGCCGACGTCAACGCGTTGGCCGAGAAGGTCTGGCCTCCGGATGCCGAGCGCAACGACGACGGCTCCGTCGCCTTCGGCGGCGTCCCGGTCGCCGACCTGCAGCACCGCTTCGGCACGCCGCTCTACGTGCTTGACGAGAACGCCGTGCGCGCCCGCGCGCGAGAGGTCCGCGAAGCTTTCGACATCGCGGCCGAACGGCACGGGACCCGCGCGAAGGTGTACTACGCCGCCAAAGCGTTCCTGTGCACCGAGACGGTCCGCTGGGTCACGGCCGAAGGGCTGAGCGTCGACGTCGCCACGGGCGGAGAACTCGCCGTCGCCCTCGCCGCCGGTGCGCCGGCCGAACGCCTCGGATTGCACGGGAACAACAAGTCCGAGGTCGAACTCACCCGTGCGGTCACCTCCGGTGTCGGCACGGTCGTGGTCGACTCCCTCATCGAGATCGAGCGGCTCGCGGCCATCGCGGCGGGCCACGGTGTCGTGCAGGACGTGTCGGTGCGGGTCAACAGCGGCGTGCACGCCGAGACGCACGACTTCCTCGCGACCGCACACGAGGACCAGAAGTTCGGATTCGCCCTCGACGCCGCCGAATCCGCCGTGGCGCGCATCCGCGAGCTCCCGTCGCTGCGTTTCATCGGCCTGCACTGCCACATCGGCTCGCAGATCTTCGGTGCCGCGGGTTTCGCCGAGTCGGCCTCGCGCGTGATCGGGCTGCACGCCCGACTCCTCGAGGGCGGCGAGATCCCGACGGTGAACCTCGGCGGCGGATTCGGCATCGCCTACACCGAGGCCGACGACCCCACCCCGATCGCCGACCTCGCCGAAGAGATCGTCTCGGCCGTGGCCCGAGAGTGCGCTGCCCGCGGCATCGCCGTCCCCGTTCTCGCCTTCGAGCCCGGGCGCGCGATCGTCGGGCGGGCCGGGGTGACCCTCTACGAAGTGGGGACGGTCAAGCCCGTGACCGTGGCCGACGACCTGCAGCGCCTGTACGTGAGCGTCGACGGCGGGATGAGCGACAACGCCCGGACCGCGCTCTACGGCGCGGCCTACTCCGCCCGCATCGTCTCGCGACGCAGCGACGTTCCGCCGGCGCTGTCCCGCGTGGTGGGCAAGCACTGCGAGGCCGGCGACATCGTCGTCGACGCCGAATGGCTGCCCGGCGACGTCGCACCGGGCGACCTGTTGGCCGTTCCGGCCACCGGCGCCTACTGCTTCTCGCTGGCGAGCAACTACAACTACATCCCGCGCCCGCCCGTCGTCGCCGTCGGAGGCGGCGCCGCCCGGGTGATCGTGCGCGGGGAGACCATCGACGACCTCCTCGCCCGAGACGCCGGAGTCCCGGCACCCACGGAAGGGAACGCATGACCGATTACCGCCGATTGAGGGTGGCGCTGCTGGGCGCCGGAGCCGTCGGATCACAGGTCGCTGCGCTGCTGCGCCAGCACGGCGATGAACTGGCCGATCGTGCCGGTGCGCGTCTGGAGCTCGTGGGGATCGCGGTGCGCGACCCCGACGCGCCGCGCGACACCGACCTCCCCCGAGAGCTGATGACCACCGATCCGGAGCCGTTGCTCGTCGGATCCGACATCGTCATCGAGCTCATGGGTGGCATCGAGCCCGCCCGAACCCAGCTGCTGACGGCGATCAACGCCGGCGCGGATGTGGTCACGGCGAACAAGGCGCTCCTGGCCACGCACGGTCCCGAGCTCTTCGAGGCCGCGGACCAGGTCGGCGCCTCGGTCTACTACGAGGCCGCCGCGGCCGGGGCCATCCCGATCATCCGCCCCTTGCGCGACTCGCTCGCCGGCGACCGTGTGCAGCGCATCATGGGGATCGTCAACGGCACCACGAACTACATCCTCGACCGGATGGACCGCGAAGGGGCCGAGTTCGCCGACGTCCTGGCCGACGCGCAGCGGCTGGGGTACGCCGAGGCTGACCCGACGGCGGACATCGAAGGCTTCGACGCGGCGCAGAAGGCCGCCATCCTCGCGAGCCTGGCGTTCCACACCGCCGTGCCGTTGGATGCGGTCCACCGCGAAGGAATCACCCACATCGACAAGCAGATGATGGATGCCGCGCGCAACGCCGGGTTCGTGATCAAGCTGCTGGCGGTGTGCGAACGTCTCATCGACGGCGCCGAGGGCGGCGGCGATGCCATCTCGGTGCGCGTCTACCCGGCGCTCGTTGACCGTGAGCACCCCTTGGCGAGCGTGCACGGCGCGAACAACGCCGTCTTCGTGCAGGCCGAGGCCGCCGGCAACCTGATGTTCTACGGCGCCGGAGCGGGCGGTGTCCAGACGGCCTCCGCCGTGCTCGGCGATGTCGTGTCGGCGGCGCGCCGTCACATCGCGGGCGGTGTCGGCGTCGGGGAGTCCACGCGCGCGAACCTTCCCGTCGTGCCGATCGGACAGATGACGACGCGCTACCAGATCACCCTCGAGGTCGAGGACCAGCCCGGTGTGCTCGCGACGGTTGCGGGGCTGCTCAGCGACGGACACGTGTCCATCGCCGCTGTCGAGCAGACACCGATCAGCGACGACGATTCCGCCGCGGTTCCCACCGGCGAGGCGGCGTATCGCGAGACCGGCACCGCACGCCTGGTGATCGGCACGCACACGGCACGAGAACAAGACCTCAGCGAGACCGTCGAGCGTCTCGCCTCCAGCGGGGTCGTCGAACGCGTGGTCTCGGTGCTGCGCGTGGAAGGAGACTGACATGGCACACGTCTGGCGCGGAGTCCTCCGCGAGTACGCCGACCGGCTCGGTGCGACCGACGCCTCCACGGTGGTGACCCTCGGCGAGGGCGGCACTCCGCTGCTGCCGGCTCCCGCCCTCTCGCGCCGCACCGGCGCGGATGTGTGGGTCAAGTACGAAGGCATGAACCCGACGGGCTCGTTCAAGGACCGCGGCATGACCGTGGCGCTCTCGCGCGCGGTCGAGCACGGCGCGAAAGCGGTGATCTGCGCCTCGACGGGGAACACCTCCGCGTCGGCTGCCGCCTACGCGGCCCACGCGGGCATCACCGCCGCCGTCCTCGTTCCCGAGGGCAAGATCGCCATGGGCAAGCTCAGCCAGGCCGTCGCGCACAACGGGCGCCTCATCCAGATCCGCGGCAACTTCGACGACTGCCTCGAGATCGCCCGCGAGCTGGCCGACAACTACCCGGTGCACCTGGTCAACAGCGTCAACCCCGACCGCATCGAGGGGCAGAAGACCGCGGCGTACGAGATCGTCGAGACCCTCGGTGACGCGCCCGATTTCCACTTCATCCCGGTCGGGAACGCGGGCAACTACACGGCCTACTCCCGCGGGTACCGGGAAGAGGCCGCTCGGGGTGTCGCCACACGCGTGCCGCGCATGTTCGGCTTCCAGGCGGCCGGCAGCGCCCCGCTGGTGCGCGGTGAGGTCGTGAAGAACCCCGAGACGGTCGCCAGTGCGATCCGCATCGGCAATCCGGCCTCGTGGGACCTCGCTCTGGAGGCGCGGGACGCCACCGACGGCTGGTTCGGTGCGATCGATGACGAGGGCATCCTCGCGGCGCAGAAGCTGCTCGCGGCGGAGGTCGGGATCTTCGTGGAGCCCGCCTCGGCGATCAGTGTCGCCGGTCTGCTCGAGCGCGCCGAGCAGGGTGTCGTGCCCGCCGGCTCCCGCGTCGTGCTCACCGTCACCGGCCACGGCCTGAAGGACCCGCAGTGGGCCCTCCGCAACGCGGACGGGTCGCAGGTGGAGCCGACGGTCGTGGATGCAACGACGTCCGAGGTCGCGTCGGTGCTCGATCTCGCTCCGGAGGCGTCGGCGTGACGACTCCCGGCGGGTCGCGCGCCGTGTCGGTGCGCGTTCCGGCGACCAGTGCGAACCTGGGCCCCGGGTTCGACACCCTCGGGCTGGCCCTGAGCGTCTACGACGAGCTCATCGTGGAGCGACACGACTCCGACACGATCGAGATCCACGTCGACGGCGAAGGTGTGGCCGATGTGCCGCGCGACGAGTCCCACCTGGTCGTACGGTCGATGAGGTACGCCTACGAGGCGATGGGGCGGCGGATGCCGGGGGTGCGTCTGCAGGCCAGCAACGTGATCCCGCACGGTCGCGGCATGGGGTCCTCGGGCGCCGCGGTCGTGGCCGGACTGCTGGCGGCGAAGGGACTGCTCGCCGGTGATGTCGAGATCGGCGAGAGCACGTTGCTGCGGTTGGCCACCGAGCTCGAGGGGCACCCGGACAATGTGGCGCCGGCCCTGTTCGGCGGGCTGACGATCGCGTGGATGGACGAGGGGGTGCCCGAGCACAAGAAGCTGTTGGTCCATCGCGGCGTGGCCCCGCTGGTGCTCGTGCCGGAGTTCACGATGTCCACGAGCGTCGCACGGAGCCTCGCGCCCCTCCAGGTCCCTCGCGAGGATGCCGTGTTCAACGTCTCGCGATCGGCGCTGCTCATCGCGGCGCTCACCCAGAGCCCGGAACTCCTGCTGGCCGCCACGGAAGACAAGCTTCACCAGAACTACCGTGCGCAGGCGATGCCCGAGACCGACCGCCTCGTACGGACGCTCCGCGACCATGGGTTCGCAGCGGTCGTCTCGGGGGCGGGGCCGAGCGTTCTGGTGCTTGCGGATGGGCCGGGCCGACGGCTCGAGGCGGCTGCTGTCGCGGCGGAAGCCGTCGACACCCCGTGGGATGCGCGGATGCTCGCCGTGGATTTCAAGGGTGGTACAGTGAAGGACCATACGGAGGGTTCCACGTCATCGTGAATCTGGCCTCCGTCGCATTTCTGCGAAATCACCGCACAGCCCCCGGTACGACGCCGGCTCTCTGAATCGGCACGCGGCACCCGAATATTCGGGGGACAGCCGGGGATCATCTCTGCGCGCGTGCGGTCGCGCAATCCAATCGCTTACAAGGGAGAACTCGTGGAGTCCATCTCCGAGATCCACACCGACGCCTCCGAGGCGTCCGCCGACACGACGTCGGCACCCACCGCTCCGGCCGCGAGCGCCGCGCCCGCCGAGGCGCCGGCCACCGGCGGCGACTCCGGTTCGTCCGGCGAGGCCGCCGCTGACGAGAAGCCCGCGAAGGCGCCGCGCAAGCGCGCGCCCCGTCGGGCCAAGAGCACCGACGCCCCGAAGGCCGAGGAGTCCTCCGAGGCCGCGGCCCCGGAGGCGCCCGTCTCGGACGCTCCGGACACGACCGCCACCTCCGACGGCGACGCGCCGGCGGAGCAGCCCGCGAAGAAGCCCGCCCGCGCTCGCAAGAGCCGCGCGAAGACCGCCGCGGCCAAGGACGAATCCGCCGAGGCGGCAGACGCGCCCGCCGCCGACGCCGGTGACAAGCCCGCCGCCGACGGGGCACCGGGCGCGACGTCGTCGGACGACACCGCGGGGGGCGCCTCCCGTGACGGTGACACCGCCCAGGGCGACACCGCCAAGGGTGACACGGTGAAGGCGGACAACGCCCAGGCCGACGCCGGCAACGGCGACGGCGGCAAGGACGAGACCGCGAAGGGCGGCGCATCCGAGAAGGGCGCCGACGACAACGGCGGTTCGTCGGACGGCGAGAGCTCGGGTCGCGGACGCGGCCGGAATCGCAACCGGAACCGAAACCGCAGCGGGAACCAGAACTCCGGCCAGCAGAACGGCCAGAACAACCAGGGCAGCCAGGGTGGCCGCAACGACCAGAACGACGCCGACGACGACTCCGGTCAGAGCGGCCGCGGGCGTCAGCGCAACAAGCGCCGCAACCAGGGCGGCGCCGATGAGTTCGAGACGGAGATCAACGAGGACGACGTCCTCATCCCGGTCGCCGGCATCCTCGACGTGCTCGACAACTACGCCTTCGTGCGCACGACCGGCTACCTGCCCGGTCAGAGCGACGTCTACGTCTCGCTCGGCCAGGTCAAGAAGTACAACCTGCGCAAGGGCGACGCCGTCGTCGGTGCGATCAAGCAGCCCCGCGAGGGCGAGCAGTCCAGTCGCCAGAAGTACAACGCCCTCGTCAAGGTCGATGCGATCAACGGACTGTCGGTCGAGGACGCCGCCGACCGCGTCGAGTTCGGCAAGCTGACCCCGCTGTACCCGCAGGAGCGCCTGCGTCTGGAGACGGCACCGGAGAAGCTGACGCAGCGCATCATCGACCTCGTCGCGCCCATCGGCAAGGGCCAGCGCGGACTCATCGTCGCGCCGCCGAAGGCCGGCAAGACGATCGTGCTGCAGCAGATCGCGAACGCGATCGCGCAGAACAACCCCGAGGTCCACCTCATGGTGGTGCTCGTCGACGAGCGCCCCGAAGAGGTCACGGACATGCAGCGCACCGTCAAGGGAGAAGTCGTCGCCTCGACGTTCGATCGCCCGGCCGAGGACCACACCACGGTCGCGGAGCTCGCCATCGAGCGGGCCAAGCGACTGGTCGAACTGGGCCGCGACGTGGTCGTCCTCCTCGATTCCATCACCCGCCTGGGACGTGCGTACAACATCTCGGCACCGACGTCCGGACGCGTGCTCACGGGTGGTGTCGACGCGTCGGCGCTGTACCCGCCGAAGCGCTTCTTCGGCGCCGCCCGCAACATCGAGAACGGGGGGTCGCTCACGATCCTCGCGACGGCTCTCGTGGAGACGGGTTCGAAGATGGACGACGTCATCTTCGAGGAGTTCAAGGGCACCGGCAACAGCGAACTGCGTCTGAACCGGCAGCTCGCCGACAAGCGCATCTTCCCGGCGGTCGACGTCAACGCGTCGAGCACCCGTCGCGAAGAGATGCTGCTGTCCCCGGACGAGGTCAAGATCACGTGGAAGCTTCGCCGCGCCCTCGCCGGTCTCGAGCCGCAGCAGGCGCTCGAGGTGGTGCTGGGCAAGCTCAAGGAGACCCAGTCGAACGTCGAGTTCCTCGTGCAGATGCAGAAGTCGATCCCCGCCCCCGCCCACGGCGGTAACGGCGCCCACGGGTCCGACAACAGCATCCGCTGACCCGCGGAGGTCGGCGTGTTCGAGTCCGTCCAGGGTCTTCTCGCGGAGTATCGCGACGTCGAGCGTGAGCTGTCGGATCCGGCCGTTCACGCCGACGCGGCGCGCGCGAAGCGCGTGAACCGTCGGTACGCGGAGTTGTCGCGCATCGTTCGCGCCTACGAGGCCTGGACGGCCGCCGGCGACGACCTGGCGGCCGCCCGCGAGCTCGCGGGGGAGGACGACGCGTTCGCCGCGGAGGTCCCCGGCCTCGAGGAGGAGCACGCGCGGCTGCAGGAGAAGCTGCGGCGGCTGCTCATCCCGAGGGACCCCGACGACGCACGCGACGTGATCATGGAGATCAAGGCCGGGGAAGGCGGTGCGGAGAGCGCGCTGTTCGCCGCCGATCTGCTGCGGATGTATCTGCAGTTCGCGACGTCGCAGGGATGGAAGGCCGAACTGCTCGAGCGGGATGAATCCGATCTCGGCGGGTACAAGAACGTCCAGGTCGCCATCAAGGGGTCGTCCTCCGACCCGTCGCAGGGGGTCTGGGCCCATCTGAAGTACGAGGGTGGAGTCCATCGGGTGCAGCGCGTTCCGGCGACCGAGTCCCAGGGGCGCATCCACACCTCCACCACCGGCGTGCTGGTGTTCCCGGAGGTCGACGAGCCCGATGAGATCGACATCAGCCCGGGCGATCTGAAGATCGACGTGTACCGCTCCTCCGGTCCGGGGGGGCAGTCGGTCAACACCACCGACTCGGCCGTGCGCATCACGCACCTGCCGACCGGGATCGTCGTGTCGATGCAGAACGAGAAGTCGCAGCTGCAGAACCGCGAGGCCGGGATGCGGGTGCTGCGTGCGCGACTTCTCGCGCGCCGGCAGGAGGAGCTGGACGCCCAGGCGGCCGACGCGCGGCGCTCGCAGATCCGCGGGATGGACCGCTCGGAGCGGATCCGCACCTACAACTTCCCCGAGAACCGCATCGCCGACCACCGCACGGGGTACAAGGCCTACAACCTCGACCAGGTCATGGACGGCGCACTCGGGCCGGTGATCGAGTCGGCGATCGCCGCCGACGAGGAGGCACGGCTGGCCGCCCTCGCCGGCGACTCCTGACCCGACGCGGTCAGATCACGTACTCCGGGGCGGCGAGGAGCGCGCGGGTGTCGACGTCCGAGGACCTCGGGCGGGGCTTGGCCGGCACTCCCACCAGGATGCTGTCCGCCGGTGCGCTCTTGGTGACCACCGCGTTCGCTCCGACGACACTCCCGGCACCGATCGTGATCGGCCCGAGGATCTTCGCTCCGGCGCCGACGGCCACGCCGTCCTCCAGGGTGGGGTGGCGCTTCCCGCCGTTGCGCTGACGGCCGCCGAGGGTGACGCCGTGGTAGAGCATGACGTCGTCGCCGACTTCGGCCGTCTCGCCGACGACCACACCCATGCCGTGGTCGATGAAGAAGCGTCGTCCGATCGTGGCGCCGGGGTGGATCTCGATGCCGGTGAGCCACCGGGTCAGCTGCGAGCCCGCGCGGGCGACGAATCGGAATCGCCGCACCCACAGGCTGTGCCAGACCCGATGGCCCCACACGGCGTGCAGCCCGGGGTACAGCAGCGCGATCTCGATCGCCGAGCGAGCCGCGGGGTCGCGCAGCTTCGCGGCGGCGAGGTCATCGCGCGCGTCGGACCACAGGCTCATCGGGTCAGTCCTCCACGAGGTCCGCGTACAGCGGGGTCGACAGGTACCGCTCGCCGAACGAGGGGATGATGACCACGATGTTCTTTCCCGCAGCCTCGGGGCGGGCGGCGACCTGCAGCGCTGCCCAGATGGCGGCGCCGCTGGACATGCCGACCAGGATGCCGTCCTTCGCCGCGGTCTCGCGCGCCACGCGCAGGGCATCGTCGAGTTCGACGTCGATCACCTCGTCGATCACGTCGCGGTCGAGGATCGCGGGCACGAAGTTCGGGCCGATGCCCTGGATCTTGTGCGGCCCCGGGGTGCCCTCGGTCAGCAGCGGCGAGTCCTTCGGCTCGACGGCGATGACCTTCGCCCCGGGCACCTTCTCCTTGAGGACCTGGCCGACGCCGGTGATGGTGCCGCCGGTGCCGATGCCGGCGACGAAGTAGTCGACCGCGCCGTCGGTGTCGCGGAGGATCTCCTCCGCGGTGGTCTTGCGATGGATGGCGGGGTTCGCCTCGTTGGCGAACTGCTTGGCCAGGATCGCCCCCGGGGTCTTCTCGGCCAGCGCCTCGGCCTCTTCGACCGCGCCCTTCATGCCCTTGGCCGGGTCGGTGAGGACGAGCTCCGCGCCGAAGGCCTTCAGGAGCATCCGTCGCTCCTTCGACATCGACGCGGGCATCGTCAGCACGACCTTGTAGCCGCGTGCGGCCCCGACCATGGCCAGCGCGATGCCGGTGTTGCCGCTGGTGGCCTCGATGATCGTGCCCCCGGAGGTCAGATCTCCGGACGCCTCGGCGGCGTCGACGATGGCGATGCCGAGACGGTCCTTGACGCTGGAGGCGGGGTTGTAGAACTCGAGCTTGGCGAGGATGTTCGCCGAGGTGCCTTCCGCCACGCGGTTGAGGCGGACGAGGGGGGTGTCGCCGAAGGCGGACGTGATGTCGGAGTGGATGCCGGGCATGGCGGACCTTTCGCGGATCAGCGGGTTCATGCGGAACATGTCGAGCCTAGGCGAGGACCGTGCCGTGGCGGCCGATTGTGTCGCGAACGGCGGACGCGCCAGCGAACACCCGCAGGCCCGCCTAAGCTGTCCTGGTCATGCCTTCCTCACCATCGCCCGAGCCGATCTCGGTCGCCCTCCGCGACGCCGTCGCGCATCTGGGTCGCGCCGGGATCGCTGACCCGGTCGTCGATGCGGAACTGCTGCTCGGGCACGTCCTCGATCTCTCGCGCGGGGGAGTGCAGGCGGCTGCCTTCCGCGGCGACGAGCTCGACCCGGCGGCCGCGACGAGGTTCGCCGAGCTCGTCGAGAGACGTGCGACCCGTGTCCCGCTCCAGCACCTGACCGGCTGTGCGCCATTCCGGTCGCTCGAACTCGCGGTCGGTCCCGGCGTCTTCGTACCGCGCCCGGAGACGGAGATCGTCGCTCAACTCGCCATCGACGCGCTTCGGGCGTCGGCCTCGCCCGCGCCGGTGGCCGTCGACCTCGGTACCGGCAGTGGGGCACTGGCACTGGCCATGGCGACGGAAGTCCCCCATGCGCGCGTGCATGCCGCGGAGAACTCCGTCGACGCGTTCGTCTGGGCGAAGGAGAACTTCGCCCGCCTCGGGGGCGGGAACGCCCGGGTGGCATTCATCGACCTCGCCGACGCGTTTCCGGAACTCGACGGAACCGTCTCCGTCGTCGCGTCGAACCCGCCCTACGTGCCCGACGACGCGATCCCGCGCGATCCCGAGGTCCGCCATCACGATCCCGTCGCCGCCCTCTACGGGGGGCCGGACGGGCTGGACGTGGTTCGCGTGATCAGCCGCGTCGGCCTTCGCCTCGCGCATGCCGGCGGCGCGATCGTGCTCGAGCACGGCGAGTGGCAGGGAGAGCAGATCCGGCGCATTCTCGAAGCCGACGGGTGGCGCGCCGCCGCCACCCACCCCGACCTGACCATGCGCGACCGCGCGACCACCGCGGTCCGCCCCTGAGATCTCGCTTCGCCGGCGGCCCGAGACGCCTTCGGGGACCGCGCAGGGGTTGCACCTAGAATCGTGGGGTCATGTCCTCCCTCTTCGACTGCCGCGACGAGTCCCAGTTGCTGGCCGGTATGCGTCACGCCCGCCAGGCGATCGGTCGCGGCGACCTCATCGTCGTCCCCACCGACACGGTCTACGGCATCGCAGCCGACGCGTTCTCGGCGTCCGCCGTCCAGCGCCTCCTCGATGCCAAGGGGCGCGGGCGTCAGTCGCCGCCCCCGGTACTGGTCGCGGGGGTGAACACGCTTCGCGCGCTCGTATCGGAGGTTCCGCCGGCGGTCGATGATCTCGTGGCGGAGTTCTGGCCCGGCGGGCTGACGATCGTGCTCCCCGCCCAACCGTCGCTGTCCTGGGACCTCGGAGACACCCACGGCACCGTCGCCGTGCGCATGCCGGCCCACCGCCTGACCCTGGAGCTGCTGGAGGAGACCGGGCCGATGGCCGTCTCGTCCGCGAATCTCACCGGCAAGCCTGCGGCGGTGACGGTGCTCGAGGCCATGGACATGCTCGGCGACCGGGTCTCGACGTATCTCGACGACGGGCCCAGCGCGACGGGCGTGGCCTCCACCATCGTCGACGCCACGTCGCTCGTGGTCGGGCCGGAGCCCGTCGTCCGCGTTCTCCGCGAGGGCGCGATCCCGCGCGCACGCCTGCGCGAGGTGCTGGGCGACCTGCTCGAACCCGACGAGGCGCCCGAAGACACGGGACCGGAGTCCGGCGGAACCTCGTGAAGCAGTACCTCTTCACGGTGCTGCTGACGGCGGCGGTCACCCTCGCGCTGTCGTGGGCGGTGTGGCGGTTGAGTCTGCGTTTCAAGCTCTACCCGGGTATCCGCGAGCGCGACGTGCACAAGACGCCGACGCCGCGTCTGGGGGGCATCGCGATGTTCTTCGGCGTGGTCACGGCGTTCCTGGTCTCGTCGCAGCATCCGTTCTTCCAGATCTTCTGGGCCGACCCGCGACCGGTCTACGCCATCCTCTCGGCGACGGCCCTCATCGTGCTCGTCGGTGTCGCCGACGACCTGTGGGACCTCGACTGGATGATCAAACTCGGCGCGCAGTTCGTCGCCGCGGGCATCATCGCCTGGTTCGGGGAACTGCAGATCTACGCGCTGCCGATCGGCGGCATCGCGGTGTGGTCGGGGTGGGTCAGCTTCACCATCACGGTGTTCGCCATCGTGATCGTGATGAACGCCGTCAATTTCATCGACGGGCTCGACGGGCTCGTCGCGGGCGTGTGCCTGATCGCCAACGGGGTGTTCTTCGCCTACTCGTACCTGCTCGTGCGCGACACCGGCGCGAGTACGTATTTCAACCTCGCGTCGTTCATCGCCGCGGTCCTGGTGGGGGCGTGCATCGGCTTCCTGCCGTTGAACTGGAATCCCGCCAAGATGTTCATGGGCGACTCCGGGGCGCTGATGCTCGGGCTCCTCATGGCGACCTCCGCCATCGCCATCACCGGTCAGCTCGACCCGGCGATCATCGGGGACAACGACGTCTTCGGCCGCTCGCAGCTGCTCGGGGCCTTCATCCCGATCCTGCTGCCGATCGTCGTCGTGATCCTGCCCCTGCTGGACTTCGGCCTCGCCGTCATCCGGAGGATGGGCGCGGGAAAGAGCCCGTTCTCCCCGGACCGCAAGCATCTGCACCATCGCATGCTCGACATGGGGCACAGCGATCGTGACGCCGTGTTGATCTTCTATGCGTGGACCTCCGTGGTCAGCCTCGCCTTCCTGCTGATGTACATCGGCACCGCGCAGGAGTGGCCAGGCGACTACCTCATCGGCGTCGCGTTCGGCGCTGTCGGCGCGGCCGCGTGCCTCGTCGTCACCCTCCTGCCCTCCCGGCGCACCGCTCCCCGTCCGAAGGAATCCGTATGAGTCCCAGTCCCGTCTCCAGCACCCCGATCCTCCGCACCGCTCTGATGTGGTCCGGTGCGGTCACCGCCGCCCTCGCGGTCGCCGCTGCCCTCATCGGGCTGCTGGTCGCCGGTACCGAGGGGCTGTGGAGCGGGCTGGCCGGCGTCCTGATCGCCGCCGTGTTCCTGGCCATCACGGCCGCGAGCATCCTGATCGCCAACCGCTGGTACGGCGACCCGCTCTACGTCCCGATCTTCTTCGGCATCGTCCTGGGCGGCTGGATCCTCAAGCTCGTCGTCTTCATCATCGCGCTGCTGCTGTTGCGGGACCAGCCGTGGATCGCCCCGACCGTGTTCTTCGTGGCGCTGGTGGTGAGCGTCATGGCCTCCCTCGCCGTGGACGTCGCGGTTCTGCTTAAGATGAGGATTCCGCACGTGAGCGATGTGTCCCTGCCCTCCGCTTCCGACGCCGACGAGGACGAAGGGGGAGCGGCGCACTCGGGCGGCCCGCGAGTTTGATAGGGTTGATCCGCGCCCGCGCACTCCTCGTGAATGCCTGCGGATGACTCTCACCGACCATCGTCGCCACGGTACCCACCGTCGCCCCGAAGCTGGAGCCAGCGCTGATCACTCAAGCTGCGACACTGATCGCCACTGCCACGTCCACTGACGACGAATTCCACCCGCCGTCGATCCTGGACTTCTTCCCTCCGGCAATCTTCTTCGAGGGCACCGCATTCGAGATCACGCGCATCAACCTCGCGCAGTTCCTCGCCACGGCCGTCCTGGTCATCGTGTTCCTCATCGGAACGCGCCGGATGAAGATCGTCCCCGGTCGCTTCCAGAGCATCATCGAGATGGGGCTGGACTTCGTCCGCGTCAACATCGCCGAAGACCTGCTCGGCAAGAAGGACGGCCAGCGGTTCCTGCCGATCCTGACGACGATGTTCTTCATGATCCTGTTCATGAACCTGACGGGCATCATCCCCGGCATCAACATCGCCGGGACGAGCGTCATCGCGGTGCCGCTCCTGCTCGCCGTGGTCGCCTACGTGACCTTCATCTACGCGGGCATCAAGAAGAACCCCGGCAACTTCTTCAAGAACTCCCTCATGCCCTCGGGCGTGCCGTGGCCGCTGTACATCATCATCATCCCGCTCGAGTTCCTCTCGACGTTCATCATCCGCCCGGTGACCCTCACCCTGCGTCTGCTGATGAACATGATCGTCGGGCACCTGATGCTGGTGCTGTTCTTCTCCGCCACCCAGTACTTCGTCTTCACCCTCGGAGGCCTGTGGACCGTGCTCGGCGCGGGCACGCTCGCCTTCGGATTCGTCTTCACCCTCTTCGAACTCCTGGTGGCCTTCCTCCAGGCGTACGTCTTCACGATCCTCACCGCGGTCTACATCCAGCTCGCGGTTGCGGAAGAGCACTGAGCGGGCCGGCACTCGCCGACCCACCCAACCGAAAGGAAACACACCCGTGGACGCAACTACGGTTCTCGCCGAGATGACGGGCTCCATCGCGAGCGTCGGCTACGGTCTGGCCGCCATCGGCCCCGCCATCGGCGTGGGCATCGTCGTCGGCAAGACCATCGAGGGCGTGGCTCGTCAGCCCGAGCTCGCCGGTCGCCTGCAGGTCCTGATGTTCATCGGTATCGCCTTCACCGAGGCGCTCGCCTTCATCGGTATCGCCACCGGCTTCATCTTCGGCGCCTGATCCAGGCCGCCCGCACACGTAAGGAGACAGGATGCTGAAGCCTCTTGTCATTCTCGCCGCGGAAGAGGGCGAAGCGCCCAATCCGCTCATTCCGGCGGTCTATGACATCGTCTGGTCGGCGGTGTGCTTCGTCGTCATCCTCTTCATCTTCTGGCGCGTGGTGCTGCCTCGGATGAAGAAGCTGCTCGACGAGCGCTCGACGGCCATCGAGGGCAACATCGCCAAGGCGGACGAGGCGCAGCGCAAGGCCGAGGCCGCGCTGCAGGAGTACACCGCAGCTCTGGCCGATGCCCGCAAGGAAGCCGGTGAGATCCGCGACGCCGCCCGTGAGGACGGCAAGAAGATCGTCGCCGAGGCCAAGGACTCCGCCGCGAGCGAGGCGTCGCGCATCACCGCGTCGGCTCACTCGCAGATCGAGGCCGAGCGCCAGGCTGCGCTCGTGTCGCTGCGTGGAGAGGTCGGCACTCTCGCGCTCGACCTCGCCGGCGGCGTGATCGGCGAGACGTTGTCCGACGACGCGAAGGCTCAGGCCGTCGTGGACCGCTTCCTGGCGGATCTCGAAGCCGAGAAGGCGGCCAAGTAATGGGCAGCGCGACCACTCAGGCGCTTTCGGCCACCACCGCGGCGCTCAGCTCCGCGTCCGGCGTCGACCTCGACGTCGCGCGCGAGCTGTTCGCCGCGGCACGGGCGGTCGGGGACACCGCCGCGCTGAGCGGCGCGCTGGCCGACTCCGCGGCGGCACCGGCCGCGCGGGCGAAGGTCGTCGCCGATGTGTTCGGCGCCTCGCTGCGCCCTGTGTCGGTGTCGTTGCTGACCACCGCCGTCGAGCAGCGATGGTCGTCCGCATCCGAGATGGTGGACGGCCTGGAAGAGCTCGCGGTCCGCGCCGCGGCGGTCTCGGATCCGTCCGCTCCGGTCGAGGACGAACTGTTCCGCTTCTCGCGGACGATCGCCGAGAACGCCGATCTCGAGCTCGCCCTCGGGAGTCGTCTCGGCGAGGCGTCTGCCAAGGGCGCGTTGGTCGACACCCTCCTGAGCGGTCGCTCGAGCGAGGCGACCCGACTCATCGTCTCCTCGTTGGTCCAGCAGCCGCGAGAGCGCCGTGTGCGTCAGCTGCTGGCCGACGCGATTCGCGTGGTCGCCGATCAGCGCGGACGCACGGTGGCGACGGTCTCCTCGGCCTCACCGCTGAGCGAGGCGCAGTCGCAGCGACTGGCCGCGACGCTCTCGGCCCGATACGGCACCGAGGTCTCGATCAACACCGTCGTGGACCCTTCGGTCATCGGGGGAGTGCGCGTCCAGATCGCGAACGACGTCATCGACGCCAGCGTCTCCACGCGCCTGGCCGATCTCCGGCAGAAACTCGCCGGCTAAACAGACTTCCCGCCGCAAGGCGGAGGCTTCGGGCCGCAGGCCCCACACAGAAGTAGTGAGTACAAAGGGAAGACAATGGCAGAACTCTCTATCAGCCCCGACGTCATCCGTGACGCGCTGAAGGACTTCGTCGCCGCCTACGAGCCCACCGGGGCCGCGGCGACGGAGGTCGGCACCGTCGTGGACGCGGCGGACGGCATCGCCCACGTCGAGGGCCTGCCGGGCGTCATGGCCAACGAGTTGGTCGTGTTCGAAGACGGCACGCAGGGCCTCGCCCTGAACCTCGACGAGCACGAGATCGGTGTCGTCGTGCTCGGCAACTTCGCCGGCATCGAAGCCGGTCAGCAGGTCACCCGCACGGGCGAGGTGCTCTCGGTGCCCGTCGGTGACGGATACCTCGGTCGTGTGGTCGACCCCCTCGGCAACGCTATCGACGGTCTCGGCGACATCGCCTCGGTCGGCCGCCGCGCCCTCGAGCTGCAGGCCCCCGGCGTGATGGCCCGCAAGAGCGTGCACGAACCGATGCAGACCGGCATCAAGGCCATCGACGCGATGATCCCGATCGGGCGCGGTCAGCGTCAGCTGATCATCGGTGACCGCCAGACCGGCAAGACGGCCATCGCGATCGACACGATCATCAACCAGAAGGCCAACTGGGAGTCCGGCGACCCGAGCAAGCAGGTGCGCTGCATCTACGTCGCGATCGGCCAGAAGGGCTCGACCATCGCCTCGGTGAAGGGTGCGCTCGAAGACGCCGGTGCGATGGACTACACCACCATCGTCGCCGCGCCCGCGTCGGACCCCGCCGGCTTCAAGTACCTCGCGCCGTACACCGGCTCGGCCATCGGCCAGCACTGGATGTACGACGGCAAGCACGTCCTCATCATCTTCGACGACCTGTCGAAGCAGGCCGAGGCCTACCGTGCCGTGTCGCTGCTTCTTCGCCGCCCGCCGGGCCGTGAGGCATACCCGGGTGACGTCTTCTACCTGCACTCCCGCCTGCTGGAGCGTTGCGCGAAGCTGTCGGACGAGCTCGGCGCAGGGTCGATGACGGGTCTTCCCATCATCGAGACCAAGGCCAACGACGTCTCCGCGTACATCCCGACCAACGTGATCTCGATCACGGACGGTCAGATCTTCCTCCAGTCGGACCTCTTCAACGCCAACCAGCGTCCTGCGGTCGACGTCGGCATCTCGGTGTCGCGCGTCGGTGGCGACGCCCAGGTGAAGTCGATCAAGAAGGTCTCGGGAACGCTGAAGCTCGAGCTCGCGCAGTACCGCTCGCTCGAGGCGTTCGCGATGTTCGCCAGCGACCTCGACGCCGCCTCGCGTCGTCAGCTCGCCCGCGGCGCGCGTCTGACCGAGTTGCTCAAGCAGCCGCAGTACTCGCCGTACCCGGTCGAGGAGCAGGTCGTGTCGATCTGGGCGGGGACCAACGGAAAGCTCGACACCATCGAGGTCGAGGATGTCCTGGCCTTCGAGCGCGAGCTGCTGGACTACCTGCGTCGGAACACGTCCATCCTCGATGACCTCCGTGAGAAGAACGTCCTCACCGACGAGATCCTCGGTGAGCTGGAGTCGAAGACCGACGAGTTCGTGCTCGAGTTCCAGGCGGGCAAGGGGCAGGCCATCAACCAGCCCGGCCACGAAGAGGTCGCTGCCGCAGAGGCCGAGGACGTCAACCAGGAGAAGATCGTCAAGGGCCGCCGCTAAGGCGCGTCCGGGACAGGAACCATGGGCGCACAACTGCGGGTCTACAAGCAGAAGATCAACTCTGCTCAGACCACCAAGAAGATCACGAAGGCGATGGAACTCATCGCGGCTTCGCGCATCCAGAAGGCGATGGGGCGTGTGCGCGCCTCGTCTCCGTTCGCGCGGGCCGTGACGCGTGCCGTCTCCGCCGTGGCGACGCACTCGAACGTCGACCATCCGCTGACCGTCGAGCGCGAGGTCATCCGGCGATCCGCCGTGGTGATCTTCGCCTCGGACCGAGGCTTGGCCGGCGCGTTCAACTCGCAGATCCTCCGTGAGGGTCTGCGGCTGGCCGAGCTCCTGCGCTCGGAGGGCCGCGAGCCGGTGTTCTACCTGATCGGTCGCAAGGCCGTCGGGTACTTCCAGTTCCGTCGCATGGACAGTGCGGCGCAGTGGACCGGTGACACCGACACGCCGCATTTCCACACCGCGGAGGAGATCGCCGCCACCTTGTTGGATGCCTACGACCGTGGCGGTCAGGACGGCGGCGTGGACGAGATCCACCTCGTCTACAACCGCTTCGTCAGCATGATGACGCAGTCGCCGGAGACCGTGCGCCTGCTGCCCCTCGAGGTCGTCGAAGCGGAGGATAGCGCGGACTCGCAGGTGTACCCCCTGTACGAGTTCGAGCCCGATGCCGAGACGGTTCTCGACGCGCTTCTGCCGGTCTACATCCAGAGCCGCGTCTTCAACGCCCTTCTGCAGTCGTCGGCGGCCAAGCACGCCGCGACCCAGAAGGCGATGAAGTCGGCCAGTGACAACGCCGACAAGCTGATCACCGATTACACGCGACTGCGCAACAACGCACGCCAGGCCGAAATCACCCAGCAGATCGCCGAGATCGTCGGCGGCGCCGACGCCCTCGCGTCGGGCAAGTGACCGGCACGGCGCAACAGACCATCACGAAAGAGAAGAAGCCATGAGCCTCACCGCTGAGAAGACGGACGTGCAGGTCGTCGGGCGTGTCGCCCGGGTGACCGGACCCGTCGTCGACATCGAGTTCCCGCACGACGCGATCCCCGACATCTACAACGCGCTGAAGACGACGATCACGATCGGGGAAGAGTCGACCGAGATCACCCTCGAGGTCGCGCAGCACCTCGGCGACGACCTGGTTCGCGCCATCGCCCTGAAGCCGACCGACGGCATCGTCCGCGGCCAGGAGGTGCGCGACACCGGCGGACCCATCTCGGTTCCGGTCGGGGATGTCACCAAGGGTCGCGTCTTCGATGTGACCGGCGAGATCCTCAACGCCGAGCCTGGCGAGCAGGTGGAGATCACCGAGCGGTGGGGCATCCACCGCCAGGCGCCGAGCTTCGACCAGCTCGAGTCGAAGACGACCATGTTCGAGACCGGCATCAAGGTCATCGACCTGCTGACCCCCTACGTGCAGGGTGGGAAGATCGGTCTGTTCGGCGGTGCGGGCGTCGGCAAGACCGTCCTCATCCAGGAGATGATCCAGCGCGTTGCGCAGGATCACGGTGGTGTGTCGGTGTTCGCCGGCGTCGGTGAGCGCACCCGTGAGGGCAACGACCTCATCGGCGAGATGGAGGAGGCGGGTGTCTTCGACAAGACCGCCCTCGTCTTCGGTCAGATGGACGAGCCGCCGGGGACGCGTCTTCGCGTCGCGCTGTCGGCGCTGACGATGGCGGAGTACTTCCGCGACGTGCAGAAGCAGGACGTCCTGCTGTTCATCGACAACATCTTCCGCTTCACGCAGGCAGGTTCCGAGGTCTCCACGCTGCTGGGTCGTATGCCCTCCGCCGTGGGCTACCAGCCCAACCTCGCCGACGAGATGGGTGTGCTTCAGGAGCGCATCACCTCGACCCGCGGTCACTCGATCACCTCGCTGCAGGCGATCTACGTGCCCGCCGACGACTACACCGACCCGGCGCCGGCGACGACGTTCGCCCACCTCGATGCGACCACCGAGCTCTCGCGTGAGATCGCGTCGAAGGGTCTGTACCCCGCCGTGGATCCGCTGACCTCGAGCAGCCGCATCCTCGACCCGCGCTACATCGGTGAGGACCACTACCGGGTCGCCACCGCGGTGAAGCAGATCCTGCAGAAGAACAAGGAACTGCAGGAGATCATCGCGATCCTCGGTGTCGACGAGCTCTCCGAAGAGGACAAGATCGTCGTGGCGCGCGCCCGTCGCATCCAGCAGTTCCTGTCGCAGAACACCTACATGGCCAAGAAGTTCACCGGCGTCGAGGGCTCGACCGTCCCGATCAAGGAGACGATCGAGTCGTTCGACGCGATCGTCAAGGGTGACCTCGACCACGTGGCAGAGCAGGCGTTCTTCAACGTCGGCGGGATCTCGGACGTCGAAGAGAACTGGGCGCGCATCCAGAAGGAGAACGGCTGATCATGCTTGTGCTGAGCGACCGGAGGGAGTCGAAGTGCCGCTGAAGGTGAGTCTCGTCTCCGCCGACGCGGAGGTCTGGACGGGGGAGGCGTCGCTGGTCGTCGCCAAGACCGTCGAGGGCGAGATCGGTTTCATGCCCGGTCACGAGCCCGTGCTGGCGATCCTCGCAGAAGGTCAGGTGCGGATCACCGAGACCTCCGGCCAGAAGGTCGTCGCCAACGCGCAGGACGGCTTCCTCTCGATGGCGAGCGACGAGCTCACCATCGTGGCGGGCAACGCCGCCATCGTGGCCTAGTCCGACAGTCCATCCGTCCGAGAGGGCGCGACGGCCCGGGTGCATCCGGGGCCTCGCGCCCTCTCGTCGTTCGCAGGAGTGATCCGTGCTCGTCTTATTGCCGCCGTCGGAGACCAAACGTCCCGGTGGGGAGGGGGCGCCCCTCGATCTCGCCCGTCTGGCCCACCCGTCGTTGACCTCCGTGCGCGAGCGGGTGATCACCGCGCTGGTGGCGTTGAGCACCGACCCGGACGAGGCGGCGAGGGTGCTCAAGCTCGGCAAGACGCAGCGGGGCGATGTCGACCTCAACGCGGTTCTGCCGGAGGCGGCGACCATGCCGGCCGTCGACAGATACACGGGCGTGCTCTACGACGCGCTCGACGCCGCCACGCTGGATGAGGCGTCGCGCCGGTGGCTCGCGACCCATGTGCAGATCCAGTCCGCGGCGTTCGGGCTCGTCGCCGCGGACGATCCGGTCCCGTCGTACCGGCTGTCCGCGGCGGCGTCCGTGCCGGGCGCGGGCTCGGGTAAGCGGGTGTGGGCGGACGCGGTGTCGGAGGCCCTCCGGGTGGCGGCGCCCGACTTCGTGCTGGATCTGCGCTCGGAGGCCTATTCCGCGCTCGGGCCGGTGCCCCACGGCCTGCCGTCCGCCTACGTGCGCGTCGTCGCCGAGGGACCCGGCGGGGTCACCCGGGCCTTGAACCATTTCAACAAACGCGCGAAGGGTGAGCTTGTGCGGCGGCTCGCGAGCTCCCGAGCCGCCGTGGGAGGCCGCGAGGACCTGTTCGCGTGGGCGGAGGCGAACGACGTGGACCTCCGCCCGGGTGAGCGGCAGGAGATGCTGTTGGTCGAACGGTGAACCGGGTCAGGCCGACTCGGTGTTCTCCGCGGTGCGTTCGGTGTTCTCGGCGACGGCGATCAATGCCACCACGGCCTCGATCCAGAAGCGGAGGACGATGATCGCGAGGAAGCTGAGCACCGGGACCAGCACGAGCGTACCGAGCAGCAGCAGGATCCCGGTCGCGATGTCGAATCGCATCGCCCCGAATGCGGTGACCAGCCCTGCGATGAGGTAGCCGACGAAGGCGATCGCGATCACGACGAGGCCCACCACGTAGAACACCGTCGCGAGGCGGCGGGTGATGAACGTGCGGAACGTGATGTCGAACAGGGCGCCGAAGAATCCCTTGCCGAACGAGGTCTGCGGTGTCGGTGCATGGCCGGGCTGCGTCCAACCGGCCGGTGGCGGGACCGTCGGAGCCGGGTTCGGTGCGGCCTGGGCGGGGTGCGGGGGCCGCGGCGGCGGCGTCGGGTGGCCCGAGGGGTCCGGGGGAGGGGGTGTCTGATCGCTCATCGGAATCCTTTCGTCGCCGCCAGGCTAGCGCCGTCGACGAACGTTCACGCGGAAGTCTGAGAGATTCCTGACAGAACGGGCTCCTTCTCGCTAGCATGGCTCACGACCCGTCGCCCGGCGGGCCGAAACTGGGAGAGGTACCCGTGGAAACGTTCGGTAGCGTCGACTACTACTACAGCGGCGGCGACGTCGCGTTCTTGTTCATCTTCGCCGTGTTCTGGTTCATCTTCGCCATCGCGGGCTACATCATCACCTCGATCTTCCTCATGAAGATCTTCGAGAAGGCGGGTGTGCAGGGAAAGTGGCGCGCGTGGGTGCCGCTGTACAACACCCTGATCTTCGCGAAGCTCGGTGATCTCAGCCCGTGGTGGCTCCTGGCCCTGTGGGGCGCCGGGATCGTCCTGGGCTGGATCCCGGTGATCGGTCAGCTGTTCCTGGTCGCTGCCGCGGTCTACATGATCCTCGCCGCGTGGCGCGTCGGGCTCAAGCTGCAGAAGGAAGTCGTGTGGGTCATCCTGTACGTCTTCCTGGCCATCGTGTGGCTCGGCATCAACGCTTTCGACAAGTCGCGCTGGAACACCGCCGTCCCCGCTGCCCCGTGGGCCGGCAACTTCCTCGCCGACAAGACCACCTGGTCGGGTGTTCCCTCGCAGGTGCCCGCGGGCGGATACCCCGCCAACCCGGTGACGCAGCCCGGCGCGCCCGCCGGCTACCAAGCGCCGCCCGCCGGCTACCAGGCGCCGCCCGCGCCGCCGGCTGCCACCCAGCCCCCGGCTGCCACCCAGCCCCCGGCTGCCACCCAGCCCCCGGCCCCGCAGCCCCCGTCGACGGAGCCCCCGGCGGCTCCCGAACCGCCCAAGCAGTCCTGAGCTCGGCGGAGGGCCCCTCGCTTCGGCGGGGGCCCTCTGCCGTTCGCGCGGCTACCGTAGGGATATGAGCTCATCGGTACCCCTTCGTCGCGTCGGCACGTCCGGCCTCCTGGTTTCCGCCGTCGGACTCGGCTGCAACAACTTCGGCCGTGCGGGCACGCGCACCCAGTCGCTGCAGGGCACGCGCGAGGTCCTCGACGCGGCGATCGACGCCGGCGTGACCTTCCTCGACACCGCGGACATGTACGGCGGGGATCCGGGTCTGTCCGAGACGCTCATGGGCGACGCGCTCCGCGGCCGGCGCGACGAGGTCGTCCTCGCGACCAAGTTCGGCCACTTCGGCCGGGACATGGGTTACCCGCCGTCCGGTGCGAAGGCTTCGCGCTCGTACGTCCGACGGGCCGTGGAAGGATCGCTCGCCCGACTGCAGACGGACCACATCGACCTGTACCAGCTGCACACCCCCGACGCGGGCACGCCCATCGGGGAGACCCTCGACGTCCTCGGGGACCTCGTCCGCGAGGGCAAGGTCCGCTACATCGGTCACTCGAATCTCTCCGGTTGGCAGATCGCCGAAGCAGACTTCGTCGCTCGGGCCGACCGGGCGGTGCCGTTCGTCTCGGCCCAGAATCACTACAGCCTCCTCGCTCGGGCTGCCGAACGCGAGGTCCTTCCCGCCGTGCGTCGATTCGGGCTCGGCCTGCTTCCCTATTTTCCGCTCCACAACGGGTTGCTCACCGGCAAGTTCACGCGCGAGCACGCGCCCTCCGACACGCGCATCGCGCGGCAGCGCTCGCACGTCTGGGAGCAGGCGCCGTGGGATGCGCTCGAGGCCTATGCGGCCTTCTGCGAAGAGCGGGGGATCACGATGCTCCAGGCGACCTTCGGCTGGTTGCTCGCGCACCCGGAGATCCCGAGCGTGATCGCGGGGGCCACCTCTGCCGATCAGGTCCGCGCGAACGCCGAGGCCGCCACCGCATGGGTGCCGGACGAGCAGGATCTCGCGACCATCGACGGCCTCTTCCCGCTCCCGGAGGATCCGGCCGCGAAGGTCTGACGCGCCGGGCCGTGCCGAAGGGCGGGTGGCGGCGCGTCGACTAGGCTGAACACACGCGATCGGACCGGAACGTCCGCCGCGATCAACCGTTCGAGGGAGAGTCAGGGCGTGCCCGACGTATCGACCCACACGCGTTCCGTCGAAACGGCGGCGGGAACGTGGTCGCTGGCCTGGGCGGCGACGACCCACACGGGTCGCCGTCGTGAGATCAACCAGGATGCGGTACTCGCCTCCTACCCCCTGTTCGTCGTCGCGGACGGGATGGGCGGTCACATCGGGGGCGAGATCGCGAGTTCGAGCGCCGTCGATCGGCTCTCGGCGACCGTCGAGGGCGGGGATGTCACCCCGCGCGCCATCGAAAAGGCTTTGGCGAAAGCCGTGCGGGACATCGCCTCGCATCCGAAGGCGACCGACGAGGGCACCGGGACGACGGTCACGGGTGTGTACCTCGACGACGCCGGCGACGAGCCCCACTGGGTGACGCTGAACATCGGTGACAGCCGGGTCTACCTGTTGCGCGAGCACTCCCTCGCGCAGGTCACCACCGACCACTCCGTCGTGCAGGAATTGATCTCCTCCGGCCGGCTGAGCCCGGAGGAGGCCGAGAACCACCCGTACGGAAACGTCATCACGAGGGCGGTCGGGCCGAGCGACGGTGTGACGCCGGACTACGTGCGGCTGGATCTGGTCGACGGGGATCGGTTCGTGGTGTGCTCGGACGGGCTCACCAAGGAACTCACCGACTACGGCATCCAGCACTTCCTCGATGCCAATCCGGACCCCGCCGCCGCGGTCGAGGCGATGATGGCGGCGGCGTTGGAGAACGGGGGGCGCGACAACATCACGATCATCGTGCTGAACGTCGTGCGCGAGGATCCCTCCCCGGCCGTGGACTGACGCGCGTCATCCACAGATCGGACGTTCGGACGCCGAGCGCCGGTCCGAAACGGATGTACTCGACGCGTGCCCCATCGCCGAGCATCCGATGCATCCGAGCCAGCACCCCCGTCCGACGACGGCGAGCTGATCCTGCCGACGCCGCCCGCCCCGCCGCGCAGGGGCGGGCCTCCGATTCTGGCCGCCGTCGCCCCCGTCGCAGGGGCGGTTGTGATCTGGGCGGTCACCGGCCATGTCCTGGCGTTGTGGTTGGCCGCCCTCGGCCCGCTCATCGCGGTGGCATCGTTCCTCGACCACCGACGTCTGGCGCGTCGTGAGCTGCGGGAGGCCGAGAGGCGGGCGGATCGCGCGCGCGACGGTGTCCTGAGGCAGCTGGGCGCGCGTCACCGGCACGAACGCGAAGCGGCATGGCGGCGGACGCCGGACGTCTCGGGCTACCTCGCCGACCCGGAGGAGATCTGGCGTCGTTCGGCGGCACGGGAAGCGGTCTTCGTCGTCGGCCGGGGGACGGCCCCGAGCGTCACTCGGATCAGCGGCGGCGGCGACACGCAGAACGACCGGTCCATCCGCGCGGCGGCGAGCCGCCTGACCGACGCGCCGGTGCTCGCACCGTTCGAGGGCGGCATCGCCGTCGCGGGGCCGCCCATCCTGGCGACCGCGGTGGTCCGCGCCCTCGTGCTGCAGCTGTGTCTCGTGCATGACCCCACGCGTGTCGAACTGACCCTCGGCCCGTCGAACGCGCACGCGTGGGCACGGGGACTGCCGCACCGGACCGGATCCGGAGTGCCTGTCGCGGTCCTCGAACCCGGCGAGCACTCCCGGCCGGGTGCGGCGTTCGTGATCGCGCGCGTCGATGAATCGGCGCCTTCGCCTCCCGCATGCGCGGTGAGGTTGAGGGTGCGATCACCGGCCGTCGCGGAACTCGACGATGGCAGCGGGCTGTCCGAGGTCGTCCCGGAGATGGTCGACGCCGCCCAGGCCGCCCAGGTCGCGATGCTCCTCGACCGCCGCGCCGGTTCCCTGACACCGACGGCTGACCCGGAGTGTGTCGGTCTCGGTGCACTCCTGGAGGGTGGCGTGCCGACACGATCCGGTGGATTGGCGACGGTCTTCGTGTCGGCCGACGGACAGGGTGCCGCGATCGATCTGGTCGAGGACGGGCCCCACGCCGTTGTGGCCGGGATCACCGGGTCGGGGAAGAGCGAGTTGCTGATCTCGTGGATCGTCGCGCTCTGCGGGCACTACGCGACCACCGATGTCGTCTTCCTCCTGGCCGACTTCAAAGGTGGCACGGCATTCGACGCGCTGGCGGTTCTTCCGCACGTGACCGGCGTGATCACCGATCTCGACGGCGACGGCGCGGATCGGGCGATACGCAGTCTGCGCGCCGAGATGCGCAACCGGGAGGCCGAGCTTGCGCGCTGCGGTGCGCGCGACGTGCGCGACGAGCAGGTTCGACTGCCTCGACTGGTGATCGTGGTCGACGAGTTCGCGGCTCTGCTCGGCGACCATCCAGAACTGCAAGCGGTCTTCACAGACGTGGCGGCCCGGGGGCGGGCCCTCGGCATGCACCTCATCCTCGGAACACAGCGCATCGCCGGCGTCGTGCGGGACGCACTGCTGGCCAACTGCCCGCTCCGGATCAGCCTGCGTGTGGCGGACCGCGGTGACAGTCGCGCCGTCGTGGGTACGGACGATGCCGCGCTGATACCCGGGGGCCGTGCCGGGGCCGGCCTCGCCGTCGTCCGACGAGCGGGTGACCCGTCACCTCAGCGCGTTCGTGTGGCCCTCAGCGACGGAGCCCTCATCGCATCCCTGGCCGCGCGGGAGTCGGGTCCGCCGCCCCGCCGTATCTGGGCCCCTCCGCTCCCCGAGCGGATCACGCGGGAGGAGCTCGGGCCGACGGGGGACGGCGGGCCTGGGGCGCGATCCGTGCTCGGACTCGCCGACGATCCCACGCGTCAGCGTCAGTATCCCCTCACCATGGGGCTCGAGGATCGTTCGCTCCTGATCCTCGGCCGCGCGGGATCGGGACGCACGACAGCCGCAGCGGTCCTGGTCGCGCAGGCTCGCGGGCGGGTGTGGCTCGACGGCGACCCGGAGCGCGGCTGGGACGAGCTCATCGCCATGTCGGCGGAGCCCCCGCCAACGGGAACGGTGATCGTCCTCGACGAGGTCGACACGCTGCTCAGCCGCTTCCCCCCGGACTACACGGCGGAAGCCCTCGCCCGCATCGAGGCCGTGGTGCGGGACGCCGGCCACCACGGCCACCTCGTCGTGGCCACCGCACGCCGTCTCGCGGGGCCCCTCGCGCGCTCGGCAGACCTGTTCTCCCGACGCCTCATCCTGGCCAGCAGCGGCCGCGCCGAGCATGTCGCGTTCGGCGGTGAGGCCGCAGACTACCTTCCCGATGTGCCGCCCGGCCGTGGCGTGATCGACGGAGTTCGCGTGCAGGTGGCGATCACAGCCGCTCCCGCGCGGTGCGCACCGACCGCCGCAGATCTCTGGCGCCCGCCTCGGGGCGTGTCGGGTCTCGTGGCGCCCCTCGGCCCGAGGATGCGGGACGCCACCACACGCTGGAGCGAAGCCGGAATCCGGATTCTCGCGGTCGAGGAGGCGGCCGGGGCGGACCCGGACGGCGGTCGCACCGTCCTGGTCGGCGACCCGGAAACCTGGCAACGCAATTGGCGGACACTCACGCGCGTCCGATCCGAGCATGATCTGGTGATCGATGCCGCCTGCGCGCCCGAGTACCGCACGATCACGGGTGATCGGACGCTTCCGCCGCTGTGCGAACCGGGGCGGTCCCGGGGATGGCTGTCACGCCGTGGCGGCCCGCCGCGGCGGGTCATGCTGGTCCCCGCGATCGAGCCGGAAGGCTGAATGAGCTCAGAAGGCGGGACGGATCACGCCGACGTCCGCGCCGCCGCCGGTCACGCGCAGGGGGAGCTCGGTGAGCAGCGCGGCGACCGCGTCGGAGGGCAAGGCGCCGGCGCGTTCGAGCAGCATCGCCGCCACGGCGGTCGCCGCGCGGCCGCTTCCGTCCAACGTCTTCAGGGCGACCGTGGTCCCGTTCGGCGCCACCATCACCATCACGCCTTCGGCGCCGCCCTTGGCGAACACGCCCAGCCGGGAGACGGCCAGCGTGTCGGGCCGCCCCGGGCCGTCGATGGTCCACGGGTCGTCCTTGACGGCTCGGACGAGCGCGCCTCCGCTGCGATGAAGCGCGAACGGGGAACGCTCCGAAGAGGTTCCGATGCGGTGGACCGCCTTGGCAAGCGCGTGCAGTCCCATGGCGAACACCGGTGCCCCGCATCCATCGATCGCGATGCTCGCCACGCGTTGCCCGGTCAGGCGCTCGGTCACCTCGCGGATCTGGACCTGCAGCGGGTGATCCGGGCTGAGGTAGGTGTCGATCGGCCATCCGTTGGTGACGCAGGTGAGGAGCATCGCGGCATGTTTTCCGGAGCAGTTCATGCGGACCCGAGCGGGCTCCTCACCGGCACGGACCATGGCATCGCGACTGGAGGTGTCTCCGGGCCACGCCGGCGGACAGCGCAGCGAGGACTCATCCAGGCCCGCACTCCCGAGCATTTCGCGGACGACACCGACGTGGCGATCGGTGCCCGAATGGCTCGCCGTCGCCATGCCGAGCCGCTCGCCCTCGAGGGGCGCTCCTGCGGCGAGCATCGCGAGAGCCTGCACGGGCTTCAGGGACGAACGGGGAAGGATCGGCGTCTCGACGTCACCGAGGGTGTCGCGCACGTCGCCGTCCGGCGACAACACGATGGCGGATCCCACGTGACGGGACTCCACGAAGCCGCTGCGTTCGACGACGGCGAGTTGGACGGCGCTGCTGGCGGCGAAGGTCTCCGGCACATGTTCAGCCTAGCCGCCGCACCGGCGGCGGGCGGGCATGTCAGACTGACCGCATGCTCGGTGAACACTCCTACGCGCTGCGCGCGACCTGGACCGGGGACCGTGGCGTAGGGACCACCGGCTATCGGGACTACGACCGATCGGTGACCATCGAGATCCCTGGAAAGCCGGTGCTGCTCGGATCGGCCGATGCTCCGTTCCGCGGGGACCCTGAGCGGTGGAACCCGGAGGATCTCCTCCTGGCCGCCCTCGCCCAGTGCCACCTGCTGTCGTACCTCCACGCCTGCGTCGTCGCCGGTGTCGTGGTGACCGCATACCAGGACGAGGCCTCCGGCACCATGCTCCTCGATGGCCGAGGTGGGGGCGCGTTCCGGGAGGTCCTCCTCCGCCCCGTCGTGACCGTGGCGGAGGAATCGATGGTCGAGAGGGCGCGGGCGGCCCACGCGCAAGCGAACGAATGGTGCTTCATCGCCAACTCGGTGAACTTCCCCGTGCGACACGAAGCGACGGTTCTCGTCGCGCGCTGATCGGTTTCGCTCAGACCCGTTCGTGCGGGAGCGCCTGCTTGATCTTCTCGAGGGGGGTCTGCGCGGGAAGCTCGTTGTAGGTCCCCGCCACGTCCTGTCCGGACAGCGACTGGATCGCGGTCATGATGTCGTCCGTGGCTCCGCGGCGGGCCCTTCCCGACGAGGCCGGCCCGTGATGCGACAGGTCCAGCGGCTCCCCGAAGCGAACCGTGACGCGTTCGCGCAACGACGGCATCTTCGCCCCCACAGGCATCACGCGGTCGGTGCCGACGAGCCCGACCGGGACCACGGGGGCGCCCGTCTGCAGCGCGAGGAAGGCCACGCCGGTCCGGCCCTTGTACAGCCGGCCGTCCAGAGAGCGGGTGCCCTCGGGGTACAGCGCGACAGCACTCCCGCCCTCGAGGAGAAGGCGCTGCTGGTCGAGCGCGTCGAGCGCGGCCTGACCGGCGCCGCGCGTGACCGGGATGGCCCCGATGGAGAGGAAGAACTGCTTGGACAACCAGCCCTTCACACCCGGCCCGTCGAAGTAGCTGGCCTTCGCCAGGAAGTGCACGGGACGGGGGGCGGCCACGGGGATGGCGATGCTGTCGAGGAACGACAGGTGGTTGCTGGCGAAGATCACCGGGCCGTGCTTGGGAACGAGGTGCCGGCCTTCCACGTGCGGGCGATAGAGCAGTCGACCCAACGGGGTCACCACCATACGGCCGAACGCATAGGTCGCGCCCATACGGCGCACGCCGACGGCGGGGTCTTCCGCAGTGCCGGTGATCTCGGAATCGGGGGTCTCCGCAGAAGTCACCCGTCGAGGGTATCGCCTCCCGCATGCCGAGCCGGGTATGGCCGAGCCGGGTCACGGAGTGCCCGCTCTCAGCGCGGACAAAGGCGCGCTGAGGCAGGATGGAGAGGACCGTGTCTGTCCACCGTCTCGAGGTCTTCGTGCGCAATCGCCCCCTGTTCGCCTTCTCCGCCGTCGCCGCATCGGCGATCCTGCTCGTCGGATGCGGTGCATCCGACACCGATCCCGATGCCTCACCCTCCGCCGACCTGCAGGACCTGTGCGCCGCCGCCGCCCCGTCGGGGGCGGCGTCAGAGGCCGTCACCGTCGAAGGGGACATCGGCGAAGAGTCGACCGCGACCTTCGATTTCCCGCTGGAGGTCGGCGAGCTTCAGAGCACCGTCGTCGCCGAGGGAGACGGCGACCCGGTCTCTTCCGGCGACCTCGTCTCCTACGCACTGACGGCGTACAGCGCGGAGACGGGCGAAGAGCTCGGATCGCTCGGTTACGAGGGTGCCGAGATCCTGCCCGCTCAGATCTCGCCCGACAACCCCATCGGCCAGATCGTCGGATGCGCGACTCCGGGAACGCGCGTGGTCGCGGCCTTCCCGGCCAGCGATGCCAACTCCGCCGAGGTCTACGTGTTCGATCTGCTCGACGTCGTCCCCGACGCCGCGTGGGGTGAGGAGCAGGACCCGGTCGACGGTTTCCCCGAGGTCACCCTCGACGATGCCGGGGCCCCCACGATCACCGTTCCGGACGCCGACGCTCCCACCGATGTCGAGATCGCCGAGCTGAAGGTCGGCGACGGGGCCACCGTCGAAGAGGGCGATACCGTCCTGGTGCACTACACGGGAGTGAAGTGGTCCGACGGCGAGGTGTTCGATTCCAGTTGGGACCGCGACACCCCCGCGACCTTCACGACGACCGGCGTCGTCGCGGGCTTCCAGCAGGCGCTGGAGGGTCAGACCGTGGGCTCGCAGGTGCTCGTGGTCATCCCGCCGGAGTTCGGCTACGGCGACAGCGAGGGCAACGAGCTCCAGGAGGAGACTCTCGTCTTCGTCGTGGACATCCTCGGAACCCAGCACCCCGTCGCCGTCGAATGACGCCCGCGCGGGCCGCTCGGTAGGCTGACCGGATGCGGCGCGTCATCGTCCTCGGTTCCACGGGCTCCATCGGGACGCAGGCCCTCGACGTCATCCGGGCCAACCCCCACCGCTTCGAGGTCGTGGGGCTCTCGGCGCACACCTCTCGCGCGGAGATGACGGCCCAGGCGGAGGCGTTCGGTGTCGAGCACACCGCGCTCGGTGCCGACGAGGCGTGTCAGCTCGTCCGGGACGTGCCCGCCGACGTCGTCCTCAACGGCATCACCGGCTCGGTCGGTCTCGGTCCGACGCTCGCCGCGCTCGAGACCGGCACGACCCTGGCGCTCGCGAACAAAGAGTCGCTGATCGTCGGCGGGGATCTGGTGCGGCGGCTTGCCGCTCCCGGGCAGATCGTGCCGGTGGACTCCGAGCACTCCGCCATCGCCCAGGCCTTGCGAAGCGGGGATCGTCCCGAGGTGCGGCGCCTGGTGCTGACGGCGTCCGGCGGGCCCTTCCGCGGTCGCAGCCGCGAGGATCTCGTGCACGTCACCCCGGTGGAGGCGCTCGCGCATCCCACCTGGGACATGGGGCGCGTGGTGACCACCAACTCGGCGACGCTCGTGAACAAGGGCCTCGAGGTGATCGAAGCCCACCTTCTGTTCGACGTGCCGCTGGACCGCATCGACGTCGTCGTGCACCCGCAGTCGATCGTCCACTCGATGGTGGAGTTCATCGACGGCTCGACGATCGCCCAGGCATCGCCGCCGGACATGCGACTTCCCATCTCCCTCGGCCTGGACTGGCCTCACCGAGTCGGCGGGGTGGGGGCGCCGCTGGACTGGACGCGGTCGACGTCGTGGACCTTCGAGCCGCTCGACGAAGAGGCGTTCCCGGCGGTCGCCTTGGCCAAGCAGGTCGGGCGCGCCGGCTCGACCTATCCGGCCGTGTTCAACGCGGCCAACGAGCAGGCGGTCGACGCCTTCCACGGCGGCGCGCTGTCGTTCACCGGCATCGTCGATACCGTCGCCTCCGTCGTGGACGCCCACGAGCCGCCCTCGGAGCTCACGCGGGAAACGCTCGCGGAAGCGGAACGGTGGGCGCGCGATGCCGCCGATCGGGCGGTCGCGACCCGCTGATTCACCGCGAGGGTCGCAGCGGATCGGAGTCCGGGGTGTCGTCGGCAGGGTAGGGGACCGGCCAGCGCGGCTCGGGGACCGCCCAGCCGGCGTCCCGCAGGGCGCGTCGGGCGAGCTCGCGCGCAGAGTAGGGGGTCCGGGTGCCGCGGATGTCGCGGTAATCCTGATGGCCCGGTCCCGCCCACAGGATCGCGTCGCCTTCTCCGACGAGCGCGATCGCCTCGCGGATCGCGCGTTCGGGCGGCGAGGACTCACGGATGTCGGCGTCGGGACGAGCCCGGCGGGCCCCTTCGATCAGCGTGGCGCGGATCGAGTCGGGTTCCTCGTGGCGAGGGTGGTGATCGGTGACGACGAGGACGTCGCTGCCCTCCACCGCGGTGCGCCCCATGTCGTGGCGCTTGGTCGTGTCGCGATCACCGTCGGCACCGAACAACATCAGGACGCGGCCCGGGGTCACGCGTCGCACCGCGGCGAGCGTCTTCTCGAACGCATCCGGCGAGTGGCCGAAGTCGACGTACACCGCCGGTCCGGCCTCGCCCGATACGAGCTCGGCACGGCCCGGCAGGTAGGCCTCGATGCGACGGCCCTCGAGCGCGGTCGCCACCCGCTCCCATTCGTAGCCGGCTTCGAGGACCATGACGATCGCGAGGCCGGCGTTGGCCGCCATATGGCGTCCGATCACGGGGACGGTCGTCTCGAGGCGACGCCCGTCGCGCGAAACGAGGGCGAAGCGGGTGCCGATCTGCTGCTCGTCGAGGATCTGCACGACCCAGTCCGCCCGCGCGGCGGAACCCGGGTCTTCGGCGATGTCGGGGGTGCCCACGGTGACGTAGGGGACCTCGCACGCGGCGACGACGTCGGCGCCGGAGGCGGAGTCGAGGCCGATGACCGCGCGCCGGGACCGGTCCGGGCGGAACAGCGGCAGTTTCGCCTCGAAGTACTCGCCCATGTCGGCGTAGTCGTCCAGGTGGTCGTGGGACAGGTTGGTGAACCCGGCGACGTCGAACATCATCCCGTCCACTCGGCGCCGGGACAGCGCCTGGGCGCTGACCTCGACGGCGACGGCCTCGACGCCACGTTCGCGCATGAGCGCGAGCAGCGCGTGCATCTCGTAGGCCTCGGGCGTCGTGAGTCGCGACACGATGACCTGGCCGGCGATGTGACGTTCGGCGGTGGAGGACAGGCCCGTGACCGCCCCGATCTGCGCGAGGATCCCCTCCAGCAGATGCGACACGCTCGTCTTGCCGTTGGTGCCGGTCGTCCCCAACAGCAGCGGCAGGTCGTCGTCCGCGCCGGTGGCGTATACCCATGCCGACATGTCGCCGAGCGCTGCCCGCGGGTCGTCGACGACCAGAACGGGGATGCCGGCCGCGCGCGCGGCGGGCTCCCCAGCGGCATCGGTGACGACCGCGACGGCACCCGCCTCCGCGGCCGCGGCGGAGAAGTCCGCTCCGTGTCTGTTGACCCCGCGCACGGCGACGAAAACGTCTCCGGGCGCCAGGTCGGCGGTGGCGAGGGTGATCCCCGAGAGGGTGATGCCGGACAGGTCGTCGGAGGATCGGGCTCCGACGGCCTCGGCGAAGGCGGCCAGGGCGTGCGTCGGCGGGTTCTCCGGGCGCAGCACGGGCGGCAGGTGGGATGCGGTGTCGGTCGGCATGGCGGCATCCATCCTCTCACCTCGCGGCCCATTCAAAGGGAGCCGCGGGTAGCGTGGGTTCGTGATCGCATTCGTCGTCGGCTTCGCGCTGCTCTTCGTCGGGCTGGCGGTGTCGATCGCGCTGCACGAGATCGGGCATCTCGTCCCGGCCAAGCGCTTCGGCGTCCGGGTGGGCCAGTACATGATCGGTTTCGGTCCGACCCTGTGGTCGCGTCGCTTCGGCGAGACCGAGTATGGCGTGAAGGCGCTGCCGATCGGCGGCTACATCTCGATGGCCGGCATGTATCCGCCCACCCCTGCCGAGCGCGCGGGAGAAGGCCGCGCCGGGGGCGGTTTCTTCGCGACGATGGTTCAAGACGCCCGAGCCGCCAATGACGAGACCGTCGACGGTGACGCCGACGAGCGCGTCTTCTACCGGCTGCCGGTCTTCCAGCGTGTCATCATCATGCTCGGCGGCCCGGTCATGAACCTCTTGTTCGCCATCGTGCTGTTCGCGCTGCTCGCCTCTGGCATCGGGATGTCGACCGCGACGACCACTGTCGCGTCGGTGTCCGAGTGCGTGGTCCCGGCATCGTCGGATCAGACCGACTGCACGGCCGACGACCCGGTCGCGCCCGCAGCGCAGGCGGGGATGCTCCCGGGGGATCAGATCGTCTCGATCGACGGCGTGGCCGTCGCCGACTTCGACGAGGCCTCGGCGATCATCCGCGACGCTCCCGGGGTGCCGCTGGATGTCGCCGTCCTGCGCGACGGCGAAGAGGCGACCCTGACGGTCACGCCGTTGCTGACCGAGCGCCCGGTGTACGACGACTCCGGGCGCGCCGTGACCGACGACGAGGACGTCGTGGTCACCGAGGAGGTCGGTTTCATCGGGATCTCACCGGTCAGCGAGTTGCAGTCGCAGCCGATCTGGGTGGGCCCGCAGATGGCGTTCGAGAACGTCGGCGCCGTCGCCGGAATCATGTGGCAGCTCCCGGTGAAGGTGTGGGAGACCGGTGTGACCCTTGTGACCGGCGGTGAACGGGATCCCGACGGCCCGCTCAGCATCGTCGGCGCAGGAGTCATCGCCGGCGAGGTCGCCTCCGCAGAGGCCCCCATCCTCAACCGGGTCGCCGGAATTCTGTCGGTGCTGGCCTCCTTGAACATCGCCCTGTTCGTGTTCAATCTCATCCCGCTCCTGCCGCTGGACGGCGGTCATATCGTCGTCGCGCTGTGGGACGGCGTGAAGCGGGCCTGGGCGAAGCTCTTCCGGCGCCCGCCGCCCGCCCCGGTGGATGCGACCAAGCTGGTTCCCGTGACCTTCGTCGTGGTCGTCTGTCTCATCGCGATGGGCGCGGTGCTGATCCTCGCCGACATCGTCAACCCGATCTCGCTGTTCGGATCCTGACCGGCGCCGCGTGAACACCGGCGGTCCGCCGGCGGGGGACGGGGCCGGAAAGGGCGACTAGACCTCTGTTGGGGCGAAGGCGTCGGTGACGAGGCGCTCGAGCGTGCGCAGGCCGTCACGGGACAGAATCGATTCGAGGTGTCCCTGCACCGAGGCGAACCCCGGACCGCGCAGGGCGTACACGGCGCCGGTGTCGGGGTCTGCGGCGACCTCGGCGCCCCCGACCCTCGTCGTGCCCGGGCGGACGGAGGCGGTGAAGGTGTTGTAGAAGCCGATCGACGCCGGCTCGCCGAACACGTCCACGCTCAGCTGCACGCCCTGATGCGGGCGTTCGAGCGGGGCGAGGTCCACGCCGAGTCCATCGGCGAGGATCTGGTGGCTCAGGCACACCGCCAGCAGGGGGCGCCCGCTCGCGCGTCGCATCGCGACCACCTCGCGCATCCGGGCGATGCGCGGCGCGGACGACTGGCGGGGGTCGCCGGGCCCGGGGCCGCAGACGAGCAGCTCCGCACCGACCACCTTCTCGTCGGTGACGGTGTTCCACGGCGCGATGGAGACCTCCAGGCCCAGATGACGCAGCTGGTGGGCGAGCATCGTGGTGAAGCGGTCCTCCGCATCGACCACCACGGCGTGCCGCCCCGCGAACGGGCCGCGCTCGCCGCCGTCCTGCGGATTCAGCCAGAACTCGGCCAGGCGCACGTTCCGGGATGCGAGCCGTGCCGCGATCTCCGGGTCCTCGGCCAGCAGCACGCGAGGCTGCGTCGGCGCGTCGTCGTCCTCGGCGGGGACGGGCGTGTCCCGCGGCACGGCGCCGATGGCCCCCAGCACGCCGGCGGCCTTGCCGTGCGTCTCACCGACCTCGCCGTACGGGTCGGAGTGGCGCACGAGGGTGGCGCCGACCGGGACGCGCAGGGCCCCGTCGACGAGGTACGCGGTGCGGATGAGGATCGGCGCATCCAGATCGTGGGTCGGTTCGCCCTGGACCTGCGATGCTCGGGGTGTGAACAGCGCGGCGACCCCCGAGTAGTACCCGCGAGGGGAGGGTTCGTGGCGGGCGATCACGGTGCACGCGTTCTGCATGGGGGAGCCGGTGACCGTCGGGGCGAACATCGTCTCCCGGAGGATGTCGCGCGGGTCCAGCCGGCTGCGCCCGCGGAGGACGTACTCGGTGTGGGTGAGCCGTGACATCTCCTTCAGCCGCGGTCCGGTGATGCGTCCGCCGTCGGTGCACACCGCGCTCATCATCTTCAGCTCTTCGTCGACGACCATGAAGAGTTCCTCGGTCTCCTTGGTCGACTCGAGGAACGCGCTGAGGCTCTCCGCGGTCGCTCCGCCCTCCGGGTGACGGAAGGTGCCGGAGATCGGATTCATCGTCACGACGCCCTCGTGCGCGCTCACATGCGCCTCGGGGCTCGCCCCGACGGCGACGTGACCGTCGGTCACGATCGCGAAGGTCCAGTACGCACCGTGTTCGTGCTCGAGAAGAGCACGGAACCACGTGAGGGCGGCCGTGCGGGGATCAGCGTCCACCGATGCGGTGAAGTCGCGCCGGATGACGAAGTTCGCGCCCTCCCCGCGACCGATCTCGTCGGCGATCACACGCCGGACGATGTCGGCGTAATCCTCATCGTCGATGTCGAATCCCGCGTCGGCGAGCGGGATCGTCGCATCCGGAAGGGCGGCTGTGAGCTCGTCCCGGGGGAAGGACGCGTGATCGGTCACGACGAGGCAGCGAAGCGGTGCGCCGTCGTCGTGGCAGATGAAGCCGCGCTCGCGCACCTGGCGGTACGGCACGAGCGCGAGGACCTCGCGGGGCGTGCCGTCGGGGGCGGTGAGCGGGATGTCGCCGAGCAGGTCGACATCGACCACGTCGCCGGTGAGCAGTTCGACCGTGTCGGGGTCGCGGGCGATGAGGGCGAACGGGGCGTCGCTGGCGACCAGGGAGGCGAGGGAGGGTGCAGGCGTGCTCATCGGGTTCTCTCGTCGGAGGGGCGGGTCCGCCCGTGCAGAGAAGAAGACCGCCCGTGTCTGTCAGGGGCGGTCACTCGTTCGCGCGATGCCACCGCCTATGCGGTGGGCCACCAGGGACGTCGCGGGAACATGCGCCGAACCTACCACAGCGGTTGTCACGGGCGCCCGGGAGCACCCCGCGTCCGGATCGAGCGGCGTACGCTGGGGTCGTGCCCGCAGTGAACATCGGAATGCCGTCCGTGCCGGAGGTCCTCGCGCCGCGCCGCAAGAGCCGGCAGATCCGCGTCGGCAAGGTCCTCGTGGGCGGCGGCGCCCCCGTCAGCGTGCAGTCGATGACGACGACGCCGACCACCGACATCAACGCGACCCTTCAGCAGATCGCCGAGCTGACCGCATCCGGGTGCGAGATCGTCCGCGTCGCCGTCCCCAGCCAGGACGACGCCGATGTGCTCCACATCATCGCGAAGAAGAGCCAGATCCCGGTCATCGCCGATATCCACTTCCAGCCGAAGTACGTCTTCCAGGCCATCGACGCGGGGTGCGCGGCGGTGCGTGTGAACCCGGGCAACATCCGCAAGTTCGACGATCAGGTGGGTGCGATCGCGAAGGCCGCCCAGGCCGCGGGCGTCTCGCTGCGCATCGGCGTGAACGCCGGGTCCCTCGACCGGCGGCTGCTGGAGAAGTACGGCAAAGCGACCCCGGAGGCCCTGGTGGAATCCGCGGTCTGGGAAGCGTCGCTGTTCGAGGAGCACGACTTCCACGACTTCAAGATCTCGGTCAAGCACAACGACCCGATCGTGATGGTCAAGGCCTACCGCCAGCTCGCCGAGCGGGGCGATTGGCCCCTCCACCTCGGTGTCACCGAGGCGGGGCCGGCGTTCCAGGGCACGATCAAGAGTGCGACGGCTTTCGGCATCCTGCTCTCCGAGGGCATCGGCGACACCATCCGCGTGTCGTTGTCGGCGCCGCCGGCCGAGGAGGTCAAGGTCGGACACCAGATCCTCCAGTCGCTGAACCTGCGGGAGCGCACGCTCGAGATCGTGTCCTGTCCGTCGTGCGGTCGTGCGCAGGTCGACGTCTACAGCCTCGCAGACTCGGTGACCGAGGGGTTGAAGGACATGTCCGTGCCGCTGCGCGTGGCGGTGATGGGGTGCGTCGTCAACGGACCCGGCGAGGCGCGCGACGCCGACCTGGGGGTCGCGAGCGGGAACGGCAAGGGCCAGATCTTCGTCAAGGGCGAGGTCATCAAGACCGTGCCGGAGGCCGAGATCGTCGAGACGCTCATCGCCGAAGCCAACCGCCTCGCCGAGGAGATGGGCCCCGACGCCCCCACCGGCACCGCCCAGGTCCTCACCTCCTGATCCGCCGATGTCGGAGGATCGCGCCGATGTCGGAGAATTCCCCCAGCATCCTCCGACATCGACAACATTCTCCGACCGGAGCGTGCGGTGCGGCGTGGCCGACCACGGGTCAGTGGATTGCGCCGGCCGGGACGGAGATGTCGGCGGGCGTCGCCAGCGTGGTCTCGATGGCGAGGTGGAGGGCAGCGGCGATGTCGGCGAGGGGCAGCGCGGGGTGCCCGTCCGGCGCGTGGGCGGTGTCCCACGGCACGTGGATGAAGCCGGCCCGCATCCCCGGCCGCGTCTCGGCCAGATGAGCGGCGAGATAGAAGACGTGGTTGCACACGTAGGACCCCGCTGACAGGGAGACCCTGGCGGGGATGCCGCCGGCGGCGATGTCACGGACGATCGCCTTCACCGGAAGCGACGCGAAGAGCGCCGTCGCACCACCGAGCACGCAGGGCACGTCGACCGGTTGCGCGCCGGCGTTGTCGGGGATGCGAGCATCCTGCAGATTGACCGCCACCCGCTCGGGGGTCACCGCGTCGCGGCCGCCCGCGAGCCCCGTCGCGATGACGACATCGGGGGTGTGGCGCGCCACGAGCTCCTCGAGGCGTGCCGCGGCGCCGTCGAAACTCACCGGCAGCACCTCGGTGATCACGCGCGCCTCGCCGTCCCATCCGTCGGCGACCAACCGCACCGCGTCGCCGGAGGGATTGGTCGGGTCGTCGGCGAACGGCTCGAAGCCGGTCAGGAGTACGGAGGTCACCCGATCCAGCCTATGTCGGTGCCACACTCGTCACATGGGGAAGACCTTCGACGGCATCGATGACACGCTCGCCGCGTGGATCACCGATCAGCACATGTTCTTCGTGGCCACCGCGCCACTGTCGGCGCAGGGGCGGGTGAACCTGTCACCGCGGGGCCTTGACTCCCTCAGCATCCTCGATGAGCGGACCGTGGCCTGGCTGGATCTCACCGGCAGTGGAGCCGAGACCATCGCCCACGTGCGCGAGAACGGGCGCATCACCGTCATGTTCTGTTCGTTCGATGCCCGGCCGCGCATCGTGCGCCTGCACGGGCGGGGGCGGATCGTGCTGCCCGGGGACGACCTGTTCGCGCGCGTGGAAGCCGAGCACCCGGGCCACGTCGGTGCGCGGGCGGTGATCGTGGTCGACGTCGAACGGGCGTCGGATTCCTGCGGGTGGGGTGTGCCGCAGATGGACTTCGTCGCGGAGCGCGACATCATCCGACCGTGGGCGCAGAAGAAAGGCGCGGACGGCCTCGCGACCTATCGCGAGGCCAACAACACCACCTCGCTCGACGGGCTCCCCGCGCTGTGACCGCGCCCGGCCGCGACCAGGTAGCGTCGCCCGGGTGAGCGCCCAGACACGGGTGGGCCCCGCCCGCCCCATCGTCGCCGGAGTGGTGACCGCGCTCGTCGGCGTCACCTCGTCGTTCGCCGTGGTCCTGACCGGCCTCGCCGCCGTCGGGGCGACCGATCGGCAGGCCGCCAGCGGACTCCTCGTGCTGTGCCTGACGATGGGCGTGGCCACCATCGTGCTCGCGTGGCGCTATCGGATGCCGATCACCGTCGCGTGGTCCACTCCCGGCGCGGCCGTGCTCGCCACGACCGGCGTCGTCGACGGGGGATGGCCGGCGGCGGTCGGAGCCTTCTTCGTCGCCGCGGCGCTCATTCTGCTCACGGCCCTGTGGCCGCGGCTCGGCCGCCTCATCGCCCGTATCCCGCCCTCGATCGCCCAGGCGATGCTCGCCGGCGTGCTGCTGCCGTTGTGTCTGGCGCCGGTCACCGGGTTGACGGAGAACCCGTGGGGCGTGGCCCCCGTCGTGCTGACGTGGCTCGTCGTCGCTCGGCTCGCCCCGCGATGGGCGGCGCCGGCGGCCTTCGTCGCCGCCGCGTCGGTGATCGTCGTGCATGTCGCCGGCGCCGGGACGGTCATGGATCCCGCGGCGCTCGTGCCGCGGCTCGAGTTCACGATGCCGCAGCTCACCGTGGGGGCCGTGATGGGGATCGCCCTGCCGCTGTTCCTGGTGACGATGGCGTCGCAGAACGTCCCCGGTGTGGCCATCATGCGCAGCTTCGGCTACGACGTGCCGTGGCGGCCGGCGATGACCGTCACCGGTATCGGCACGGCGGTGGGGGCTGCGGCGGGCGGTCATGCGATCAATCTCGCGGCGATCAGCGCGGCGCTCGCCGCCGCGCCCGAAGCGGATCCGGATGCGCGGCGCCGGTGGGTGGCAGGGGTCTCGACAGGGGCGACCGCGATCGTGCTCGGCGGGATGTCCGCCGCTCTGGTGGCGCTGGTGGCCGTCGCGCCGACCGCCGTGATCCCGGCCGTGGCCGGGGTAGCGCTGTTCGCGGCGTTCGGGTCCGCGGTGCAGCAGGCCATCGATGATCCCGGGGAGCGGCTGCCTGCGGTGGTCACCTTCCTCGTCGCGGCGTCCGGCGTCGTCGTAGCCGGAGTGGGAGCGGCCTTCTGGGCGCTCATCGCGGGGCTCGTCGTCCGCGAGGCGCTGCACATCGGGCGTCGCGGTCGCGAGCGATATCGGCCGTAGACTTGTCGATCGTGGTCACCCGTCTGTCGCACCTGTTCCTCCGTACGCTCCGCGAAGACCCGGCCGAGGCCGAGGTCGTCGGTCACAAGCTGCTCGTGCGCGCCGGCTACATCCGTCGGCAGGCCCCGGGCATCTTCGCCTGGCTGCCGCTCGGGCTGCGGGTCAAGAACCGCCTCGAGCAGATCATCCGCGAGGAGATGACCGCCGCCGGCGCCCAGGAGGTGCACTTCCCGGCCCTCATGCCGCGCGAACCGTATGAGGCGACGGGACGATGGGAGGAGTACGGAGACGGCATCTTCCGCCTGAAGGACCGCAAGGGGGCCGACTACCTGCTCGCCCCGACGCACGAAGAGGCGTTCACCCTGCTGGTGAAGGATCTCTACTCGTCCTACAAGGATCTGCCGCTGACGATCTACCAGATCCAGGACAAGTACCGCGACGAGGCCCGACCGCGCGCCGGCCTGCTGCGTGGACGCGAGTTCACCATGAAGGACGCGTACTCGTTCGACTCGTCGGACGAGGGACTGGACGCGTCGTACATGGCGCAGCGGGACGCCTACGAGCGGATCTTCCGACGCCTGGGGCTGGAATACGTGATCGTTCAGGCCGATGCCGGGGCGATGGGAGGATCGCGCTCGGAGGAGTTCCTGCACCCGACGCCCGTCGGCGAGGACACCTTCGTGCGCAGCGACGGCGGGTACGCCGCGAACGTCGAGGCGTTCACCACGACCGCGCCGGAGCCGATCGCGCTCGAGGGTCAGCCAGCCCCCGTCGTCTTCGACTCGCCCGCGACCCCGACGATCGCCACCCTGGTCGATCACTGCAACGCCCACCTCGAGGGGGCGTTCACCGCCGCGGACACGCTGAAGAACGTCGTGCTGGCGCTCACCCACCTGGACGGTACGCGCGAGCTCGTCGTCGTCGGGGTGCCCGGTGACCGCGAGGTGGACGACAAGCGCGTCGAGGTCGCCTTCGCTCCGGCCGAGGTCGAGCCCGCGACGGATGAGGACTTCGCCCGGCATCCGGGGCTCGTCAAGGGCTACATCGGACCGTGGTCGCCCGAGGGGGCCGTCCTCGGCGAAGAGTCGACCACCGGTATCCGATACCTGCTCGATCCGCGGATCGTGGACGGTTCGGCGTGGATCACCGGCGCCAATGTCCACGAGAAGCACGTGCACAGCCTGGTCGCCGGTCGCGACTTCACCGCCGACGGCGTGGTGGAGGTCGCCGCGGTGCGGGAGGGGGATCCGGCGCCGGACGGCTCCGGCCCGGTATCGCTGGCCCGCGGGATGGAGATCGGACACGTCTTCCAGCTCGGACGCAAGTACGCCGAGGCGCTGGGGCTGAAGGTCCTCGATGAGAACGGCAAGCTCGTGACCGTGACCATGGGCTCCTACGGGATCGGCGTCACGCGCATCCTCGCGATCATCGCCGAGCTGAACAACGACGACCGCGGCCTCATCTGGCCGGCATCCGTCGCCCCATTCGACGTGCACGTCGTGGCCACCGGCAAGGACCCGGTCGCCTTCGAGCTCGCCGAGACGCTGGCCGCCGAGCTCGAGGCGAAGGGTCTCGACGTGGTCTTCGACGACCGGCCGAAGGTCTCTCCCGGCGTGAAGTTCGGTGACGCCGAACTCGTGGGCGTGCCTCGCATCCTCATCGTCGGCCGCGGTGCCGCCGACGGACAGGTCGAACTCTGGGACCGGCGGACGGGGGAGCGGATGACCGTGCCCGCCGAGGAAGCGGCCGCGGCCGTGGCCGAACTCCGCTGACACCGCGAACGGGGTCCCGCCACCGAGGTGGCGGGACCCCGTTCCGATCAGGCCCTGGCGGCGCGCCGTCGCGCGATCAGAAGCGCGAAGCCGGCGACAGCGGCCACGAGGGCAGCTGCGCCGAGTGCCACCAGCCCAGTGGCGTCGAACCCGGTCACCGCGAGGTCCTGCGCGTCGCCGGCGCCGGCGGCATCTCCCTCTGCGGGAGCTTCGGGCCCCGAGGTGGGCTCCGCGCTGTCGGTCGGATCCGGGGTCGGAGCAGCCGCCTCTGCGATCGAGAAGGTCACGATCACCGGCTCCGACTGCCGGCTGCCGAGCGCCTGGGTGAGGGAAACGGTGTGTGTTCCGGCGTCCAGGCCGCTATCGACCACGATCTCCCAGGTGCCGTCGGCGTTCACGACGGTGCTCGCTCCGGCGAGGTCGACGGCGGTCCGCGCCATCCCCGACCCGGTGATGAGACTCGTCAGGTGCACGTCGGCTCCGGCCAGTCCCGTGCCACGGAAGGTTGCGGTCTCGGTGCCTGCGGGCAGTTCGCCTTCCGGCGCCGTCCCCAGCTGGAGGTCGGAGAGGTCGGCCCGCTGGGTCAGCCACTGTTCAGGCGTGGTCGGGTGGTCGATGATCCGCGTCTCGCCAATGCAGCCATGCCAGCCGTTGCGCGCTGCGTCATCGACCCAGTCCGCCCCGAGGATCCAGGGCATCCCCTCGTTGAAGGCCATACCCACGGTGTCCACCGCGTTGCGCAGCACCGGCGCACCGTCGACGTAGAGAGTGGTCGTCATCGCCTCGGGATCGTTGACCAGGGCGATGTGGGTCCAAGTGTCGACCATGATCTCGCCCGACCAGTTGGTCTTGTCGCCCTTGGTCGTCTCCGCCGGGATGCTCGTGTACTGGAACTCGCGCAGGTTCGAGATTCCCAAAGCCGTCGGAGATGCGGTGTAGTCCCATCGCGACCACGGCACGCCGTCGATGGTCGAGCGATTGCCCGTGCGGGTGAGGAACTTCGACCACTGGTTGTCGGCGGCGTCCCAATCGGCGTCCATCTTCACGAACGTCTCAATGGTGTACCCGTCACTGAGGACGACGTCGTTGAGCGGCGCGTCCTGCGCCGTCGAAAGGTAGCTGTAACGCGCTCCGGAGGACGCGTCGAAGCATGCGGCGGCTCCATCGGAGGAGAATCCATGGACGTCATCCGACTGGATCGTGACGTCCTCCCAGATCGCACCCTCCGCGCTCGTCGCGGCGGGGTCGACGCGACGGAGGTCGTTGTCGCCGGCGATGTCCTCGAAGACGGCGTCAGCGTCGGCGATACCCTCGGCGCCGTTGAAGCGCCAGTGCGCGAGGGTGCCTTCGACGGCGACGAAGTCGCGTTCGTCACCCGGCAGCGCGGTGGTGATCGGATCCGGACCCTCGAACCCGTCGAGCAGAATGTCACGAGCGGCGGCGCTGAGGGAGGGCTCATCGGCAGAGCCAGCGGTGAACGAGTCGGTGAACCCGGAGAAGCGCTCGGCGAAGTCGATCTCGATTGTGAACTGCTGCGTCCCGCTTTCCAGCAGTGGCTGATCGTAGGCCTGCAGGCGGTCGGCGGGCTTGGAGACGATCCACGGCGACGCCGTCTGGACGTTGATGCGGTTGTTCGTGAGGTCGAACTCGTACAGCCCGAGGTAGCCGTTGCCCCCGTCTGCGGCCATCTGGTAGTCGATGAGGATCTGGGTCACCGCGTGACCGGCGTCGTTGGTTTTCTCCAGGACGGTCGCACCGTGCGAGTGGCCGTTCATGGTGAGGAAGATCTGATCGTTCGAGCGGATCAGGTTCTCCCACAGCTCGAGGCCGTACTCCGTCTCCAGCGGGCTGACCTGATCGCTTTCGACGGCGAGGAGTGAGTGCGTGGTCAGGATGACCGGGAGCGTGGGGTGCGCGTCCATGACGTCCTGAGCCCACTGCTGTGTCTGAGTCGATATGCGCCACGACAGTGCGAGGACGAGGAATTGCTGCCCTTCTGCTTCGAACACGTGGAACTCGCTCATGCCGGTGTCATCGCGGCCGCCGAATGTCGCCTGGTCCGCCGCGCGCTCCGGGCCAAACCACGTCAGGTACGGCTCGGCCCCGAGGTCGTAGTCGGTGTCGTCGAGGCTGTCGTCGCTGTTGTTCACGTCGTGGTTGCCAGCGAGGATCGAGTACGGCAGACCCGCATCTTCCAGGGTCTCCATTGCGCCGTCCGCGACCATCCACTCGCTTTGGACCCCCGCGCGATCCACGACATCCCCGAGGTGCGTGACGAACGGGATGTTGAGCGTGTGTCGGTGCTCGGCCAACCACTGGGTCTGCACATCGAACGGGTTCGCGCCCCACTGCGATTGCAGCGCGTCATCGTATCGCGAGTAGAACTGCGTGTCGGGGAGGACTGCGAGGGTGAAGCGCGATCCGAGATCGTCGTCGGTGGTCTCCGCGACGGCCGGGGCCGCCGTGGTGGCGATGGTGCCCGCGGCGAGGCCGAGGGTCAGACAGGAAGCCAGGATGCCGCGGACGCGTGTCCGCGATCGAAAACGGGAATGCAAGGCGAATGCTCCTTCAGGGCATGGCGGAGAGCGGCGCGCACGCGGCGACACCTGCTCAGGGGAACCCTGGAAGCCTTGTGGTCCGACGTGACCTTTCGATGACTTTCCGCTCTCCTCGCAGTGACTCGCGAGGAAAGTTCAGCGCGCTTACGAATCCAGTCGGGCGTACCGGGCCCGCACGACGCAGAAGACCCCGTACGCGAGGAAGCCGAAGCCGACGGCGGCGACGATCACAGGGCCGAAGGGCAGCCCGACGAGGGTCTGGATGGCAGCGTCCAGCCCTCCCGCCGCATCTGGATCGACCTGAACCGCCGCGACGAGGACGAGGATCCCGACGGTGGCCAGCGAGACACCTTTCGCGATGTACCCCACCACCCCGACGGCGACGACGGTCTTCCCCGGAGCGCCCGGGGGAAGGTCCACTTTCTTGCGGAAGCCGCGACGGACCCCGATCACGACGAACCCCACGCCGATGGCGCCGACGGCGACGCCCGCCGCGCCGAGGATGAACGGGCCGCCGGGCAACGACAGCACGCCCTGGCTCGCCTGCTCCGTGCTCTGGTCGCCGTTCGGGCGTGAGCCGAGCGCGACGGACGCGGCGATGCCGCCGAGCGCGATGTAGACCGCGGCGCGCGCCCAGAGAGACACACGCCGACCCCACTTCTTCGCTTTGCCCTTCGTGCCGGGCCGATCGCGCTGCAGGAACCCGTCCAGGACGTACCAGGCTCCCAGCGCCCACAACCCGGCCGCCAGGGCCCACAGGGCGACGAAGCCCAGAGGAGCAGCGGCGATGGCCTTGAAAGCCCCGGACTGGTCACTGTCCGCATTCGCCCCGAAGGCGACCGACACGATGATCCCACCCAGGATCAGGTGGAGCAGCCCGTTCGCCACATACCCCAGGCGTGCGGCCACGCGGACCGCCGGTGTGGATGTCGCTTCTCGCGCTGCTTCGTCAGCGGACGTTCCCATGCCCCAAGCGTAGGAACATCCGCATTCGCGTGCGGAGGGGCTTGCCCCGTCGTGCCGGATGTGTCAGCCGCGCGGAGCGCCTCCGTGCAGATGATCGCGATGCTTGGCCGCCTGACGGCCACGCGTGGTGATGTCGATGGGGCCGGTGACCGACAGCTCGTCCTCCCAGACCTCGATGTTCGCCACTCCCGGGAGACGGTCGCGGGTGAAGACCGGATCTCTGCCTTCGCGCCGTTGCTGGGTGTAGTCGCGGAGGAGCTTGAAGGCGACCCCGGAGAGCAGGCCGATCGCGACGAGGTTGACCAGGGCCATGAACCCCATGGCGCCGTCGGCGAAGGTCCACACGACGTCGGCGGACAGCAGCGCGCCGATGAGAACGGCGATGACCGCGGCGACCCGGTACCCGAGCAGCACGCCGCGGTTGCGGGTGATGAACTCGATGTTGCTCTCGCCGTAGTAGTAGTTGCCCAGGATCGAGCTGAACGCGAGCAGGAAGATGATGACGCTCAGCACGATGTTCGACCACTCGCCGAGGGTGCCGATCACCGCTCCCTGCGTCAGTCCGATGCCGCGCTCGGCGTTCGCGAGGTCGGGGACCGAGACCAGGATGATGAAGGCGGTGATGGAGCAGACCAGGAAGGTGTCGAAGTACACGCCCAGGGTCTGCACCAGTCCCTGCTTGACCGGGTGCGTCACCGCCGCGGATGCGCTGGCGTTCGGCGCCGAGCCCAGGCCCGCCTCGTTGGAGAACATGCCTCGCTTCACGCCGGTGAGGATGATGTAGCCGAGGGTGGCCCCGACCACCTCGTTCGGTCCGAACGCCTCGGAGAAGATCGTTGCGACGGCCATCGGCAGCCTGTCCAGGTTCAGGGCGACGATGACCAGGCCGATGAGAAGGTACAGCAGCGCCATGAGCGGGACCAGAAGCTGTGTCACCGACGCGATCCGGCGGACTCCGCCGAAGATGACCAGGGCCATGAGCGCGCTGAGGGTGATCCCGATCACCCAGGGCAGCCAGCCGGAGACGGACTCGTCGAGTCCCCCGGCGATGGTGGCCTGGATGGTGTTGGCCTGCAACGACGAGAAGGCGACGGGGAAGCAGATGATGAGGACCACGGCGAAGACGACGCCCATCCAGCGGGCGTTCAGACCGCGCTGCATGTAATACGCCGGGCCCCCGCGGAATCCGTCGGCGTCACGCGTCTTGTAGAGCTGCGCGAGGGAGGACTCGATGAAGGCCGACGCGCCGCCGATGAAGGCCATGAGCCACATCCAGAACACCGCCCCGGGGCCGCCGATCGCGATCGCGGTGCCGACGCCGGCGATGTTGCCCACGCCCACGCGAGAAGCCGCGGAGATGGTGAAGGCCTGGAAGGCCGACACCGACTGCGGCTTGCCGTCGGGTGTGCGGGGGGTCTTGTCGGTCAGGGTGCGGAACATCTCCGGGATCAGTCGGAACTGGACGACCCCCGATCGCGCTGTGAAGTAGAGGCCCAGCAACACCACGATGGGCAGCACCAGCCAGGTCCAGAGGTGGTCGCCCCACTCGGCGAGCCATTCGCTCACATCAGCCATTCGGTCAGTATGGCGGTGATTCGGTGGCGGCGACGACGCCGCGCGGGTCGCGGCGTGCCTATGCTGACGTGGTGAAGCGGTCGGACGCCTGGCGAAGGGGACTCAACGCCCTGCCCCGGCTCGTCGCCGACGCCCCTCCGATCGTCGTGATCGCGGTCGGCGGGCTCGCGCTGCTCTTGGGAGCGCTGATCGTCACCCGCCCGCTGACCTCGCTGGTGCTGCTGACCGTGTACGTCGGTCTCAGCGCCCTCGTCTTCGGACTGGTCGAGTTCGCCGCCCCGCACCAGGAACGCGGCTGGGCGGCTCGGCTCTTCGCCGGGCTCTGGGTCGTCCTGGGGCTTGCGATGCTGCTCGGTCTCGGGCGCACACTCGACCTGCTGCCCGTGGCACTGGCCGTTCTCCTTCTCGTCGGCGGCGCGCAGGCGCTGGTGGATGCGGCCATGGGCGGCACGATCAGCCAGCGCGTGCTGTGGGCGGCCTCGGGCGTCGCGCAGGTCGTCTTCGGCATCCTCTCCCTCACGTGGCCCGATGTGACCGTGCTCGTCGTGGCCGTCGTCTTCGGTGTGCGCACGCTCGCCTTCGGGGTGTCCACGGTCGTACGCGGTGCCGTGATGTTCTCGCGGGCGCCGCACGAACGCGACGCCGACCTGTTCGCTCGTTCCGCGCTGAGTATCGAGGAGGTCTATGACCGCCGTGCGCGGGGGTGGGCCGCCGCGGGCCGCTACGCGCTGTCGGTCGTCCTGGTGGCCGTTTCGATCGGGGGATGGTGGCTGAACGACTGGCTGCAGGACGGTGCGCCCGTCGTCGACGCCTTCTACGACCCGCCTGTGGTCGTCCCATACGACCACGGGCAGCTGATCCGGGAGGGTGGGTTCTCCGGGCAGCAGCCGGCCGACACCGAGGTGCGCCGGATCCTGTACACCACCCGTGATGCGCTCGGTCAGCCGGCGGTGGGGAGCGCGCTGGTGATCGCGCCTGCCGACCCGCCCCGGGGGCCCCGCCCGGTGATCCTGTGGAACCACGGCACCACGGGCGTGGCGCAGGGATGCGCGCCGAGCCTTCGCGACGCCTCCGCGACGAAGTGGGCCGTCCCGAGCCTGGATGAGGTGATCGACAACGGCTGGGTCGTCGTCGCGCCCGACTATTCAGGCCAGGGCGCACCCGGGGTCTTTCCCTATCTGATCGGACTCGGCGAGGCGCGTTCCTCGTTGGACGCCGTCGTCGCAGCCCGGCAGCTCGATGATCTGATGCTCTCGACGCGGACGGTCGTGTGGGGCCACTCGCAGGGCGGCCATGCGGCGCTGTGGGCCTCGCAGATCGCGGACGGATACACCCCCGCGCTCGACGTGCTCGGCACGGCGGCGCTCTCGCCGGCAGCCGACCCCCATGCGCTCGCGACGGAGCTGCTGCGAGACTCCGCCACCGTGGAGTTGTCGATCCTCATCTCGTGGGTCCTCGTGCCCTACGCCGACACGTACGACGACGTCGACCTCGCGCGCTATGTCGCGCCCGGCGGCGAAGCGATCGTCCGCGAGATGACGCAGCGCTGCCCCTCGGAGCCCGGTGTGGTCGTGTCGGTCGCCACGGCGCTCGGGGTGTCGGAGGATCGCCCGCTCTACGTCGAGAACCTCGCCGCCGGGCCGCTGGGGCAGCGTCTGCGCGAGAATGCGCCGCAGGGACCGTGGGGCACGCCGATGCTGATCGCCTGGGGCGGCGACGACGAGGTGATCTCGCCGGAGCTTCAGGAGTGGTTCGTCGCGGACGTGTGCGCGCAGGGGGAGGACGTCCGCTACCTGGAGTACGTCGGGTACGACCACCTCGGCATCATGCTTCCGCGATCGGCGTTCCTCCCGGTGCTGATGCGGTGGACCGAGGACCGGTTCGATCTGCGGCAGCCGGCGCGCAACGACTGCGAGGCGAAACCGCTCGGAGACTGACCGGCCGGTGACGGCGGGATCGGGTAACGTGTACGGGATGCCGTCGGCCACGCCGCGACGGCGGAAGAGCTGAATAAAGGGAGGTCGACGTGGACATCGATCTGGGTCTGCTGCGGACGGTCGAGCGGGAGAAGGAGATTCCCTTCGACGAACTCGTACGCATCATCGAACAGGCGATCTTGACCGCGTACGCGAAGCACAGTTCGCCCACGGGCGAGGCCCCCGAAGGGGCTCGCGCGCAGCTGGACCGCAAGACCGGTCACGTCGCCGTCTTCGTGCCGCTGCTGGATGAATCCGGCGCGGTCATCGGCGAGGAGGAGACGACTCCCGACGACTTCGGACGTATCGCGGCCTTCGCCGCCAAGCAGGTGATCAGTCAGCGCCTGCGGGACATCGCCGACGACGCCGTGCTGGGGGAGTTCCGCGGCAAGGAGGGGGACATCGTCGCCGGCGTCATCCAGCAGGGCCCCAACCCGCGCATGATCCACGTCGATCTCGGCACCGTCGAAGCGATCCTGCCCCCCGAGGAGCAGGTTCCCGGCGAGGAGTACACCCACGGCTCCCGTATCCGTGTGTACGTCACGAGCGTGTCCAAGGGGACCAAGGGGCCCTCGATCACCGTCTCACGCACCCACCCGGGACTGGTCCGCAAGCTGTTCGCCATGGAAGTCCCCGAGATTCCCGCCGGGCTCGTGGAGATCGTGTCGCTCGCCCGGGAGGCCGGACATCGCAGCAAGATCGCCGTGAAGGCCAACGACCCCGCCATCAACGCCAAGGGGGCTTGCATCGGGGAGTTGGGCCGTCGCGTCCGCGCCGTCACCGAGGAGCTGGCCGGCGAGAAGATCGACATCGTCGACTACAACGCCGATCTGCCCACCTTCGTGGCGCACGCCCTCTCGCCGGCGAAGGTCACGTCCAGCTACGTCCTCGATGCCAACAGCAAGGCCGTCCGCGCCCTCGTGCCCGACTATCAGTTGTCCCTCGCGATCGGCAAGGAGGGGCAGAACGCGCGTCTGGCCGCCAAGCTCACCGGCGCGAAGATCGACATCCAGCCCGACTCCATCCTGGAGTCCTGATCACGGCGCGCTGCGCCGTGCGAAGCGCGTCGAGCGCCGAGGTGTAGGATGGAACCCGTACGAACGTGCGTCGGTTGTCGCACGCGTGCTCCTCGATCCGCCCTTCTGCGGGTGGTCGCCATCGATGACCGGCTCGTCCCCGACGACCGTGCCACGATGCCGGGGAGAGGCGCGTGGGTCCACGAGACGCCCGAGTGCGTGACGACAGCTCTGCGTCGTCGGGCCTTCGTGCGTGCATTGCGTGTGTCGAGACCACTCGACGCGCAGACCATCGAGAAACGGCTGAACGGCTATGGAAACAAAGTGAACGGCTCGAAATGAGACCCGTCCGCGACTAACGGTCTGCCCTGTCTGGGTGGACCCCAGACAGGAGAATTGTGGCAAAACCACGCGTACACGAGATCGCGTCCGAGCTCGGTGTCGACAGCAAGGTGGCCCTCGCCAAGCTCAAGGAGCTCGGCGAGTTCGTCAAGAGCCCCTCATCGACGATCGAGCCCCCGGTCGCCCGAAAGCTCCGAGCAGCCCTCGCATCCGAGGGGGGCTCGGGTGACGCCAAGCCCGTAGCCGGCAAGCCCGGCGCGAAGCCCGGTCCGGCGCCCAAGCCCGGCGCCGCCGCCCCCAAGCCCGGCGCGTCCGCGCCGAAGCCCGGTGCTGCCGCCACCCCCGGCGGTGCGCCGAAGCCCGGTGCGCCGGCCCCCACCCCGGCCGCGCCGGCGGCATCGGCTCCGAAGCCCGGTGCCGAGGCGCCCGCGTCCAAGCCCGGTCCCAAGCCCGGCCCCGGGGGCGCGAGCCCCCAGGCCCCGCGTCCCGGCGGCAACCAGCGGTCCGGTGGAGGCAACCCGCGATCCGGCGGTGCGCCGCGTCCGGGCAACAACCCGTTCTCCTCCTCGCAGGGCATGGGCCAGCGTCCCGCCGGCCCGCGTCCGGGCAACAATCCGTTCGCATCGGCGCAGGGCATGGGTCAGCGTCCGAATCCGGGCAACATCCCGCGCCCGCAGGCGCCTCGTCCGGGTTCGCCCCGGCCCGGCGCGCCCCGTCCCGGTGGCGGCGGTCGTGCCGGTGGCGGTCGTGGCGGCGCCCCGTTCCAGCAGCGTCCCGGTGGCGCCGGTCGTCCCGGTGGCGGCGGTGGTGCCGGTGGTGGCTTCGCCGGTCGCCCCGGTGGCGGTTTCGCCGGTCGCCCGAGTGGCGGCGGTCGTGGTCGCGGCGGCGGCACGGCCGGAGCCTTCGGTAAGGGCGGCGGTAAGTCGAAGCAGCGCAAGTCGCGTCGGGCGAAGCGTCAAGAATTCGAGATGAGGGATGCGCCCCAGGTCGGCGGCGTCAATGTCCGCAAGGGCAACGGCGAGATCATCCGTATGCGCCGCGGCGCATCCATCTCGGACTTCGCCGACAAGATCGAGCAGCTGGCCGGGTACTCGGTGCAGCCCTCGACCCTGGTGACGATCCTGTTCAACCTGGGTGAGATGGCCACCGCGACCGAGTCGCTCGACGAAGCGACCTTCGAGGTCCTGGGCGACGAGCTGGGCTACAAGATCCAGATGGTCTCGCCCGAGGACGAGGACAAGGAGCTCCTCGAGGGCTTCGGTCTGGACCTCGAGCAGGAGCTCGCGGAAGAGGACGACGACCAGCTCGAGATCCGCCCGCCGGTCGTGACCGTCATGGGTCACGTCGACCACGGTAAGACGCGACTGCTCGACGCGATCCGTCAGAGCAACGTCATCGAAGGTGAAGCCGGCGGCATCACCCAGCACATCGGTGCCTACCAGGTGTGGACCGAGCACGAGGAGATCGAGCGCGCGATCACCTTCATCGATACCCCGGGTCACGAGGCGTTCACCGCCATGCGTGCCCGCGGTGCCCAGGTGACCGACCTCGCGATCCTGGTCGTCGCCGCCGACGACGGCATCATGCCGCAGACGGTGGAAGCGCTGAACCACGCGCAGGCGGCCAACGTGCCGATCGTCGTGGCGGTGAACAAGGTCGACAAGCCCGACGCCAACCCCGGCAAGGTCCGGCAGCAGCTGACGGAGTACGGCCTGGTGGCCGAGGAGTACGGCGGCGACGTCATGTTCGTCGACGTGTCGGCCCGTCAGGGCAGCGGCATCCAGGATCTGCTCGACGCGGTGCTGCTCACCGCGGACGCCGGCCTGGACCTCCGCGCGAACCCGAACAAGGATGCGCGCGGTGTGGCGATCGAGGCGAAGCTCGACAAGGGCCGCGGTTCGGTGGCGACCGTGCTGATCCAGTCCGGAACGCTCCGGGTCGGTGACGCGATCGTCGCGGGTACGGCCTATGGCCGCGTTCGAGCGATGATCGACGAGAACGGCGAGCAGGTCGCGGAGGCCGCTCCGTCGCGTCCCGTCCAGGTGCAGGGTCTGAACTCGGTGCCCCGCGCCGGTGACGTGTTCATCGTCACGGAGGAAGACCGCACCGCCCGCCAGATCGCCGAGAAGCGTGAAGCGGCCGAGCGCAACGCGCAGCTGGCCAAGGCCCGCAAGCGCATCTCGCTCGAGGACTTCACCCGCGCGTTGGAGGAGGGCAAGGTCACATCCCTCAACCTCATCATCAAGGGCGACGTGTCCGGTGCCGTCGAGGCGCTGGAGGAGTCACTGCTGAAGATCGAGGTGGACGAGTCCGTCCAGCTTCGGATCATCCACCGCGGTGTCGGTGCCGTGACCGAGTCGGATGTGAACCTGGCGACGATCGACAACGCGATCGTGATCGGCTTCAACGTCCGTCCGGACGCCAAGGCACGTGAGCGCGCCGCCCGCGAGGGAGTGGACATCCGCTTCTACTCGGTCATCTACAACGCGATCGACGACGTCGAGCAGTCGCTCAAGGGCCTGCTCAAGCCGGAGTTCGAAGAGGTGCAGTCGGGTGTGGCCGAGATCCGCGAGGTGTTCCGCTCCTCGAAGTTCGGCAACATCGCCGGTGCGATCGTCCGCAGCGGCACGATCACCCGCAACGCCAAGGCGCGCATCATCCGCGAGGGTGTCGTGATCGCCGATGGCTTGGCCATCGAATCGCTGCGTCGCTTCAAGGACGATGTCACCGAAGTGCGAACCGACTACGAATGCGGTATCGGCCTCGGCAAGTACAACGACATCCAGATCGGCGACGAGATCGAAACGACAGAGATGGTGGAGAAGCCGCGCGGCTGACGGTCGTGCTGCTCCGGAGGCTGCTTTCCCTTCGCTCGCAGAGCGGGGACCCCGCCCGCTTCGCGGGCACCCCGATGCTCGCTCTTGGGAAGGCAGCCTCCTCGCGGCCGCGAAGACAGCGCCGGCGATGAGGAGAAAGAAGTGACTATGGGAAACGAACGACAGGCACGATTGGCGGACCGCATCCGCGTCCTCATCGCCGAACGCCTCGAAAAGGGGCTGCGTGATCCGCGACTCGGCTTCGTGACCATCACCGATGTCCGCGTGACCGGCGATCTCCAGCACGCCTCCGTGTTCTACACGGTGCTCGGCGACGAGAAGGAGCGCGTGTCGTCGGCCGAGGCGCTGCGCGCAGCGACCGGTATGCTGCGCAGCGAGGTGGGGCGGGGCCTGAACGCCCGGCTGGTGCCGACGCTGGAGTTCATCGCCGACGGTATTCCGGAGAACGCCGGTCACATCGAGGAGCTGCTTCGTGAGGCGCGCGAGCGCGACGAGGCCGTCGCCGGTATCGCCGGATCCGCCGCCTTCGCCGGCGAGGCCGATCCGTACAAGAAGGTCCGCGACGACGAAGAGTGATCTTCGCCGGCGCCGTCACCGAGCGGCCCGGTCCCCGTGGGGGAGCCGCAGGGTTCCCTCGATCGCCTCGACGAGGCCGTCGACGATCAGGGAGTCGATCGCTCTGTCTCGTTGCGCCCGATCGGGCCAATCCGCGATGACCTCGTCTTCCGGTATCTCGGTCCTCTCCCGCAGGACAGCCAGGATCGCCCCGCGCGTCTGACGGTCGCTGCCTTCGTACGCGGCCTGCCGTCGCCGGGTGTCGCCGGTGTCCGGATACCCCGCGGCGCGCCACGCGCAGCGGTCGGCGACCGGGCACGCGTCGCACCGTGGAGCGCGCGCGGTGCAGACCAGCGCGCCCAACTCCATCGCCGCGGCGTTGAACCGCGCGGCGTCGTGGTCGTCCAGGGGCAGCAGCTCGCTCATGGCCTGCAGGTCCCGACGATGCGGTGGACCCGGATGAGCGGTGCCGCCGATCGCGCGAGCGATGACGCGTCGCGTGTTCGTGTCGACCACCGGGTGTCGATCGCCGTAGGCGAACACCGCCACGGCACGGGCTGTGTAGTCCCCGATGCCGGTGAGGGCGAGCAGATCGGCGACCTCGCGCGGGACGACGCCGCCGTGTCGGTCGGTGATCTCCACCGCGGCGCGGTGCAGCCACAGGGCGCGCCGCGGGTACCCGAGGTTCGCCCACTGGCGCACGGCGTCGGCCGGCGCGGCCGCGGCCAGCGCCGCGGGTGTGGGCCACCGCTCGAGCCACTGGGCCAGTCGGGGGATCACCCGATTCACCGGCGTCTGCTGCAGCATGAACTCGCTCACCAGCACGCCCCACGCGCCGTAGTCAGGACGCCGCCACGGCAGGTCGCGCGCGTGTGCGCCGAACCAGTCGATCAGCGCGGGCGCGAGCGGCGGCGGGGAAGCGGGCACATCTTCCAGCGTATGCGTCGCGCATGTCATCGGCCGCTGGCCGCGGGCGGTGCCACGCAGGAAGAGCAGCCGTCGGCGACGTAGGCTGGGCAGATGCGTCCCGACCCCGGCATCCTGCTCGTCGACAAGCCGGGAGGCCTGACCAGTCACGACGTCGTCGCCCGTGCGCGGCGATCGCTCGGCACGCGGAAGATCGGTCATGCCGGCACGCTCGACCCCATGGCGACCGGGCTTCTGGTCCTCGGCGTCGAAGCCGCGACGCGGCTGCTCACCTTCGTCGTCGGACAGGACAAGACCTACCTGGCGACGATCCGCCTGGGCGCCACCACGGACAGTGACGACGCGGACGGCGACGTGCTCGGCACGGCCGATGCTTCCGGAGTCACGCGCGAGATGGTGGATGCGGCGATGCTCCCGCTCCGAGGGCGGATTTCGCAGGTGCCCAGCCGCGTCTCGGCGATCAAAGTCGACGGCCGGCGGGCCTACGAACTGGCCCGGGCCGGCGAGGAGGTCACGCTGAAGGCGCGGGAGGTCACGGTCTCGCGGTTCGAGGTCGTCGCGGAGCGACGAGTGGGAGAGGTCGTAGATCTGGACGTAGTGGTGGACTGCTCGAGCGGAACCTACATCCGCGCCCTTGCGCGCGACCTGGGGGCGGCGCTCGCGGTGGGGGGGCATCTGACGGCTCTGCGCCGGACGCGCATCGGCTCGTTCGACGTGAGCGACGCGGTGTCGATCGATGACCTCGTCGGAGCGCACGTCATTCCCGTCGCCCGGGCGGCAGGGATGGTCCTTCCGCGCCTGGAGGTCACCGACCAGCAGGCGCGGGATCTTCGCCACGGCAAGCGCCTGCACGGGATGGCCTCGGCCATCACCGGGTCTCGGGCCGCGGCACTGGCGCCGGACGGCACCTTCGTCGGCGTGGTGCAGCCCCGAGGTGCCGACCTGAAGAGCGAGATGAACATGCCGGAGGAGCAGTCGCGATGATCGAGTGGTTCACCGTCGTGCAGGTGGCCGTCGGCGTCGCCGCCGGCACCCTGTGCGTGGTCCTCGGGTTGATCGGACGGCGCCCGAGCGACCTCAGCGTCGGCGCCCTCGCGCTGGTGGAGGTGCTCCTGCTGGCGCAGATCGTCATCGCCGTGGTCGCACCGTTCGCGGGAAACCCCCCGAGCGGCAGTCTGTTGGAATTCTGGGTCTACCTGGTGAGCGCCGCGCTCGTGCCACCCGCGGCGGTGCTGTGGGCGTTGCTCGAGCGCAGCCGGTGGAGCACCGTGATCCTCGGCGTCGCGGCGTTCGCGGTCGCGATCATGGTCTATCGGATGCAGGTCATCTGGAGCGTGCAGATCGCGTGAGGACGCCGGGGCGCACGGCGCCTAGAATCGATGAGCGATGTCCACGTCCTCGTCCCGCCCCCGTATGACCGGTATCGGTCGGGTGCTCGTGATCGTCTATGCGATCATGGCCCTCGCCGCCACGGGTCGCAGCTTCGTCCAGATCGTGCAGCGCTTCGAGGAGGCCCCACTGGCCTACACGCTCTCCGCGTTGGCCGCTGTGGTCTACATCCTCGCCACCCTCGCACTGGTCTTCTCCTCCTCTCGAGCGTGGTACCGCATCGCGTGGATCGCGATCGTCTTCGAACTCGTCGGCGTCCTGGTCGTCGGCACGCTGAGTCTGCTGCTTCCCGCGCTGTTCGCCCACCCGACGGTCTGGTCCTGGTTCGGAGCCGGGTATCTCATGGTGCCGCTGGTGCTGCCTTTCCTCGGCCTGTGGTGGCTGTGGACGCACCGCGCGCACACCGCGACGTCGACCGCGCCCGCCGAGGCGATGGTCCCGTGACGCTCTGGCGCCATCCCGCCGAGGTGCCCGACGGGTACGGACCTTCGGTCGTTGCCATCGGCAAGTTCGACGGCGTCCACTCCGGGCACCGCGCGGTGATCGATCGCGCGCGCGTCGACGCGGCGGCGACGGGCGCGCGGGTGGTCGCGGTGACGTTCGACCGCAATCCGCTGGCGCTGCTGCGCCCCGACATCTGCCCGGATGCGCTGGTGAGTGCGGCCCAGAAGGTGCGCCTGCTGGCGGGAGCGGGAGTGGATGCGACCCTCGTCCTGACCTTCGACGAGCAGCTGGCGGCCCTGTCCCCACGCGATTTCGTCGAGCATGTCCTCGTCGATGCCCTCGGCGTGCGCACGGTCCTGGTCGGACAGGACTTCCGCTTCGGGCGGGAGGGCGCAGGGGATCCCGCGACCCTCCGCGCGCTCGGCGCGGAACTCGGATTCGAGGTGCATGTCGTCGAAGACGTCTGCGCGGTCGATGACGGTCGACGGGTGTCCTCGACGTGGATCCGCGATCTGCTGGCAGGGGGAGACGTCGCCACCGCCGCGCGGCTGCTCGGCCGACCGCACGCGGTGCGCGGCGAGGTCGTGCACGGCCACAAGCGAGGTCGTGAACTCGGCTATCCCACCGCGAACCTCGCGGCCGACGGCGAGGGGCTCGTACCGGCCGAGGGCGTGTACGCCGGGTGGCTCGTCGACGAAGGCGAACGGGGGCGGGGCGCGGTCGAACCGCATGCCCGCACGCGTTACCCGGCGGCGATCAGCATCGGCACGAACCCGACATTCGGCGACGTCCTCGTCAGACAGGTCGAGGCCTACGTGCTGGATGAGACGGATCTGGACCTCTACGGACACACAGTGGAGATCCGCTTCGTCGAGCGCCTGCGCGGCATGGTCGCCTTCACCGGCGTCGAACCGCTCATGGCGCAGATGGCCGAGGACGTCGCCCGCACACGAGCGACGCTCCTCACGCGCGGGGCCTGAACGCCCGGCGACGAAGCCTGATCAGTAGGACGACTCGTCGACGGCGGAGGTCGCAGGTCCGCCGCCTTCCTGGCGACGCGCGGCGCCCAGGATCGTGGCGGCGGCCGAGGTTCCCAATCGCGTGGCGCCGGCCTCCAGCATCGCAACGGCCGCGTCGAACCCGCGCACTCCTCCGGATGCCTTCACCTGGACGTTCTCGCCCACGCTCGCACGCATCAGACGGATGTGCGCGACCGTCGCGCCGCCGCCGGCGAATCCCGTGGAGGTCTTCACGAAGTCCGCTCCGGCTGCCTCGCTCAGCCGGCAGGCCCGCCCGATCTGCTCGTCGTCGAGATAGGCCGTTTCGAAGATGACCTTGACGATGTGGTCGCCGGCCGCCTCGACGACGGCACGGATGTCCGATTCGACGGCGTCGTCCATACCCGAACGGAGCATGCCGATGTTGAGCACCATGTCCAGTTCGACCGCGCCGTCCGCGAGGGCCTGCCCTGCCTCGGCGACCTTCGCGGCGGTCGAGGTCGTGCCGTGCGGGAACCCGATCACCGTACCGACCGCGACCCCGGTGCCCTGCAGTCGTGCCACGGCGTGCGGGATGTCGGACGGGCGCACGCAGACGCTGAACACCTTCCACTCCGCGGCGACGTCGAGTTCGGCGTCGAGGTCGGCGCGCGTCAACTCGGGTTTGAGGATGGCGTGGTCGATGGTCGCGGCGAGCTGACTCTCGGTGTAGCTGGTCATGTGCTCAGCCTACGTCGGAGCGGACGCTCGGTCGTTGCGGATGCCGAGGAAGGAAACCACGCCGCCTCCCGCCAGGAGCGCAGCGGTCACGATCGCGGCCCGGTGGAACCCGTCCAGGTCGAGCGCGCCGCCGACGATCCCGGCGAGCATGGCGATGACGATCAGGCCGGCGACGCGGGAGATCGCGTTGTTGACGGCGGAGGCGATACCCGAGCGCGATGAATCGATCGCGCCGAGGATCGCGGAAGTCAGGGGGGAAACGGTCAGGGTGAGGCCGAGGCCGAAGACGACGACGCCGGGGAGGACCTGGGCCCAATAGTCGAACGGATCGCCCACCGACAGGAGAAGCAGCGCCCCGGCGGCCATCACCAGCGGTCCCACCGTCATGAACAGGCGCGGACCGAACCGGCCGGCGAGGCCCCCCACGCGAGAGCTGAAGAGGATCATGAGCACGGTGATCGGCAACGTCGCGAGGCCGGCGAGCGTGGCTGACAGGCCGGCGCCCTGCTGCAGGTACACACCCACGACGAAGCCGTTCAGGGACAGTGCCGCATAGACGAAGGCCGTCGTGAGGTTGCCCGCCCAGAAGTTGCGCTGCCGGAACAGGTCCAACGGCATCATCGGGTCGGCGGCGGTGGCCTGGCGCACGAGGAATCCGATGAAGGCGGCGACGCCGACGGTGGCCGTCCCCCAGATCAGCGGAGAACCCCAGCCGAGGTTCGGCTGCTCGATCAACGCGAAGACCATTCCGCCGAGACCCACCGTGCACAGGACCGCCCCGAGGACATCCACGGTCCGGCCGGCCGCGCGCACGTCCGGCCGGCGGAGTACCGCGAGCAACCACAGGGTGACCGCGATGGGGAACACGTTGATGAGAAAGACCAGGCGCCACGACAGCAGATCCACGCTCAGCCCGCCGACGACGGGGCCGACGACCATGGCACCTGTCGTGGCCGCCGTCCATATCCCGATCGCGCGCCCCTGCGCGGCCCCGCGGAACGTCGAGGTGATGAGGGCGAGCGAGCTGGGGACCAGAAGCGCCCCGGCAACGCCCTGCAGCGCCCGCGCGACGATCAGGAACTCCGGCGTCGGCGCGGCCGCGATCGCGATAGACGTGACGCCGAACAGCACCAGACCCCAGCGGAGCACCCGGATGCGCCCGAACACGTCGCTGAGCGATCCGGCGACGAGGATCAGAGCGCCCAAGGTCACCAGGTACGCGTCGACGACCCATTGCTGGGTGGTCAGACCGCCGCCCAGGTCATTCCGGATGGCGGGAAGCGCGACGGTGACGACCGTTCCGTCCAGGAAGGAAACGAAAGAGGCGAGGATCGCGACGGTCAGGACGACTCGCTCGTCTCGCGACATCCGTTCCGGCATGTTGTCAGCCTACGGTCGCCGCGTCGTCGCGCGGGCGGGCCGGCCCCTGGGTAGAGTCTGTCCGGCGAGCCGCGTCCGGCGGCCCGCGCCCATCAGGAGGAACCGTGCCACACCGTCGCGTCAGGATGCACCGTCTGTCCGTCGTCACGGCTGTCGCCGGTGTGGCGTTCGCCCTGACCGCCTGCCAGCCGGAGCCCGAGGTCACGTCCTCCGCGACCCCGACGCCCGACGCGTCGGATCAGGTCGACGCGGCGACGGAGACAGCGACTCCGACGCCGACGGCGGCTTTCATGCTGCCCACGGCGTGCGAGGAGATCTATTCCGCGGACATGCTCGCGACGCTCCTCGCGGAGAACCCCCCGCTGAACGAACCCGGCGTGACGATGTACTCCAGCGAGAACGCCGCCATCCTCGAGCTGATCGATTCGGGTGCCCCGACGATCCGATGCACGTGGGGTGGCCCCTCCGAGTACGGGCTCGCGACGAACGTGACGCTCGCCGACGCCGCCCAGGCCGACACGGTGCGCTCGGAACTGATCGCGGCCGGTTTCAGCGACCAGGAACTCGGCGGCGGAAGCGTGCACCGCGTCGAACAGCGCGGGATCACGCTCGACGATGAACCGTACACGTTGGGGGAGACCCACTACATCGGATCCGGAGCGATCGTGTCGACCCGGTGGATCAACTTCGCCCCGAGCGGGTACACCGAGGACATCGTCGCGACCCTCTGGTGAGGTCGGTCTGGGGAATCCGGCGCCGACCCGCTAGCATGGGGGAGGGGATCCCGACCGCGCTGTCGCTGCTCGCTGAAGCGAGTGCCCGCGACCGTCGGTAGCGGCATCTCCGACCCGTGTTCGAGACGGCGTCCCGACGCCGCCCACGGAAGCCGATTTCTCTCGCCGGATCACCGGGCCACCGGTATCCGATCCCTAGGCTCAGGAGGAGCATGCCGACCTCGGCACCCGCCGCACAGTCCACCGCCGCGCGTCGGCGCAAGTCGTCGTCCTCGCGACGTGACGACGAAGCGCCGCTGATTCCGATCCTCGCCCGCAAGGTCCGAGAGGTCGAGGCGAAGGCCCAGCGCGGCAAACTCGGCCCCACCAACCGTGTGAAGTTCCAGGTGATCGCCTTCCTCGTCCGGGAGGAGCGGGCACGCGTGAAGGCGGACGACGCCATCGCCGACTCCGCGCGTGCCGAGCTGCTCAAGCGTCTCGACGGTGTGGCGACGATCCTCGCCAAGACCGCCGCGCGAGACACGTCGCTCATCCAGCTGCTCGAAGTCGACCAGGCCACCTCGCCGGTCGCCAAGCGCATGCGTCGTGACTGGCTGCTCGAGTCCGGCGCCGAGCTGCCGCCGGACGAGTTGATCATCACCGATATCGCCCCCGCGACACCCACGGTGGTGCCGCCGGCGCTCGCAGACCGGCAGGTCGTCCCCGCCGGCATCGAGTCGCGTCAGATGGCGAACCCCTTCCTCGCGCCCGACCTGACGATGCGTGCGCCCGCGCCGAACCCCCGGCGTCGCCTGGATGGGTGGGAGCTGATGGGGCCTCTCTACAAGGCCTTCGAAACGGGTGCCGGCGGCGCGAGTGCGTCCATGGAGCTGCCCCCGGTGCCGGAGTTCGACCGGCTGTCCCCGCGCGGGCTCGAGGTGATGCCCCACCAGTCCCGTTTCCTCGAGGCCGTGCGCGAAGGGCACCGCAGCTTCCTGCTGGCCGACGAGCCGGGGCTCGGCAAGACCGCGGAGTCGGTCTTGGCCGCATCCGTCGCCGATGCCTACCCGCTGCTCGCGGTCGTACCGAACGTCGTCAAGATGAACTGGGCCCGCGAAGTGAAGCGGTGGACGCCGCACCGGCGGGCCACGGTCATCCAGGGAGACGGCGAGGACATCGATGCGTTCGCCGACGTCTTCATCGTCAACTACGAGATCCTCGACCGGCATCTCTCCTGGCTCGGTTCGATCGGGCTCAAGGGCATGGTCGTCGATGAGGCCCACTTCATCAAGAACCTCACCTCGCAGCGCTCGCGCAACGTTCTCGCGCTCGCCGGCCGCATCCGTGAACAGCTGCGCGATCCGCTCATGATGGCCCTCACCGGTACGCCGCTGATCAACGACGTCGAGGACTTCGACGCGATCTGGCGTTTCCTCGGCTGGACCAACGGTGAGAAGCCCGGGCCGGAGCTCATGGACAAGCTGGATGCGACCGGGTTCACCCCCGCCGACAAGGCGTTCTACCCCGAGGCCCGCGACGCTGTGATCTCGATGGGCATCGTGCGACGCAAGAAGAAGGACGTCGCTGCAGACCTGCCGGACAAGCTCATCGCGGACCTCCCCGTCGAACTCGACGATGAATTCGGACGCTCGATCCGTGACGCCGAGCGCGAGCTGGGTGAACGACTGGCGGCGAAGTACCGCCGGATCATCGAGGCGCGAGGCGATCGGGGCCTGGCGCCCGGTGAGATCGACGACGACATCGTCCGGCTGGTCGCCCACAACGAACTCGAGGAGTCCAAAGCCGCCGGCACGGGCTCCGAGAACGTGTTCACGATGGTGCGCCGGATCGGTCAGGCCAAGGCGGTGCTCGCCGCAGACTACGCCTTGCAGCTGCAGCGCTCGGTGGGCAAGGTCGTCTTCTTCGCGAAGCACATCGACGTGATGGATGCCGCCGAGGCGCACTTCGCCGCATCCGGTCTCAAGACCGTGTCCGTGCGCGGCGACCAGTCCAGCACCGCCCGGCAAGACGCCATCGACGCCTTCAACAACGACCCCGAGGTCGGTGTCGCGGTCTGTTCGCTCACGGCTGCAGGTGTCGGCGTGAACATGCAGGCGTCGTCGAACGTGGTGCTCGCTGAACTGTCGTGGACGGCCGCGGAGCAGACGCAGGCGATCGACCGCGTGCACCGCATCGGACAGGACGAGCCGGTGACGGCTTGGCGCATCATCGCCGCGCATACGATCGACACGAAGATCGCCGAACTGATCGACTCGAAGCAGGGCCTTGCTGCCCGTGCGCTCGACGGCGAGGCCGTCGACCCGCAGTCGAGCGACTCGGTGCAGTTGTCGGCACTCATGCACCTGCTTGAGGCGGCGCTCGGCGGCGAGTGACCCTGGACAGGGTCGAGTCATGTCCCTCGACCCCGACATGCTTCTCGACGGTCCCCGGGGCCGGCGGCTGTGCCTCCAGGTTGCGATGTCCGCGCTTGACGCGTCCGACACTGACGAGGCGAGGGATACCGCATCCACGGTCTGGTGGGTGATCCGCCGACTCGATCCTGCGCCCGGAACGCTGATCGGCGACGTCGACCGGTACGTCATTCCCGATGCCGGTCCCGCACACGCCGCGCGCGTCCTCTCCGAGGTCTCGGTGCCCGACCTCGACGAGCTGGAGGTACGGCGCGCGCTCGCCGACTCCGTCTCGCTCGCGCGGTACTGGCAGGAGCTCGATGGCGGCGACATGCTCGCCGCGAGGCCCGAGATGCGCTCGGTGCTCGCGCGAGTCGCCGATGCAGTCGCTGCGACGCCGTGGGTGTCATGGTGGGAGTCGCCGATCGCTGCCAAGGACCAATGGGTCGTGCAATGGGACGATCATCCTTTCGCCCCCGGTGATCCGCGGGTGCTGCTCGCCGAGTGGCGCCGCGAGGCGCTCGAGGAGGAGGCTCACGCCGAACGCGAGCGCCCGCGCGATCCAACGGCAATGTGGGGTGGCACATGGTGGTCGACACCTCCATATCGGCTCGTGCATACGACGCGGTCGCTCGCGGGTGGCGGAGCATCCGAACTCTGGCACGTCGAGGACTCGCTGGGGTGGGAGAGCGCGACGATCATCCCGGTCGCCGCTCCGTCGCACCGCGTGTACGAGATCGACGGCGTCCAGGCGTGGGTCGAGCTCTGCCGTCAGCACCCGTTGTCGGTCACCGCTTCTCGGCGGCATGAGTGGTTCCGCGTGACGGGGCGCGACGGCGCGTGGGTGCAGCCGGACTGGGCCGCCGTGGCCCGAAAGTACGACGGCGTGCACCTGACCGTCGCGGGCTACCTCACCGCCGCGACGCAGCTCATCGACGTCGGTGACGACCTTGCCACGATTGTCGCAGGGTGGGCTCCGGATTCGACCTACTGGTTTGTGCCTGTTTCCGTGGACGGCGCATCCGAACGATGGCGGGATGTGGATACGAACAACTGGCGTCGGGTCTGACACCACGGTGTGGCAGGACGCGGCTTCGGCCACTAATGTCGGGTGAGGCAACGTCGCCCCCGCATCATCCCGACCATTGAGGACCACAGCATGAAGATCGGAATCCTGACCAGCGGCGGCGACTGCCCAGGCCTGAACGCCGTCATCCGCGGTGTCGTACTCAAAGGCACCACGACCTACGATCTCGAGTTCGTCGGCATCCGTGACGGATGGCGCGGTGTGGTCGACGGCGACTTCTTCCCGTTGACGCGGCACGAGGTCAAGGGTCTGTCCAAGGTCGGCGGCACCATCCTCGGCACGAGTCGCACGAACCCGTACGAGGGACCCCGCGGCGGCGCGGAGAACATCGCGAAGACCATGTACGGGCACCGGATCGACGGCATCATCGCCATCGGTGGTGAGGGGACGCTGGCGGCGGCCGACCGCCTGTCGAAAGACGGCATCAACGTGCTCGGGGTCCCCAAGACCATCGACAACGATCTTCGTGCGACCGATTACTCCTTCGGATTCGACACCGCCGTCAACATCGCCACCGACGCGATGGATCGCCTCCGCACCACCGGTGACTCGCACCAGCGCTGCATGGTCGCCGAGGTGATGGGGCGCCACGTCGGGTGGATCGCTTTGCACGCCGGGATGGCGGCGGGCGCGCATGTGATCTGCATCCCCGAGGTGCCGATGTCGATGGATGAGATCTGCGAGCAGGTCACCAGCGCCCACGCGCGCGGTCGCGCCCCACTGGTCGTCGTGTCGGAGGGGTTCAAGCTCAAAGACATGGACGAGGCGTTCAGCGACAAGGGCCTCGACGCGTTCAACCGTCCGCGCCTGGGCGGGATCGGCGAGATCCTGGCTCCCGAGATCGAGCGGATCACCGGCGTCGAGACCCGCGCGACGGTGCTCGGCCACATCCAGCGGGGTGGGTCGCCATCCGGCTTCGACCGGGTGCTCGCCACCCGTCTCGGGCTGCACGCGGCCGATGCCGTCGTGGACGAGGCATGGGGCCAGATGGTCGCGATGCGCGGTACCGACATCGTCCGTGTCCCGTTCGCCGAGGCGCTGGGCGAACTGAACACCGTGCCGGCGTCGCGTTACGAAGAGGCCGCCGCTCTCTTCGGCTGACCCGCATCCCCACCGGTGTGCATCCCCACCGGTGCGCGCCCGCACCTTTCGGGCATGTCCCACTTTCTGTCTGCATACGGCGCGACGCGGACAGGTATTGGGACATGACCTCTCCTCCACACGGGCCGGGCGCGGCGACCTGTCCCGAGGTCGCCGCGCTCGGCGAGAGGTTCTCCTCGCTCTGAGCGAGGTTCGGAGGATGCAGCGTCACTCGCCCCTCCCTGTCGCCCTTCCGGCCGCGTTCAGCGTGGCGTCGGCGGATGACCTCGGCGTCAGCGCCGGTCGGCTCCGCGGACGAGACCTTGGCCGTCCCTTCCACGGTGTGCGCACCCGGAGTGCATCGACGCCTCTCTCCGAGATCCGGGACCTCTGTCGTGCATACGCGCCGCGCGTCGCCGAGCATCAGTTCTTCAGTCACGAGACCGCGCTTGCGCTGTACGGATTCGCGCTGCCCGGGTGGCCCTATCGGCCTCGGGTCCACGTCTCGACCCACCGGCCACGTCGCGAGCCGCGCACGGTGGGCGTGATCGGACATCGTCTCCAGGCGCGTGAGACGGCGGTGCGAAGGACGCCGGACGGTCTTCCCGTCGAGGATCCGGCTCGGGCGTGGCGTCAGTGCGGCACGCTCTGGTCCCTCGACGACCTCATTGCCGCGGCCGACACGCTCTCATTCGACCCCGCGCGGGGCGCTTCCCGCAGGGCGCTCTGGGAGGAGGTCGACATCATGGGTGACGTTCGTGGCGGGCTTCTCGGTCGCGCGCTCGAGGAAGCGCGCGACGGTGTCCGATCGCCCCGCGAGACGCGACTGCGGCTGCTGCTCGTGCGCGAGGGGCTGCCGGAGCCCGAGATCAACTGGACCCTGCGGGATGAGGGCGGCAGCTTCGTCGCCGAGTTGGATCTCGCCTTTCCGCGCTGGAAAGTCGCGCCCGAGTACGACGGACGCGTGCATGCCGAGGATGCTGCGCAGTTCGCGCGCGACGCCGATCGGTGGGAGGCGATACGCCGCGCGGGCTGGCGTCACGTCCGGTGCCTGGACCATCACGTGCGGGGTCGCGGGATCCCTGCCCTGCGCATGGTGGTCGCGGCCCTCGTCGATGCCGGCTGGCGACCTCCCCGAACCATGTCCCACAATCTGCTGCCCTGACGTCCCCGTGGGCGCATAAAGTGGGACATGCTTCGGGGAACGGACGATGCGTGTCCCACTATCCGCTCTTGCAGCGGCTCAGAAGAGCAGAAAGTGGGACATGGTTCGGCGGACGGGCGATGTCGGCGATCAGTCGGCGTCGGCGACGCCGAGCGTGTCGAAGAGCCAGGCAAGCTCGTACGCCCGCTCCTTCCAGGAGTTGTAACGGCCGCTCACCCCGCCGTGCCCGGCGACCATCTCGCACTTCAGCAGCGCATCAGCTCCGACTTCGCGCAGGCGCGCGATCCACTTGGCGGGCTCGACGTACAGAACGCGCGTGTCGTTGAGGGACGTCACGGCCAGGATCCGCGGGTATCGCACGTTCTCGCGCACGTTCTCGTACGGGCTGTAGGACTTCATGTACGCGTACACCTCGGCGTCGTGCAGCGGGTCGCCCCATTCGTCCCATTCGATGACGGTGAGCGGCAGGCTCGGGTCCAGGATCGTGGTGAGGGCATCGACGAAGGGGACCGCGGCCAGGATGCCCGCGAACAGTTCCGGGGCGAGGTTGGCGACGGCGCCCATCAGCAGGCCTCCGGCCGACCCGCCCTCGGCCACCATCTGCTCGGGCGTCGTGTAGCCCGCGTCGACCAGATGGCGAGCGCAGGCGACGAAGTCGGTGAACGAGTTGCGCTTGGCGAGGAGCTTGCCGTCCTCGTACCACTGCCGGCCCATCTCGCCGCCGCCGCGGACGTGGGCGACGGCGAACACCACGCCTCGGTCGAGCTCGCTCAACCGTGCGATGGAGAACCCGGGCTCGATGGAGTGCTCGTAGGATCCGTAGCCATACAGGTGGATGGGGCGGGGAGTCGCGCCGAGGTCGCCGAAAGACCGCTTCCACACCAGGGAAAGCGGAACCTGCGTTCCGTCGTCCGCGGTGGCCCAGACCCGTGCCTGGCCGTAGTCGGCCGGATCGTAGTCGCCCAGAACGGGCTGACGCTTGCGCAGCAGAAGCTCGTCGCGTGCCACGTCGTAGTCGTAGACCGTGCCCGGCGTGACGAACGAGCCGTACCCGAGTCGCAGCACCGGGGGAGCCCACTCGGCGTTCCCGCCGGCGCCGGCGGAATACAGCGGTTCGTCGAAGGTGATCTCCGCTATGTCGTGCGAAACGTAGTCGAGCATCCCCAGTCGTGCGAGGCCCTCACGGCGATACCCGACGACGCCCCAGTCCCGGAAGGTCGACAGACCCAGCAGGCGCGTCCCCGGCTCGTGGGGGATGACGACCTCGCGGGGGCCTGCGGGCTCTGCTGCGTCGACGCGAACCAGCTCGAAGTCGAGCGCGTCCTGATTGTGGAGGATGTAGAACACGTCCGCGCCGTCGACGACCGCGTGGGAGAGGTCGTATTCGACGCCCTCCGCGCGCGGCCACACCACGCGCGGCTCGGCTCCGAGGTCGTCGGCGGGCAGGGTCCACTGCTCCGAGGTGATGGACGAACCGGCTTCGATGACCAGGTAGCGCTCGCTCCGGGTGAAGCCCGCACCGACCCAGTAGCGCTCGTCGCTCTCGTGGTGGAGCTTACGATCCTCGGAAACCGGCGTACCCAACTCATGCAGCCACACCGTGTCCGGGCGCCAGGCGTCATCGACGGTGGTGTACACGATGTAGCGCCCGTCGGGGGAGAAGCTCGCGCCGGCGAAGGTGTCGGGGATCTCATCGGGCAGCAGCTCGCCGGTGGCGATGTCGCGCACCCGGATCGTGTAGCGCTCGTCTCCGGCGACGTCGACGCCGTACAGCATGCGCGTGCCGTCGGAGGTGACCTCGAAGCTGCCCAGGGAGAAGAAATCGTGGCCCTCCGCCTCGACGTTCCCGTCGAGCAGCACCTGCTCGCCCGGCACCGCCACGTCGGGGCTGAGCTCGGGTGGGGTCCAGTCGTCGGGGTCGGCCAGCGGGGCACGACACTGGATGCCATACTGTCGGCCCTCGAGAGTGCGGCCGTAGTACCACCAATCGCCGCGTCGGGTGGGGACGGAGAGGTCGGTCTCGAGGGTGCGCGCCTTGATCTCGTCGAAGATCCGCTGCCGTTGCCCCTCGAGGTGTGCCGTGCGAGCGTCCGCGTACGCGTTCTCGCGCTCGAGGTGGGCGATCACCTCGGCGTCGTCCTTGTCGCGCAACCACTCGTATCGGTCCTCGACGTCGTCGCCGTGGTGACGGCGGATGACGGGACGTGATGCGGCGCGGGGGAGGGGCGGCTCGAGGTTGTCGGTCACCCCTCCACGGTAGACCGTCGGTGGCCTGCCCTAGGCTGAAGGGCATGGTCGCCGCATCCGTGCAGTTCGGTCAGCACGCACCCGCCCAGCGCACGATTCTCCACCTCAGCGACACGCACCTCCTTGCCGGGAACGCCCCGCTCGTGGGAACCTACGACACCGCCGCCAATCTGGCGGCGACGCTGCGGCGCGTGGAGCGTATGGGTGCGCAGCCTGACGCCCTGGTCTTCACGGGCGATCTCACCGACCTCGGGGAGCCGGAGGCCTATCGCGCGCTGCGCGACGCCGTCGAACCGCTCGCCCACGCGCTGGACGCCCCCATCATCTGGGTGGCCGGCAACCACGATGAGCGCGGTCCGATGCGGCAGCACCTTCTCGATCTCGCACCCACGGAGGAGCCGATCGTCTCGGTGCACGACATCGAGGGGCTGCGGATCGTCGCCCTCGACTCGAGCGTCCCCGGGTGGCATCACGGCGCGCTCGACGCACGCCAGCTCGCGTGGCTGGCCGACGTGCTGGCCGAACCGGCTCCGCTGGGCACCCTTCTGGCCCTGCACCACCCGCCGTTGCCGTCGCATCTTCCCGTCTTCGACATCCTCGAGCTCCGTGACCAGCCGGCGCTGGCCGACGTCATCGCCGGGACGGATGTTCGGGGCATCCTCGCCGGGCATCTGCACTACTCGACATCGGGCACCTTCGCCGGGGTGCCGGTCAGCGTCGCGGCGGCCACGTGCTACACGATGGACATCTCCCGTCCTCCTGCGGAGGTCAACGGGATGGACGCGGGGCAGTCGTTCCACCTCACCCACGTCTACGACGACACGGTCACCCACTCGGTGGTCCCGGTCGCCGAAGCCCCGTCGGGGGAGTACTTCTCTCAGGAATGGGTCGATCGCATGGCGGCACTCACGCCCGAGGGCCGCTTGGAGGCCTTCTCCCGCAAGCGGTGACGGTCCCACCGGTACACCGAATGGGCCTCGACGCGCCCGGATGTACAGGGAACGGCCTCGGGGCCGCGAGTAGGCTCGGGCTCGTTCCACTCTGCCGTGCCGACCCACAAGGATGTTCCATGGCCCAGGACGCGACGACGCGCACCCGCACCGAAACCGATTCGCTGGGGTCCCTCGAGATCCCCGCCGACGCCTACTGGGGTATCCACACGGCGCGGGCGATGGAGAACTTCCCGATCTCGAAACGCCCGATCTCGGTCTATAAGGATCTGGTGATCGCGCTCGCGATGGTCAAACAGGCCTCGGCGCGGGCCAATCGCGAGATCGGAGTGCTGAACGCCGAGCGGGCCGACCTCATCGACCGTGCGGCCCAGCGAGTCATCGACGGTGACTTCCACGACCAGTTCGTCGTCGGTGTCGTCCAGGGAGGTGCCGGCACCTCGACGAACATGAACGCCAACGAGGTCATCACCAACATCGCGCTCGAGATCGCGGGGCGCGACAAGGGCGACTACGGCTTCCTTTCTCCGATCGACCACACGAACCGGTCGCAGTCCACCAACGACGTGTATCCGACGGCGGTGAAGATCGGTCTGAGCCTTGATCTGCGCAGTCTTCTGGAGGAGCTCGACCTGCTCCGACGGTCCTTCCTCGACAAAGCGACGGAGTTCCACGACATCCTGAAGGTCGGGCGCACGCAGCTGCAGGATGCCGTTCCCATGACGCTCGGACAGGAGTTCCACGGGTTCGCCACCACTCTCGGGGAGGACCACAAGCGCCTCACCGAGAACGCGTATCTGCTCTTCGAGATCAACATGGGCGCCACCGCGATCGGGACCGGCATCACCACGCATCCGGGCTATTCGCCGGCGGTGCTCCGTCACCTGCGCGAGATCACCGGCCTCGACCTCGAACTGGCGACGGATCTGGTCGAGTCGACCAGTGACACCGGGTCGTTCATGTCGTTCTCATCGTCCCTCAAGCGCAACGCCATCAAGCTCTCGAAGATCTGCAACGACCTTCGCCTGCTGTCCTCAGGTCCGCAGGCGGGTCTCGGTGAGATCAACCTCCCGCCCCGGCAGGCCGGGTCGAGCATCATGCCGGGGAAGGTCAACCCGGTGATCCCGGAGGTCGTCAACCAGGTGGCGTATGCCGTCGCCGGCGCCGACACCACGGTGACGATGGCTGTCGAGAGTGGGCAGCTGCAGCTGAACGCCTTCGAGCCGATCATCGCCCATTCGATCTTCCAATCCATCACCTGGATGCGCCGCGGCATGCACACCCTGCGCGTGAACTGCATCGACGGGATCACCGCCAACACCGAGCGCCTCGGTGCCATGGTGGGGGCCTCGGTCGGCGTCGTGACCGCGCTCACGCCGTTCATCGGTTACGCCGCATCCGCGGCGCTGGCCAAGACCGCGCTGCTGACCGGACGCAACATCGCGGACCTCGTCGTCGAGGCCGGACTGATGACGCGCGAGGAGGTCGCCAAGCAGCTCTCGCCCGCGCGGTTGTCCGGTCTGGAAGCGATCACGACGGCGATTCCGATCGCCCAGCCCGCCGAGAACGTCGTCGCGCCGGCGGATCGGAGACGCGACGACTGACGCCCCTTGCACGCGGTCGCGCGCCGGTCCCATTGCCGGTCGGCGCGTGGGACCGATAGCGTTCCGAACGACGGTGCCGCGCCCGAGCGGCCCACGAGGGAGGAAGACCGTGTCAGATCCGCAGAACCCCGTGCCCCCCGCATCCGGCGACTCCGCCTCGGCGCAGCCGTCCCCGCCGAGCGCCTACCCGCCGCCGGTGCCGCAGAGCACCGAGCCGAACCCGCCGGGCGCGTATCCGCCGCCGGCGAACGTTCCTCCGGCGACACCGTCGGACCCGTCGGCTTCGACCGGTTCCGGGCAGGCGGCCTACCCGCCGCCGGCCCATCAGGGCGGCTACCCCGCGCCGGGCGGATACCCGGTCCCCGAGCAGGCCGGACCCACCCCTGGCAAGACCCTGGGCATCGTGGCGCTGGTCCTGGCGTTCTTCATCCAGCTCGTCGCCCTCATCCTGGGCATCGTGGCGCTCGTGCAGAGCCGGAAGGCCGGCGCGAAGAACGGTTTCGCCGTCGCGGCGATCATCATCAGCTCGGTGTTCATGGTGATCGGCATCATCATCGGCGTGGTGCTCATCGCCGCGCTCGGACCCGTCCTGGCCGCGTGCGCGGAGCTCGGCCCGGGGGTCTGGGAGCTCACGGACGGCACCGTCATCACCTGCGGCTGAGCCCGCTGACGCACCGGCCCGGTCCGCCAACACGGACCGGGCCGGCGCCGGTCAGTCGAGGATCCGACAGTGGGTGGTCAGCTCGCCGATACCGTCGACACCCACCGTGACCGTCGACCGGTCGCGCAGGAAGACCTGTGGGTCGCGCGAATAGCCTGCGCCCCCCGGGCTCCCGGTGGAGATGAGGGTCCCGGGGAGCAGGGTGACCGACCGCGACAGGTGGGAGATGAGGGTCGAGACGGGACGGACCATCTGCGCGGTCGAACCGTCCTGCAGCAGGTGGCCGTCCAGCCGTGTCCAGATGTGCAGGCTCTGCGGATCGGGCACCTCGTCGGCGGTCACCACGAACGGTCCGACCGGGGTGAAGCCGTCGAACGATTTGCATCGTGACCACTGCGCCTCGGAGTACTGGATGTCGCGAGCGGTGATGTCGTTCACGACCGTGTAGCCCCACACGTGCGAGAGCGCGTCGTCGGCGGAGACATCCTTGGCGGGCGTGCCGATGACCACCCCGAGCTCGGCCTCGTAGTCCACCGACTCGCTCAGTGAGCGGGGCCAGCTCGTCGTGCCCCCGTGCGCGTCGAGGGAATTCGGCCACAACACGAACACGGTGGGTGTCGAGTCCGTCTTCAACCCCAGCTCGCTCGAGTGCGCCGCGTAGTTCAGTCCGATGGCGAGGATCACGGGCGGTGTCAGGACGGCGGGGGCGAAGGTGAGCCCGGCGAGAGGCCGACGCGGGCCTCGGTGCGCGTCGACCGCGCGGCGCACTCGCGCGAGCAGCTCGTCGCCGCCGGCGATGAGGTCTTCGAGCACGCGCGGCGCGCCGTCGAAGAGGGCCTCGACGTCGACGGCGTCGTCGTCGACGGCCGCAACGAGTCGGGGCTCCAGCGCCCCGGGGGTGAAGACGTGAGCGAAGCGCATGATCCCAAGATTATCGCCGCGTCCGCGCGCGAGCGCGCCCGTAGGCTGATCGTATGACGCATCCTGCGCCGTCGTCCGAGCCGTCGCGGCCCTCGCTGACCCCGCCGCCCTTCCACTCGCCGTTCGAGCAACCCGATGTGGCCCCCGGGGCGGTGATCCCGCGGCCGGAAGCGCCAGCCCACCCGTTTCCGCAGCGATCGCCTTCGGTCGCGCGGGCGGGGCGCTCCGCGCCGCTGTGGGTGCTGGGCATCGTCGTGCTCGTGGCCGTCGCCGTCGTCGGCTACTTCCTCAACGCGATCGGCCCTGCGGCTTCACTCATCGGTATGATCCTCGCGCTCGTGCCCCTCGCGGTCGTGCTCATGGCGGTCCGTCTCATCGACCGCTGGGAGCCTGAGCCCGTCGGGCTGGTCGTCGCGGCGTTGGCCTGGGGGGCGTTCGTCGCGATCGGAATGACCCTCGGCTTCGACCTGTTGCTGCTCTGGGCGTTCGGGCCCGATTCCGCTTTCGTCGCCGATGTCGTCTCTCCGGTCCTGCAGGCACCGATCGTCGAAGAGATCGCCAAGGGTCTCGGCGTGTACATCATCTTCCTCAGCGCCAGGCGCGCCTTCGACGGACCGGTCGATGGCATCGTCTACGGTGCGCTGGTGGGGGCGGGCTTCGCCTTCACCGAGAACATCCAGTACTTCGCGCTCAGCTTCATCGAGGGCGGTGCGGCCGACACGACGGCCACCTTCTTCGTCCGCGGCATCCTCTCGCCGTTCGCGCACGTCATGTTCACGAGCGTGACCGGCTTCGCGCTGGGGCTGGCCGCTCGACGTGGCGCCCGGGCAGGCTCCGCGCTCGGGCCGTGGCTTCTCGGGATGGCGGGAGCCATCGTGCTCCACGCGTTCTGGAACGGTTCTGCGGTGTTCGGCGACTTCTTCGCGCTCTATCTGACGCTGCAGGTGCCACTGTTCGTCCTGTTCATCCTCGGACTCATCGCCCTGCGTCGCGAGGAGGCGAGGCTCACGCGGACGCGGCTGGCCGAGTATGCCGAGGCCGGGTGGTTCACCGAGCAGGAGGTGGACATGCTCGCCACCGGTAGAGGGCGCAAGGCTGCGCTCGATTGGGCGAGCTCCCTGCGCGGCGACCGGACCGATCTGATGCGGGGATTCATCGCGGACGCGACGGCGCTCGCCGCCGCGCGGCAGCGGGCGATCAGTGGGCGCGACCCGCACGCGGCGCAGGACGAACAGGTGCTCCTGCAACGGACGACCGCCGCGCGGGCGGCGATGTTCGCCCCCTGATCCGCCCCGCGCGCGTGCCGAGAGAGGCGAGGCCACACACAGACTCAGCGCCCGGTGCCGCGGCGATGCCTGCGTGTCTCCCGAGCGCTGAGTTGGTCGTGGCATCAGCATGCACCCGTCCGCACGGGGTGTCAAGGGTCGGAGTCCCCCACTCGCCGGGGACGACTCGGCACCCCACCGGCATATGTCGGAGCGGTGACGCGTGTTTGGATGGAGTCATGACTGCAGACCGCACCAAGCCCGAGATCGATGCCCCCCAGGGCCCCGCTCCCGCCGAGCTCGTCGTCCGCGACATCATCGTCGGGGACGGCGATGAGGCGAAGCCCGGCGACACCGTCACCGTCCATTACGTGGGCGTCGAGTACGAGTCCGGTGAGGAGTTCGACTCGTCGTGGAATCGCGGCGAGACGATCCAGTTCCCGCTCCGCGGGCTCATCCAGGGCTGGCAGGACGGCATCCCGGGCATGAAGGCGGGAGGGCGACGCGAGCTGGTCATCCCGCCGCACCTCGCCTACGGACCGGCCGGTGGGCACTTCCTCGGCGGCAAGACCCTCATCTTCATCATCGACCTGGTCCAGGTCGGCTGACCACCCCTCGGAAATGAAGGCGGATGCGTGTGCATCCGCCTTCTTTGCATTCACGGGAATAGATATCGTCGCTCCGTGTTGGACCCCGGTGAACCGTTGCCACGACGGCTACCCACACGACACGAAGGATGACGATGACCGATACGACCACGATCGAGGTTCCGGGCTACAAGGCGGGCACCTGGGTGCTCGACCCCTCCCACAGCGAGGTGACCTTCTCGGTGCGACACATGATGATCTCCAAGGTGCGCGGCTCCTTCGGGGTCAAGAGCGCCACGATCAGCGCTCCGGAGAACCCGCTCGCCACATCGCTGACCGCGACCGTCGACGTCGCCTCGATCGACACCGGTGATGAGGGGCGCGACAACCACCTGCGATCGGCCGACTTCTTCGACGTCGAGACCTACCCGACCATCGACTTCGTCTCCACCGGCGTGCGCTACGACGGCGGCGACTTCGTCGTCGACGGCGATCTGACCATTCGCGGCGTCACCAAGCCGGTCTCGTTCGAGGTCGAATTCGGTGGGTTCGGTACCGACCCCTGGGGCACCTACAAGGCCGGCGCCACCGCCAAGACCGTCATCGACCGTGAGGCGTTCGGGCTGACCTGGAATGCCGCGCTCGAGACCGGTGGTGTGCTCGTCGGCAAGGACGTCACGATCACCCTCGACCTGCAGGGCGCGCTCCAGCAGGACTGATCGTCGATGGTCTGACGGCGCGGCGGGGTGCGGAGCATTCCGCCTGCACCGCCGCGTCGTCACGCGCGGATGCGCGACCCAAGACGCAGGCGTCTCTGTACCAGCAGGATGCCCACGAAGACGATCCCCGCTCCGACCGGCTCGTTCCACGACAGCCGTTCTCCGAGGATGGCGATACCCAGAAGCACGCCGATGACGGGTGTGATGTAGGTGACCGTCGAGGCGCGGGTAGGGCCCCACGCGCGCAGGGTGTTCTGATTCCAGACGTACGCCAGCCCGGTGCCGATCGAGCCGAGGGCGATCATGCTCGCCACGACCTCCGGCGACCACATCGGCGGTGTCTGGAACGTCCACGGCGATGAGGCCAGCATCAGCAGTGCGCCGATCCCCACGAAGCCCGCGGCCAGGGCGAGACCGCTCATGCCGGTGTCGCCGAGGAAGCGTCGCATGTACGCGAGGCTGAAGCCGTAGCAGGCAGTCGCGCCGAGAAGCGCGAGGTGGGCGATCACACTGTCCGTCATGTCGGCACCGGCACCCGGGCCGATGATGAGTGCGACGCCCGCCACGCCGACGCCGATGCCCGTGAGCTGGCCGGCGTCGAGCTTCTCGACGCGGAAGACCAGCCACGCCATGATCGCCGTCATGATCGGAGTGGTCGCGTTGAAGATGCTCGCGAGCCCGGAGGGCACGTGTTGCTGCGCCCAGGCGAAGAGAAGGTACGGCGCGACGCAGAAGGTCACGGCTATCACCGAGAGGTGGCCCCACACGCGCGGGTCGCGCGGAAGGCGCTCCCGGCGAACCGCCACGATCGCAGCGAGCGCGAGGGCGCCGAAGACCAGTCGCGACCACACCACCTGTGCGGGCGTGAGTCCCGTGAGCCCGATGGCGATGAAGAGGAAGCTCGCACCCCACGCGATCCCTGTGAGGGCGAACTGGGCGGGGATGGCGCGCCCGTCCGGAGCGGGAGTCCTGGCGTTGCTCGGCGGAGGGGGCGCGGTCACGGACGCAATCTATCCCGCGGGGGTGCCGGAGGCATGGTCGGGGCGGTACGGAGTCCGAAATCCGCCGGACGATGTCGGATCCGCGACGGCGTCGTGCCGGGTCGGTGAACGCTGGTAGACTATTGCGGTTGCCGTTGGATCGGCCGCGGATAAAGAGAGCTCACGCATCGGGCGTCGGGCACCGCGCAACAAGCAGAGAGGGGATCACTTTATGGCACTGGAAGCAGACGTCAAGAAGGCGATCATCGAAGAGTACGCAACGCACCCCGGTGACACCGGATCCCCCGAGGTGCAGGTGGCGCTCATGACGCAGCGCATCACCGACCTGACCGAGCACCTCAAGGGACACAAGCACGACCACCACTCGCGTCGTGGCCTGTTCCTGCTCGTGGGTCAGCGCCGTCGCCTGCTCGGCTACCTCCAGGACGTCGACATCGAGCGCTACCGTGCGCTCATCGGCCGACTGGGTCTTCGCCGATAACGCCACCGCGTTCAATCGTCTTCTCGAAGGGCCGTCCACGGTGTGGGCGGCCCTTCGTCATGCTCGCTGCGCCGTCTCAGGCGCCGTCGTGAGTGCGATGAGACCCCGTCGGATCGTTGCGGCGCCCGACCGCGGACAGAGACGGGTCGGTGAACAGCCAGGTCGGCCGCGGCTCCACCAGGGGGCGGAACACCTGTCGCACGGGCCGTGTGGCCAGGCCGAGCGAGATCAGCACCGAGGCGACGATCACGAGGGGGAGCCACAGCCACGTTGGGTCCAGGCCGCGCAGGACACCTGATTCGCGGAACGGGTACAGCACGAACGAGTGCAACAGGTAGACATACATCGTGTACTGGCCGAAGTGTGTCCACCAGTGCTTCTCGCGCGGGACGATGCTGAAGAAGGCGACACTCAGGGTGAGTGCGACCACCATGAGCAGAAGGCGCACGCCGCCGGCCCACCACCCCCGCTCGCCGATCGTGGCGTAGTCGTCGTCGTAGAACAGCCATTGGCGCAGCTCCATCGCCTGCCAGAAGTCGAGGAAGAACCATGCGGCCCAGCCGGCCGCGACGAAGGCCGCCAGGGAGAGGGCGGTGACCCACCATCGCGGACGCAGCAGGGCGAAGCGCTCGACGAGGTCGTGTTCGTGGATCCACCACCCCAGGGTGAAGAACGGCAGCAGGCCGAGCGTGCGCGACAGCGAGAACGTCGAGTCGATGTTCGGAAGGTATCCCGCTCCGATGCTGATCAGCAGGGTCCACAGAAGCGGCCACCGCAGCAGGGCCAGGTAGGGCAGCACCAGTCGGAAGATCGCGAGCGCGAGAAGGAACCACAGCGTCCACGACGGCTGGGTGATGTTCGGGTCCGCCTGTCCCTCCACGATGAGCTTGGTGATCGTCCAGAGTCCCTCGAAGACGAGGTAGGGGAGCACGATGTCGGTGACCACCCGCACCATCTGGCGGCGACCCGGTGGGTCGGACTTCGAGAAGTAGCCGGAGATGAGAGCGAACGCGGGCATGTGGAAGGCGTAGACGAGCAGATACAGTCCCAGCGCGATGTCCGAGTCGTAGGTCAGGCGCTGGATGGCATGACCGAGCACCACCAACACGATGCAGGCGAAGCGCGCATTGTCCCAGAACGGCACGCGGCGTTTGCCCGTGGACGTGCGGACGGAGCCGGTCGCGGCCGGGGGTGATGATGTCGAGTCGCTCATATCGAGAAGGACACCTTACTCCCGGGAATACCCTGGAGCGCACCGCGTTCCACAAGGTACATTCGTTTGCATAAATCGGATGCGTGTACGCATCGAGGATCGGAGACATCGTGGACGACACGATCTGGGCGGGAATGCAGTTCGGCATCTTCACGGTGAGCGACATCACGGAAAACCCCACCACCGGGCGCACCCCGAGCGAAGCCGAGCGCATCCAGGACACGCTCACCATCGCGCGCCATGCCGAGGACGTGGGTCTGGATGTGTTCGCGCTCGGCGAGCACCATAATCCGCCCTTCTGGTCGTCGTCGCCCACGACGGCGCTGGCCTACATCGCCGCGCAGACCGAACGACTCGTGCTGTCGACCGCGACCACGCTGATCACCACGAACGACCCGGTGAAGATCGCGGAGGACTTCGCGATGCTCCAGCACGTCGCCCGCGGCCGCGTGGACGTCATGCTGGGACGAGGGAACACCGGCCCGGTGTATCCGTGGTTCGGCAAAGACATCCGACAGGGCCTGCCGCTCGCGATCGAGAACTACGCACTGCTGCACAAGCTGTGGCGCGAAGACGTCGTCGACTGGGAAGGGAACTTCCGGACCCCCCTGCAGGGATTCACCTCGACGCCGCGCCCGCTCGACGGCGTGGCCCCGTTCGTCTGGCACGGCTCGATCCGGACCCCGGAGATCGCGGAACAGGCCGCCTTCTACGGCGACGGGTTCTTCGCCAACAACATCTTCTGGCCGAAAGAGCATTATCAGCGTCTGATCGGCCTCTACCGGCAGCGCTACGCGCACTACGGTCACGGCACGCCGGAACAGGCGATCGTCGGGCTGGGAGGTCAGGTCTTCATGCGAGCGAACTCGCAGGACGCGGTGCGGGAGTTCCGCCCCTACTTCGACAATGCGCCCGTGTACGGTCACGGGCCGTCCCTCGAGGACTTCAGCGACATGACCCCGTTGACCGTGGGGTCGCCGCAGCAGGTCATCGACCGCTACGCGGGCATGCGCGAACACTATGGCGACTACCAGCGGCAGCTGTTCCTCATGGACCACGCGGGGCTGCCGCTGAAGACCGTGTTGGAGCAGCTCGACATACTCGGAGGCGAGGTCGTCCCGGTGCTGCGGCGAGAACTGGCGAGGGACCGTCCGTCCGAGGTGCCGGATGCCCCGACACACGCGGCACGCGTCGCGGCGGCCGGCGGCGGGCGGCAGGCGCGACCGCGTGCGAACCGCGGCGACAACCTCTCCGGCCCCGCCCCGTACCGGGACGGGCCCGTCGCATCGGGTGCCTCGTTCGGCGTGGCCGCCGCGGGTCTGGGGGTGTGAGGTGGTCGACTCCTCTCCGCGTCGTGTGGCCGTCGTCTCGGCGGGCCTGTCCCACCCGTCCTCTACCCGCATCCTGGCCGACCGACTCGCCCATGCCACCCTCGAGCGGCTCGGCGAGCGGGGGATGCCGGCCGAGGTCGACACGTTCGAACTGCGCGATCACGCGCATGAGATCACCGACAACCTGCTGACCGGTTTCGCCCCGCCCAAGCTCGAGACGATGGTGAACGCCGTCGTGTCGGCTGACGCGCTCATCGCGGTGACCCCGATCTTCTCCACGAGCTACTCCGGCTTGTTCAAGTCGTTCATCGATGTCCTCGACCCCGACGCGCTGGCCGGCAAGCCGGTGCTCATCGGCGCGAACGCCGGAACGGTCCGTCACTCGCTGGCCATCGACTACGCGATCCGGCCACTGTTCGCGTACCTGCACACCCAGCCCGTGTCGACCGGCGTATTCGCCGCGTCATCGGACTGGGGTGGTGCCGACGACGGTTCTTCCCCGCTGTCGGAGCGGATCGCTCGCGCCGCGGCGGAATTCGCGGACGCCATCGGAGCGCGACCCGTCGTCAGCAGGATCGACCCGTTCGACCCGGCGGCGTACCTCGGTCGGGGACGCTCGTTCGACGATCTCCTCGGCGGGCTCTCCCGCGACTGAGTTCACGCGGTCCCGTCCCCGCGCCGCGCTCTCCGCCGCGCCGCCAGGACGAGGTCGACCGCTGCCCCCAGGGCCAGGGCGAGGGCGACCGAGACGACAACCGCCACCACGGGACCACCCGGGACCAGGAACGCCACTGCCGCCCCGATGAAGGTCTGGTAGGCAGCCCAACCGGTCGCGGCGATGCCGGCGACGGTGAGGAAGCGTGCGGCGGGAACCCGGGTCGCGCCTGCGGTCAGATCGACGGCGAGCCTGGCGAACGGGATGAAGCGGGCGGTGAACACGATGGATGCCATGCTGCGCTCCAGCCGCCGGTTCGCCCAATCCAGCGCCGCGCGCACCCGTGCCGTGCGCATCCACCGCCAGCGATCGACCCCGGCAAAGCGACCGAGCGCATAGATCGCGGCGTCGCCCGCGAAGGCCGCGGCTGCGGCGACGGCGATCACGCCGACGATGGGCGGTCGTCCGCCCGAGACGGCAAGTGCCCCGAGGGCGGTGACCGCAGCCTCGCCCGGGACGACGACGAGAAAGGCATCGGCGGCGACCAGCAGGAACAGCAAGGGCAGCGCCCACGGGCTTCCGGCGATCTGCACCAAGACGTCGTCGAGCACGACCGAGGAGTACCAGCCGCGGGTGAACGGCGACCGAACACCGACGGCCTGGTGACCTGGCGCGGTGCATCGGGTGAACAGTCGGCGACAGGGCCCGTGCCGCGGCGCGCGACGGGTCGATGACCCTCACTCTGGACACGTGAGAGTCGCGATCCTTGCGGAATCATTCCTCCCGCACATGAACGGTGTCACCGGTTCGGTCCTCCACGTTCTCCGGCACCTCTCCGACCACGGCCACGAAACGCTCGTGATCGCGCCGAAGGCAGGCGAGGTCGACGCGGACCTCCACGGGGCGCGCACCGCCCTGATGCGCTCGGTCCCGCTTCCCTCCTACCCGGACGTCCGTGTCGTCTTCGCCCGCGCCGCGACTCTGGCCGGACTGCTGCGCGAGTTCGCTCCGGATGTCGTCCACCTCGCCTCGCCGTTCGTGCTCGGCTGGCAGGGCATCGCCGCGGCTGACGCCCTGAAGATCCCGACGGTCGCGGTCTACCAGACCGACGTGGTCGCCTACGCGCGCAAATACGGTGTGCCGCAGGCCACCTCGTTGGTGGCCGCCCACATCGGCCGGCTGCACCGCCGCGCCACGCTGAATCTCGCGCCCTCGACCTCCTCCCGCACGCAGCTGGAAGACCTCGGGGTCGACCGCATCCGCATCTGGGGGCGAGGGGTCGACACGACCATGTTCCGTCCCGACCGGCGCAGCGACGCGTGGCGGGATCTCGTCGCGTCCGGGCAGACCATCGTCGGATATGTCGGTCGGCTCGCTCCGGAGAAGCAGGTCGAAGACCTCCGCGTCCTCCACGATCTGCCGGGCGTGCGCGTCGTGATCGTCGGCGACGGCCCTTCCCGCCCCGCGCTCGAACGCGCGATGCCCGAGGCGGTGTTCACCGGGCACCTTTCCGGAGCCGCCCTCGGGCAGGCGCTGGCGAGTTTCGACGTCTTCGTCCACCCGGGCGAGAGTGAGACCTTCGGGCAGACCATCCAGGAGGCACTGGCCAGCGGGGTTCCGGTGGTCGCCACAGGTACCGGGGGTCCCGTCGACCTCGTGCGGTCGAGTATCGACGGGTGGCTCTATCGTCCCGGCGATCTCGAGGATCTGCGGTCCCGCGTGGCGGATCTGACCGGCGACGCCGCCAAGCGGGAGGCCTTCGCCGCCGCCGCCCGCGAGTCCGTGCGCGAGCGGTCGTGGGAGGCGATGGTGACCACGCTCGAATCCCACTACGCCGAGGCGCGGAGGCTGCGCGCGATCGACGACCGCCTCCTGGCCCGGGGGGCCAGGCGCCCGTGGGCTCCGTCGGTGGCGCCACGGGCGCCGCGTTGGCAGCGGTACGTCGCACTCGGCGATTCGCTGACGGAGGGACTGTGCGACTCGTCGCGCATGGCGGCAGGCGAGTACCGGGGGTGGGCCGACCGTCTCGCGGAGCTCCTGGCCTACGCGGGCGGGGGTGACAGCCCCTTCCACTACGCCAACTTCGCGGTACGCAGTCGTCGTGTGCGCCATCTGCTCGACGAGCAACTGCCGCAGGCCCTCGCGCTGCGGCCCGACCTCGTCTCGATCCTCATGGGATCGAACGACCTCGTCGGCGGGAGGGAGGATCCGGTCGTTCTGGCGCGCCAGGTCGAGGTCGCCGTGCGCGCGCTGCGCGCATCCGGCGCCGATGTGCTGTTGGTCACGCCTTTCCTTCCGCGTCGGCGCGCCGCCATGCTGTTCGCCAAGCGCTTCGCCGCCTTCAACAGCGAGCTGCGCAGGATCGCCGCCGACACCGGAGCCCTCCTTCTGGATCTGGAGGCGCTGCCGGCCATCGGAGACCTCGAGATGTACGCCGCCGACAAAGTGCACCTGCGCAGCCGCGGACACCGATTCGTCGCTTATCGCGCCGCCGACGCGCTCGGGGTACCCGACGCCGAGACGCTCGGCGGCCTCGACGCGGCCCTCCACGCCGACAACGATCCGGTGTTGACCGGCACGTGGCTGCAGCGCGACGCGCTTCCGTGGATCTGGCGTCGGGTGCGCGGACGCACCGCGGGGGACGGCGTTCTCGCCAAGCACACCGGCCTGATTCAGATCGGTCGGGGCGGTACGGACACGAGGGTGCGTGAGCCGCGCCGCTGAGCCGCCGGCCCCCGACCTCGGTGGACAGGCGGATGCGGGTGTGATCCCATGGCGGCATGGGCGACGTCGTCAAAGAGCGGGAGGACGCGCCGCCGCGGTTCTTCGAGGCGGAGGCCGCGGGACTGCGGTGGCTGGGTGAGGCCCACGCGCGCGGGGGAGTGAGGATCGCGCGGGTGCACGAAGCCACCGCGACCCGCATCCGGGTCGAGCGCGTGTCGCCCGGGACGGCGGACCGCGGCTCGGCGCGAGCCTTCGGCCGGGCGCTCGCCGTCACCCACGCGGCCGGTGCTGCCGCGTTCGGTGCGCCGCCGGACGGTTGGGACGGACCGCTCTACATCGGACGCCTCGCCCAGCCGGTCGCGGCCGAGACGACGTGGGGCGTCTTCTACGCCCGTGACCGCGTCGAGGTCTTCCTGCGGCCCGCCGTCGACGCCGGCAATCTGCCCGCCGGGGACGTGGCCGTCGTCGAACGCGCGTGCGAGGCCGTCGCCGAGGGGGCGTTCGACGACGACGATCCACCCGCCCGACTGCACGGGGACCTGTGGAACGGCAACGTCCTCTTCGCGCCCGACGGAGCCGTCCTCATCGACCCCGCCGCTCACGGCGGACACCGCGAAACCGATCTGGCGATGCTCGAGCTGTTCGGGTTCCCGCACCTCGAGGAGGTGGTCGAGGGGTACCGCCTCACCCACCCCCTGCGTGAGGGGTGGGTACAGCGCATCGCCGTCCACCAGCTGCATCCCCTCGCCGTCCACGCCGTCGGGCACGGGCCCGCGTATGGATCCGCGCTGGTGGACGCGGCCCGCCGCACGTTGGCGCTCTGCGGGCGTTCCTAGGCCGAGTGCCTCGCCGCTGGTAGGCTCGTCGAGGTTGCCCTCGCGGCACCCGCTCAATTTCATATGAGCTCACGGAGCAGGCCGGCAGGAAGCTGGTCCCCTGTGGTGGGTTCCCGATCGACGCGACACCGCGATCGGTGATCTTCGACTGGTGACCAGTGCTGGCGAACACGCGGTTCCCCGCGCGCTGAGATCTGCCTGTTCCTGCTCCTTCGCACGATCTCGCCGGCGAAACGCGCCTGCGAGTCTAAACAAAGAAGGAGAGACCTCTTGGAAGGTCCTGAAATCACCGCCGCCGAAGCCGTCCTCGACAACGGCCGCTTCGGCACCCGCACCGTCCGGTTCGAGACCGGCCGCCTCGCCCAGCAGGCGCAGGGTTCGGTCGCCGCCTACCTGGATGACGAGACCATGCTGCTGTCGGCCACCAGTGCGGGCAAGCACCCGCGCGAAGGCTTCGACTTCTTCCCGCTGACCGTCGACGTCGAGGAGCGCTCCTACGCCGCCGGCAAGATCCCCGGATCGTTCTTCCGTCGTGAGGGCCGCCCGTCGACCGAGGCGATCCTCGTATGCCGTCTGATCGACCGTCCGCTGCGCCCGTCGTTCGTGTCGGGTCTGCGCAACGAGGTCCAGATCGTCGTCACGGTGCTCTCCATCGCGCCGGGCGAGTTCTACGACGCTCTCGCCATCAACGCCGCGTCGCTGTCGACCCAGATCTCGGGTCTGCCCTTCTCGGGCCCCATCGCCGGCGTGCGCCTCGCACTCATCCCCGGCCAGGCCGGCAACGCCGACCAGTGGGTCGCGTTCCCCAAGGCCGAGCAGCTCGACGACGCGGTGTTCGATCTCATCGTCGCGGGCCGTGTGCTGCCCGACGGTGAAGTCGCCATCATGATGGTCGAGGCCGAGGCCACCGAGCAGAGCTGGAACCTCATCAAGGGCGGCGCCGTCAAGCCGAGCGAAGAGGTCGTGGCCGAGGGCCTGGAAGCGGCGAAGCCGTTCATCACGCAGCTCGTGGAGGCGCAGACCAAGGTCGCGAGCACCGCGGCGAAGGAGATCCAGGACTACCCGGTCTTCCCGCCGTACACGTCCGAGGTCTACGACTTCGTCGCCGGTCGCGCCTACGACGACCTCGTCGGGGTGTACCAGATCGCCGACAAGCAGGAGCGCCAGAACGCCGACGACGCCATCAAGGATCGCGTCAAGGCGGAGGTGCTGGCAGCGACCGAGGCGGGCGAGCTGCCCGCCGCCGCTCCGCTGGAGTTCTCCGCCGCCTACAAGTCCGTCACCAAGCTCATCGTGCGTGGCCGCATCCTCACCGAGGGCGTGCGCATCGACGGTCGTGGCCTGGCCGACATCCGCCCGCTCGACGCCGAGGTCCAGGTCATCCCCCGCGTGCACGGCTCGGCGATCTTCCAGCGCGGTGAGACCCAGATCATGGGTGTCACGACGCTGAACATGCTCAAGATGGAGCAGCAGATCGACTCGCTGTCGCCCACGACGAGCAAGCGTTACATGCACCACTACAACTTCCCGCCCTACTCGACCGGTGAGACCGGGCGTGTGGGCAGCCCGAAGCGTCGCGAGATCGGCCACGGCTTCCTGGCCGAGCGCGCGCTCGTGCCGGTGCTTCCCAGCCGTGAGGAGTTCCCGTACGCGATCCGTCAGGTCTCCGAGGCCCTCGGCTCGAACGGTTCGACCTCGATGGGATCGGTCTGCGCCTCGACGCTGTCGCTGCTGAATGCCGGTGTGCCGCTGCGCGCACCGGTCGCCGGTATCGCGATGGGCCTGGTCTCGGATGAGGTCGACGGTCAGACGCGTTACGCCGCACTGACCGACATCCTCGGTGCCGAAGACGCCCTCGGCGACATGGACTTCAAGGTCGCCGGTACCAGCGAGTTCGTCACCGCGATCCAGCTCGACACCAAGCTCGACGGCATCCCGTCGTCGGTCCTGTCGGCGGCCCTGACGCAGGCCAAGGATGCTCGTCTGACGATCCTCAACGTGCTCAACAGTGCCATCGACGCGCCCGACGAGATGGCACCGACCGCGCCTCGTGTCATCAGCGTGCAGATCCCGGTCGACAAGATCGGTGAGCTGATCGGCCCGAAGGGCAAGACGATCAACGCGATCCAGGACGAGACCGGGGCCCAGATCTCCATCGAGGAGGACGGCACCGTCTACATCGGCGCCACCGACGGCCCCTCGGCAGAGGCCGCACGCGCGCAGGTCAACGCGATCGCCAACCCGACCAACCCCGAGGTGGGCGACCAGTTCCTGGGCACGGTCGTGAAGATCGCCACCTTCGGCGCGTTCATCTCGCTGCTTCCCGGCAAGGACGGCCTGCTGCACGTCAGTGAAGTGCGCAAGCTCGCCGGCGGCAAGCGGGTCGAGAACGTCGAAGACGTGGTCTCGGTCGGTCAGAAGCTGCTCGTGCGCATCACGAAGGTCGACGACCGCGGCAAGCTGTCGCTCGAGCCGGTCCTCGAAGACGCCGACCAGGAAGGTCGTGCTGCGGCCAACCCCGGTCCGGAGGAGCCCGCCGAAGGCTGATCCGCGCTTCGCGTCGCGAATGCCCGTCCCGTTGGGGCGGGCATTCGCCATGTGTCGTGATGAAAGCGTTATGCGCAGTTCACCGCCACGTCGCCTGGCGGCGACGCGTGCGCGCGTCACTGCCGTACGCTCGAAGCACGTGCTGGGGGGCGCGAGGGGCGGGAAGCCCGCCTCGTCATCGCGAGGGGGTGTGAGATGTCGGTCCGCGGAACAGGTCCCGAACGCGCCGCCGCGTACGCCCGTCCAGACGCCGACGGCTCTCGCGGCCTCCACCCCTCCGCCCCGATTCCGGTTCAGGGTCCCGGGGTGGGAGCGGGCGTGAGGAGTCCGTTGGGTGAGACGGGCCTGGACATCTTCCCGCTCATCCTGGGCGGCTCCGAGTTCGGATGGAACGTCGACCTCGAGTCCAGCCACGGCATCCTCGACACGTACGCGGAACTGGGCGGCAACGTCGTGCACACCGCGGACAGCTTCTCCGGCGGCCGCAGCGAGCACATCATCGGGCAGTGGATGCGCTCCCGCGGGATGCGCGACGAAATGGTCCTCGCCGTGCGCATCGGGGGGCACCCCGACAACCCCGGCCTCGGCCCGGTCGACCTGGTGCGGGCCGTGGAGTCCTCGCTCGGGCGGCTGCGCACCGACCGGATCGATCTGATCTACCTGGACGCGACCGCCGACACGGCCACGGCGCTCGAAGACACCCTCGCCACGGCGGAGTGGCTCGTCGACACCGGCAAGGCGCGAGCGCTCGGCGCGATCGGATACACCGCCACCCAGCTCATCGAGGCACGCATCCTCGCATCCGCGGGGTTCCCCCGGCTGCACGTCCTCGACGTGCCGTTCAACATTCTGCGACGCCACGAGTTCGATGAGGATCTCCGTCTGATCGCGGGCGCGCAGCAGCTCGCCGTCACCCCCTCCCACGCCCTCGAGCACGGCTTCCTCGCGGGACGCCATCGCACGCGATCCAAAGGCGCCCTGTCGGTTCGTGGTGCCCAGCTGGCGGCGAGCCTCAATCGACGCGGCACACGCACGCTGCGCGCCCTCGACGCCGTCGGCGCCGAGTTGGGGGTCCCCGACGCGGCGGTGGCCGTGGCATGGTTGCTGGCGCAGAAGCTCGTGAGCGCCCCGATCGTCAACGCATACGCGCCTCAGCATGTCGAGGAGCTGGTGCAGGGAGTCGGTGTGCGGCTGAGTCGTGCACAGCTGGCCGAGATCGCCCGCGCCGCGGACTGACCGACGCGCCGGAGGCCAGGCGCCGTCGAGCGAGCGGTGACATAGGGTGGATGAGCGCCCGCAGCGGCGCCGAAGACTTCCCGATGGAGCGAGTGACGTGACGCACTACATCTACCTCGTGCGGCATGGCGAGCACCAGGATGCCGAGCACGGACTGATCGACGGCCCCCTGTCTCCGCGCGGGCGCCGCCAGGCAGCGGCCCTTGCGGACCGACTGTCCGGCGTCCCGTTCGACAGCGTCTGGCATTCCCCGCTCGAGCGCGCCAGCGAAACGGCCCGGGCCTTCGCCGAACGCATGCCCTCTCTCGAACCGACCCCCTCGGCATTGCTGTTCGACTGCGTCCCGACCGGCATGACCGAGGAGACTCCGACGGTCTTCGAACCGTTCTTCGGGGGCGTCACCGACGCCGAGATCGATGCCGGTCGAGCGCAGATGGCGGATGCCGTGAGCGAGTTCCTCCGCCGCAAGAGCGGCGACGTCCACGAGCTGATCATCACGCACAACGCCGTCATCGCGTGGTTCGTGCGCGAGATCCTCCAGGCGCCCGAGTGGAAGTGGATGACACTCAACCAGGCGCACTGCGGCCTCACCGTCATCGCCCAGAAGCAGGGCCGACCGTGGATGCTGCTGACGCACAACGACCTGGCGCACCTGCCCGTCGAGTTGCGCACGGGGCTCCCGGAGACGCATCCCGTCTGAGCCCCGGACGGTCATGTGGCGCCGACTCCACCCATCCGCGCCGAATCCACCCGTTTCGAGCGTCAGAAAGCGGTGGATTCGACGCGAAGTGGTGGACTCGCGGTCAGGTGAGGGGCTTTCTGTACCAGCGCGTCGCGTTGGGATTGTCGTTGTAAGGCGGAATGGTGCGAAAGCCGGATGCGGCGTACAGCGCCGCGGCGGCCTCGAGGGTGTGGTGCGTATCGAGGACGAGTTCGGTCGCTCCGAAGGAGCGGGCACGCTGCTCGAGCTCCTCCAGGAGCAAGCGACCCCAGCCGCGTCCGCGTGTCTCGGGGCGGAGGAAGAGATGCTTGACCTCGTAGCGGACGGCGGCGTCCTCGGCGGTGAGGCGACGGATCCCGCCGCATCCCACAGGGAGGTCCCCATCGCGGAGCAGGACGAAGACCCCGGCCGGGGGTGTGAACGCAGCGGGGTCGGGCGTGGTGGGGGTGTAGGCCCTGCCCGGGAACGATGCCGCGCGCGCGGCGACGTACTCCGCCAGAAGGGCGCGGGCCACCTCCGTGTCCACGGGTTCGGTGTCGATACGCGGCATGACGGGAGCCTAGTGGGAGGCGCCCCGGGACGCCGAGGCGGCTACGGTGGAGGTATGACGACACGTGTGGCCATCGTGGGTGGAACCGGCAAGCTGGGCGGCATCATCCGCGACATCGTGAACGCCGATGACGCCTACCTCGTGCACGCCGTGCTGACGTCGCGCTCCGACATCGACGAGATCGACGGTGCCGATCTCGTGGTCGATGCGTCGACGCCGGCCGTGTCCATCGATGTCGTGCGCGCGGCCGTCGAACGGGGAATCAACGTTCTGGTGGGCACCTCCGGCTGGTCCGCGGAACGGATCGCGCTGGTGCGCCCCCTCGTGGACGCGGCAGGTACAGGGGCGGTGTTCATCCCGAACTTCTCGCTCGGGTCGGTCATCGGCTCGGCGCTGGCCAGCGCGGCGGCGCCGTTCTTCCCGTCCATCGAAATCGTCGAGGCGCACCGCGAGTCGAAGGTCGATTCGCCAAGTGGCACCGCGGTTCGCACGGCCGAGCTCGTCGCCGCGGCGCGCAGCGCGGTCGGACCCGTCGAGTCGCCCCACGTCGATCAGCGAGCCCGAGGCCAGCGTGTCGCGAGCGTTCCCGTGCACTCGCTTCGGCGCCCGGGTGTCGTCGCCAAGCAAGACGTCATCCTGTCCGGTCCGGGTGAGTCCCTGACCATCACCCATGACACCATCGAGCCCGCCCGTGCCTACGCGCCCGGGATCCGCCTGGCCCTCGAGCACGCGCTCGGCGCGCGGGGTGTCGTCGTCGGCCTCGACAGCTTCCTCGACATCGGTATCCGCACGCCGCATGCCGCCGGGAGGGGACCGGTCGACGAGGGCGGAGTGCCCGGCCAGGTCGCGCGCGCCACGGGAGCATGAGCGTCAGAATCGGCGTCGCCGTCATGGCGGTGCTGCTCGCGATCTACATCGCGCTGGTCGGCTGGCGGGCGGTGCTGCTGCTCGGAACCGGCGACCCGGTGGGGATCGCCATGGGTGTCGCCCTCATCGTTCTGCCCCTGATCGCCGCGTGGGGGCTCGGTCGTGAGCTGTGGTTCGGGTGGCGGGCCCAACAACTCGGACGTCTCCTGGAGGCCGATGACGAGCTGCCGGTCGAGTCGGTCGGCGTCCGGCCGAGTGGGCGCGTGCTCCGGGAGGACGCCGACGCGGTCTTCCCGCGCTACCGAGCCGATGTCGAGGCGGCTCCGGAGGATTGGCGGGCGTGGTATCGCCTCGCACTGGCCTACGATGCCTCGGGCGACCGTCGACGCGCGCGGGAGGCGGTGCGCCGGGCGATTCGGCTCGAATCGGGATCCCGCTCCTGATCACGCTTTTGCCAGGGCTGCGTCCACGGCTTCTTCGACGGTGCGGTGGGTGAACCCGAAACCGGAGTCCTCGAGGGCGCTGGGTACGACGTCGGCGTCGGTCGTCAGCAGCGCTTCGACCGCGTCGCGTCCGAGGACGGCTCGCAGGCCCCACGCCGGCGCGCGGACCAGATAGGGCCGATTCATCCGAACTGCGAGGGCGAAACCGAGATCGTTGGCGGTCGCGCGCGTGGGTCCCGTGAGATTGATCGGCCCGGTCAGACCGGAGTCGATCACGTGCCGGATCGCACGTACCTCGTCGTCCAGCGAGATCCAGGGCCAGACCTGGGTGCCGCGTCCGATCGGACCGGACAGGCCCGCCCGGGTGAGGAGCATGAGCGGCTTGAGGACGCCTTCGGGGTGCACCACCGGCGCGGTGCGCAGCAGCGACACGCGCACGTCGTCGCCGGCGGCTCGCGCCGCGTTCTCCCACTCGCCGCACACATCGGCGAGGAAGGCATCTCCGCGTGGCGCGGACTCGTCCACGCGCCCCTCGGGGAACGGGCCGTAATATCCGACCGCGGAGGCCGACACGAACGCGGGCGCCTCTTCGCCCAGCTGGCGGACGGCGCGCGCGATGGCGCGCGTCGGGGTGATGCGCGACCACAGCAGGGTGCTCCGGTAGGAGCGAGTCCACGGGAAGCGCCCGATACTCGCACCGTTGAGCCCGACGACGGCCGACGCACCCGCGAGGACATCCGGATCGAGCGGTCGGGTGTCCGTCAGCCATTCGATCTCGTCCGGCGCCGCGGCCGGGCGCCGGACGAGTCGGACCACATCGTGACCGTCGGCGCGGAGGCTGTCGACGAGCGCCCGGCCGATCAGACCGCCCGCGCCGCCGACGACGATGCGACCGGGGGAGCGGTCAGGCAAGTGTTGCCTCGAGCGTGATCTCGACGCCGGCGAGCGCCTGAGAGACGGGGCAGCCGGCCTTGGCGTCCTCGGCGATCCGCGCGAAGTCCTCGGCGTCGATGCCGGGGACCACGGCGTTGACGTTCAGATGGCTGCCGGTGATGCCGGTGCCCGGCTGGAAGGTCACCGACGCGGTCGTGTCCACGGACTCAGGGGGAGTGCCGTTTCCGGTGAGCGCGTGGGAGAGCGCCATGCTGAAGCAGGAGGCGTGGGCGGCGGCGATCAGCTCCTCGGGGGTCGTGGTCGAGGTGGAGCCCTCGCTGCGTGCCTTCCAGTCCACCGCAAGTGAAGCCGCCCCCGAGGACACCAGGGAGACAGTGCCCTCGCCGTCGGTCAGAGAGCCCTTCCAGGCGGTGGTCGCTTCGCTCGTGACGGTCATGATGCCCCTGTTCCTCGTGGCGGTGACGATGGTCCGACCCGGTGGCGGACGCCGCCAGCCTAATGGCGGGGGCAGTCGGTCGCGACGGGTTGACACCTCACCGGTCGGTGCTCGCTCAGAGGACCGGTCGCTCGCGGCCGATCAGGCCCGCGCGTTGGAGCACGAGGTACAGCTGGCACCCGAGGCACACACCGAACGCCGCATTCAGGAAAGCGGCTGCGAACGCCGCGGCGGCGGCGACGGGAAGCGCCCAGGGGACGCCGGCCAGGTGCAGCAGCAGTCCGATGGCGGAGACGAAGAGCCCCACGCCCTGGGCGAAGCGGGGCGGGCGGGGATCCTCGAGCTCGTTAGGACGAGGCAGGCGCGGTGCGATCAGGCGCCGGTAGAGCACTCCCCAGGGCGCGGAGCCTGGCGCGATCACACCCCACAGGAACAGGAGCGCCAGAGCTGCCAGCAGGAGGAACGCGGGATCCGCGGCACGCTGCCCGAGGCTCGCCGACGTGACCGCCCACCCCGACGCGGCCTCCGATGCGCGGCTGGTCGACAGTCCGGTCAGGCCGAGGAAGACATCGACGAGAAGGAGGAGCGAGGTGATGCCGGCGGCGAACCGCGGCCCGCGCGGGTCGACGCCCCGCGGACGGTCAGACACGAGCGGCGTCCCCGGTGAGGCGGGACAGCTCGAGCTCCAGCATGTGCCGGCTGGGCACTCCGCCGACACGAGACTGCACCGCGCCGGCCGCGTCGAGGATGAGGGTCGTCGGCGTCTGGAGCACGTGGAAGTGCTTGGCGATGTCCGGGCGGTGCGTGAGGTCGATGTCGAGGTGGCGGACGCCCGGGTGTCCGGCTGCGATCTGCGCGAGCGTGCGGTGCACACCAGGGCACTTCGCGCACATCTCCGTGCTGAACTGCAACAGCGTCGCGCGCTCGCCGAGTGTGTCCGCGCCCAGGCGCCGGGGCTGGATCACTTCATGGGGGATGCCCCGGCGGATGCGGCCCTGTCGGGCGCGCACGATCATGCCGGCGCCGACGGTGCCGGCGAGCAGCAGGACGGTGCCGAGGAGGGCGGGCAGGATTTCCACAACAGACAAGGCTAGACGCTGCACGGTGGGAAAAGGCCGATCCGTCGGCAACCGGTGCGGAAGGCCACGAACGGCCCGGTGGCGCGTCGACGGCGGATGCGACGGCGCGGGTAGGGTGGGCACCGTGAGCGACGCCGACATCCAGTTCCGCAGTGACATGACCGTCGAGCTCGTCCGATCGAGCGCGTCGGATTCCGATGTGCTCTTCGCGGCGCGGGTCTCCACGCAGGGCGAGCAGACCTTGGAGGCGGCGCAGGCCGGCGCTGAGGCCTCCGGGCGGGATCGCGGACTGATCAACTACCTCATGCGGGACCGTCACGGGTCCCCGTTCGAGCACAACTCGATGACCTTCTACATCCAGGCGCCGATCTTCGTCTTCCGCGAGTTCATGCGTCATCGCATCGCGTCCTACAACGAGGAATCGGGCCGCTACCGCGAGCTGCGACCGGTGTTCTACGTGCCGGCCCCCGAGCGGAACCTCATCCAGGTGGGCAAGCCGGGTGCGTACGAGTTCCTTCCCGGCGACGAGGCGCAGTCAGCGCTCGTGGACCAGGCGACGCGCGCTGCGAGCACGCAGGCCTTCGAGGCCTACCAGCGGATGCTGGAGGCAGGGGTCGCCCGTGAGGTCGCTCGAATCGTGCTGCCGCTGAACATCTACTCGTCGATGTACGTGACGATGAACTCCCGCGCGCTGATGAACTTCCTGTCGTTGCGCACGAAGGTCGAGGGGACGCATTTCCCGTCCTTCCCGCAACGCGAGATCGAGATGTGCGCCGAGCAGATGGAGGTGCACTGGCGCGAGCTCATGCCCCTGACCCACGCCGCTTTCAACGCCAACGGGCGGGTGGCGCCGTAGCCATGGTCACCGCGCTCATCACCGGTGCGAGCTCCGGGCTCGGGGCGGAGTACGCGCGCCAGCTGGCGGCGCGGGGTGCAGACCTGGTGCTCGTGGCCCGTTCGGTCGATGCGCTCGGTGCCGTGGCCGAAGCGATCCGCTCCTGCCACCGCGTCGACGTCGAGATCCTCGGCGCCGACCTCACCGTCACCGAAGACGTCGAACGGGTGGCCGCGCGGTTGGCGGATCCGGCGGCGCCGATCGAGCTCCTCGTCAACAACGCCGGTTTCGGGCTTCCCCTCGACTTCGAGACGAACGACATCGCCCGTGAGGTGGACCACCTCCGCATCCACGTCGAGGCTCCGCTGCGCCTGACCCACGCCGCTCTCGCGGGCATGCTCTCCCGCGGACACGGTCGAGTGCTGAACGTCGCCTCGGTCGCCGCCTATCTCCCGCGTTCCACGTACGGCGCCTGCAAACGGTGGCTGGTGGAGTTCAGTCGGTGGGCGAACGCGCTGTACACGCCCCGCGGTGTGACCGTCACGGCCGTATGCCCAGGATTCACCCATACGGACTTCCACGAGCGCATGGGATTGCCCCCGGGGCAGGAGGGCGTGCCGGGGCCGTTGTGGCTGGATGCCCGCGACGTCGTCGCCGAGTCGCTGCGAGACGCCGCGCGCGGGCGCGGCGTGTCGATCCCGTCCGTCCGGTACAAAGCGCTCGTCCGTCTGGCCGCTCTTCTGCCGGCATCGGTCGCCGCCGGCATCGGCACCCGCGGGCGCTGAGCGGCCGCTGCGAGGCGATAGCCTGGAGGCATGACGCTCGACGCCAATCCCTTCGGCCAGGTGCTCGTCGCCCTCATCACTCCGATGACGGCGGACGGAGAGGTCGACTGGCCCGCGACCGAGAAGCACATCGACGATGTCGTGTCGGCGGGAGCTGACGGCGTCGTCGTGACCGGGACGACGGGGGAGACCTCGACCCTCACCGACGCCGAGAAGCTGCGCTTGGTCGAGGTCGGCAAGGATGTCGCCGCCGGCAGGGCGAAGATCATCACCGGCGGCGGATCGAACGAGACGGCCCACGCGATCGAGCTGTACAAAGCCAGCGAGAAGGCCGGCGCCGACGGCATCATGATCGTCACGCCGTACTACAACAAGCCCACACAGGCCGGAATCCTCACGCACTTCCGCCTCGTCGCGGGCGCGACCGATCTTCCCGTGCTGCTGTACGACATCCCCGGGCGCACCGGCGTTCCGATCGCGTACGAGACGATCCTGCGCCTCGCCAAGCACCCGAACATCCTCGGCATCAAGGACGCGAAGGGTGACTTCAGCGAGGTGAGCCGCGTGCTGAACCAGACCGATCTGCTCTACTTCTCGGGTGACGACGCGAACGTCCTGCCGCACCTGTCCATCGGCGCGAGCGGCATGATCGGCGTCACGGCGAACATCGCGTCGGCTCCGTATCGCGCCATCGTCGATGCGGTCAACCGCGGCGACCTCGCGACGGCCACGGCGCAGCACAAGACCCTCGAGCCGCTCGTGCGCGCCGTCATGACCCATGTGCCCGGCACCGTCGCGGCAAAGTACATCCTGCACGGGCTCGGGCGCATCTCCAGCCCTCGCGTACGACTTCCCCTGGTCGGTCCGGAGGAGTGGGAGGCAGCCATGATCGAAGACGAACTCGCCCTGGTCAGCGGCGTCGAGGGGGCGGACTTCCGCAACTTCCGGCCGGATCGCAATGCGGCTGCCGGCGGCGCGCTCCCTCAGGTCTCGGGGACGACCCGATGACCCCGCCCATCACCGTCTCCGCACCGCCGGTGCTGGAGAAGGGCACCCTCCGGATCATCCCGCTCGGCGGCCTCGGCGAGGTCGGGCGGAACATGACCGTGTTCGAGCTCGACGGCAAACTGCTGGTCGTCGATTGCGGTGTGCTGTTCCCCGAGGAGCACCAGCCGGGTGTCGACCTCATCCTGCCGGACTTCGAACCGATCAAATCGCGCCTCGACGACATCGTCGCAGTGGTCCTCACCCACGGACACGAGGACCACATCGGTGCGGTCCCGTACCTGCTGAAGCTCAAGGGCGACATCCCCATCGTCGGATCGGGACTGACCCTGGCGCTCACCGAGGCGAAGCTCAAGGAGCACCGCATCAAGCCCTTCACCCTCACGGTGGCCGAGGGGCAGCGGGAACAGGTCGGTCCGTTCGACCTCGAATTCATCGCCGTCAATCACTCCATCCCGGACGCGTTGGCCGTCGCCATCCGCACCGTCGCGGGAACGGTGCTGGCCACCGGCGACTTCAAGATGGACCAGCTGCCGCTGGACGGCCGGCTGACCGACCTCCGGTCGTTCGCGCGCATCGGCGAGGAAGGGATCGACCTGTTCATGGTCGATTCGACCAACGCCGACGTCCCCGGCTTCACGCCGTTGGAACGCGAGATCGGACCGGTCCTGGATCAGGTCATCGGCAAGGCGCCGCGCCGGGTGATCGTCGCGAGTTTCTCCAGTCATGTGCATCGCGTTCAGCAGGTGCTCGACGCCGCGCACGCCCACGGGCGGCGAGTCGCGCTGCTCGGCCGGAGCATGCTGCGCAACATGACGATCGCCGAGAAGCTCGGCTACCTCACCGTGCCCGAGGGCGTCCTGATCGACTACAAGAAGGCCCGCGACCTGCCCGACGACAGGATCGTCTACATGTCGACCGGGTCGCAGGGCGAACCGATGGCCGTGCTGAGCCGTATGGCCAATCTCGACCACGAGATCGAACCTGGTTCCGGCGACACCGTGATCCTCGCCTCGAGTCTGATCCCCGGGAACGAGAACGCCGTCTATCGCGTGATCGACGGCCTCACCAAGCTCGGGACCAACGTGGTCCACAAGGGCAACGCGAAGGTGCACGTGTCGGGGCACGCCGCGGCCGGTGAACTCCTCTACTGCTACAACATCCTGCGCCCGCGCAACGTCCTCCCGATCCACGGTGAGTACCGCCACCTGATGGCGAACGCGAAGCTCGCGCAGGACACCGGGATCCCCACCGAGCGCACGCTGCTCGCCGAGAACGGCACGGTCATCGATCTGCGTGACGGCGATGCCCGCGCCGTCGGCCAGCTCGACCTCGGGTTCGTCTACGTCGACGGATCGTCCGTGGGAGAGATCACCGATGCCGACCTGAAGGATCGCCGCATCCTCGGAGAAGAGGGGTTCATCTCCGTCATCGTCGTCGTCGACGCCGCCACCGGCAAGATCATCAGCGGGCCGGAGATCCACGCACGCGGCTTCGCCGAGGACGACAGGGTGTTCGACGACGTCAAGCCGAAGATCGCATCGGCTCTGGCGGACGCGGCGCAGTCGGGGGTGCGGGATCAGCACGCCCTGTCGCAGGTGGTGCGTCGGACGATCGGACGATGGGTGAACCAGCGACTGCGCCGACGCCCGATGATCGTGCCGCTCGTCATCGAGGCGTGACCGCACCGAGGTAACGGCGCTCGAGCGCCGGCGTGAGTCGCACGAGCAGTTCTTCCCCCACGGTGTCAATGGCCTCGGCCAGTGTCGTCGCGCTGTTCTCACCGCGTGTGCCCGGCCCGAACAGGGTCACCCGGTCGCCGACCATCGCGCCCGGGTACACCCGGACCTGAGAGGTCGTCACGCCGACGGTCATGAGGTGGCGGGGCCCGGCTTCCGTACCCACCTCGACACAGCCCGCCAGCGTCGAGGGGAGGCCGTCGAGCGAGCCGATGTCGATCGTCACGCGGTCGCTCGCGACCTCGACGACCTCCGCCGACAACGCGGCGATCGGCACGATACCGGGGATATCCGGACCGTCGGCCGACCGGATGCCGTATGCGAACGCACCGATCCGGACGAGGTCGTCGCGGAACCCGGGTCGGGCGAACGAGGCGGCACTGGCTGCCATGTGCCGGACTTCGGGAGAGAGCCCTGCGGCGCGAGCGGAATCGACCGCGTCGACGAAGAGTTCCCGGGCGTCGTCGTCGTCCGCATCGCTCGTCTCGGCGATGTGCGTCCACAGTCCGGTGACGCGGATGGCGCCCCGTTCTTGGGCGCGCACCGCACTCTCGATGAACTCCGGCCACTCCTCGGGACGTACGCCGTTGCGACGCAGCCCGGTGTCGATCTTCAGATGGACGCGCAGGGCGCGGTCGGCGGCGATGACACGGTCCAGATACCCCGGGTCGCCGACGCCCACGTCGAGGTCGGCGTCCGCGGCGCGCTGCACGGACCCGGCGTCGAGGGTCGTCGCCCACGCGAAGATCCGCGCCGAAGACCCGACGGCCGCCCGCACGCGCGTGCCCGTGTCGACGTCGAAGGAGCCGAACCACCGGACGCCGGCTGCGGCGGCTGTGGCCGCGACGGATTCGACACCGTGCCCGTACGCATCGTTCTTGACGACGAAGAGCGTCTCCGCGGGCATGACGGTGCGTCGCACCGTCTCGATATTCCGGCGAAGGCGGTCGAGGTCGACATCGAGGCGCGCGGGCATCAGGCGACCGTCCGCCGGGGGACCGAGGCGCCGATGACGCCGGCGAGCTCGGCCGCGGACCATCCTGTGGCCTCGGTCCACGCGAGCAGGTTGCCGCGTGCGGGCCCCTCGCCGCCGAACAGGGTCACCGGCGTGCCGGGGAGCGTCCGGGCGCCGTCCGCGCCGAGATCGACGACACAGACGTCCATGGCGATGCGGCCCACCACCGGGCACATCCGTCCGTCGACGGCGATCGCCACGCGGTTCCCGAGTGCCCGGGCGACCCCCTGGCCATAGCCGCCGGCGACCAGTCCGATCCAGGTGTCGGTCGTCGCGCGATGCGTGTACCCGTAGGACACGCCTTCCCCCGCGCGCAGACGCTTGGTCGACAGCACGACCGAGACGGCGCGCATCGCGGGCGAAGAGGGGAGCCCGTAGACGGCGGCGGATGCCCCATCTGCGACCGCTGCCACCGCGATCCCCGCCGCCTGGACCCGGGGGGTGTCCGCGGGATCGGCGACCGCGTGCCGCGCACCCGCGGCAACCAGCGCGTCCAGGGCCGTACCCAGCCCGTGGCCCCATGCGTCGCGACGGAGATCGAAGACGGCCCTCTCGCGGTCGGCGGACCGGGCACCCGCGACGAGGGCCCCGTGGGAGACCTCGACCGAGAGCCCGGAGGGGGTCAAAAGCCGATCACCTCGCGGTAGCGCGGCCGGTGGCCGGTCCGGCGGCCGAGCACCGACGGTTTGATCTCGTAGACACCGGTGCCCCAGTTGCCCTCGATCAGAACCGGGCCGTTCTCCGTGATCGCCACGTCCCACCCGACGTACTGCACCTGGGGGACCACGCGCGCAGCGCGATCGATCAGATCGAGGGCCTCCTCGAGCATCGGCAACTGGAAGTCGGCGATCCGGTAGCCGGTGTCGGGGTGCGATTCCCAGACGTGGCCGTGAGAGTCATAGCCGTCGCCCATCGCCTTGCCCCGCTCATCGAGCATCGTGTAGAACCCACCGAAATCCATCTGGTCTGCGGCCTGTCCGCGCCCGAACTTCTGGGCGATCGCGAGGATGTGGGTCTTGTCGCCGTCGAAGAACGCGGCGATGCGGGTGGAGTTGACCGTGCCCGGGCACACGGCCGCCAGGTCCGGGTGCTGGACGATGTTCTCTTCGATCAGGAGCTCGCCGCGTTCGACGAGCCCGCGGTGGAAGGCGATCGGATCCTCGACGTCGTCGACGGTGTACCGCCTGATGGCGGAGCCGGCCTGCCCGCTCTGCCGCTTGGTGATGATGGTGGGGTGCTTCGCCATGAAGGCGGCCAGCTGGTCGGCGTTGCCCGCGTCGAGCATCATCCAGTCGCGACCCAGCAGATCGGAGAACTCCCGGACGAACTCGAACTTGTCGTGGAAGAGGTGGCGGTAGTCGGGGTGGTCGTATTTCTGCGAGAGCGCGTTGGAGATCGGGTGCGTCATGAACGTCTTGCGTTCGGCGCGCGTGAGCATGGCGAAGTCGTAGTCGACGTAGTCCTGGAAACCCACCTTGTGGAAGGCCGCCTGCCAATACATGTCGGCCACGACCAGAGGTACCGGCCTGCCGAACTGCTTCGACACATCCCGCGCCCGCTCGACGACCGACGCGGCGTTGAGGTTGCGGACACGGTAGACGAGGTAGTTCACATGCGACCGGAGGCCGAGACTGCGCGATGCCATTCGTTCTCTCTCGATGGGCGGGACGGGATGCTCTCCCCGGAGAGCCTAATCGTCACGGCCGCGCGGTGCCTGTGCACACCGCCGAGTCGCTCCCTGGGAACGTCGGCGCCCTCGCCTACCGTGGAAGCATGGCCAAGAGCTCGACCTCCACGTCGCGCGGGCGGACGCCCGGGAAGGGTTCCGCGTCGCGCGCCCGCAAGCCCGATCCGACCCCCAAGCGGTACGTGGGTGAAGAGGAGCGACCCCCGGTCGTCGCGCGCGCGTGGATGGGGCTGGCGCACGGCGTCGGCGGGCTGTTCCGTGCCTTCGGGCCGGAGTCGCTCGAAAAGGACCAGCGCCGCGACGGGCTTCCTTTCCTCCTCGTGGTCCTGGCCGTCGTCGGCGCGATCGTGGAGTGGTTCTTCATCGGGACCGAGATCGGGGCGGCCATCAGCGCCTACTCGGTCGGTGGTCTGGTCGGCCGGGTGGCCTTCGTCATGCCCGTGCTGCTGGTCCTCCTCGCAGGGTGGATGTTCCGCCACCCGTCGTCGGTGCACGACAACGGGCGGATCGGCATCGGGCTCGGACTCTTCGTGGTCACCGTCGCCGGGTTCTGCCACATCGTCGGCGGGCGACCTCAGCCCCCGCAGGGGCTGCCGGCACTCAGCGAGGCCGGTGGGGTCTTCGGCTGGATGATCGGCGAGCCGCTCGCGATGCTCCTCACCGACGTCGGCGGCTGCATCGTCCTCGGCGTGCTGACCGTGCTCAGCGTGCTCATCCTCACCAAGACGCCCCCGAACCGCATCGGCCGACGACTCGGCGACCTCTACGCCTGGATGTTCGGTGCCGAGCGGGACGAGAAGCAGACGCCGCGGTTCGACGAGGATGCCGATGCCGACACCGACGCCGGCGAGGCGGGCGTGCCGTGGTGGCGTCGCAACAAGAGCGGTCGTGAGCAGGACCCCGACGACGAGCTCGGCTCGCAGGACCTCACCGAACTGCTGAGCCCCGGGGTTCCCGAAGGCGGTTTCGACAAGGCCATCGAGCAGCCCGCGCCGGAGCCCGCCCCGGCGACCATGCCGCTGCCGGCGGACGATGCGGTGACCGAGGTCATCGACCCTGCGGCGCTGGCTGGTCTGTCGGCGGCGTCATCGCAGACGTCGCTCCGGGACGATGCCGACACCGACACCGACGACGACCTGCCCGGTCTGTCGGGGCTGGGTGGAGACGCGCCGCGAGACCAGCCCAGCGCCCCCTACCGCCTCCCGTCGGTCGCGGCGCTCGCCCAGGGAACCCCGCACAAGTCGCGTTCGGAGGCGAATGACGCGGTCGTCGCCGCCATCACCGGCGTCTTCGAACAGTTCAAGGTCGATGCCACCGTCACCGGTTTCTCCCGTGGCCCGACCGTCACGCAGTACGAGATCGAGCTCGGTCCCGGAGTGAAGGTCGAGCGCATCACCGCGCTGACCAACAACATCGCCTATGCGGTCGCCTCGAATGAGGTGCGCATCCTCGCGCCCATCCCGGGCAAGAGCGCCATCGGCGTGGAGATTCCGAACACCGACCGCGAGATCGTGACCCTGGGAGACGTCCTGCGTTCCCCGGCGGCCACGCAGTCGACACATCCGATGACGATCGGCGTCGGAAAGGACGTCGGCGGCGGATTCGTGGTGGCGAACCTCGCGAAGATGCCGCACCTGCTCGTAGCCGGCTCGACGGGTTCGGGTAAGTCCAGCTTCGTGAACTCGATGATCACGAGCCTGCTGATGCGCGCGAAACCCTCCGACGTGCGCATGGTCCTCATCGACCCGAAGCGTGTGGAGTTGACCTCGTATACCGGGGTGCCGCACCTGATCACGCCCATCATCACGAACCCGAAGAAGGCGGCTGAGGCACTGCAATGGGTCGTGAAGGAGATGGACATGCGATACGACGACCTCGCGTCGTTCGGATTCCGTCACATCGACGACTTCAACAAGGCGGTCGTCGCCGGTGAGATCACCCTCCCCGAGGGGAGCGAGCGGGTGCTGAAGCCCTACCCGTATCTGCTCGTGGTCGTCGACGAGCTCGCCGACCTCATGATGGTCGCGCCACGCGACGTCGAGGACTCGATCGTCCGCATCACGCAGCTCGCGCGTGCGAGCGGCATCCACCTCGTCCTCGCCACCCAGCGGCCGAGCGTCGACGTCGTCACCGGCCTCATCAAGGCGAACGTCCCTTCGCGTCTGGCCTTCGCCGTCACCAGCGTCACCGACTCGCGCGTCATCCTCGATCAGCCCGGCGCCGACCGCCTCATCGGCCAGGGTGACGGACTGTTCCTGCCGATGGGCGCCTCGAAGTCGCTCCGCGTGCAGGGGGCCTGGGTGAGTGAGAGCGAGATCGAGAAGGTCGTCGCCCACGTGACGCACCAGGCTCGGCCGGAGTATCGACCCGACGTCGAAGCGGCGGTCGAGAAGAAGGAGGTCGATGCCGACATCGGCGACGACCTCGAGCTGCTCCTGGCCGCTGCCGAACTGGTCGTATCGACGCAGTTCGGGTCGACCTCGATGCTGCAGCGAAAGCTTCGAGTGGGGTTCGCCAAAGCCGGGCGTCTCATGGACCTCCTGGAATCGCGCGAGATCGTCGGGCCCTCCGAAGGCTCCAAGGCCCGCGACGTGCTCGTCACGAACGAGCAGCTGCCGGGTGTGCTCGCGCGCCTGCGAGGCGAAGACGCTCCGGAGGAGGCCCCGAAGCCGTCCGCGGAGCCGGCGGATCCGTACGGGGCCGATCCGCTCGAGGCGCAGTACGAGGGCAGGCCCGTCGTGCACGTCGAAGAAGATGAGGATGCCTGGGGCCTGACCGGGCGAGAATGATGACCATGGCCGTTCCCCGTCAGCTCCCCAACGCGATCACGATCGTGCGCATCCTCTGCGCGCCGGTCTTCCTCTGGATGCTCCTGGCCGACGACGGCGCAGACGGCGCCCTGCGCTGGGCCGCGGGCGCCCTCTTCGTCGTCGCGATCGCGACCGACGGCCTCGACGGTCACATCGCCCGTCGACACGACATCGTCACCGATCTGGGCAAGCTGCTCGACCCGATCGCAGACAAAGTCCTCACCGGGTTCGCCTTCGTCGGCCTCTCGATCCTCGGCGAGCTTCCCTGGTGGGTGACCGTCGTCATCCTTGTTCGCGAGATCGGCATCACCGTGTACCGCTTCATCGTCGTGAACGACCACGTGCTCGCGGCGGCGTGGATGGGCAAGCTCAAGACGGTCGCACAGGGCGTTGCCCTCTCGCTGGCGCTGCTGCCGCTGTGGACGGTCGTGGGCGAGTGGGTCTTCTGGGTCAACGGCGTGACGATGGCGATCGCAGTCCTTCTCACCGTGGCCAGTGGCATCGATTACGTCGTCACCGAGGTGCGTGCCGCGCGGCGCACCCGTCGATGAGCGAAGAATCCGAGCTTCTCGACGCCCTCCGCGGCCGGGGGTGGACGATCGCCTGTGCGGAGTCGCTGACGGGAGGGCTCGTATGTGCGCAGCTCACCGCGGTTCCCGGCGCCTCGGCCGTCGTGCGCGGCGGCGTGGTCGCCTACGCCACCGACCTCAAGGCCGACATGCTCGGTGTTGCCTCCGAGCTTCTCGCGGAACGAGGTCCTGTCGACGCCGAGGTCGCCGTTGCCATGGCGGACGGGGTCAGGGGCGCTCTGGGGGCGGAGGTCGGGATCGCCACGACGGGCGTCGCCGGCCCGGAGCCGCAGGGTTCGGCCCCGGTCGGTCGGGTCTTCATCGCCGCTGCCGGTCCGCATGGGCGCCGCACCGAGAAGCTTGATCTGGACGGCACGCGCGAGGACATCCGACGAGAGACCGTCCGCCAGGCGATCGCCCTCGCGAGGGGATTGGTCCGGCCGGAGAAGTGACGGGTGAAGGGGTGCGGTCGTCTTTCGGGAATGCCCGGTGTTTCCCGCGGGTTACATTCGGTGATTCCCGCCCAATGCATAGCAACCGGGATTAGATTGATGATCACGGTGTTGTACTGTGGTGCACCCGGCGAAGCGGAATCACGAGTGAGGAGGGGCCCGACATGATCCTTGTACGTCAGGAGATCGGTGAAGTCCTGCGGGACTTCCGCCAGCAGAAGGGACAGACCCTCCGACAGGTCGCCAGCCGCGCGAGCGTGGCACTCGGCTATCTCAGCGAGGTCGAGCGCGGTCAGAAGGAGGCGTCGAGCGAGATCCTCGCGTCGCTCGCCGAGGCGCTGGATGTGCCGATCTCGACGATCATGCGCGAAGTCGGCGATCGACTGTCGGTTCTCGAAGGACTTCAGACCTTCCCCGACGTAGTGCCCGACGAGCTCGTCGCGTCCGTGGACGCCGAGTTGACGCTTCGGTGATCACCCGGCGCCGCGAAGGCTGCCGTGCGCAGAAGTGAGTTCCGTCGTGCCGTCGACGACGAATTCGGCGCGCGCGGCGGGGCCCTGCTCGACGACCTCGTGATCCCCGGCATCGGAGACCGAACAGCCACCGATGCTCTGGACGCGGGAATCCCGCCACGCGAGGTCTGGCTCGCCCTGTGCGTCGAGATGGACGTCCCCGAGGCCAGGCGGCACGGCGTGGGCCGGCTCGAGCCGCGCCGCTGATCTCGACACGCCGCCGACCTCGAAGATCTGTTCGATTCGTGGCGTAGTGTTCTGCACACGGGTCGTCTCGATCCTCGCTTCCCACCGTCGAAGAGTGGCCTCCCACCGATGTCGGAGGCCACCCCTACCGTGAGATGCGTCATCGAGACAGCCCACGCCTTGTCGCAGCATCCGATCCGCCGGAGAAGAGCGCGACAGCCTACAGGCGACGGACCGCGAGCATAAGGAGCACGCCATGCCATCACCCGCTGACCGCGAGAAGGCCCTCGAATCGGCTCTCGCCCAGATCGACCGTCAGTTCGGCAAGGGATCGGTCATGCGACTGGGCAGCGACGAGCGCGCCCCGGTCGAGATCATCCCGACCGGATCGATCGCGCTCGATGTGGCGCTGGGGGTGGGAGGACTTCCGCGCGGCCGCATCATCGAGATCTACGGCCCGGAGTCCTCGGGTAAGACGACATTGACGTTGCACGCGATCGCCAACGTGCAGCGCGCCGGTGGTATCGCCGCGTTCATCGACGCGGAGCATGCGCTCGACCCCGACTATGCCCAGAAGCTGGGCGTGGACATCGATGCGCTCCTGGTGTCCCAGCCCGACACGGGGGAGCAGGCGCTCGAGATCGCCGACATGCTGATCCGATCCGGCGCGATCGACCTGGTCGTCATCGACTCAGTCGCCGCTCTCGTCCCCAAGGCCGAGATCGAGGGCGAGATGGGTGACTCCCACGTCGGCCTCCAGGCGCGATTGATGTCCCAGGCCCTGCGAAAGCTCACCGGTGGGCTCAACTCGACCAAAACGACGGCGATCTTCATCAACCAGCTCCGCGAGAAGATCGGTGTCTTCTTCGGTTCTCCTGAGACAACGGCCGGCGGCAAGGCGCTGAAGTTCTATGCATCGGTTCGTCTCGACATCCGTCGTATCGAGACCCTCAAGGACGGGTCCGATGCGGTCGGAAACCGGACCCGCGTGAAGATCGTCAAGAACAAGATGGCCCCTCCGTTCAAGCAGGCCGAGTTCGACATCCTGTACGGCGTCGGGATTTCGCGGGAGGGAAGCCTCATCGATTTCGGCGTGGAGCATGGAATCGTGAAGAAGTCCGGCGCGTGGTACACCTACGACGGCGAGCAGTTGGGTCAGGGCAAGGAGAACGCTCGCAACTTCCTGATCAAGAACGTCGATGTCGCCGCCGACATCGAGACGAAGATCAAGGAGAAGCTCGGCATCGGGCAGCCGCGCGCCGAAGACACCGCCGACGAGCTGGCGGCGCGCCGCCCGGCGTGATGGTCCGCTTCACCGATGACGGGGACGAGGTCGCCGACGAGCACCTCGCCCCCGTCACGCCCTTGTTCCGGCGAGGCCCGACGCCGCGACCGGTGACCTCGCCGCGACATGTCGGCAACCGACCGACCACGGACGCCTCCGATGGCTGGGATCGCACGTGGACGTCCGAGCCCGCCGGGCCCGCGCACCTCCGGGGCGGGGCAACGCCGCGATCGCGCGCGGCCGAGCCATCCATCGACGCCGCAGCCGACGCCGATGAGGCGAACTCCGCAGCCGAGAAGCATCTGCTTCGAAAGCTCCGAGGCAAGCCGCTGTCGATTGCCGAGGCGCGGGCGGTGCTCGACGGGTTCGGCCTCACTGACGATGGCGCTCAGGCGATCATCGACGACGCATGCCGGCGCGGGTATCTCGACGATGCGGCGTTGGCGGAGCACCTCATCCACGTGGCAGTCGATCGGAAGGGCCAGGGTCGGACCGCTATCGCGCTCGCTCTGCAGAAGCGGCGGATCCCGCGCGACGTCGTCGACACAGCCCTCCAGGCGCTCCCCGATGACGACGTCGATCGCGCGTGGGAGTTCGCGCGGACCAAGGTGCGACAACTCGATCGTGTGGAGCCCGACGTCGCCCTCCGGCGCCTGGTCGGACAGCTGTCGCGCCGCGGCTACACCGGGTCGATCGCGATGGATGCTGCGCGCGGCGCGCTCGACGAGCACCGCCGCGGCGGCGTCCGTTTCTCCTGAGACGGACGACTGACGGGCCTGCTCTCGGCGGGCGGGGCCGTCCTACGCCGTACGTCGCGTCTGCCTCGGGCCGATCATCCTTCCCAGTTCACGACGTGATCGTGCGCCGACCTTCATGCGTGCCTGGTAGACGTGCGACTCGACGGTGCGGACCGACAGATACAGGTGTTCGGCGATCTCGCGATTGTTCATGCCCTCGGCTGCCAGCTGCGCGATCTCGCGCTCGCGTCGGGTGAGGCCGGTGTCGATCCCTGTGCCCGGCGGCAACGGTATCGCGTGCTCGCGCGCACGCCGCGCGGGCGCCGGGACGAGCGGTGCGGTCCACGGGCCCGCGAGCCGCAGACGATCGAGGGGGGACTCCGGTGCAGCCCCGGAAGTGATCTGCTGCGCCCAGGTGCGAAGGGTCTCGCCCATCTCGCCCTCAATCGTGATGGCGATGGACGAGAGGCGTGTCATATCGTTCTCCGTGCTGTCGCCGAGCGCGACCGCCTGATATAGGCCCCACGCGGTGAGCAGCGGCGTCCCCGCCAGCTCGGCGATTTCCAAAGCGGTGCGCGTGCGTTTCACGGCGTCTTGGTGGCGGCCCTCAGCCTCGAGGATGCCCGCCTCGGCCATGAGCGCTGCGTGGCGTACGAGCGTGAACCGCATCGCGGATGGTGTCGCCGTCGCATCCCAGATCTCCCGCGCCGCGGAGGTGTCGCCGAGCAGTGCGAGCGCGCGTGCGACGTACATCAGGGTCACGGAAGACCAGGGGCTGAGTCTGAACGATTCGCCCCGTATCAGGGCCAGTCGTGCTTCGCGGGCGGCGCCACCAGCGTCCCCCAGGCCTGCGAAGACGAGCGCCGCCAGGTGATTGAGCCACACCAGGGCCAGACGATCATCGGCGGCCGCCGCGCGGACGCCTTCGCGGCGCAGTCGATCGCGCATCGACTCCACCTCGATCCCGTTGACCTGCATGCCGAGCGCACGCCCGCAGAGGACGATCAGCCGGCCGACGGCATCCGCTCCCTCTTGGCGCGGCGTCGTCGTGGTGACCGCGTCGGTTCCCGCCAGTACCTGTGATGCGCGGTCCAACCGCCCTCGCACGCACAGGCTCATGGCGCGGACGAAGGCGGACTCCTTGGCCGACGTCGCGTCGGACGTGGGGTGCTCGGTGGCGCACCGCGCGTATGCCTCGGCAATGCTCCACCTCATGTCCAGCAGTGCGGCATTGGCGGCCGTGAGCAGGACCAACGGTGAAAGGGGCCGGCTGAGGCGGCCGCGCTGCTGTATCGCGCATTCGGCCGCGACGCCGGCTGCGTCGGGATCGAGGCGCCTCTCGCGACGGAAGGAGGTGCTGAAAGCGTCCACCGCGTGACGCGAGGGGTGGCCCTCGAGCAGGGCTGAAGCGTGCTGAACTTCGATGTCGAGATGGTCGGGTCGTTCGACGGGCGGCGCGGTGGCGGCGTATGCGATCGCCACAGCGGGCTGGGCGTCATCGTTCGCGGCGCGAGCCGCATCGACGATTGCGCGCCGGAGGAGATCCTCACGGGGCGGCGTCTCGAGCTCGAGATCGCCGCGGTGTCGGCGTCGCGCGAGCTCGCAGGCGATCGCTTCGCTCCACCACGAGCCGCCCGCGTCCAACATCCGGCGGACCATCAGGTCGAGGCGCGCCCGCACCTCGCCGTCGTGGCATCTCCGCGACGCCGCGCGCGCGATGAGGGGGTGCGCGAACAGGTGCCGCGACGGCACGCCGGCGTCGAACACCAGACCGAGCGATATGAGCTCTTCGACGTCGTCCTCCGGGAGGAAGCGAATGGCATCCACGAACTCGATCCCCGCGACCCGCCCCAGCGTCGCCAGGACCTCTGCGTGCGGGCCTGACAGCTCGGCGGCCCGGGCGATGAGCAGCTCGCCGAAGCGACTGGTTGGCGGCACCTCTCTGAGGCATGTCAGCGGGTCACGCCCGGCATCGCGTGCCTGCGCCGCGTAGGAGACCGCCTCGGTCAACAGAGCACGCGATCCGCCGGCGAGAGACACGATCTTCGCACGGGTCGCCTTATCCAGCGGCCGGGCGGTCGTCGACGCGTCGATGAGGTCGAAGGCCTCGTCGACGGTGAGATCGCGAAGATCGATCCGCTGCGCGATGCCGTGGGCCCAGAGGTCTGCGAGCGGTGAGTCGAAGCTCTCTCCGAGACGGGGCGAGCCGGCGGCGATGGCCGCGAGGATGACGACCTCCTTGCGATAGGCACGGGCCGTCAGTGAGCGGGCCGTATCGGAATCGAGCAGGTCGGCGTCGTCGACGATGACGATGACGGGATCCGTGTCGGTGAGGCCGGATGGGCGGTCGGGCGCCTCGCGGAGATCGGCCGCGCGGGTGTCGGGTGCCGCTTCGAGGCAACCGAACGGTACCGAAGACAGTGTCCGTCCGGTGCGGATCACGAGCGGCGCGTGTCCGTCTCGTTCGAGCGCGGTCCGGATGTGGTCGAGCAGGAAACTCCTACCGCTGCCGGGTGTGCCGACGACCACGACGCTCCCGCCCGCGCGGATGCGGGCACACATGGTGTCGGGGTCGCGGTCGGCTCCGACCACGACCCACGCGGCCGTCGTGTTGGCAGATTCCATTGGCCCCCCAGGCTGACGTCTCAAACCGCTACCTGCTCCACAGGTTACCGATCAGTGAACGATGTGCCAGGCGTGATCCTCGGTAGTTTCTACTGTGTTTCTTGTCGCAAACTTGCGGAAACGTGCCCGCCGGCACGCGACGCGCGGCGATACCACGGGCACTTCTTGCCGGTCAGGCGCCGGATCGACGGACATTCTCGGTCCGTGCGCCACTGCGACACCGATACCCCGTGTCTGCCGCCGAATCCGGCTCGAAATCGATCCTCCGCGGCGGATGCGTGCGCCACCGACTGTCGAGCGACACGGGTGCATCCCCCGCCGTTGGCGGGCGGGCGGTTGATGACGGTGACGCTCACCGCCCTCTCGGGCGGCCCTCGTAGAATAAGAAGATCATGTCCATGCCCTCCTCTGCGCCGACGCTGATCGATCCCTCCCCGGCCGCGACCACGCTCGACGGTCGCGCCCGCACGTACGAGGTGCGCACCTTCGGGTGCCAGATGAACGTTCACGACTCCGAGCGGCTGTCCGGCTCCCTGGAGAGCGCCGGCTACGTGAAGGCGGAAAGCGGCGACGACGCGGACGTGGTGGTGATCAACACGTGCGCCGTCCGCGACAACGCCGCCGGCAAGCTCTACGGCACCCTCGGTCACCTGAAGTCCGTCAAGGACAAGCACGAGGGGATGCAGATCGCCGTCGGTGGCTGCATGGCGCAGATGGACAAGCAGGCGGTGCTCGACAAAGCGCCGTGGGTGGACGTCGTCTTCGGCACCCACAACATGGGTTCGCTGCCGAACCTGCTCGAGCGGGCCCGTCACAACGGCGAAGCCGAGCTGGAGATCCTCGAGTCCCTCGACGTGTTCCCGTCGACTCTCCCGACCAAGCGGGACTCGGTCTACAGCGGCTGGGTCTCCATCTCGGTGGGGTGCAACAACACCTGCACCTTCTGCATCGTCCCGAGCCTGCGGGGCAAGGAGAAGGATCGGCGACCCGGCGACATCCTCAACGAGATCCGGATGCTCGTGGATGACGGTGCGATCGAGGTCACACTGCTCGGTCAGAACGTCAACTCGTACGGCGTGGAGTTCGGAGACCGCCACGCGTTCGGAAAGCTGCTCCGCGCGGCGGGGGAGATACCCGGGCTCGAGCGGATCCGCTTCACCAGCCCCCACCCTGCGGCCTTCACCGATGACGTCATCGACGCGATGGCCGACACGCCGAATGTGATGCCGCAGCTGCACATGCCGCTGCAGTCCGGCAGTGATCGGATCCTCAAGGCGATGCGCCGCTCCTACCGCAGCTCGAAGTTCCTCGGGATCCTCGATCGGGTGCGCGAGCGCATCCCGCATGCGGCCATCTCCACGGACATCATCGTCGGGTTCCCGGGCGAGACCGACGAGGACTTCGAGGACACCATGCGCGTGGTGGAGGCGTCGCGGTTCGCGTCCGCCTTCACGTTCCAGTACTCCATTCGCGAGGGCACCCCCGCCGCGACCATGCCGGATCAGCTTCCGAAAGCCGTTGTGCAGGAGCGCTACGAGCGTCTCGTCGCCCTCCAGGAGCGGATCAGTCTCGAAGAGAACCGGAATCAGCTCGGGCGCGAGCTGCAGGTGCTCGTCTCGACGGGGGAGGGCAAGAAGGACGCTGCGACGCATCGACTGACCGGCCGTGCCGAAGACAACCGCCTCGTGCACTTCGAGGTCCCCGCGGGGTCGCCCCTGCCACGTCCGGGCGATGTCGTCTCGGTCGTGGTGACGCACGCGGCGCCCTTCCACCTGCTCGCCGATGCGCCCGACGGATCGCCCTTGCGCATCCGCCGTACCCGGTCCGGAGACGCCTGGGACCGGTCGCAGGCGGACTCCTGCGGCACGCCCTCGCCTGACGGGGGCGCGGGACCGCGTGCGGTGTCGCTCGGACTGCCGACGCTGCGCATCGGCAGGTGAGCCCCCCACGGCTGTGGGTCGTCGCCGGAGCGACCGGCACCGGCAAGACGTCGTTCTCGCTCGACCTGGCCGAAGCGCTCGAAGAGTTCGGGCGGCCGGCCGAGATCATCAACGCCGATGCCATGCAGCTGTACCGGGGCATGGACATCGGGACGGCGAAGCTTCCGCCCGCTGAGCGGCGAGGCATTCCGCACCATCTGTTCGATGTCCTCGAGGTCACCGAGGAAGCGGCGGTCGCCTGGTACCAGCCCGCGGCTCGGACGGTCGTCGAGGGCGTGTTCACCCGCGGCGCGGATGCGGTTCTCGTCGGCGGATCCGGCCTGTACGTCTCGAGCGTCGTGTTCGATTTCCGCTTCCCCCCGCATGACGACGCGCTGCGCGCTCGCCTCGAGGCCGAGCTTGCCGAGGACGGCGCGGGTGCCCTCTTCCGCCGACTCCGCGAGCTCGACCCGGCCACGGCCGAACGCATCGACGCGCGCAACGGGCGCCGGGTGGTGCGGGCGCTCGAGATCGTGCTGCAGGGGAGAGACACCCACGGGGCCGTGCTTCCCACCGCTCCGACTCTCTGGCATCCCCGCACCGTCCTTCTGGGGGCCCACGCCGAGCGGTCGGCTCTGGTGGAACGACTGGACCGGCGGGTCGAGGCGATGTGGGAGGAAGGCCTGGTCGCCGAAGCAGCGCAGCTGCGTGCACGCGGTCTCGAGGACGGTGCGACCGCGCGGCGCGCGATCGGCTACGCGCAAGCACTCGCGCAGCTGGACGGCCACCTCGACCAATCCGAGGCGATCGCCCAGACACAGGCGCTCACCCGACGGTACGCCCGTCGGCAGGTCTCCTGGTTCCGTCGCTACGACGGGCTGCGCTGGGTCCCGCCCACGCGAGACGCCGCCCGGAACGAGGCGCGGGCGGCCGTGACGCGCCCCGTAGACTGACACGCATGCCGCAGACCGTCGCGTTCACCAAAGGACACGGGACCGGCAACGACTTCGTCGTCGTCGCCGACCCCGACGGCTCTCTCGAGCTCACAGACGATCACGTCGCGATCCTCTGCGACCGTCGCTTCGGAATCGGAGGCGACGGGCTGCTGCGGGTCGTGCGCTGCTCGGCGATCCCGGAAGGGGCGGAGGCCGCGGCCGACGGCGTCGAATGGTTCATGGACTACCGCAACGCCGACGGTTCGATCGCCGAGATGTGCGGGAACGGTACGCGGGTGTTCGCCAAGTACCTCGCCGACACCGGATTCGCGTCGCTGGAGAAGCCGTTGCGCATCGGCACCCGCGCGGGCGTCAAGACCCTCACCCGCAGTGCCCTCGGATTCGAGGTCGACCTGGGCCGGTGGGCTGTGGACGATGCCGACGTGCTGGTGCGAGCGCGCGGTCTGAGCGTTTCACGGCCAGGACAGCACGCGGATCTCGGCAACCCGCATGTCGTCGTCGCGCTCTCGTCCCTCGACGAGCTGGAAGGCCTGGATCTCACGGTCGCCCCGATCCTCGATCCGGCACCCGCGGCCGGGGCGAACGTCGAGTTCGTCGTTCCGGAGGAGCCGCTCGTGCACGACGGGGTCGGTCGGATCCGCATGAGGGTCTTCGAACGTGGTGTCGGCGAAACGCTCAGTTGCGGGACCGGCGTCGCGGCCGCCGCCCTCGCCGTCCGCCACTGGGCAGGTCCCGCGGCTCCCGAGCACTGGGCCGTCGAGGTGCCTGGAGGACACCTCGGGGTGCGCCTCGTCCCTCATGCGGACGGCTCCCATGTCCTGTTGTCGGGGCCGGCGACCCTCGTCTACTCCGGCGAGATCACTCTCGCCTGACCGCGCTGCGTGAGGACCGGGCTCAGGGCAGCGGGATGACTCCGGTCATCGGGGCGCCGTGTCGACGGATCTTCAGGACACGGAAGCCCCGCCCCGTCGCCACGCGATGCACGCTGTATCCGCGATCGAAGGTCGCGGCCAGCCACCGCTGCAACGAGTCCGATCCGAGGTTCCTCGACACCACCAGGTGCGCATCCGCCCGTTCATCCAGTCGCGGGATCCATGCCTCCAGAAGGCCGTGCAGCTGGTCTTTGCCGACCCTGATCGGGGGATTCGAGCGGATCGCGCGGAACGCGATGTCGTCGGGGACCGCGTCCGGGGTAACGGCGGTGACGTTCTCCAGTCCCAGGGACTCGGCGTTGCGTCGAGTCAGGTCCAGCGCCCGCTCGTTCACGTCGACGGCCCAGATCGTCGCATGGGGGGCTTCCAGAGCCATGCTGAGGGTGATCGGCCCCCACCCGCATCCGATGTCGAGCAGATGGCCGCCTTGCGGAGGCACCGGCGTGTTGGCCAGCAGCACGGACGTGCCGATGTCGACGTGGTCCGGGCTGAAGACCCCGCCCGCTGTCACGACATCCACATCGCGGCCTGCCAGGGTCACACGGATCGTGCGGAGATTCTCGGGACTCGCGGGGGCCGCAGTGAAGTAGTGATCGCTCCCCATGAGGGTCGAGCGTAGCGGAGCCGACGCGATCCCGGGGGACTAGAATTCACGGATGCCCGGTCGGGGCGGGAAACCGCTCCCGCGCGGGCCGGGCGGACCGCGAACGGCGCGGCTGCCCCCGATGGCGAAAGGCGAGGATGACCGACACCACCACTCCGCAGGGCTCCGACGACACGCCGCTCGACCCGGTCGATCGCGTGCTCTCGCGCGCCGGCGGACGCACGGGGGTCACGGTCTTCTCCGGCGCGCAGGCGCTCCAGGATGTCCGGACTGCCGGCCGCGGTGACGACGACGGCGACCAATGGGACCGCGAGGATCGCGCCGCGTTGCGGCGCGTCCCGGGGCTGTCCACGGAGCTGGAGGATGTCACCGAGGTCGAATACCGTCAGCTGCGTCTGGAGAACGTCGTGCTCGCCGGTGTGCACCCGCAGGGCGAGCAGGAAGACGCCGAGAACTCTCTGCGGGAACTCGCTGCGCTGGCCGAGACGGCCGGCGCGGTCGTGCTCGACGGCGTGCTGCAGCGCCGTCCGCACCCCGATCCGGCCACGTACCTGGGGCGCGGCAAGGCGGAGGAGCTGCGCGATCTCGTCGCGGCCGTCGGTGCCGACACGGTGATCGCCGACACGGAGCTCGCGCCCAGCCAGCGCCGCGCGTTGGAGGACGTCGTGAAGGTCAAGGTGATCGATCGGACCACCGTCATCCTCGACATCTTTAGCCAGCACGCCAAGAGCCGCGAGGGCAAGGCCCAGGTCGAGCTGGCGCAGCTCGAGTATCTCCTTCCACGCTTGCGCGGATGGGGCGACTCGATGAGCCGCCAGGCCGGTGGTCAGGTCGGCGCCGCCGGCGCCGGAATGGGGTCGCGCGGTCCCGGCGAGACCAAGATCGAGCTCGATCGCCGTCGCATCCGCACCCGTATGGCGCAGTTGCGGCGACAGATCGCCTCCTTCGCGCCGGCGCGGGCAGCGAAGCGCGCTGAACGCGAGCGGCACACCGTGCCCTCGGTCGCCATCGCCGGGTACACCAACGCCGGGAAATCGAGTCTCCTGAACCGATTGACCAGCGCGGGGGTGCTCGTCGAGAACGCCCTGTTCGCCACGCTGGACGCGACCGTGCGGCGCACCCAGACCTCGGATGGACGCGTGTACACGTTCACCGACACCGTCGGGTTCGTCCGCAACCTCCCGCATCAGCTGGTCGAGGCGTTCCGCTCGACGCTGGAGGAGGTGGGGGAGGCGGATGTGGTCCTGCACGTCGTGGACGGCGCGCACCCCGACCCCGCGGCCCAGCTCGCGACCGTCCGCGACGTCATCGGTGATGTCGGCGCGCGCGAGCTGCCGGAACTCGTCGTGTTCAACAAGTCCGATCTGATCGACGACGACACCCGGCTCGTGCTGCGCGGCCTCGAGCCCCACGCGATCTTCGCCTCTTCGCGGACCGGGGAGGGTGTCGAGGAGATCCGCGCGGCGATCGAACGGATGCTTCCCCTGCCGCCCGTCGAGGTGCGTGTCCTGGTTCCCTACGACCGCGGCGACCTCGTATCGGCCGTGCACGAGACGGGGATCATCCTGGCGCAGGAGCACGTCGCCGAGGGCACGGCCATCCACGCCCATGTGCCGGCGATCCTCGGCGCGCGACTCGCCCCGTTCCTCTCCGCGTGAGGGCGGCCGCCGGCGCGTTCAGCGCTGGAGGGTCAGGGGCGTCACACCGGGTGTGTCGAAGCCGAAGACGGCGCCCAGGAACGCGTACTCCGACTCCATCGCGTGCACGATCGTCTCCGCGCGACGGAAGCCGTGTCCCTCACCCTCGTAGAGCACGTAGGCGTGGGGGACGCCGCGAGCCGCCAGGGCATCGCGGATCGCCTCGGACTGCGCGGGCGGGACGACCGCGTCCTCGGAACCCTGGAGGAGCAGCAGCGGCGCGGAGAAGCGTTCGGCGTATGTGAGCGGAGACCGCTCGATGTACAGCGCCTCCGCCTCCGGGAGCGGGCCGATCAGTCCGTCCAGATACCGTGCTTCGAAGTCGTGGGTGTCCTCGGCGAGGGCTCGGGCGTCGCCGACACCGTAGCGGGAGATCCCCGCTCGGAACACGTCACCCGCGACGAGCGCACCCAGCACGGTCCACCCGCCCGCGGAGCCGCCGGCGATGGCGATGCGGTCGGGATCCGCTGACCCCTCTGCAGCGAGCCCGTGCGCAGCGGCGATGACATCCTGCACGTCCACGACGCCCCACTGCCCGCGCAGGCGTTCGCGGTACGCGCGACCGTACCCTGTCGATCCTCCGTAGTTGACATCGAGCACGCCGATGCCCCGGCTCGTGAGGTAGGCGGTCCGTGCGGACGCGATCGGTCCGACGTGCGCGGTCGGTCCGCCGTGCACCAACAGGACATAGGGGGGACGTTCACCGTCCGGCGCGACGACATCGGGGTTGGTGGGAGGGTAGGCGAAGGCGTGGACGGGGCCGGAAGGGCCGTCGACGCTCACCGGCTCTGCGCGGGGTGTCCAGACGTCCGCCCAGGGCAGTGAGCTCTCCCGCACGGCCGAGCTCGAACCGTCCGCGGTCTGCACGATCCACAGCCCCATGCCTCCGGTGGGTTCCGCGCCCGAGATGAGCGCTCTGCCGCGCCGGGTGTCCTCGATGACCGTGCCGGCGATCGCGGGCACGTCGATGCGCACCGTCTCACCCGTCGCCTGGTCGATCGACACGACGTGGTCCGCTCCATCGGTGCGGATGGCGACGACGTGGTCGCCGGCGATGCCGTACCAGGACGCACCGAGCACCCACAGTCCGCCGCCCGTGTCGGCGTCGGCGGGGGCGAAGGACGTGGTGGGCGGTTCCTCGCCGACGGTCCACCTCATGAGGTTCCATCGGCCGGAAGCATCGTCGACGTAGAGGAGCGTCCGGTCATCGAGCCAGCGAGGCTGCAGGACCGAGCGCTCGCCCGAGGCCGGCGTCGTCCACGTGCGCACGCGGCCGGCGTCGATTCGGCCGACGCGCACCTCGGCGCGCTCCCAGGGCATGTGCGGATGGTCCCACGCGACCCACGCCAATCGGCTCCCGTCCGGGGAGAGCGCCGGCTGCGCGAGGAAGTCGCTGCCCCGCACGATCGTGGCGATCCGCGTCGGGTCGTCCGCCGCCGATCCGTCGGTGGGGATCCGCACGATCGCGCGGGCGGGTACGCGGTTGTCGGCGGTGTGATCTTCGCGGACCGCGAGGAGGACGCCGTCCTGCCAGACCAGCCCCCCGTGTCGCACGTCTCCCGCCGCCGCAGTCAGGGGGCGGACGGCGCCGGCCACGGCGGCGTACACGCGCTGATCGGTCTTCTCGACGAAGAACAGGGTGCCGTCGTCGGCCGCCGTCCAGGCGCCACCGCCGTACTCGTGCACGCCGCTGCGTGCGTTCCAGGGCTCGGGCAGGACATCCTCCGACTGCCCGTCGACGCCACGACGTCGGACGGCGACGCGTCCCGCCTGCGCGGGCACGGGTTCCCCCCACCAGATGTCATCACCGACGAACCGTGCGCCGTCGACGCGGGATGATGACGACGATGCCGCGGCGGCGGTGATCGGCGAGGGCCAGGAGCCGTAAGGGAGCACTGAGGTCACCCTCCCACCGTACGACGGCCCGAGGGAGACCTCGACCGTCACTTCGCAGCCGGGGAGGCCCCCTCCTCGACGATCACCGTGTCGGCGTCGACGGCGATCGGGGTCTCCTCATCGGACGCCTCGGCAGCGGCGAGCTCGTCGGCGCCGGAGGGGTCCTTTTCGAGCAGAGACGCGATGAGCCACACGGCGAGTGCGAGCACGACGACCAGAACGATGTCGCCGAAGGTGAGCGGGCGCAGTGCGAACAGAAGGATCACCGCGAGCACAAGGATGACGATCCGCACCAGCACGCGCTGCCGGTGCATCCAGTCGCCGAACGCACCGGTGTCGAGCCCGCGACGACGCAGTCCGCCGCGGGCCGACGCGGTGAGGGATCCGGTGAGCGCGCGGATGCGGCGAGCGGGCGCCCAGCGTCCGCTCAGCCACGCGGCGACCGCGACGACCACGCCGAGGAACGTGAGCACGACGGCGGTGTCGCGCATCGCGCCGACGACGGTGTAGTAGATGGCCTCGAGGGTGCGGGCAGGGATCCCGAGCGCAGGTGCATTGAGGCTGAGCACGGCCGCAGCGCTCGTGAGGGCGACGGCCAGAAGCCCCGCGCCGACCGTGATCGCCACTCCGACGCCGAGCAGAGCCGTGGAGCGGCGTCGGGCCACGAGCACCCCGACCGCGGCGAGCCCGAGGGCGATGAAGGGAATCCAGTAGCCGGCCGTGACGGCGATGTTGTAGACCGTTCCCACCAGCAGCAGGCTGTCGGCCTGCACGATCACGATCGTCTGGTTGATCGTCGGGATCGAGGACGCGAACCCGAAGCCCTGGTCGACCAGTTGCGTCTTCAGCTCGTCGATGATCGGCCCCAGCTGGATGCCGAGCGCGCCGGTGTCATCGATCGCGATGGCGGTGGACTCGTCCCCGGTGGCCGCGGCCACCAGAGCGCGGTGGCTGGCGACGAGCGCGGTGCGCCACACCTGGGGGAAGGCATCGGATTGCACGACACCTGTTATCGCGGAGTCGATCAGGCCCTGCACGCCCTGCACCGCGGGCTGCCGGAGCAGGTCCAGCGCCGAGGAGGCTGCCGGGGGGAGATCCAGGCTCTGCACCCCGTCGATCACGTCGTTGGTGAGGCCGGCCACGTCGACCGCGTCGTTCACGGCCGCCGAGGCCTGGTCGATGACGAGCTGCTGTACATCCGGGTCATCGGCCAGGGGGCCGAAGGTCTGCACGAAGGCGTCTTCGCTGACCAGCTCCGCGCGCGCCCATGTGCCGACCACCGACACGGGCACGAGGATTCCCGCCAGGACGATGCACACCGCTGAGATCAGCGCGCGCCACCAGCCCGACCGTGCGACGCGATCGGAGCCCGCCGGTTCGACGTCCGGCACGGCTGCGTGCGAGCGGAGATCGGCGTTCTCTGCTCGGAGGCGTTCGATCTCGGCGCGGAGATCGTCGATGTCGGTCGTGGGCATGGCGAGGCTCCCTAGGGTCGGTCTGCCCATTCTGTCGGGTCGACCGGGGTCTGCGCACGCCTGTGAGCGATCAGACCGCGCGCATCACCGCGACCACCTTGCCCAGGACCACGGCCTCGTCGCCGAGGATCGGCTCGAAGGCCGAGTTGCGGGGGAGCAGCCAGACATGGCCATCGCGCTGCCGGAAGGTCTTCACCGTCGCCTCGCCGTCCAGCATCGCCGCGACGATGTCGCCGTTCTCGGCGGTCTGCTGCGAACGGACCACAACCCAGTCACCGTCGCAGATCGCGGCGTCGATCATCGATTCGCCGGAGACCTTCAACATGAACAGGTCTCCCTTGCCGACCAGCTGACGGGGCAGAGGGAACACCTCGTCGATCTGCTGGTCCGCCGTGATCGGCACTCCGGCGGCGATTCGTCCGACCAGAGGGACCATTGCGGCATCACCGACCGGGGGTGCGGCGTCGGCAGGGTTCTCGGTGCTCGCGCCGGGGAGGTCGATCAGGACCTCCATCGCGCGGGTCTTGCCGGCGTCGCGCCGCAGATACCCGCTCAGCTCGAGCTGATTGAGCTGGTGGGTCACGCTCGACAGCGACTTCAGTCCCACAGCGTCGCCGATCTCTCGCATGCTCGGCGGATACCCGTGCTTGGCGATCGACCGCTGGATGACCTCGAGGATCGCGAGCTGCTTGTCGCTCAGGCTGCGCCGGCGCCGGGTCTGAGCGCGTGCGCGTGCGTTCGGCTCTGTCATCTCGTACTCCTGTCTGGTCGCCCCGCGTCGTCTTCCCGTCGAGAGGGGCACTGGCCTTCGAATGTCGGAGGCCCGTGGTGAGGTGTGCTCATCGAAACCGTATCCGCCCGTTCGGTGTGCGGCCCGCAACGGCGCCGCGTGTCGTGTTCGAGTGAGAACGCGAGTTTCGGCCCCTTGACAGCATAGAGACTCGAAGATAGCTTCGGAAGAGAGGTTCGCACCGGCTGCTCCCGGCCGAGTGGCTCGGTGCGAACCTCTTCCCGAGGAGGAGGAGTAGAGATGACCGCGATCACCATCACCTCGCAGCCCCGTACCCGTCTGCGCCTGACCGCCCGCGGTCGTCGTGTCGTCGCGGGGATCGTGGCGCTTCCGCTGTCGGCGTTCGTCGCGGCCGCGGTCGTGAGCGGGGGTTCGGCGCTGGCCTCCCGCGACGTCGGCGCCGATCCCGCGTCCTTCTCGACGGTCGTCGTGGGTGCCGGCGAGTCCCTGTGGGCCGTGGCCGAACGAGTGGCGCCGGCCAGTGACCCGCGCGACGTCATCGACGACATCGCCCGATTGAACGCGCTCGACGGAGTATCGGTGTCCGCCGGTCAGGAGCTGGCGATTCCGGCGCAGTACGCCGCCGACGGGCGGTGATACCGATCGGCCCCGCGCCCGTACCATGGGAGAGGTGACTGCTCGCCTCGACGACCTCCCGCTCCGTGATGACCTCCGCGGTATGACACCGTATGGTGCCCCGCAGGCGCCCCTGCCGGTGGCGTTGAACGTCAACGAGAACACCCACCCTGTGCCGGATGAGGTCGCCGGCGACATTCTCGACTCGATCGCTCTTGCTCTGCGCGATGTCAACCGGTATCCCGATCGCGAATTCCCTGCGCTTCGGGAGGCATTCGCTGACTACCTCGGCGAGGGTGTCACCCCGGAGCAGATCTGGGCGGCCAACGGCTCCAACGAGGTGCTGCAGCACGTCCTCCAGGCCTTCGGTGGGCCTGGTCGGACCGCCTTCGGGTTCGGCCCGACGTACTCCATGTACCCGCTGCTGACGCGGGCGACCGGGGCAACCTGGGTGGCGGGGGCCCGTGAGGATGACTTCACGCTCTCGCCGGAAACCGCCGCCGCGCAGGTCGCCGATGTCGATCCGGACGTCGTGTTCCTCTGCGCACCGAACAACCCCACGGGCACCCCGATGTCCCTCGACGTGATCGCGGCGGTCTACGAGGCGAGTCGCGGCATCGTCGTCGTGGATGAGGCGTACGAGGAGTTCGCGCCGCATGACGAGCCCTCTGCGATCACGCTGTTGGGTGGGCGCGAGCGCCTGATCGTCTCCCGCACGATGTCGAAGGCGTTCGCCTTCGCCGGGGCGCGCGTCGGATACCTGGCGGCCGACCCGGCGGTCGTCGACGCACTGCGCCTGGTTCGTCTTCCGTACCACCTGAGTGCGCTCACGCAGGCGGCCGCCACCGCGGCACTCCGGCACGCGCCGGTGATGCTGGGCATGGTCGACGAGATCGTCGCGCAACGCGACCGCATCTCCGCGACTCTCGAGGCGCTCGGCTACCAGCCGCACCCGTCGTGGACGAACTTCGTCCTCTTCGGTGGGGTCGACGATCCCGCCGCGACCTTCCGCGCGCTCTACGACCGGGGCATCCTCGTCAGAGACGTGGGGATCCCGCACCACCTCCGCGTCACGGCGGGGACGGAGGCGGAGACCACCGCCTTTCTGGAGGCCCTCGCCTCGTTAGGATCGACGTCATGACCCGCACCGCCTCGCTCACGCGCTCGACCAGCGAGTCGACCGTCGAGCTGCAGCTCGACCTCGACGGCACCGGACGCAGCAGCATCGACACCTCCGTGCCGTTCTACGACCACATGCTCACGGCATTCGCGAAGCACTCGCTGACCGATTTGACCGTGCGGGCCTCCGGCGACACGCACATCGATGCGCACCACACCGTCGAAGACGTCGCAATCGTTCTCGGACAGGCGATCCGAGAGGCGCTGGGCGACAAGGCAGGAATCAGCCGTTACGGCGACGCTCTCGTTCCGCTGGATGAGGCGCTGGCGCAGGCGGTCGTGGACATCAGCGGCCGGCCCTACCTCGTGCACACCGGGGAGCCCGTCGGCTTCGAGCACCACCTGATCGGCGGCCACTTCACCGGATCGCTCGTGCGGCACACGTTCGAGGCGCTGAGCTTCCAGGCGGCGTTGACGGTCCACGTCCGCGTGCTCGCGGGGCGCGATCCCCACCACATCGCCGAGGCCGAGTACAAGGCGTTCGCGCGCGCGTTCCGGCAGGCGAAGTCCCTCGATCCGCTGGTGGAGGGCGTACCGAGCACCAAGGGTGCGCTGTGACCGGTGCGCCGCTGGTCGCGGTCCTCGACTACGGTTCGGGAAACGTCCACTCCGCGGTCAAAGCCCTCATCGCGGCCGGGGCGGATGCGCGCCTCACCCGAGACCGTTCCCTGGTGCTGGACGCCGATGGTCTCGTCGTGCCGGGCGTGGGTGCGTTCGATGCCGTAGTGACGGCGCTGCGCGAGCAGCGGGGCGACGAGCTCATCGGGAGGCGGTTGGCCGGTGGCCGACCCGTCCTGGGCATCTGCGTCGGGATGCAGGTCCTCTTCGAGCACGGCGTCGAGCGCGGAGCCGACACCCCCGGGCTGGGCGAGTGGCCGGGCGCGGTGACCGAGCTCGACGCGCCGGTTCTGCCCCACATGGGATGGAATACGGTGCAAGCGGGTGAAGGCAGCCGCCTGTTCCGCGGTCTTGAAGATGAGCGGTTCTACTTCGTGCACTCCTATGCGGCCCAGACGTGGACGATGGACGCGCAGCGCCCCTTCGCTGAGCCTGTTCTGACGTGGAGCGAGCACGGTGTGCCGTTCCTCGCGGCGGTGGAGAACGGTCCGCTCTCCGCAACGCAGTTCCACCCGGAGAAATCGGGGGAGGCGGGTATCCGCCTTCTGGCCAATTGGATCGACGGGCTCCCGCAGACTAACCTCTGAATCCGTGCCTGCGCCCGGACGCCCCGGATCCGGCCGAGACGCACGAGGAGCCATGAACGATTTCGCATCAACCCCCCAGCTGATTCTGCTTCCCGCGGTCGACGTCGCCGGGGGGAAGGCGGTCCGACTCACTCAGGGGGAGGCCGGGTCGGAGACGAGCTACGGTGATCCCGTCGACGCCGCGATGGACTGGGCACGACAGGGCGCACAGTGGATACACCTCGTCGACCTCGACGCGGCCTTCGGTCGCGGCAGCAACGCGGGGGTGATGCGCAAGGTCATCAAGTCGGTACGCGGAGTCCAGGTCGAGCTCTCCGGCGGGATCCGGGATGACGCCTCGCTCGAAGCGGCCCTCGAAAGCGGTGCCTCCCGGGTGAACCTCGGCACGGCGGCGCTGGAGAACCCCGAGTGGGCGGCGGATGTCATCGGGCGCTACGGCGACCTGATCGCCGTCGGACTCGACGTGCGCGGCACGACGCTGGCCGCGCGCGGGTGGACCCGCGACGGCGGCGACCTGTGGACGGTCCTGGACCGGCTCGAGCACGCCGGATGCAGTCGGTACGTGGTCACGGATGTGACCAAGGACGGCACGCTCCAGGGGCCGAACACCGACCTCCTTCGCGAGATGGTCGCCCGGACGCCCAAGCCGGTTGTCGCATCCGGCGGTATCTCCAGCCTGGACGACATCGCCGCGCTTCGCGAGCTCGTACCCCTCGGGGTCGAGGGGGCGATCGTCGGCAAGGCCCTCTATGCGGGGAACTTCACCCTCGCCGAGGCGCTGGATGTCGCCGGACGCTGACCACCCGATCGCTCGGGGCGCCGCCGATTCGGCCGGGGTCCCCTGGGAGGGGCGCAGCTTCTCCCACAACGCGCACGCCGGCGACGACGGCGCCGCGGATCCGGCGCTGTCCCGTGCGCTCCACGCTTTCCGCTGCGGCGAGGGCGACGAGGTCGACGTGGTCGACGCCTACCGGCGCGCCCGGCTGCTGATCCCGCTGATCGCCACCAAGGGAGAGGGCGACGACGACACGCTCGGGGCGCACGGTCTCCCCGTCGACAAGACGCAAGAGCTTTCGATCGTCACCGTGGCTTCGCCGGACGGTCGACACGTCCTGCCGGTCTTCACCTCTGTCGACACGATGCGGGCATGGGACCCGCAGGCCCGTCCCGTCCCAGCCGACGGCATCCGGACCGCGTTGGCGGCATCGGCCGACGACACCGACTTCATCGTGGTGGATCCCGGCTCCGAGACCGAGTTCGTCCTGCGTCGCCCGGCCGTGTGGGCGGTCGCCCAAGGACAGAAGTGGGAGCCGAGCCATCGGTCGCCCGAGGTCGCGGCCGGCCTGCACGAGAGCGTCGGGGGAGAGCTCGCCGTCATCGATGTGGCGCTCGAGGCCGGTGATCCGCAGGCGCGCGGGCGTGGACCGGAACTGATCGTCCGTCTCCATCTGGCCGCCGGCCTCGACCAGGCGCAGCTCGATGCCGTTCTCGCGCGTCTGGCGAAACGGTGGGCGACCGACGACCGCGTGGCGGTGCTCGTCGATTCCCTCGCCGTCAAGCTCGTGCGCGCTGATCCGCTCAGCTGACCGGGCCGGTCCACTTCTCGCCCGGCCCTTTGCCGATCGGGTCCGGAATCGCCGAGGCTTCGCGGAAGGCGAGCTGCACCGACCGGAGGCCGTCGCGCAGAGAGCGCGCGTGCATATCGCTGATCTCGGGAGCGCCGGCGGTGATCAGGCCCGCCAGCGCGTTGATGAGTTTGCGTGCCTCGTCCAGATCCCGCTGCGTGTCGGGGTCGTCGGCGAGGCCCACCTTGACCGCCGCCGCGCTCATGAGATGGACCGCGGCGGTGGTGATCACCTCGACTGCGGGAACATCCGCGATGTCCCGCGTGGCCGCCCCCGCGGCCGCCTCCTGTTCGGCCCATCGGGCATGGCGTTCGTCGTCGGTGTGGCCGTGGCCGGGGGGAATCGTGGACACGTGGTGCTTTCTGGTAGACTTCAGCGGGCTTCAGGGCCGAGTGCTCTGAAACGAAAGAGGATCACATCCCACCCGCGCTTGCCGCTCCAGGCTACCGGGTCCACGCACTCCGCCCCGGCGAGACCTCGTCGGGGTCGATTCCCGCGAGAGGTCTGTCCGCCGGGAGCAGGGTGCACGATGCCGGTGCCGAGGTACCGCGTCGGGTGGAATGGGGACTCTTCCGCCCGCGACACACCGTGTCGCGGTGGCCACCACCCGCACGAAGAGGAGTTCCGCATCAGCGATCCCCGCACCAACGAGCGCATCCGCGTGCCCGAGGTCCGTCTCGTCGGACCCAACGGCGAGCAGGTCGGCGTCGTCCGCATCGAGGTTGCGCAGCGTCTGGCTCAAGAGGCGGATCTCGACCTGGTCGAGGTCGCGCCCAACTCCAAGCCTCCCGTGGTCAAGATCATGGACTACGGCAAGTTCAAGTACGAGGCTGCCCAGAAGGCCAAGGAAGCGCGTCGCAATCAGGCCAACACGGTCCTCAAAGAGGTCCGTTTCCGCCTGAAGATCGAGGCGCACGATTACATCACCAAGCTCAAGCGCGCCGAGGGCTTCCTGCAGGCGGGCGACAAGGTCAAGGCGATGATCCTGTTCCGCGGCCGTGAGCAGTCGCGTCCCGAGCAGGGGGTGCGCCTTCTCCGCAAGTTCGCGGAAGACGTGGCCGAGTTCGGCACCGTCGAGGTCAACCCGACGCAGGACGGTCGCAACATGACCATGGTGGTCGCCCCGCACAAGAACAAGTCGGAGGCGAAGGCCGAGCAGAACGCCCAGCGTGCGGCGAACAAGGAAGCCTCGCGTGCGTCGCGCGCCGGCGGTGAGAACGACACCGCCCCGGCGAACTGACGCCCACAGACTCCCGCTGCGGCGGGACCCCCATTCCCGCCCGGGCGGGAAGTGACACCGAAGGAAGAAACATGCCGAAGCAGAAGACCCACTCGGGTGCCAAGAAGCGCTTCAAGATCACCGGCAGCGGCAAGCTCAAGAAGCAGCAGGCCGGTATGCGCCACAACCTCGAGGGCAAGTCGAGCCGCCGCACCCGCCGTCTGAACCAGGACCAGGTGCTCTCCAAGGCCGACACCAAGGGCGCCAAGAAGCTCCTCGGCCGCTGACGCGGTCCGAGCACGAATAGGAACGAAACACAATGGCTAGAGTCAAGCGGGCCGTCAACGCCCACAAGAAGCGTCGCGTCATCCTCGAGCGCGCCTCCGGTTACCGGGGTCAGCGTTCGCGTCTGTACCGCAAGGCGAAGGAGCAGGTCACCCACTCGCTCGTCTACGCCTACCGCGACCGCCGCAAGCGCAAGGGCGACTTCCGTCGTCTGTGGATCCAGCGCATCAACGCCGCGAGCCGTCAGCACGGCATGACCTACAACCGTTTCATGCAGGGCCTCGGCCTCGCGGGTGTCCAGGTCGACCGCCGCATGCTGGCCGAGCTGGCCGTCAACGAGCCGAACGCGTTCGCGTCGCTCGTCGAGACCGCCAAGAAGGCGCTCCCCGAGAACGTCAACGCCAAGAAGACGGCGTAAGCACCTCTCACGAAGGGGCGCCCTCCTCCGGGAGGGCGCCCCTTCGGCATCCCACGACGCGACCGGTGGCCGGATGCCGATCCGCGAGCGGAGAGCGCGATGTCGGAGAATCGGCCCGATGTCGGAGGACGGGCCGTGTTTGCTCCGACATCGACGCGATTCTCCGACATCTGCCCGGGACAGCGGACCTGACCGGTCCGGGATGGGCAGGTCCACGGGCCTAGACTGGTGGCGTGCTCGAGAACCCCCGGTCGCCACGCGTGCGCGCCGTGGCGAAACTCACAAAGCGGAGCGCTCGCAAGCAGACCGGGCTCTACCTGCTCGAGGGCCCGCAGGCGGCCCGCGAGGCTCTCGCCCACCAACCGCGCACGCTCGTGGAGCTGTTCGCGACGGCCGCCGCGCTGGACAAACACGCCGATATCCGTGATGCCGCGTCGACGGCCGAGGTCGAGCCGATCCTCACCACCGATGCCGTGCTCGACGCCATGGCCGACACGGTGACGCCGCAGGGGATCGTCGCCGTCGCACGCCAGGCCCCGGTCTCCATCGAGGAGGTCTTCTCGACAGCACCCCGACTGGTGGCGGTGTGCGAACAGGTCCGTGATCCGGGGAACCTGGGCACCATCATCCGCGCAGCCGATGCCGTCGGCGCCGATGCGGTCATCCTCACCGGGGATACGGTCGATCCGTACCACCCGAAGGTCGTCCGATCCACCACGGGATCGTTGTTCCACCTTCCCATCGCGGTGGGGGCGAGGCTCGAGGATGTCGTCGATCTGGCGCGCGGTGCAGGCGTGCGGGTCGTGGCCGCCGACGTCGGCGGTCAGGACTTCCTCGCCGGGCGCGGGCTCCTCGCGGACCCGACCGCGTGGGTGTTCGGAAACGAGGCGCGCGGGCTCGACGAGGATGCGGTCTCGCTCGTGGACCTGTCGCTCCGCCTGCCGATCTACGGCCGGGCGGAATCGCTCAATCTGGCCACCGCTGCCAGCGTGTGCCTCTACGAAACGGCCTTCGCGCAGCGCTCGAGCTGATCCATCTGACCAGCTGCGCTCGATTACAGCTCGGTTAAGGTCGCGCACAACCCCTGGAACGGGTTCGCCGGCGGGGCTATGTTCAGGCCATGACGACATCCGATGCCTCGCCGGCGGCCCGTACGTCGAACATCAATGTGCGACGGGGTGAACCGCTCGTCGTCATCGAGCACGTCGACAAGCACTTCGGCGACCTCCACGTCCTCCGAGACATCAACACCGTCGTCAGCCGCGGCGAGGTCGTGGTCGTGATCGGACCCTCCGGCTCGGGGAAGTCGACACTCTGCCGAGCGGTCAACCGTCTGGAGACCATCGACTCCGGAACCATCACCATCGACGGCGTGCCGCTTCCGGAAGAGGGACGTGCCTTGGCGAAGCTGCGCGCCGACGTCGGGATGGTCTTCCAATCCTTCAACCTCTTCGCCCACAAGACCGTCCTCGAGAACGTCACCCTCGGCCCGATGCGGGTACGCGGGCTGAAGAAAAAGGACGCCGAGCAGAAGGCGATGGAGTTGCTCGACCGCGTGGGGGTGGCCAATCAGGCGGCGAAGATGCCGAGCCAGCTCTCCGGAGGTCAGCAGCAGCGCGTCGCGATCGCCCGCTCGCTCGCCATGAATCCGAAGCTCATCCTCCTCGACGAGCCCACCAGCGCACTGGACCCCGAGATGATCAACGAGGTCCTGGATGTCATGGTGGGGCTCGCGCAAGAGGGCATGACCATGATCGTCGTCACCCACGAGATGGGATTCGCACGCAAGGCCGCAGACCGCGTGCTGTTCATGGCCGACGGAGCCATCGTCGAAGAAGCCGCACCCGAGCAGTTCTTCACGAACCCGCAGAGCGAGAGGGCGAAGGACTTCCTGTCCAAGATCCTCGAGCACTGAAAGGACCGCCGCGCGTCGCGCGACGGGAATCGAGAAGAGGTCGCTTCGGCGACCGCACACAGCAAAGGACGAGACATGAAGCGAGCGAGACTCCCTCTCATCGCGCTGGCCGCGGCCGGCGCCCTGGCGCTGACCGCCTGTGGCGGAGGGGACGACACCTCCGGTGACGACGCGGCGGTCGAGCCCGCCGAAGAGGTCACCTTCGACGAAGGCACCACGATGGCGGCCTTGAACGAGGCCGGCAGCATCACGATCGGCACGAAGTTCGACCAGCCGTTGTTCGGCCTGGTCGGTCCGAGCGGTGATCCCGAGGGCTTCGACGTCGAGATCGGCAAGATCATCGCCGCACAGCTGGGGATCTCCGAAGAGAACATCGAGTGGGTCGAGACGGTGTCGGCCAACCGCGAGCCCTTCATCGAGAACGGCCAGGTCGACATCGTGATCGCCACCTACACGATCAACGATGCCCGCAAGGAGGTCGTCTCCTTCGCCGGGCCGTACTACATGGCCGGTCAGTCGATCCTCGTCCTCGCCGACAATGATGACATCGCCAGCGAGGACGACCTCGTCGGTCAGCCCGTGTGCTCGGTGACCGGATCCACACCGGCGGCCATGCTCGAGGAGATCGGTGCCGAGCCGGTGCTGACCGACACGTACTCGAACTGCCTCGAGCCGCTGCGCAACGGCCAGGTCGTCGCGGTCTCGACCGACAACGTGATCCTCGCCGGCCTCGCCGCGCAGAACGAGGGCGAGTTCAAGGTCGTGGGCGAGCCGTTCACCGACGAGCCCTACGGCATCGGGCTTGCGCTGGACGACACCGACTTCCGGATGTGGATCAACGACGTCCTCGAGGAGTCCTACGCCGACGGCAGCTATGAGCAGGCGTGGAACGACACCGCGGGCACCGTGCTCCCGTACGTCGAGCCGCCGGCACCCGACCGCTATTGACACCGGTGAGGGGTGCGCCGCACTCGCCTGCGGGGCACCCCTCACCTCTTCGGAACGACAGGAGGACCGATGGACCAGCTCTGGTCGTTGATGCCCGAATTCTGGGAAGGATTCCGCGTCACGCTGCTGCTGCTCGTGGTCTCGGGTGTGCTCGCCCTCATCCTGGGAACGGCGATCGCGGCGATGCGGATCTCGCCCGTGCCGGTGCTGCGCGGCTTCGCGGCGGCGTGGACCGAGATCGCCCGCAACACCCCGCTGACCCTCGTGTTCTTCTTCACCGCGTTCGTGATGCCGATGCTCGGCGTTCGAGCTCCTTACCTGCTTCTGGCGTTCGTCGCGCTGACCTACTACACGTCGCCGTTCGTGGCCGAGGCACTGCGCTCCGGTATCAACGGTGTCCCCGTCGGGCAGGCCGAGGCCGCCCGCAGCATCGGGTTGGGCTTCCGCCAGACCGTCTCGCTCGTGGTTCTCCCGCAGGCGTTCCGGATGACCGTACCGCCGCTGATCAACGTGTTCATCGCCCTGACGAAGAACACGTCCGTCGCGGGAGGGTTCTTCGTCGTCGAGCTCTTCGCGACGACCCGCCAGCTCGCGAACGACAACGGGAACCTGGTGATCCAGATCCTCCTCGTCGCGGCCGCCCTCTACCTCGTCATCACCGTTCCGCTGGGGTTCGCCGCCGGCCGTCTCGAGAAGCGATGGGTGGTGGCGCGATGAGCGGTTCGAGCGTCCTCTTCGATGCCCCCGGGCCCAAGGCCCGTCGGAACTCCCTGATCGTGTCGATCGTCGCGGCGGTGCTGCTGATCGCGCTCGCCGTCTGGGTGTACCTGATTCTCGCGGCTCCCCGCCAGTCCGGCGGCATCACCCTGCCCGGGATGTTCGACGGCAGCCGGTGGGACATCTTCTCCGACCCGGAGGTGTGGCAGTTCATCGGACGAGGTGTGCTCGCGACGCTCCAGGCCGCAGCGGTGGCGGCTGTGGGCGCGGTCGCCCTCGGAGTGGTGTTCTCACTCCTCCGCAGCTCCGAGCAGGCCTGGATCCGGGTGCCCACGGCGTGGCTGCTGGAGTTCTTCCGCGGGATGCCGGTGCTGCTCATGATGCTCTTCATCCTCCTCGTGGCTTCCACCGGGGCCTTCTGGGCGGTGGTGATCGCCCTCATCATCTACAACGGCACGTTGATCGGAGAAGCCCTCCGTGCCGGGCTCGCGGCCCTGCCCCGAGGGCAGCGTGAGGCGGCTCTGAGCGTGGGGATGCGCTACTTCCAGTCGAAGATCCTGGTGGAGTTCCCGCAGGCCTTCCGCCAGATGCTCCCCATCATCGTCGCCCAGCTCGTGGTCCTTCTGAAGGACACCTCGCTCGGGTACATCGTGGGCTACAACGAGCTCATCCGGACGACGATGAACAACCTCGGCAGCTTCTACGGCAACCGGTACATGTTCTCGCTGTTCGTCGTGACCCTGGGGCTGTACCTGGCGATCAACCTCTCCCTCTCGTGGTTCGCGCGCTGGCTGTCCCGCCGCACGGCCTCGGGTGGGGGAAGAGGGAAGAAGGGCGGGGCCGCGCCGGAGGATCCGGACCAGGCGCTTCTTCTCGCTCAGGCGAACGCGAAGGCCGCGGCGTCTCGACAGCGCTGATCCGACCGGGCGCAGCGCCGCACATCGGTAGACTCGTCTCTCGTGTCCGACGAGGCTTCCCCCGAGATCACCCCCGAGGCGGTGGAGACCGCGGTCAACGCCGCGTTGTCCGCCATCGCCGAGGCATCCGACTCCGCCGTCCTGAGGGCCGCACGCGCGGCCCACGCGGGTGACGGCTCGCCGCTGGCGCGCCTGAACGCGCGGATGCGCGATGTGCCCAAGGAGAAGAAGGCCGAGTTCGGCAAGCTCGTCGGCCAGGCCCGCGGCCGCGTCGCGCAGGCTCTCGCGGCGCGTGAGCAGGCGGTCGCCGCAGCGGAGACGGCCGCGCGGCTGGAGGCCGAGCGCATCGACATCACCGCGCTCGCGCACCGTGCGCGCACCGGGGCTCGTCATCCCCTCACCCTCCTGCAGGAGGAGATCTCCGACATCTTCGTCGGGATGGGGTGGGAGATCGCCGAGGGCCCTGAGCTCGAGCACGAGTGGTTCAACTTCGATGCGCTCAACATCGCCCCCGACCATCCGTCGCGCCAGATGCAGGATTCGTTCTACGTCGACCCGGTCCAGCGGCACCTGGTGATGCGCACGCACACCAGCCCCGTGCAGATGCGCTCGATGCTCGAGCGCGACATCCCGATCTACGTCCTCTCGCCCGGTCGGGTCTACCGTGCCGACGAGTTCGACGCGACACACTTGCCGGTCTTCTCGCAGTTCGAGGGCCTGGTCATCGACCGGGGGATCACGATGGCCCATCTGAAGGGCACCCTCGACCACGTCGCGCGCGTCCTGTTCGGCGACGAGGCCAAGACCCGGATGCGAGCCAACTACTTCCCCTTCACCGAGCCGTCGGCGGAGTTCGACCTGTGGCACCCCACCTTCAAGGGCGGTGCCCGGTGGATCGAATGGGGCGGATGCGGCATGGTCAACCCCAACGTGCTGCGCGCGGCGGGGATCGACCCCGAAGAGTACTCCGGGTTCGCGTTCGGCATGGGCTTCGAGCGGACGTTGATGTTCCGCAGCGACGTCAAGGACATGCGCGACATGGCCGAGGGCGATGTGCGCTTCAGCGAGCAGTTCGGAATGGTGGTCTGATGCGCGTCCCCCTGTCATGGCTGCGTGAGTACGTCGACGTCCCGATCGATTCCACGCCCGAGGAGGTCCTCGCGGCGTTGGTCTCGGTCGGATTCGAAGAGGAGGACGTGCACCGGTTCGAGCTGTCCGGTCCGATCGTCGTCGGAGAGGTCCTCGAATTCGTCGAGGAGCCGCAGAAGAACGGCAAGACGATCCGCTGGTGCCAGGTCGACGTCGGCGACGACGTGCGCGGGATCGTCTGCGGCGCCGGCAACTTCTTCGCCGGCGACAAGGTCGTCGTGACCCTCCCGGGGTCGGTCCTGCCCGGGCCGTTCCCGATCGCCGCGCGCAAGACCTACGGCCACGTGTCCGACGGCATGATCGCGTCGGCCAAGGAACTCGGCCTCGGCGAGGAGAGCGACGGCATCCTGCGCCTCGTGGAGATCGGCATCGACGCGCCGGCCGGCACCGACGCCATCGGCCTGTTGGGCCTGGACGATGTCGCCGTCGAGATCAACGTGACGCCGGACCGCGGCTACGCGCTGTCGCTGCGCGGTGTGGCGCGCGAGTACTCCCACGCCACCGGGGCGACGTTCCGCGACCCGGCCGAGCGCGACGGCGCCGACGTACGCATCGAGCGCCACGAGTTCGCCGTGACCGTCGACGACCAGGCGCCGGTGCGTGGCCGCGTCGGCGCGACGGCGTTCGTCGCCCGCGTCGTGCGAGACCTCGATCCGACCAAACCCACCCCGTCGTGGATGGTCGCGCGCCTCACCCTCGCCGGCATCCGGTCGCTCGGGATCCTCATCGACATCACGAACTACGTGATGCTCGAGCTGGGGACGCCGATTCACGGCTACGATCTCGACGCGCTCAGCGGCGGCATCGTCGTCCGTCGCGCAACGGCAGGGGAGAAGCTGGAGACCCTGGACGGGAAGGTCCGCGACCTCCACGCCGAGGACCTGTTGATCACCGACGGATCGGGCCCGATCGGGCTCGCCGGCGTCATGGGTGGCGGCACCACGGAGATGGGGGCGTCGACGCGCAACGTGCTCGTCGAAGCGGCCGTGTTCGAACCGATCACGATCGCCCGTACCGCCCGCCGCCACAAGCTCCCGAGCGAAGCCTCGCGCCGCTTCGAGCGAGGCGTGGATCCGGCGCTGCCGGCCGTCGCCGCGCAGCGGGTGGTCGATCTCATGGTCGAGCTGGCCGGGGGCACGGACGAACGCGTCGGAGGCGTCTTCGGCGCCGACATCACCCCCGCCTCCATCGACCTCCCGAGCGCCTTCGTCGGCGGTCTCGTCGGCGTCGCCTATGCCGACGACGAGATCGTGTCCTCGCTCGAGATGATCGGGTGCTCGGTGACCCCGACCGATCACGGCTGGACGGTCGTCGCGCCGACCTGGCGCCCCGACCTCACCGACCGATGGTCACTCGCCGAGGAGGTGGCTCGGATCACCGGATACGACCGCATCCCCTCGCAGCTGCCGACCCCGCCCTCCGGCCGTGGCCTGACCGCGGCGCAGCGTGGGCGTCGCCGCGTGGCGAACGCCCTCGCGGCCGCGGGCTACATCGAGACGCCCTCCTTCCCGTTCACGACCGACATGCAGAACGACCTGCACGGCTCGGCGGATGGCGAGCACGTGCCGAGCATCAAGCTCGCGAACCCGCTCGACGGTCAGGCCCCGTTCCTGCGCCGCTCGCTCGTGCCGGGCCTGATCCAGGTGGCTCATCGCAACGTCTCGCGGGGCCTGACCGATCTGGCTCTGTACGAGACCGGCGTCGTCTTCCTGCCCCGCGCGGGGGTCTCCTACGGCACCGCGCACGTCCCGCCGCCGGCCGTGCGCCCGTCCGCGGCCACCCTGGCGGAGCTGGACGATGCCATCCCACCCCAGCGACGCCATGTCGCCGTCCTGCTGACCGGGTCGCTCGTGGCGAAACAACCGGGTGAGCCAGCGCGTGCCGCCGATGTCGCCGATGCGCTCGACGCCGTCCGGACGATCGCCCTCGCCGCGGGCGTCGACGTCGATGTGACGCAGGATGTGCGCGCTGCGCTGCATCCGGGGCGTACCGGCTCCCTGCGCGTGCGCGGCGAGGCGGTCGGATACGTCGGCGAGCTGCTCCCGGAGGTCGCCGACGCGGCCGACCTGCCGGGTCGCGTCGTGGTCGCCGAGCTCGATCTCGACCGCATTCTCGAACTCGCGGGGGACCGCGTGGTCGCCGGATCGCTCTCGACCTACCCCGCGGCGACGCAGGACGTATCGCTGGTGGTCACGGCGGACGTGCCGGCCGCCGATCTCGCCGCAGCACTGCGCGAGGGCGCCGGAGACCTCCTCGAAGACCTGCATCTGGTGGACGACTACCGCGGATCGGGTATCGCGGAGGGCGCGAAGAGCCTGACGTTCGCGTTGCGCTTCCGCGCGGCGGACCGGACCCTCACCGCGGCGGAGGCGACGTCGGCGAAACTCGCCGGTGTCGCGGTGGCCCAAGAGCGTCACGGCGCGGCCATCCGCGACTGAGGAAACCCCGAGAGGCTGCCGATGTCATCGTTCCTGTACCGAGTCGGTCGCTTCTCTGCTCGCCGCCGGTGGTGGGTGATCGCCTTCTGGCTGATCCTCGCCGTCGGCGGCGGAGCGTTGTCCAATGCCCTGGGCGGACAGCTGCAGAGCTCGTTCGAGATCCCTGGCACAGAGTCCCAGAACGCTTTGGACACCCTCGAACAGCGCTTCCCGCAGCTGAGCGGCGCGAGTACCCGCATCGTGGTGGCGACGTCGGACGGGTCCGGCATCTCGACCGACCAGGATCTCATCGTCACCGCCTGCGAAGACGTCGCCGCCCTCGATGACGTCGCTGTGGTGGAATGCCCGTACGCGATGACCGCGTCCGGGCAGACGCCGGCGTCGTCCGGAAATCCCGCGCAGATCTCCGACGACGGCTCGATGGTCTACATCACCGCCGACCTCACCGTCGCGTCGGCCGCGATCACGGACACGCTCGAAGACAGCATCGAGTCGGCGATGAAGCCGGTCGTCGATGCGGGGCTCGACGTCGCCTACTCGGGCCTTCCGTCGACTGCCTCCTCGGGCGTCGACTGGACCGAGGTGGTCGGGCTCGGGATCGCCTTCGTCGTCCTGGCGATCACCTTCCTCTCGGTCATCGCCGCGGGCGTGCCGCTGATCACCGCGCTGGTGGGCGTCGGTGTCGCCTCGAGCTCCATTCTGATCGTCGCCGCCTTCGCGCCGGTGTCGTCGACGGCGCCGCTCCTGGCGACCATGCTCGGCCTTGCCGTCGGCATCGACTACTCGCTGCTCATCACCTCCCGACATCGCACGCAGCTGGCCGCGGGAATGGCCGTACGGGAGTCGGTCGCGGTGGCCATCTCGACCGCCGGTACAGCGGTCGTGTTCGCCGGCCTGACCGTCATGATCGCTTTGCTGGGTCTCGCGGTGGCCGGTATCCCGTTCCTCACCGTGATGGGTGTCGGCGCGGCCGCCGCGGTCCTGTGCGCCCTCGCCGTCGCCGTCACGTTGTTGCCCGCGATCCTCGCTGTCCTGGGCCGATTGCTGCGTCCGCGGCGCGGTCGGGGACGCGGACGCGCCGCCGACCACGAGAGCGAAGCCCGGGGCGACGACAAGGACCCGGACGGGTCGCAGGCGGACCAGGCGGCCGCGGAGGAGAACGCCGAGGCCGCGGAGGATGAGGGATCCGACGAACCTTCGGACGGGGCTGCGGCGGAAGATGCCCGGGATCAGCCGGCGGCGGCGCCGCGCCCGGCGTTCTGGGGGCGCGCGGTGACCGCATCACCGGTGGTCACCATCGTCGTGGTCTTCGCCGCGCTGATCGCCCTGGCCCTGCCCGCCATGGGGCTGCGACTCACCCTGCCCGACGCCGGCTACGATCCGGAGGGGACCACGGCGCGGACGGCGTACGACATGCTCGACAGTGGATTCGGGCCCGGCTTCAACGGGCCTCTCGTGATCACGGCCGACATCTCGGAGACGCTGGACGTGGAGGGGGCGCTGTCGGCGCTCGACGACGAGTTCGCCACGGTTCCCGACGTCGCATCGACCACCCAGGCCGTCCCCAACGAAGCCCTCGACCTGGCGGTGCTCACCATCATTCCCGACAGCGCGCCCGCCGACCAGAAGACCGCCGCTCTGGTCAGCGAGCTGCGGGCGATGGCGCCGGCGTTCGAAGCGGCGAACGGCTTCACATACGACGTGACAGGCCAGACCGCGCTCGCGATCGACATCTCCGATCGGCTCGGCGCCGCGCTCCCGCCCTTCGCCCTCGTCGTGGTCGGGCTGTGCATCGTGCTCCTGACGATCATGTTCCGGTCCGTCGCGGTCCCGGTGTCGGCGACGGTGGGTTACCTTCTCACCGTCGGCGCATCACTGGGGCTGGCCACCCTCGTGTTCGAGCACGGTGTCGGCGCGGACCTGGTCGGGGTGGTCAAGGTCGGTCCGGTCGTGAGTTTCATGCCGATCCTCGTCATGGCGGTTCTGTTCGGACTCGCGATGGACTACCACGTGTTCCTGGTGTCCCGGATGCGCGAGCATTTCTCCGAGACGCGCGACGCCGCGGCGTCCGTGCTGCGGGGGTTCACCGCTTCGGCGCGGGTGGTCACCGCGGCCGCGCTCATCATGTTCTCCGTTTTCTTCTCCTTCGTGCCGGGCGGATCTGCGATCATCCAGCCCATCGCACTCGCTCTCGGCGTCGGCGTCCTCATCGACGCCTTCGTCGTGCGGATGACCCTCGTTCCGGCGGTGATGATGCTGCTCGGTGACAAGGCTTGGTGGTTGCCGGCCTGGCTCGAGCGACTCCTGCCGAACGCGGACATCGAAGGCGAGGAGGTCCAGCGCATGCTGCGCCAACGCGAATGGGCCGAAGCCGGGGAACGCGGCGGGGTGCATGCCGATGCTCTGCGGGTCGGCGACAGCGAGCCGGTGACGTTCGCCGCACGGGGACGCGATCTGCTTCTGATCGGAGGGCGAGGTGCCGGTGCCGTCGTCGCGGCCGTCGCAGGCCGTGCCGCGGTCACCGAGGGGGATCTGCGTGTGTTCGACAGGATCGTTCCCTTCGACCGCGCAGCGATCGCCCGCCAGAGCGCGTACGTGCCGGCTGTTGCCGATGCGCCCGCGGGGGAGACGGTGGAGGAACGCCTCCGGGGGCGCACCACCGCGGGACCGATGCGCGACGAGCGCGAGGCCGCGGCCGCGGAGACTTTCGATCGGCTCATGGACACCCTGCGTCCCGGCGACGCTCCGGATATCGCACCCCATACGCCGGTGTCGCACCTCGACGACGGTGGCCGGTGGGCGCTCGATGTCGCAGCCGCGCTCGCGGGCGAGCGACCACTCGTCGCGATCGACCTCACCGGACGGGAGCCGGCGGCCGCGCTGCTGTCGGTGGTCGTGGCCCGCGCACCGCACGCCGCGACGCTCGTCCTCGCCACCGACGCGCCGTGCCCTGTCACCGACCGCACGGTCGTCGCCGTCGCCGCGGGTCCTGCGGCGGAAGCGGAGGTGTTCGCATGAGCCGGTTCTGGCCTCTCGCGTCCGCGCCCGCCGTGGGCCGCGCACGCTGGCCGCTGATCATCGTGATCTCGCTTGCCGTGATCGCGCCGATGCTCGTCGTCCTCGCGCTCGCGCCGAAGTCGGGAGGCGACGCGGTCCCCGCCGCGATCGTGAACCTGGACGTGCCGATCCAGGATGCCGACTCGACCGTCGCCGCCGGAAAGCTCCTGACCCAGAACCTCGTGACTTCCGACGACGACATCGCGTGGACGCTCACGGATGCCGACACCGCCTCCGCGGGCCTCGCCGACGGCACCTTCCAAGCGGTCGTGACGATCCCTGCCGATTTCTCCAAGACAGTCTCCAGCATCTCGACCGACGACCCCTCGGTATCGACGCTGGCCGTGCAGACCAGCACCGAGCACGGGTACGTCGGGGGTGTGGTGGCCGAGGCGGTCGCCGTCGGCCTTCCCGCGGACGTGTCGCAGGAGCTCACCCAGGAGTACGTCGCCGGAACGCTGGCGGCCTTCGCGGAGCTGCACGACGGACTGTCCGAACTGGCGACCGGGGTGGCGGGGCTTCAGGAGGGAACCGACGCGGCGACGGCCGGCGCCGAAGAGCTCGCGGCGGATGCGCAGCTCCTCGCAGACGGCATCGCCGAAATCGACCGCGTCATCGAGGTGCTTCCGCAGGGCGCGACGGACCTCGGCACGCTGAGCGCGGACGGCGCGGCGGCGTCGGCATCCCTGGCCGAGTCGCTTGCGGCGTCCTCGTTCGAGCTCGCGGAACTCGCCGTCGCGCAGAGCCTCGGCGTCGACGCACTCGGCGACCTCGAAGACGCCGTGCGGGCCGACCCGACGGCACCGGCCGGAGATTTCCTGGATGAGATCGCGGCGCTCCGGCAAGGCGCCGCCGTCGTGGAAGAGGACATCGCCGGACAGTCGCGTGCCCTCGCCGCCGACGCGGCCGACGCCGCCGTGATCGCGGTCGGTGCGGAGGGCATCGCGGTGATCAGCGGGCCGGTCGCCCAGGGCTTGACGACGCTCGCGGCGCTCACCGATGAGGCCGCAGCCGGTTCCGTCGGACTCGCCGAGGGGATCAGCGCCCTCGCAACGGGCCTCGTCCAGCTCGGCGCCGCGACGGACGAGGTCGCCACGGGCACAGACGAGATCGCCGCGTCCGTCCCTGACTACAGCGACGACCAGCAGAAGGACATCGCCTCCGTGGTCGCGCAGCCGATCACCTCGAGCATCGACATGGTCGCGGGTCCACCCAGTGCGCTCGCCGCCACGCTCGCGGCGGTCGTGCCGATCTCGCTGTGGCTGGGAGCGATGGCGACGTTCACCGTCATCGCGCCGTTCTCGCGTTCGCAGGTGTCCACGTCCCGCTCGCCCGCACGGATCGCCATCGACGGGGCGCTGGTGGCGATCGGCGTCGGGACCGTGCAGGCCGTCCTCGTGTGGCTCGCGATGGCGTTGCTGGGGGCGGCCCCGGAACGACTGCTCGTCGCCTTCGGTCTGATCCTGGCCGCCGCCATCGCGTTCGCGCTCGTGCACCAGGCGCTGGTCGCCCTGCTCGGCCGCGTCGGGCTCGTGTTCTCGGCCGTCGCCCTCGGGCTCCAGCTGGTCGCGTCGGGCACGCTGGTCGCGGGCATCCACGATCCGACCGTCGCGCTGCTTCCCCTGAGCATCGCGCTGCAGGGCGGCGACGCGCTCATGGGCGGCTCGTTGCACGCCGTCCTCGCATCGGCGGTCGGCCTCGGGATCTGGGCGGTGCTCGCCGTCATCGGCACCGGTGTCGCCGTCGCCCGGGAACGTCGGCGCACCCTGGCCGGACTCGTCGCCGGCGCGGTGTGACCGCCTGCCCTCGGACCCATCGCGATTTGCCCTGCCCGCTCGCACGCGACTATCGTCAGCCCCATGCTTCCGGCTGCCTCGGTCCCGACGGTGCCCGCCATGGGCCCGGTGCTCGTCGTCGGCTCGCAGCCGACGCGCACCGCCTCGTCGCGCCGACGCCACCTCGGTTCGCTCCGTCGCGGCCGCCGACTTTAGGCGACCTCGCACGCGGTCCTCATCGGACCGGCGGGTGTCGCCGTCTCCAGGCTCCGACTCCTTCGAAACTAAGGTGGAACGCATGACCTATTCGGTCGCCGTCTCCGGCGCATCCGGCTACGCCGGTGGTGAGATCCTGCGGTTGCTCGCCGCGCATCCCGACGTCGAGATCCGCACCGTCACGGCGCATTCGACCGCCGGCCAGCCTCTCATCCAGCACCAGCCGCACCTGCGATCGCTGGCGCACCTGACGATCCAACCGACCTCGGCCGAGGTGCTCGCCGGGCACGATGTCGTGTTCTTGGCCCTGCCGCACGGCCAGTCGGGGCAGTACACCGATGCGCTCGGGGATGCCGCGCTCGTGATCGACGCCGGCGCCGACCACCGGCTCGCGTCGGAAGAGGCGTGGAACGCGTTCTACGGCGGGGCGTTCCACGAGCCTTGGACCTACGGCGTTCCGGAACTGCTCGTCGACGGCGGCAAGCAGCGACAGCGGCTGGTGGGCGCGACGCGGATCGCCGCACCGGGCTGCAATGCCTCGACCGTGAGTCTGAGCCTTGCGCCGGGCGTGGCCGCCGGCGTCATCGACCCGTCTGACATCGTCAGCGTGCTCGCCGTCGGGCCCTCCGGCGCGGGCAAGGCCGCCAAGACGAACCTCCTCGCTGCCGAGATCCTGGGAACGGCGAACCCGTATGCCGTCGGCGGTACGCACCGTCACATCCCCGAGATCCGCCAAGCCCTCACCGCCGCGATGTCGGACGATCGCCCCGATGTCGGAGGGATCGCCGCGGCCTCTCCGACATCGGACGGATTCTCCGACGAGCGACGGGTCGGGATCTCCTTCACGCCGGTGCTCGTGCCGATGTCGCGCGGCATCCTCGCCACGTCGACCGCCCCGATCACCCCCGGCGTCACGGATGCGCAGATCCGGGATGCCTGGGAGTCGGCCTACGCGGACGAGCCCTTCGTGCACGTGCTGCCCGAGGGGGCGTTTCCCCGCACCGCCGACGTCATCGGCGCCAACACGGCTCTCCTCGGGCTGGCGATCGACCGGTCGGCGAACCGCGTCGTGGTGGTCGCGGCCGTCGACAACCTCGTCAAGGGCACCGCGGGCGCGGCCGTCCAATCCATGAACATCGCGCTCGGCCTCCCCGAGGACCGTGCCCTCACCGTGAACGGAGTGGCCCCGTGAGCGTCACCGCAGCGCAGGGATTCGAGGCAGCCGGGGTGGCTGCCGGCCTGAAGTCGACCGGCAAGCCCGACGTCGCCGTGGTCGTGAACCGGGGCCCGCTCACGGCCGGCGCCGCCGTCTTCACGTCCAACCGCGCCAAAGCGAATCCGATCCTGTGGTCGGAACAGGTCGTCAAGGACGGTGCGATCGAGGCGATCGTGTTGAACTCCGGGGGCGCGAACTGCTTCACCGGCAGCTTCGGCTTCCAGACCACCCACCAGACCGCTGAGCGGGCCGCCGAGCTCCTCGGGATCGGCGCCGGTGACGTCGTCGTGTGCTCGACCGGTCTGATCGGCACCGGTGACGAGGTGTTCCGCGCGAAGGTGCTCGATGGGACGGAGCGGGCGATCGCCTCCCTGTCCGCCGACGGGGGAGAGGACGCCTCGCTCGCGATCATGACCACCGACTCGCGCCCGAAGCGCTCGGTGCGCACGCGGGACGGCTGGACGATCGGCGGCATGGCCAAGGGGGCCGGGATGCTGGCGCCGGGGCTGGCGACCATGCTCGTCGTCATCACCACCGATGCCGTGCTCCCGGCGGCGGATGTCGACGACCACCTGCGGGCCGCCACGCGCGTCAGCTTCGACCGGCTCGACTCGGATGGCTGCATGTCCACCAATGATCAGGTGACCCTCATGGCCAGCGGCGCATCCGGGATCACGCCGGAACCCGACGCCTTCCGCGCCGCGCTCACCGAGGTGTGCACCGATCTTGCGATCCAACTGCAGTCCGACGCGGAGGGCGCGAGCCACGACATCACGATCGAGGTCGTCGGGGCGGCCTCCGAAGAAGACGCCGTCGACGTCGGACGCTCGGTCGCACGTAACAACCTCTTCAAGGCGGCGATCTTCGGCAACGACCCCAACTGGGGCCGCGTGCTGGCGGCGATCGGCACGACCGACGCGTCGTTCGATCCGTACGACGTGGACGTCTCGATGAACGGTGTCCGCGTGTGCACGGCCGGGGGGCCGGACCGCCCGCGCGACGAGGTCGACCTGACCCCGCGCGCGACCCACGTGCTGATCGACCTCCGCGTCGGCGACGCCGCGGCGACGATCTACACCAACGACCTCACCCACGATTACGTCCACGAGAACAGCGCCTACTCCTCATGACCGACATCCAGGACACCGATCCGACCACCGCCAGCGCCCGGGTGGAGGCGATGATCGAGTCGCTGCCGTGGCTGCAGCGCTTCCGCGACCAGATCATCGTCATCAAGTACGGCGGCAACGCGATGGTCTCGGACGAGCTGCAGGAGGCCTTCGCCGCCGACATCGCCTACCTCCGCTACGTGGGCGTGAAACCGGTCATCGTCCACGGCGGCGGGCCGCAGATCTCGTCGATGCTCGACCGCCTCGCGATCCCGAGCGAGTTCAAGGGCGGCTACCGGGTCACCACCACCGAGGCGATCTCCGTGGTGCGCATGGTTCTCACCGGACAGATCAATCCGCAGCTCGTGGCGAAGATCAACGCCCACGGTCCGCTGGCGACGGGTTTGTCCGGCGAAGACGCGGGGCTGTTCACGGGGCGTCGTCGCGGCGTGATGCTCGACGGGGTGGAGCACGACCTGGGCCGGGTGGGCGACGTCGTGGATGTCGACCCGCAGCCGGTGCTCGATCAGCTCGAGGCCGGACGCATTCCGGTGGTCTCCAGCATCGCCCCGGACACCGACAACCCCGGTCAGTCGCTGAACGTGAACGCGGACGCGGCCGCTTCGGCCCTGGCCGTGGCCTTGGGCGCGGCGAAACTCGTGGTGCTGACCGATGTCGCCGGTCTCTACGCCGACTGGCCCAACCGGGACTCCCTCGTGTCGCATCTGACGGCGGCCGAGCTGACGGGGATGCTGCCCACCCTCGAGTCGGGGATGATCCCCAAGATGACCGCGTGCCTGCACGCGGTGCAGGGCGGTGTCGAGACGGCTGCCATCATCGACGGGCGCGTGCCGCATTCGGTGCTGGTGGAGATCTTCACGAACAAGGGAATCGGGACCGAGGTGGTGAACGGATGACCGGGACGACGACATGGCGGGAAGACGCCGGACGGGATCTGGTCCGCAACGTCGGCGACCGGTTCGCTCTCTTCGTCCGCGGCGAGGGCGCCTACCTCTGGGATGAAGACGGCACGCGCTACCTCGATTTCCTCGCCGGTATCGCCGTGAATTCGCTCGGACACGCGCATCCGGTGTTCGTGGACGCGGTGGCCGGCCAGGCGGCGACCCTCGCGCACGTCTCGAACTACTTCGCGACCCCGCCCCAGCTCGCCCTGGCGGCGAAACTGAAGCAGCTCGCCGGGACCGGGCCCGACGGCCGCGTGTACTTCGCCAATTCCGGAGCCGAGGCGAACGAGGCGGCTTTCAAGCTCGCCCGCCTGCACGGTGCCTCTCAGGATGCCCGTGCCGCCCGGCCGCGCGTCCTGACGCTGGAGAACGCCTTCCACGGCCGCACCATGGGGACCCTCGCGATGACGGGCAAGCCCGCCATGCAAGAGCCGTTCCTTCCCATGGTCGCCGGTGTCGAGCACATCGCACCCACGGTGGCCGCCCTCGAGGCGGCGATGGCGGACGACGTCGCCGCTCTCGTCGTCGAGCCGATTCAGGGCGAGGCGGGCGTGGTCGACCTTCCGGACGGGTACCTCGAGCGGGCACGGGAGCTCACCTCACGCCACGGCGCATTGCTGATCGTCGATGAGATCCAGACCGGGGCGGGGCGCACCGGAGCGTGGTTCGGCTTCCAGCACGCGGGGATCGTGCCCGACGCGATCACGGTCGCCAAGGGCATCGGCGGCGGCTTCCCGATCGGGGCCCTCGTCACGTTCGGTGAGACCAGCGAGCTGTTCTACCCCGGGACCCACGGGTCCACCTTCGGAGGCAACGCGCTGGGGACCGCGGTGTCCCTCGCGGTGCTCGACGAGATCGAGCGGGCCGGTCTGGTCGAGAACGCCTCGGCGCGGGGAGTCCAGATCCGCGAGCGCATCGCGTCGATCGGATCGCCATTGGTGCGCGGCACCCGCGGCCGCGGCCTCCTCATCGGGGTCGCGTTGCAGCACCCGGTCGCGGGGGCGGTCGTCGCCGCGGCGCAGGAGCACGGACTGATCGTCAACGCCGCCAACCCGTCGACGGTGAGGATCGCCCCACCGCTGAACATCGGCGACGTCGAGATCGACGACTTCATCGGACTGTTCACCCGTGCTCTGGCAACGGTGGAGACGTCCGTTCTGCTGGACGCCGACCATTCGGCCACGACGGAGGTATCCGCATGACCCGACACCTGCTCCGCGACGACGACCTCACCTCCGCGGAACAGCGCGAGATCCTCGATCTCGCGCTCGCGCTGAAGAAGGACAGGTGGAAGCTCAAGCCGCTCGAGGGCCCACAGACCGTCGCGGTCATCTTCGACAAGTCATCCACGCGCACCCGGGTGTCCTTCGCCGTGGGGATCGCCGATCTCGGGGGATCCCCGTTGATCATCTCGACCGCCAACAGCCAACTGGGCGGCAAGGAGACCCCGGCCGACACCGCCAGGGTGCTGGAGCGTCAGGTCGCGGCGATCGTGTGGCGCACCTACGCGCAGGCGGGGCTCGAGCAGATGGCCGAAGGAACGCGTGTGCCGGTGGTCAACGCCCTCAGCGACGATTTCCACCCCTGTCAGTTGCTGGCCGACCTGCTGACGATCCGTGAGCACAAGGGTGATCTCGAGGGGCTGACGCTCGCGTTCTTCGGAGATGGACGCAGCAACATGGCCCACTCGTACGTGTTGGCCGGAGTCACGGCGGGGATGCATGTCAGGGTCGCGTCGCCGGAGCATTACGCGCCGCGGGACGATGTGATCTCCGACGCGGATCGTCGTGCGGCCGAGACGGGAGGGTCGGTGACGCTGTTCACCGACCCGAACGAGGCCGCCGCCGGCGCTGACGTGGTCGTCACCGACACCTGGGTGTCGATGGGCAAAGAGGAGGAGAAGCTCGCGCGACTCCGCGACCTCGGCGAGTACAAGGTCACCACCGACCTGATGCGGTTGGCCGAGGACGACGCGGTCTTCATCCACTGCCTGCCGGCGGACCGCGGCTACGAGGTCGACGCCGAGGTCATCGACGGACCGCAGAGCGTGGTGTGGGACGAGGCAGAGAACCGACTCCATGCGCAGAAGGCGTTGCTGGTCTGGCTCCTGCGCCAGGACTGACCCGGCGCCGTACGAAGATCGATCCGACGATGACGGCCTCGGGACCTCCCGACGCGCGGGCACGAGCGTGGCAGCTGAACGCTGCCGGCCGCATCGCCGGGATCGACCTCGCGCGGGGGCTCGCCGTGATCGGCATGCTCGCCGCGCACCTGCTGTGGCTCGGCGACAGCGTCGTGCTGTCGGATCCGTCGACGTGGTCGAACATCGCCGCGGGGCGTTCCTCGATTCTGTTCGCGACCCTCGCGGGGGTGTCACTCGGGCTGCTCACGGGCGGCGCCGTCCCCGTGTCCGCGGACCGGCTCGCCCTCTCGCGGCGTCGGATCGCCGTGCGCGCGGCGCTCTTGTGGGTCCTCGGGATGCTGCTGATCGCGACGGGCGTGCCGGTCTACGTCATCCTGCCCGCCTACGCGTTGCTGTTCCTGCTCGCCCTTCCGGCCCTGGGTCTGGCGGCGCCGGTGCTGTTCGCCCTGGCGGCCCTGGTCGCTCTGGTCATGCCTTTCGTGCAGGTGTTCCTCGACGACCTGACGTTCTGGACCACCCCGCTCGGAGAGGGGGCGGCCCTCGCTGTCGGATGGCAGTATCCGTTCCCGGTCTGGATCTGTTTCGTGCTCGCCGGTCTCGGACTGGCCCGAGCCGACCTGATGCGACGCGCCACGCAGATCGGCGCGATGGTGGTGGGCGGGGCGCTGGCGATCGCCGCCTACGGATCGAACGCTGTGAGCGGTTTCGAGCCCGGCGACGAGTGGACGACGTATCTCGGCGCGGTGTGGACCGCGCGACCGCACTCGACGGGATTGCTGGAAGTCGTGGGCTCGGGGGGCCTCGCCATCGCGGTGATCGGCGCGTGCGTGCTGGCGTGCATGTGGCCGGGGCGCACGATGAGCCCGGTCGGATGGCTCGCTCTCCCCATCCGCGCGGTCGGTGCGATGCCGCTGACGGCGTACACCGTGCAACTCGTGGCCTGGGCGCTGATCGCGGCGGTCGTGCTGGGCGATCCATCCGATCTCGCGGGGTTCCGTGATCTCGACCTCTTCTGGATCCTCACCGCGTCGATCGTGGCCGGCGCGACCGCCTGGGCGCTCCTGGTGGGGCGGGGGCCGCTGGAGGCCGCGACCGACCGCATCGCGCGCACGCTGGTGCCGGGTCGTCCGCCTGCCAGTGGGACCTCCGGCGATCGGTAGGCTGACACGGTGAGCGAGAGCAAGAGCGAAGGCACGAACGAAGGCGCCCTGTGGGGCGCGCGATTCGCGACGGGACCGTCGCCTGAGCTGGAGGCGCTGAGTCGCTCGACGCACTTCGACTGGGCGATGGCACCCTATGATCTCGCCGGCTCGCACGCCCACGCCAAGGCGCTCGCCGCAGCCGGCTACCTGGATGCCGACGAGGAAGCGGCGATGCACGCCGGACTCGACGCACTCGCGGAGCGTGTCGCGGACGGGTCTCTGAAGCCCTCACCGCACGACGAGGACGTGCACGGAGCGCTGGAGGCCGCGCTGATCGCGGAGGTCGGCCCGCACCTGGGGGGCAAACTCCGCGCAGGGCGCAGTCGCAACGACCAGATCGCGACCCTCATCCGCCTCTACCTGCTCGACCATGCGCGCACGATCGCGCGCGAGGTCCTCCGCGTCATCGACGCGCTGACGGCTCAGGCCGAGGCGCACGCCGAGGCGATCATGCCCGGCCGCACCCACCTCCAGCACGCGCAGCCGGTGCTGCTGGCCCACCATCTCCAAGCCCACGCGTGGCCGCTCGTGCGCGATCTCGAGCGCCTCCGCGACTGGTCCGCGCGAGCGTCGGTCTCGCCGTACGGGGGCGGCGCGCTTGCCGGGTCGACCCTCGGGTTGGACCCCCAGCTGGTCGCGGACGAGCTGGGTCTCGCCCGACCGGCGGAGAACTCGCTCGACGGCACGTCATCTCGCGATGTCGTGGCCGAGTTCGCCTTCATCGCCGCGATGATCGGGATCGACCTGTCGCGGCTGTCGGAGGAGATCATCCTCTGGAACACCCGGGAGTTCGGCTTCGTCACGTTGGATGACGGCTACTCCACCGGTTCGAGCATCATGCCGCAGAAGAAGAACCCCGACATCGCAGAGCTCGCGCGAGGCAAGTCGGGGCGCCTCATCGGAAACCTGTCGGGTCTGCTTGCGACACTCAAGGCGCTCCCGATCGCCTACAACCGCGACCTGCAAGAGGACAAGGAGCCCGTCTTCGACTCCGTGGCCACCCTGGAGCTCGTTCTGCCGGCATTCGCCGGCATGATCGCGACGCTGCGCTTCGACACGACGCGTATGGCGGAGCTCGCTCCGGCGGGATTCTCCCTCGCCACCGACGTCGCCGAGTGGTTGGTCAAGCGCGGTGTTCCCTTCCGCGAGGCTCATGAGATCTCGGGCAGCCTGGTGCGGGTCTGCGAGGAGCGCGGCCTCGAGCTGCACGAGGCGTCGGACGCGGTCCTCGTCGACGTCTCGTCACATCTGACCCCGGATGTACGGGACGTGCTGACCGTCGAAGGGTCGGTGGCCAGCCGGACGGGACTCGGCGGCACCGCGCCGATCCGGGTGGCCGAGCAACGTGTCGAGCTCGTGGAGCGCGCACAAGCCGCCGCGCACGCTCTCGGTCTCTGACCGGCCCGCCGACGATTCGTCACCAGACGGCGAATCGCACCGTTGCGGCGACCGCGCACGCCCACACCAGACTGGCGAGCGTGCCGATGATGAACCGCTCTCGCGCCTCGGAGCTGGCCAGCTCGGAGAATCGTCCGATCCCCTTGAGGGCGACGACCACCGCGAGTCCCTCGGGGAAGCCCACGAGGATCGTCACGGTCGCCGCCACGCGCTCGAGGTAGCCGATCGTCGTTCCGCCGAGGAGAACCTCTCGGACCGCGGCGTCTCCCTCGCGCGTGGTCCGGAGCAGGATCCCGCCGTGTTCGCCTTCACGGACGGCGCCGGCGGTCGCGCGTCTGAGGACGTCGCGGGTGAAGGGGTTTCCGCCCACGACGGCGACGGCCGAGCCGAGGAGCGCCAGGGGGAAGGAGACCGCCGGGGGCAGTGGAACCGGGACCACCACGACGGCGGTCAGCATCACCGCGACGGCGACGCCGGTGATCGTGATGAGGATCGGTGAGTCTCGGCGGGTGGTGACGACCACGGCCACCAGCGCCAGCGACATCCCGAGGAGGAGCGCGGCGGCCGTGCTGATGGTGATCAACGGCTCGGGCGACAGCATGTCGTCAGTGTGTCACGGGCCGTCGACGTCGTCGGGGGAGTCGGCGGCATGCTCGAGAACGTGTACGAGCGCGGGGGTCGCAGCCTCTTCGAGCCGGAGTCCGGCGGCCTTCGCCCGAAGGCTCACCGCGCCGGCGCTGATGCCGAGTCGCTCGGCGGCCTCGCGTTGCGTCATGCCCTCGGCGAGGAGGTCGAAAACCTCCCACCCTTCCGGGCTGCGACGGTCGCGCAGATCGATCAGCAGGGCCACCAGTGCATCCGCGTCGTGTCCGCCCGAGCCGCCGACGACGGTGCATCGAGAACTCGCCGACTTCGCCCGTTCGACGGCCTCCCGAGCCGCGACGAACGCGATCCCGCGTCCGGCTCGGACGCTGGAGGGAAGGGGGCGTTCGACCGGACCGGCGCCCACCCCCACGCTCCAGTCGCCGGTGCGGGTCAAGGTGAGCAGCGTCGCCAGCGCCAACGCCGGGTCAGCCGTGGCCATCTGGATCTCGTCGCCGGCGGTTCTCTCCGGTCGGGCCGCCCAGCGGTCTTCACCGAGTCGGTCGAGCAGGTCGAGGGCCGGGGGGACCAGGTCATCTCCATCCCGGCTGTTCCGCTGGTCACTGGTGATCACGAACATGACCTGAGTTTAGCTCAAAGACATAACGCGTACATAAATAAGCGTAGAAACTAAATTATCCCGTGGTTCGCGTGCGGTGGCGCACAGCGCCGCTGATAGCCTTTCACGGTGTCTGAAACCGTCGTGAGCGCGGTCGTGCCCAAGAACGACCCGACCTTCGAGAACGTCTGGGACGAGCTCGTCTGGCGGGGGTTGGTGCATGTGTCCACCGATCGGGACGCGCTGCGCTCGTTGCTCGGCGGGTCTGCCACGACGTTCTACTGCGGTTTCGACCCGACGGCCCCCAGCCTTCACCTCGGTCACCTCGTGCAGCTGCTCACCATGAGGCGTCTCCAGCTCGCAGGCCACCGCCCCCTCGGTCTCGTCGGGGGGTCGACCGGCCTCATCGGTGACCCGCGGCCCACAGCCGAGCGCACCCTCAACACGCGCGAGACCGTCGCGGAGTGGGTGGAGAGTCTGCGGGCTCAGGTGGAGCGCTACCTGAGCTTCGAGGGCGAGAACGCCGCGCGCATGGTGAACAATCTCGATTGGACCGCACCGCTGTCGGCCATCGATTTCCTGCGCGAGATCGGCAAGCACTACCGCGTCGGCACCATGATCAAGAAGGACGCCGTCAGTGCGCGCCTGAACTCGGATGCCGGTATCAGTTACACCGAGTTCAGCTACCAGATCCTTCAGGGCCTCGACTTCCTCGAGCTTCATCGTCAGTACGGATGCATGCTCCAGACCGGTGGCAGCGACCAGTGGGGCAACCTCACCAGTGGCACCGACCTCGTCCACCGTGTCGAGGGCGTCTCGGTCCATGCGATCGGCACGCCGCTGATCACGAACAGCGATGGCACCAAGTTCGGCAAGAGCGAGGGCAACGCGATCTGGATCGACGCCGAGCTCACCAGCCCGTACGCGTTCTACCAGTTCTGGCTCAACACGGACGACCGCGATGTGATCGAGCGCCTCAAGGTGTTCACGTTCCTCACCCGAGACGAGATCGAGGAATACGACAGGGTCGTCGCGGAGGAGCCGTTCCGTCGCGCGGCCCAGCGTCGACTGGCTCGCGAGGTCTCCACCATCGTGCATGGCGTCGAGGCGACGGAGGCGGTGATCGCCGCTTCCGATGCCCTGTTCGGCAAGGGGGACCTGACGTCTCTCGATGCGGGCACGCTGCGTCAGGCCCTGCAGGAGCTGCCTCACGCGTCGGTTGCGCCCGACAGCGCCGTCGTCGATGCACTGGTCGCGACCGGGCTCGTGTCGAGTCTGTCCGAGGCGCGCCGCGCGATCGCGCAGGGCGGCGTGACGATGAACGGCGCCAAGGTCGCCGACGACGCCGCCCGGGTCTCGGGGGATCTTCCAGGCGGCGTGGCGGTCCTGCGGCGCGGCAAGAAGACGCTCGCCGGGCTTTTCCTCGACATCTGACGCCTCGCACGACCACAGGCGCAGCCCGGCTTGCCGTTCGCGGGGAGCGCCGACCGGGCGTCGCATGCGACGCGCTCTGCGGCGCGCGCCCTCCGTGCACCCATCCGGAGGCGAGTCGGGTGCGCCGGCGCCGAGGAGGGGTCGCGTCTCTCCCGCCCGAGACGTCGGCCGACTGTCCCAACATCGGCGTGATTCCGCGGTTCTCCGCGTGCGACACGCCCGGGGTGTGGGTTGGGTTTGCTGGGTGGGGGGATTGTGCGTAATGTTCTTGTTGTTCGCCCCAAAGGGGAGAGCGGAGCGGCCGGAAGGCCCCGCCCCCTCAAGTAGCGGACC